>CAYZCL010000001.1:0-31290 GCA_964476595.1 uncultured Desulfobacteraceae bacterium
TGGTCCAGGGTATCCATGATGTAAATACAGTCACAGACCCCCAGCCCTTCGCTGCAGATGCTCTTGAGAAAATAGTCGGTCCTCACCCCACGGCCCCGGAAATTGCCGTTGACGTCCGGCGTGCAGACAAGCACACACTGGATATCGTTTTCCGCTATGATTTTGTTGATGGTTTCAATGTCCATTACGCGCCTCCGTGTTTTTGGCACAATTCTCAGCACAATCGCCGATCTCGCATTTTTAAAGATTTCCAAAAAACGTTTCGCCTGGGTTTTGCATGATGCCACCGGGCAAAACGATCACCCGCCCGGCCATTTCCACGGCGAGACGTCCCCCTGGAATGCGGGGAGTCCCCCGCCCCGTCAGCCGCCCAAGTAAGACTTGCGGATATCGTCGCTTTCGAGCAGGTCGCTGGCGGGGCCGTACTTGACGACCTCGCCAGTTTGGAGCACATAGGCCTTGTCGGCACACTCAAGGGCCATGCGGGCGTTTTGCTCGACGAGCAGTACGGTGACGCCCTCCCGGTTAATCGCCCGGATGATTTCGAAAATAGTGTCGACCAGCATGGGCGACAGCCCAAGTGACGGTTCGTCGAGGGCCAGCAGCTTGGGACCGTTCATCAGCGCCCGGCCGAAGGCCAGCATCTGACGCTCGCCGCCGCTCAGGGTCCCGGCTTTTTGCCCGAGGCGCTGCTTCAATATGGGAAAATGCCGAAAGACCCTCTCGTAATCCCTTTCCACCCTGTCGCTGTCCCTTCTCAGATAGGCACCGGAGCGCAGGTTTTCGGCCACGGTCAGCTTGGCGAACACTCTGCCCCCCTCCGGGATCTGCGCGATGCCGGACTTGACGATGCTGGCCGTCCGTAATCCGTCGATTTTTTTTCCCTGGAACCGGATCTCTCCGCCGCTTGGCTTAATGAGGCCGGACAGCGCCTTCAATATGCTGCTTTTCCCCGCGCCGTTGGAGCCGATCAGCGTTACGATGCTGCCCTCTTCGACTTCGATGGAAACGCCTCTGACAACTTCCACCTTGCCGTATTTGATCCTTAGATTCCTGATTTCAAGTAGCATGGGCGTTCTTTCCGATGTAGGCTTCGATCACATTTGGGTCCCGCCTGATCTGCTCCGGTTTGCCTTCAGCAATTTTTTGGCCGAAATTGATGACGGTGATTTTTTCGCACAGTTCCATGACGGCCTGCAGGTTGTGCTCTACGAGTATGATGGTTGTCCCGTATTCCTTGCGGATCTGGCGTATGGTTTCGATCATATCCTGTGCCTCGCTGGGGTTCATTCCGGTCAATGGCTCGTCGAGCAGCAGAACCTTGGCCCGGGCCGCCAGCGCAATGGCCACCCCCAGTTTCCGCTGCATCCCGTGGGGCAGGTTCTCGGCCTGGGCGTCGGCAAATTCCGACAGGCCCATGAAGGCCAGAATTTCCATGGCCTTTTCAAACTGTGCACTGTCGACGGCGCGGCTCTTGCGGCTTCCCAGGATCAAGTCCAGCAAGCCGAAGCGGGACTCGGAGTGAAATCCAACGAGAACGTTTTCCAGGGCCGAGTAGCCCGAAAAAAGCGTCACAAGCTGATAGGTCCGGACGATGCCCAGCTTGGCCACCTGGTGGCTCTTCAGGCCGTTGAGCAGTCTGCCGGCGTAAAGAATCTTCCCGGCATTGGGTGCCAGTTCTCCGGTGATTACATTGAACACCGTTGTTTTGCCCGCCCCGTTGGGCCCGATGAGGCCCCTGATTTCCCCCTCTTCGACCTCGAAGTCCAGGTTCTGTATGGCCGCCAGGCCACCAAAGTATTTCGAAACGCCCTTAAGTGAGAGCTGACTCATTTCCTTGTCCCTTTGCTTCGTTCGCGGATTTGTCAACAAACCGCTTGGCGATATACCTGGGGAAACTGACCAGTCCCTGGGGAAGGAACAGAAGCACGACGATCATGAAAGTAGAGTACATGATCAACTGGTAGTGGGAATAGCCGGCAAAAATCTCTCCGGCAAGCGACAACACAACGGTGCCGACGATGGCACCGAAGTAGCTGTCCTGCCCCCCCACGACGGTATAGATCGCCAGGTAAATGGTCAGCAGGACCGTGAAATCCTGGGGAGATATGTAGTAAGTATAGTGGGCATAGAAGCTGCCGCCCATGGCCGCCAGGCCCGAGCAAACGGCAAATGCCAGAACTTTGTAGTTCATGATGTTGATGCCGATGGCCCTGGCCAACTGGTCCCCTTCCCGGATGGCGCCGAAGACCAGTCCGATGCGGGATCTTTCAAGTCGATAGAGTACATACAGGGTCAGCATCATCAGGGTCAGCGCCAAAATGTAATAGTGGCTTTTTTGGGAAAAATCGATGATCCCGAACCCCGGTAGGGTTATGGGATTCGGGCCGGGGATCGAAAATATTCCCAGGGCGCCGCCGAAAGGATTTTTAAACCGCATGTAGATGAACCGCAGGGTATCCCCCAGCCCCCAAGTGATGATGGCGAAATAGATTCCCTTGAGCCGCAGGATCGGAAATCCAACGACCAGCGCGCAGACGGCGGCGATGATCCCGGCAGCGGGCATAGCGGCCCAGAAAGACCACCCGGCGCGGGTGACGAGCAGCACCGACGCGTAGGCACCGATGCCGATGAAGGCATGGGCCCCGAAATGGAACTGTCCGGTTCGCAGTATAAATCGGTAAGTGCTGGTGTAGATCACCGTATAGAAAATGGCGATCATGACGTGCACATAGTAATCGTTACGGCAGAAAAACGGAACCATGCCCAGCAGAAAAAAGATACCCAAAAAGTAGTACGGCGCTCTTTTCTGACGGTTCAGTTTCCGAAGGTAGTCAGATGGTAAGCCGTTATGGCAAACTGCGCCTTTTGTCATTCTCTTTCAACCCCCAAAATGCCCGTCGGCCGGATGGTCAGAAATGCCACCACGAAAATGAAGATCAGCCCCCATGTGATGTTCGCGCCCAGGTAGGCGGTGCCAAAGGACTCGATCGAACCGATAATAAAGGCCGACAAAAGGGCTCCGGGAATACTTCCCAAACCGCCTAGCCCGATCACCAGCAGCGATATCAGCACGGCATGCGAGCCCATCGACGGCGTGATGATGAAGATGGGCGCCACCAGCAGCCCGGCCAGCGCGGCCAGGCCGCAGCCGATGAAAAAGCCGAGGCTGCAAACATGATCATTGCTGATCCCCTGCAACTCGGCGGCTTCCGGGTCCTCGGCGAAAGCCCGCAACCCCAACCCCAGCCGTGAGCGCATCAAGAAAAAGTAAAGGCTGAACACGGCGATCATGCCGATGATAACGACCACGGCCCGCTCCCAGCTGATGGTGCCGCCAAGAAACTGCAGTTTTCCCGGGAAAGCAGAGGCCACGGGCTTCGGCCTGAGGCCGAACACGATGAAACCGGCACTTTCCAAGAACCAGTTCAACGCGATTCCCAGGAAAATGATGGCCACGTGGTCGTTGCGGATGGGGCGGAAAAGCCCTTTCTCGATGAGCATCCCGAAGGCGCCGATCAACAGAATCACCAGGGGAATGGCCACAAAATAATTCCAACCGAACTTGGTACAGAAATAATAGGTGGCGTACGCGCCCAGCATGTACATGGCGCCATGGGCGAAAAACAGGATATCCATTATGCTGAACAGCAGGGTCAGGCCCAAGGCGAGCAGCGCATAGATGGATCCAATGGAAATAGCATTGACAATGTTTTGGATAAGTTCGTGTAATTCCATGGTATAATCGATGCCCGTTTGACCGGTTGACTTTGATCCGTGCATGCGTCGGGAACGTCCCTAAAGAGACCGCTCCCCTGTCGGCCGCGGCGCGACACGGCCGCAAGTGCGCGCCGCAGGCCTCTCTTTCGCCTTTCGGGCCCTTCCGCGGTTGCCGCATCCTGCCCAGCGACAGGTCCTATTTCAGGTACGTGGCATAGGCGCCCGATATCACCTGGACCAGCTTCCCGTTTTGCACCTGGGAGATATTGTAGGGATAAAGCGGCATACGGTTGATTCCGTAGTACCCCTTACCGGCAAAGTAGGCCGGTTCGCCGTAAATGCTCTTGAGCTTCATTTTCTCCAGTACGTTGCAAACGGTGGTCGTATCGAAGGTCCCGGCCTTTTCGATGGCCTCTGACAGCCAGAAGGCGTAGTCCCAGAAAATGTAGCTGATCGCGCCAATCCAGTTTTCCTCTCCGAAACGTTTAACGTACATGTCCTTAACGTACTTCTGGCCTTCGGTCAGTTGGGTGTCGTAGGGGGCGAAGTACAGCTTTTCGCAGTTTTCCCACCCGGCCACGCTTTTGAGGTTGGCGATATCGGGCGTGATAATGTACATCGGCCCCTTGAACCCGAGTTCCCTGGCCTGCTTGACAATCAGAGCCCTGGCGGCCGGATCGACGTTGCCGATGTCGATCAGGTCCGGTTTCTTCTGGATGATGCGTGTCAGAATCGGATAAAAGTCCGTCATGTCCGCCGGGAAAAAATCGTCGAATACGATTTTCAGTTTGGTCTTGGATATGCCGAAGCGCGAGGCCGCCTCGGTGGTGTGGCCGGTCCAGTGATCCGGCTCGAGAATGGCGATCCGCTTGATGTCCGTGTTTTTTTCAAGCCAGGGATAGAAAATCACGGCCGCCATGCAGTCGATACCGTACATCCAGGTGTAGAAATTCTTGGGGTTGATGTAGTCTTTTCCCGGTGATGCATAAGCGACGGTGATGATCTTGGCCTTTTCGCTGATGGGCTGAAAGGCCTTTATCATGCCGCCGTCAAAGGCGAAGATGATCTTGACACGATCCCGGTTGATGAGCCGGTTTGCAGCGGAGACGGCTTTGCCGGCATCAAAGGCATGGTCGTATGTTTTCAGCTTCCAATTGTACTTCTTGCCATTGACGGTAAAGCCTTTTTTCTTCCACCACTTCCCGCCGTTGTTGATTTCGTCAATGGCGAGCTGCCACACGTTGTTCATGCCGATTCCCCAGGGTGCCGCCACACCGGAAAGGGACGTGATTCCTCCGATTTCGACCTCGGTGGCATCCCCGCAGTAACCACCCGTCGGAATGAGGAACAAGCCGACAATGATGCCCACCCAAATGATCCGCCTGAAAGAAAAACCGCATTGCATTTTCATCCCTTCCCTCCTTATGGATAACGAGTGTTTACGGTAATCCGCCGAAGGCCGCACACAAAGCCCCTTTCGGAGACTATTGCCCATCGCCCTTCTTCTCCCGCTTCTTGTGCTCGTATAGTTGCATTTCAAATTGGGAGTAATGCAGCGGACTGGAAAGAACGACTTCCTGGTACTCATTCACCGCGTCCAGGGTGACCCGTGGATTATTTTCCACCACCTGTTCAACGATGGCGTTGATAAAGCAGATGGGGGCCGAGAGCGAATTGAGCCTGAATTCATGCCCCGACATGTCGCAAAAAAAGCTCAAATCGGAAAACTGCACGATGTGCGCCATTGAATCGTTGGTCACGGTGACGATTTTGATACGGGCGTTTTTCTCCCGGGTGTACTCCACGGCCTCGATGACTTCCGCAGAATAGAGAAGCAGGTCAAACACAATGACCAGGTCTTCATCTGTCGCCGGCAGCAATTGCTGCACCATCGGCCTTCGCTCTCTCGTGACGGATACGGTGTCATAAGAGAAATAGCTGAGTACGTACGCCAGATATTCGGATAAGAAAGACGAGTACCCCCATCCGACACAGTAAATTCTGCGTGCCTGGGCGATGAAATCCAGCAACTGATTGAAGTCCTTCTCGCTGATTTTGGACATCGTTTTGGTGATGTACTCGATGTCTTTTTTCACGATCACTTCGATGGAGGGATGCTGATTCTGGTCGTGGAGAAAGGAAGCCTTGCGTGACGGATACAAGATTTTTCCGATGTAGTCGACCAGCGCCTCGCGCAACTGCTGATAGCCGCTGTAACCGATCACCTTGGCGAATCGCACACAACTGGCATCGGAGACACCGATTTTTTTGGAGATCTCCAACAGAGGCGAAAAGGTGGCCATTTCCAGATTCTGGAGGATGAAATCGGCGATTTTCTTGTTGGTGCCGTTGAGCTGATTGTAATGGCGCCGGATGACCTGAACGATATTGGGCTTTTCGGGGGTCCTTTCACTGTTCATGCGTACCATCCAGCAAAATGAATTATTTTCAGCATTTCTTTTATTATTATTCTATATGTAGCGTTTATTACATTTTTTGTATGTATTGCAACATTCGCTGGCTTGTCAAGCTATTTCTGCATGCCCGCCGGCCTCCTGCCTCGTCCACATCCACCGGGATGCCATAGCGCCCATTCCATGCACATCGACGTGCGGCCGGTCTTCAGGGCAGCGGCCCCTTCGCTTGCAAGTCGGCCCGGCGGCGCCCGAACGGCAGCCTTTGCGCGCCGTCGATGGAGGTGGATTCTCGACGAACACGTCACCCATCGGCCCCGGAGAATGCGGGCCCGGTTTCACCGTTCAGCTTGACGCTTGACACTCCATAGTCGAACCGTTACTTTTGGGATTATCATGCGGTTTCCATTCATTAAAACCGTAACACTTGGTATTGACCGGCAAAATCTGTTGTCCAAAACCGGGAGCCGACGGTTTTTCGGCCTTCTTCTCGGCTTGCTTTTTTGCCTGGCGCCGTCCATGCCGACGGCGGCCCTGCAATGCCCTTCGGCCGCCGTCAGCCGTGAACTGACAGCGGCCCGTAAAAAGCTGGCCCTGAGTGAACGCACCCGGGATCGGGTGTCCCAGGCCCTTCGGGCATTGAAACAATCCGGCCGTGTGGACGCCGGAATGCTTCGGGACTACACCACTTATCTCCAGCGGGTGCAGGACCTGGTGGACGAAAACCGACGCCTGGTCCACAATATAGAAGCACTCTGCGCTCCTGACGGCGGCACAGCCGCCGGCGCCGCAAGCGGGCCGGCCGGATCGGGCAGCCCCCCTCCGCCGGAAACGGAGCAAGACGAACTGGCGGCCCTGGACCGCAGGCTGCAGGACTCCCTGGCGGCTTTCGACGAGATGCTGCTCAAACGCCTGGATGCCATCCAGGCCGCGTCTGCCGAGAAAATGCGCGACCTGGCCCGGCAGGCGGCCCAGGCGGCCGAACGCGCCCGCCAGGGCGGCGGCGGCGCGGGCTCCGCCTCGGGGTCCGCCGGTAAGGCCGGTGCCGGTGGCGGCAAGGCCCAGGGGGAAAAGGGTTCCCGGCAGGGACCGCAGGGGAAAGACGCCGCACGGGGCGGCCGCCCGGGTACCCCGTCCGCTTCCGGCGGCAAGGGATCGGCCGGCGCCGGGGCAGCGGGCCCACGGGGCGACGGACAGGCGACCGCGGCGACCCGTGGACAGGCCGGATCGGCGGGTGCCGCCACGCCCGGCGCCTACAACCCGGATGACGACGACATCGTGGCGCGCCAGCTGCGGGAAGCCGCCGAACAGGAAACCGACCCCGAGCTCAAGAAGAAACTTTGGAAAGAATATGAAGCATACAAGAAGAACTCGCGCCCCTGAAGCGGCGTGTCTCCCACGCCGATCCCTTTGGGGGGTGTTTCTGCTGCTGGCGCTCGTGCTGGCGGCATCCGGCTGCGCCCGCTACGGCGCCTACAACGTCGGGAGCACCGCCATCCTGCAGGCGCAGCAGGAGATTCCCGAAAACCAGCTGCTGGACGTGGCCATCGTGCCCTTCGATTCGGCGGAAACAAAAGGCGAAAACGAGGACGCCCAACCCGACATCCGCAAGGCCGAGGGCAATTTCATGGCCGTGCACCTCAAGAACACCCTGCAGCGCAGCGCCCAGTGGGGTGCCGTGCGGGTGGTCCCCTCGCCGGACAACAGCATGGAGCTGCAGGTGCGCGGCAAGATCCTGGAGTCCAACGGTGAACGGCTGGCGGTGGAGATCGAGGCCACCGACGCCACCGGCCGGACGTGGCTGAAAAAAATCTACGCCGCCGAAGCCGGCGACGGGTCTTTCAGCGGCAATCGACCGGGGGAAAAGGACGCCTTCCAGGATCTGTACAACGCCATCGCCAACGACCTGGCCCGCTACCGCATGCAGCTGACCCCCGAACAGGTCGTCGACATCCGCACCGTCGCCCGCCTGAAATTCGCCCGCGACTTCGCGCCCGAAGCCTTTTCGCAATACCTGGCCGACGACTCCGGCGGCCGGCTCAAGGTCAACCGCCTGCCGGCACCCAACGACACCATGATGCAGCGGCTGATGCAGGTCCGCGAGCGCGAGTACATGTACCTGGACACGCTCAACGGCTACTACGACAATTTCTACACCCGCATGTGGCCCTCCTACGAGAACTGGCGCCAGCTCAATCGGGAGGAACGCATCGCCCGGCGGCGGGTTCAGCGGGAGGCCGTCACCCGCCAGCTGCTGGGGGCCCTGATGGTGGCCGGGGCCATCGCCATGGGCGTGAGCGACGTGGACAACACGGGGGCCCTGCAGACCGGCATGATCATCGTGGGGACCCAGGTGTTCGTCAACGGCATCAACATCTCCCACGAGGCGCGCATCCACTCCGACGCCATCCGGGAACTGGGCGACACCTTCGGCAGCGAGATGAAGCCGGTGGTCATGGACCTGGAGGGCAAACAGGTCGAGCTGACCGGTTCGGCCAAGGAACAGTTCGAGAAATGGAAAGACCTGCTGCGCCGGATCTACCGGGCGGAAACCGGTTTCGTCGAGGAAACCCCGGCCGCACCGGCAAAACAGTAGGGTGATGCGACCACGACACCACAGCCCCGCGGGGATCCGCATTTTCCGCCATGCCGCCTGACACCCCCACCGGGAAACCCGGACACGAGGATGCCCAGTTCATCGGACCGGTGGACCTCACCCCGCCCGGCACACCGTCCCCGCCGGGAAAACCCGGCCGCAGGGTTCTCCTGGGGGCGGCCGCCGTGCTGCTGCTGGCGGCGGTCCTGGCCGGCGGCGTGCTGCTGGTGCGCCACTTCACCGGCCGCCCGCCACCCCCCGCGCCCGCCCCGGCACCCGCGACGCCGCCCGAAGCGGCGCCTCCTGCGGCCGCCCCCAGCCCTGGCCCGCCCCCGGCGCCCGCCGCGCCCCCCGAGCCCGGCCGACCGTCCAGAACCGCGGCCCCGCCGGCCGCCGCGGCGCCCGAAAACCCGCCCGCCGCCGCCGCCCCGGCACCCGCCGTGGACCCGCAGCGGCGGCGGCGCCTGAAAACAGCCGCCGAGGAGCAGCTGGCCCGCTACCTCAAGTCCAAGCAGCGCCTGGACCGGCTGGGAGCGGCGCTGTGGGGCGCGCAGGACTACCGGGAGATCCTGCGCCTGGCCGACGACGGCGACGCCCGCTACCGCGCCGAAGACTACCCGGCGGCGGCCGAAATGTATCGCCGGGCCGCCGAAAAGAGCGCCCGGCTGGCCGACCGGGCGCCGGCGGCGCTGGAAGCGCTCCTGGCCCGGGCCCTGTCGGACATCGAGGCCGGTGACGGCCCGGCCGCCCGCCGCAGACTCGAGGCCGCGCAGAAAATCGACCCCGCCGACAAACGCATCGCCAAACTGCTGCGGCGCGCCGCCACGGCCGAAGAAGTCCACCGCCTGACGCAGGAGGGGGGCGCGCTGGCGGAAAAGGGCGCGATCGAAAAAGCGCTGGCCGCCTATCGCCGGGCCCTGAAACTGGACCCCGCAGCCCCCGTGGCCCGCGAGGCGGCCGACCGCCTCCAGCGCCGGGTGGCCCTGCAGCGGTACCGGCACTTCATGTCCCTGGGACTGGCGGCCATGGAGCGCGGGCAGTACGGCCAGGCCGTCGACCTTCTGCGCAAGGCCCGCGCCGCCGCGCCGGGAAGGCCGGAAGCGCGCGACGCCCTGTCACAGGCCGAGGACGGCCTCCGGCGGCAGCGCATCGAGGCCCTGCGTCGGGAGGCCCTGGCGGCCGAAAGCGCCGAAGACTGGCCCCGCGCGCTGCAGGCCTACCAGGCCATCCTGAAGATCGACGACCGCGTCGGCTTCGCCGTCGACGGCCGCAAGCGGGCCGCCGCGCAGATCAAACGACTGCAGCGCGTGGATTTCTTCACGAAAAACCCGCAGGCGCTGCAGAACGACCGGCGGCTGGAGGAGGCCCGCCGGCTGGTCGCCGAACTGGAGAACACCGCGCCCCGGGGGCCGCGCGCGGCGGCGCGCACCGCGCAGCTCAAGGCGCTGGTGGAGGCCTGGCAGACACCGGTGGCCGTCACCATCCACTCCGACGGCGCCACCCGTGTGGCCGTCTACCGGGTGGGACGCCTGGGCCGTTTCACGCAGCGGCGCATCGAACTGCGGCCCGGCACGTACACCGTGGTGGGATCGCGGGACGGCTACCAGGACGTGCGGCAGACGGTCACCGTCAAGCCGGGACAGCAGTCCCTGGAAATCACCGTGATCTGCAAAAACAAGGTGTGACACGCGGCGGAGGGGTGCAAATAGCTGTTGTGCCGACGGCCGCCCCGGATTAAAACAGCCCCATGAACGCTCCGAATGACAAACCCGGCCCCGTCCCGGTGGAACCGGTGGCCTTCCGGCCGCCCCGCCCCCCGCGCCGGTGGGGCGGGACCTTCCTACGCTGGGCGGCGGCGGCCGCCCTGCTGGTGGTCGTGGCCGTGCTGGGCGCGGGCGCCTGGTTCGTTTTCACCGCCCGCCAGGTGACCGTGCGCGTCGAGCCGACCCCCGAACGGCTCACCATCCGCGGCGGCCTGCCGGCGGTGCCCGTGGGCGGCCACTACCTCCTGCGACCGGGCAGCTACGTCGTCGAGGCCCGCCGCCCCTGCTTCCGGCCCCTGGCGGAAACGCTCACCGTGGACGGCGAAAAACACCAGCAGGCCGTTTTCCGCATGCAGCCGCTGCCCGGGCACGTGCGAGTCGACCTTCGCAGCACCGACGGCTCCCCCGTATCCCCCGGGCGCCTGCAGCTGCGCGTCGACGGGCAACCGGTCGACCTTTCCCCGGAGCGGGAACTGGCCCTGACGCCGGGCAGGCACCGGATCGAGGTCCGGTCCGACGACTACCTTCCGCTTTCCGTCGAACTGCATGTGGCGGGCTGCGACCGCCGGCAAACCGAGGCGCTGGTGCTCCGGCCGGACCGCGCCCGCCTGCGCCTGGACTCCCTGCCGTCGGGGGCGGAGGTACGGATCGACGGTCAGCCGGCTGGCCGAACCCCCCTGTCCACCGACCTGAAATCCGGCCGCCACGCGTTGGAAGTACGCGCACCCGGCCACCAGCCCTGGCGCACCGAACTGGAAGTGACCGCCGGAAAGCCCGTGGACCTCGCGGTGGTCCGGCTGCGCCCGGCACCGGCCAGGCTGCACCTGCGCAGCGTTCCGCCGGGCGCCAACGTCATGGTGGGGGAGCGCTTCGCCGGCGCCACGCCCCTGGAGCTGTCGCTGGAACCCGGCCGGATGCACACCATCCGGCTCTCCAAGGCCGGCTATGAAAAGGCCGAACGCCGCCTGAAACTGGCCAGCGGCGCGGAGAAAACGCTGACCGTCAAGCTGGCCGCCCGCCGGGGCGAGGTGCAACTGGCGGTCTCACCGCCCGACGCCGAGCTGTTCGTGGACGGCAAATCCGTGGGCAGGGTCACCGGGCGCATCCGCCTGCCGGCCGGGAAACACCGGCTGGAAATCCGCAAGAAGGGCTACCTCCCTTTCCAGACCACCGTCGCGGTGCGCCCCGGTTACCCGCGCAAGGTGGAGGCCACACTGCGCAAGCGCGGCCGGGCGCCCGCGATCACGGCCGCCAACGGCTACCGGCTGAAACGCTTCAGCCCGACCGGCACCTTCACCATGGGCTCCTCGCGCCGCGAGCAGGGACGGCTCTCCAACGAGACGCTCCGCAAGGTCCGGCTGACACGGCCCTTCTACATGGGCCTGCGGGAGGTGACCAACCGCCAGTTCAGGCAGTTCAAGGCCGCCCACCGGTCGGGCACCTTCGGCGGCAAGAACCTCGACGGCGACGACCTGCCGGTGGCGAAGGTCACCTGGCAGGAGGCGGCCCTGTTCTGCAACTGGCTGAGTCTCAAGGACGGCCTGCAGCCCGTCTACGAGCTCAGGGGCGGGGAACTGGTGGCCCGCACGCCCGTGGGCACCGGCTACCGCCTGCCCACCGAGGCGGAGTGGGCCTGGTGTGCGCGGCGCGACGCGGCGGCCGACGGCGTGCGCTATCCCTGGGGCAAACACTTCCCGCCGCCCACGGTGACGGCCAACTACGCCGACGAGTCCGCCCGCCAGCTGCTGGCGACCTACATCCCGGGCTACAACGACGGCTACCCCACGGCCGCGCCGGTGGGCAGTTTCAAGGCCGGCCGGGCCGGGCTGCTGGACATGGCCGGCAACGTGGCCGAGTGGTGCCACGACGTCTACACCATCCCCCCCTACCGACCGGGGCAGGTGGACACCGACCCCACCGGACCGGCCCGGGGGCGCCTGCACGTCATCCGCGGCGCCAGCTGGCAGCACGGCACCATCACCACCCTGCGCCTGGCCTACCGCCACTACGGGCGCAAGGCCCGGGAGGACGTAGGATTCCGCATCGCCCGCTACGCGCAGTGAACACGCGGGGAACCGGCCCGCGCGCCCCGGTGGCGCCGGCCCCCGAAAAATGGTATAAAAACGGCATGAACCCATCTGCAACGCTTCTTCGCGGCACACCGGTGCTGCTGGTGGCACTGGCGGCGCTTCTGATCCTGTGCGGGGGACCTCCGCCGGCCGCAAGGGCCGCCGGGGCACCCGCCGACGGCCCCCACCGGCAAACCGGCTGGATCGCCCGCAAACAGCCGCAAAAGGACGGGGAGTCCCGCCCCCCCGAAGAGGGGCGCCCGAGCGCCGGCCGCGAGACGCCGGCCCCGGCGGGAGGCAAGGGCGGCAAAGCGTCATCCCCCGCCCCGACAAAGCCCTTCACCCCCTCGGAGAAGATCAGGCCCGGGCAGGCGGTGGACTTTCCGACGGACATCTGAGAATCGAGGTCGACTTCATGAGAAAAGGCATGCCGGTTTCCTTCGAATTCCTCTACCAGGTGCTGAGCCTGGTGCTCATCGTCATCGTGGTGCACGCCTTCTACGCGGGCATCATCCGCCCGCGGGCGGACGCCGTCCTGGCGGCCCAGCAGGCGGCCATGAAAAGCGACAGCGCCGCGGGCACCCAGCGGTCGGTCTACGTGGTGATCCGCGACTACGAACAGGAGGCCTGCTTCATCCTGATGTTCTGGGCCCTGGCCTTGATGGCCTTCAAGAGCGTGCGCACCCTGCGGGAGGGCAGCCTGCTGCAGCAGGACCTGATCCCCCTGGCCGAGGACATGCGCATCCTGCCCGAAGACACGCGGCGGCTGTCGCGCCACCTGCAGGACCTGCCCGACACCCGCCGCCGGGCGCTGTTGCCGCGCGCGCTGCTGGCCGGGCTGCAGCGCTTCAACGCCACCGGCAGTGTGCAGGACGTGGCCAGCGCGGTCCAGTTCTGCTGCAACACCGAGGGCGACCGCCTGGACGCCGAGCTTTCCATGATCCGCTACATCGCCTGGGCGATTCCCTCCATCGGCTTCATCGGCACCGTGCGCGGCATCGGCGAAGCCCTGGGGCAGGCCCACAAGGCCATCGAGGGCGACATCTTCGGGGTCACGCGCAGCCTGGGCGTGGCTTTCAACTCCACCCTGATCGCCCTGCTGATCAGCATCGTCCTCATGTTCCTGCTCCACCAGCTGCAGCTGCAGCAGGAGCGCTACGTGCTCGACGTGGAGACCTACTGTGAAGAGAAACTCACCCGCCACCTGCGGCCGGCGTAACCCAAGGAGCCCGTTCCCATGACCCTGCTGACCCTCGAGATCAACGACACCGGCATCATGGCCGCCGTGGGGCGCCCGGCGCGCCTGCTGCCCGTGGACGGCGACGCGCTGCAGAGCCCGGGATTCGCGGTGGTCGAGCGCAAACAGGTCGTGGTGGGCTGCGCCGCCCGCGGCCGTGCCCACTTGTCGCCCCGTTTCACCTTCGACGCCTTCTGGGACCACCTGAGCACCGACCCCCTCCCCCAGCGCCTGCCCCGCGTGCGCTCTCACGCCGAGATGGCCTACCTGCACCTGGCGCACATCTGGCGGCAGGTGCGGCCCGGCGTGGACGAGGTGGTCATGGCGGTGCCCGCGCACTTCGACCGGCACGCCATGGGGATCATCGTCTCCATCGCCCGGGACCTGGCCATGCCCCTGCGCGGGTTCACGGCGCTGGCCGTGGCCGCCGCCGACCGGGTCCCCGGCGCGGGCCGCCTGCTGCACATGGACCTTCACCTGCACCGGCTGGAAATCACGCGCCTCTCCGTGGGCGACCGCCTGGGCCTGGAAGACTCCCGCTGGCTGGAGGAAAAGGGACTGCTGCACCTGCAGCGCCGCTGGGCCGAAACCTTGGCCGCCGAATTCGTGCAGACCACGCGGTTCGACCCGCTGCACCGCGCCGCCACCGAGCAGGAACTCTACGACCGCCTGCCCGACCTGCTGGCGGAGGTCAACCGCGACGGGTCGTCGGTCTTCGAGATGCGCAGCGGCCAGGCCGTGCACCGCATCACCGTCACCCGCGACCTGCTGGCGGGCGCCGTCGACGGCGTGCTGTCGGAAATCCCGCGCGTCATCGGCCAGGTGGATTCCGCGGCCCCCCTGGCCGTGCAGTACACCCACCGCCTGGCGGACCTGCCCGGATTTGAAAACCTGCTGGCCGGCATGTCCGGCGTGCGCCCCCTGCCGCTGCCGCCGGGAGCCGCCGCCCGGGGCACGGCCGACATGTGGCGGGCGCTGGACGAGAAGCGCAGCGACGCACGGGCGCTCTATTTCACCAGCCGCCCCCGCCGGGGCATGCCGGCGGACGGAAACGGGGAACCCCCGCCGGCGGCGCAGCCCCCGCCGGCGGCGACCCACGTGCTTTTCGAAGACACCGCCCACCCGCTGGCGTCCGATCCCCTGGTCATCGGCAGCAGCCCGCCGGACGGCGGCCTGCGCCTGCCGGAAGGCGACGCGGTCCGCCCGCAGCACTGCAGCCTGCGGCTGGAAGCCGGGCGGGTCCTGCTGGAGGTGCACGGGGACGCCGAGACCCGGGTGGACGGCCGGCGCGTCCACGGAACGCAACGCCTGTCGCGGGGGCAGGTGCTGCAGATCGGCAACCCCGGCGTGCGCCTGCGGCTGATCACCTGCCTGGGGATGCCGCCGCATGACGCCTGATCACCCGCGGATCCCGGAGCGGCCATGAAGCGCAGAAAGGTCAACATCTTCAGCCTCTCCTTCCTGGACTGCATCTGCTGCGGCCTGGGGGCCGTGATCCTGCTGTTCGTGCTGGTCAACGCCCGCGGGGCCGTCCGGCGTGACACGATCACCCGCGACCTCAAGGCCCAGGTCAACCGCCTGGAAAAGGCGGTGCTGGAGCAGCGCAAGCAGCTCATCCAGGCGCGCAACGTGCTGGACGAAACCCGCCGCGAACTGGTCACCACCCAGGGGGCCTCCCGACGCGTGATCGAGGTGCTGCGCAGGCGAAAAACCGAGGTGGCCGAGTACAGCAAGGAAACCCTGGCCGCCACGGCCCACGTCAACCGCCTCAAGGCGGACCTCAAGTCGCTGGAAGAAGAGGTCAAACGGCTGCGCGCCGGGGCCCGCCGGCAGGAAGAACAGGGCGAACGCCTGCGCCCCTTTCCCGGCACCGGCGACCGGCAGTACCTGACGGACCTCAAGGTGGGCGGCCGCCGCCTGCTCATCCTGGTGGACGCCTCGGCCAGCATGCTCGACGAGACCATCGTGCAGATCGTCCGGCGCAGCTTCATGCCTCCCGCACAGAAACTCCGCTCGGCCAAGTGGCGGCGGGTGGTGGCCACCGTCGACTGGCTGACCACGCAGCTGCCGCCCGAAAGCCGTTTCCAGGTCATGGCCTTCAACGAAAAGGCCTTCGTGCCGGTCAAGGCGCAGGCCGGGGACTGGCTGGACGCCGGCAGCGTGGACCAGCTGGAGCGGGCCGTCCAGGCGGTGCGCAAGCTGGTGCCGGAGAAGGGCACCAGCCTGCTCAACGCCTTCAAGGCCGCCATGGCGCTGACGCCCCGGCCGGACAACATCTTCCTGCTGACCGACGGGCTGCCCACCATGGGCTCGTCCAGGCCCTGGCGCAAGCGGGTGTCGGCCGCCACGCGGCTGAAGCACTTCTACACCGCCATGGCGCTCATGCCCCGCCAGGTGCCGGTCAACGTGATCCTGTTTCCCCTGGAGGGGGACCCGGACGCCGCCGGCGCCTTCTGGCGCCTGGCCTGGCGCACCCACGGGTCCCTGCTCTGCCCGTCGAAGGACTGGCCGTGATGAGAAGACGCATCCGCCGCGACACCGAGGTCTTCAGCCTCTCCTTTCTGGACTGCATCTGCTGCGCCTTCGGGGCCATCATCCTGCTCTTCGTGCTTTCGAAATTCGCCGCTCCCATGGTCATCGAGAACCTGAAAAAGGACCTCAGCGGACAGATCCGGCGCCTCGAAAAGGAACTCGTCGAGATCCGCGGCAACACCACGGTGCTCAACCGCGAGCTGACCGCCGTCCGGGAGCAGCTGTCGCGGGAAAAGAAGCGCCTGGCCCGGCTGCAGGGCGACCTGTCCGCCATCCGGGGAAAATACAAGGCCTCCAAGAGCGACGCCCGCGTGCAGAACCTCATCGCGCAGCGCCTGGCACGCGCGCGCCAGGAACTGACCGAGGAGATGAAGCGCCTCTACAAGAACCGCCCCCGGCGCGTGGACCGCTCGGTGGGCGGCATCCCGGTGGACAGCGAGTACATCATCTTCATCATCGACACCTCCGGCAGCATGCAGCGCAACGCCTGGTCGCTGATGCGCGAAAAAATGCGCCAGGTCCTGAAGATCTACCCGCACGTCAAGGGCATCCAGGTGATGAACGACATGGGCAATTACCTGTTTTCACAGTACCGCGGGCGCTGGATACCGGACTCTCCGGTCCGCCGGCGGGCCATCCTGATGAAACTGGCCACCTGGCGCGTCTTCAGCAACTCCAGCCCGGTAGAGGGCATCACGGCGGCCATCAACCGCTTTTACGCGCCGGACAAGAAGATCAGCCTCTACGTCTTCGGAGACGAGTTCGCCGGCGGCGACATCCAGTCGGTGGTCGACCAGGTGGACCGGCTCAACCGCGCCGGGGCCGACGGCACCCGCCGGGTGCGCATCCATGCGGTGGGTTTTCCGGTGGTCATCGAGAAAACGCGCCAGCGGGGCAACACCGGCGAGCGTTTCGCCACCCTCATGCGCATCCTGTGCGCCCGCAACGGCGGCACCTTTGTGGGGCTCAACAGCACTGCCCCCTGATACGCTCTACCCGCAGGCAATTGGCAACTTCATTTCACACTTTGGGAAGCGGTTTTCCCTAAATTATGGGCAACCCTTTTCCTATCCGGCCATCGCCCACCGCTTCACCCTTTAAATCGTTACCTATTGTATTTACAGTATAAATTTAGGTTTTTTCCACTCTGGCAAAAAATTTGCTTTTCATCACAATCGGAATTATATTAGTTTATTAAGGCAACGGATTTCGAAATCACGCTCAATTCGAACCCCGCAAACCATGAAACAGCTTCCCAAAATAGGGCTGGCCATGCTGCTGATCAGCGCCGTACTGGCCAGTTTTCCCGGCGAGATCTTCAGCGTCGGGTATACCTACCTGGAACCGGTGGCCATCGTCGATGAGACCGTCAAGAAGACCAGCGGTCAGGGGCTGAAGAAAAAGCTGTCGCACCTGGAAGCGGCGCTGGAGGACGAGGTGCGTCGGCAGACGGCCCTGCGGCAGTGGCGGGCCGAGAAACAGGAAGGAACGAACACGGGCCTGCCGGCCGGGCATCCCGCATCGGCCGGCGGCAGACTGGCCCGCAGCGCGGCCCCGGCGGGCAATCCCGCCAACGGGTAAGCCGGCCGCAGGCGGCGACGAGCGGTGGGACGAATCAGTCCGAAAAGATCTTGGTCGCCAGATCGATGTCTTCCGGGCAGAAGACGAAGAGGCAGGTTTCGTCGGGCGAAGACACCGAACCGTAGACGTAGTTGATGTTGATCCCCTCTTCCCCGAACTTGGCCGCGATGCGCGCCAGCTCACCGGGACGATTTTCCAATTTCAGGGCCACCACCGGCATGATGTCGAAGACATAGTCGTGCTTGGAGAGCAGGTCGATGGCCTTGTCGGTCTGGTCCACCAGCACGCGGATGAGCGCAAAATCGGCCGAGTCCTTGCGCATGGAGTTGTAGCTGGCCACCGAGGCGATCCGCTTGAGCGACTTGCCCCGTGCCTGGAAGAGCTCTTTGACGTAAGCCGACGCATCCTGGATGGTCATGGCGTCGATGTTGATGCCCCCGTCGGAGAGCAGTTCGGCGAATTTCCCCAGTTCGCCGGGCGCGTTTTTCATGAACAGACTGATCTCGGTTCTAACCATGGTTTCCTCCGTTTTGCGTGGCGGACAGGCGCCGTCGGTCTTCGAAAAGTCGGGATACGTGAACGCTTATAAAAAAGCGCGGGTCTGAAGTCAAGCGGCAGGCAGGCGCCGGTCGGCGGCCGACGGGCGCCCGTCGCGGGTTTTTCTCGGAAGGGTCCCCGTTTCGCGCGGGCGCAAAAAACGGGGCGTTACTTGACGGAAGTCACCGGACAGGAGGCTTTCAGGATCACGAACTGGGCCGTGGAGCCCAGCAGCAGCTTGCGGGTGCGGGATTTTTTCTCGATTCCCACCACGATGTGATCGATGTCGTTTTCATCCGCAAAGCGCACCAGGTCCTCCCCCGGCGTCAATCCCCGCGCCAGCTGCTCGGTCTCGCAGGCCACACCTTCCTGTTCCACCGTCCGCCGGACCTTTTCAAGGTCCTCCTTGACCCTGCGGATCTCTTCGATCTTCTCGCCCGTGCCGCCCTCCATGGACGCCACGATGTACACCTGGCCTTCCAGCCTGCGGGCCATGTCGGTGGCAAAGCGCACCGCCTTTTCGGCCACGCCGGATCCGTTGTACCCCACCAGTATCTTCATCATCTGAGCCTCTTTTCAGGAACGGGCCGCAAAACCGCCCGTCACATCCATCGTTTACGCCGCTTGTAGGACTTGACTTCCTTGTAAGACTTGCGCCCCCCGCCCTGGGTCATCCCCATGTAGAACTCCTTGACGTCGGGGTTCTCCTGCAGTTCCTTGGAGGGGCCCTCCAGCACGATCTTGCCGGACTCCATGATGTAGGCGTAGTCGGAGATGTCCAGCGCCACGCGGGCGTTCTGTTCGATCACCAGGATGGTGGTCTTGAGCTCCCGGTTGATGCGCTGAATGTCCTGGAAGATCTCTTTGACCAGCAGCGGGGCCAGCCCCAGGGAGGGTTCGTCGAGCATCAGCATCTTGGGCGCCGCCATGAGCGCCCGCGCGATGGCGATCATCTGCTGTTCGCCGCCCGAGCAGTATCCCGCCAGGCGGTTGGTGATGCGCGACAGCCGCGGAAAGTGCTCGTACATGAGCTTGTGGTCGCGGTTGATGTTGCGGGAGCCGTCCTTGCGCGTGATGGACCCCACGCGGATGTTCTCGTCCACGGTCAGGTGTTTGAACACACGGCGCCCCTCGGGCACCATGACGGCCCCCTCGCGCACCACCTGAGTGCCCAGCTTGTTGGTCAGGTCCCGGCCCCGGAACTTGATGTAGCCGTCCTTGATGAAACCGTTCTCGGGCTTGAGCAGGCCGCTGATGGCCCGCAGCGTGGTGGTCTTGCCGGCGCCGTTGGTGCCCAGCAGCGACACGATACCGCCCTCGGGCACCTGCAGGCTGACGCCGCGCAGCACCTGGATGATGTCGTTGTAGACGACCTCGATGTTGTTGACTTCCAGCAGGATGTGGTCGTTGTTTTCTTGGGTCATTGATCTGTTTTCTTTGCCGGGGGGCCGCGCCGCGGCACGGGCGCCCCCGGCGGAGGAAGCACGCACAATCAGGTGTCCGGGCCGTGCACCGTCAGCCGGGCACGACCCGCATCCGGATCATCTGCCGATTATTTTCTTTTGTAATACTTGGGCGTGAAGGGCTCGCCCACGGCCTTGAAGACACCGCCCTGCACGGAATAGATCTGCAGCTTGTCGACGCCTTCCTTGTCGGTCTTGGAGTAAGTCACCGGCGCCACGGTGGTCAGCGGCGAAAAAGCCCGGTCGCCGTTCATGGCCAGCAGTTCCTCGTACAGGGACTGGCGGGTCACCTTCTTGCCGTCGGCCTTGGCGCGCTTGATGGTTTCCACCGCCAGTTCGGCCACCATCATGCCGTTGGTGTAGTTGTGCGAGTTGGCGGTCTTGTCGTCGCGGCCGTAACGCTTGGCCAAAGCCAGCTGGAAGTCGGTGCCCTTGCTGGGAACCGAGGTCAGGGTATAGCCGGTGGTCCAGTAGAAGTTCTCGGCCGCCGAGCCGGCCAGCGCGATCAGGTCGTTGCCGCCGGTGTAGTGGCATCCCATGAAGGTCATCTTGCCCTTTTCACCGAAGCTCTTGGCGGCCAGGTCCAGGCGCTGGGCGTCCTTGAGCAGCGTGGCCACGGGCGACTGCACGGTCTGGCAGATGACGTACTGCACGCCCTTTTTCTTCAGGCGCTTGAGCATGGCGGTGTTGTCCAGGTCCTTGCCGTGCTCCACCACCTCGACGATGTCGATCTTGAGGCCGGCCTTGACGGCGTTCTTGGTGTCTTCCACCGGGCCGCGGCCGAAGGCCGAGGGATGGATGAACAGCGCCACCTTGGGAACCCCGTCGCCCTTGTGGTGGTCGGCCACGTAGTCGGCCAGGGCGATCATCTGGCCGGAGTAGGACAGGATGGGCAGAAAGATATAGTGCGATCCCACCAGGTTACCGGCGTGGAAAGAGGCCGGGATGACGGCGATCTTCTCTTCCTCGAAATCCCGCTTCAGCGCCAGGGTGCTGCCGGTGGAGTAGTTCAGGTACAGCACGATGCCCTTGTCCAGGAAATCCTCGAAATTCCGTTTGGTCACATCGGTCTTGTACTGGTCGTCACGGATGAAGCACTCGACCTTGTCGTCCCCGAGCAGCTTCTCGTCGTTGACGTACTTGATGTAGTCCTCCACACCCTTGGAGTAAGGGTTGCCGGCGTCGGAAGTCGGACCGGTGATGGCCAGCGACATGCCCAGTTTGTAGGTCTGTCCCGCCAGTGCCGGGCCGCTGAAAACCGCGGTGAACACGAATGTGAGGGCTACAGCGATGAGCGTCAATTTCCCGATTTTCATTTTACTCCCTCCTTCTTGATTTGGGTTAACCGGTGGCGGACGCCGTTTCGGGTCCCGCCACCCGCACAACGTAAACGATATATGTATAAACCCGCCCGGCCGCCGGCGCTAATAGCGGAACGGCCAGAGCTTGAGGTAACTGCGCGCGATGCGCCACCAGTTGGCGATCCCCCGCGGCTCGTACATCAGGAACAGCACGATCACCAGGCCGAAGGAAAGCGGCCGCAGGGCCGTGGCCAGGTTACCGGCCGCCGGCAGGAAATTGCCGGCCAGGTCGGCCAGCTGCTCCACCTGCAGGTCCAGCAGGATGATGAAGATGGGCCCGAAGAAGGACCCGATCAGCGTCCCCAGCCCGCCCACGATGGCCATAGCCAGCTGCGAGATGGACTGGGCCAGGGTAAACGACTCGAAGCCCACCCCGCGGTAGAGGTAGGCGTGCAGTCCGCCGGCCACGCCGGCCA
Source organism: uncultured Desulfobacteraceae bacterium (assembly GCA_964476595.1). Lineage (GTDB taxonomy): Bacteria > Desulfobacterota > Desulfobacteria > Desulfobacterales > JALSRD01 > JALSRD01. Next base: position 21,690 of record CAYZCL010000001.1, read on the forward strand.
GGAAGCCCGCCAGCGCGAAGGCATACACCTTGGTGAAGCCGGGGTGCATGCCCATGGCGTCGGCGGCGCGGTCGTTGTCGCGCACGGCGGCCAGGCAGCGGCCGTGCTTGGTGCGCAGCAGGTTGCGGATGCCGAAGCCGAAGATCACGATGATCACCAGGATGACGTAATACCAGAACAGGTAGTGGTCGCGCCGGCCCACTTTGCCGGTCAGCCAGAAGACGCGTCCGACGAATATGGTCTGGCCCTGGTTGAAAAAGGTCATGAAATTGATGACCCACTGGAAAATCATCTGGAACGACAGGGTCGCCATGGCCAGGTAGAGGTGCTTGAGCCGGAAGGCCGGCAGGCCCACGATGGCGCCGAAAACCGCGCCCATGCCGCCGGCCACCAGCAGCATGAGGGGCCAGTAATGGGTGATCAGCACGTGACTGTCGCCCAGCACCTGGGAAAAGGAGGCGATGGTGTAGGCCCCCACCCCCACGAAGGCGGCGTGGCCGATGGAAATCAGCCCGGCAAACCCCGTGACCAGGTTCAGGCCCAGGATGGCCACGATGGCCACCAGGATGTTGTCGATGACCAGCATGTACTTGTTGCTGACGGAGATGAAAAGCGGCCACACGAACACCGATGCCAGGAAAACGCAGAAGACCAGGCGGTCGATGTGCGTCAGAAAGATGCGGTTTTCTTCCCGATAGGTGGTGAAAAAGTTTCCGGTTGCCAACCAGCGATTTGCGGACATAAGCTACACCCGTTCAATTTCATGTGTGCCAAACAGGCCGTGGGGTTTAAACAGCAGGATGACCAGCAGGATGATGTAGGGCAGCACGTCGGCGGTGCCGTTGAGCCCCCAGTTGCCGTCCAGGTAGCCGGAGGCGAACTGCTGGATGAGGCCCATGATGATCCCCGCCACCACGGCGCCGAAGATGGAGTCCAGACCACCCAGGATGACCACCGGGAACACCGTGATGCCGAAGGCGTGCAGCGTGTCGAAGTTCAGGCCCGTGATGTTGCCGATGATGGTGCCGGCCGCCGCGGCGCTGAGCCCGGCCGTGGCCCAGGCCAGCCCGAACACGCGGGGGATGGAGATGCCCACCGACATGGAGGCCAGCTGGTCGTCGGAGACCGCGCGCATGGAGATGCCCACGGTGGATTTCTTGAAAAACCACGAGAACCCGGCGATCAGGATGGCGGTGATGATGACGCCCACCAGCTGGGTCCAGGAGATGGACACCCCGCCCACGGTCAGGGGCGTTTTGGGCAGAAACTCGGGAAAGGAGAAGTTCTCCGACCCGAAGGGCGTCAGGTAGATCAGGCCGTCGATGATGGACATCAGCCCGATGGTCACCATGATCACCGAGATGATGGGTTCGCCGATCAGGCGGCGCAGGAAGATGCGCTCCACGCTCATGGCCAGGAAAAAGGTGATCACCAGGCTCATCAGAAACGAGATGTAGATCGGGATGCCGGCCCACACGGTCAGCGCGTAGGTGATGAACGCGCCGGCGGCGATGATCTGTCCGTGGGCGATGTTGAGCACCCGGCTGGACTTGTAGATCAGCACGAAGCCCAGGCCCGACAGCGCGTAGATGGAACCCACGACGATGCCGCTGATGACCAGTTGAAAGAAATAACTCATGCGTCCTCTTCCATGGTGTAGAATAAAAGGTTTGTCTTGACCGTGGTCGTCTGTCCGTCCTGGTACTGGAAGAAAGCCTCGACCTCCTTCTCGCTCACCGACGCGTCGTAGAGCGCCTCGTAAAGGTCGGCGTACTTTTCGCGGATGAACTTGCGCCGGATCTTGCCGGTCTTGGTCAGTTCCCCGTCGTCGACGTCCAGCAGCTTGTAGAGGATGGCGAAGCGGCGGATCTTGAAGTGCGGCTTCTCGACGTTGCGGTTGAAGTCCGCCACCTGCTGCCGCACCAGTTCGGCCACCTCCGGCTTCTGGGACAGGTCCATGAAGGTGGTGTAGGAGATGCCGTGGTCCTCGGCCCACTTGCCCACCACGATGGGGTCGATGTTGATCAGCGCCGCGACGAAGTCCTCCTTGTCGCCGAAGATGACCACCTCCTTGATGTAGGGGCTGAACTTGAGCTTGTTCTCCAGGAACATGGGGCTGAACATCTCGCCCTGCTTGTTGTGCATCACGTCCGAGACGCGGTCGATGACCACCAGGTGCCCGTTTTCGTCGATGTAGCCGGCGTCGCCGGAGTGCAGCCAGCCGCCCTCGAGCAGCTCGGCGGTCTTTTCCGGCAGCTTGTAGTAGCCGGCGCACACCGAGGGGGACTTGGACAGGATCTCGCCCTCCTCGGAGATCTTGCACTCGGTGCCCGGCAGCGGTTTTCCGACCGTGTCCGGCCGCACGTCGCCGTCGCGGTGCATGTAGGCGATGCCCGTGATCTCGGTCTGGCCGTAGATCTGCTTGAGGTTGACGCCGATGGCCTGGTAGAAGGTGAACAGCTCCGGGCCCAGGGCCGCGCCGCCGGTGTAGGCCCGGCGCAGCCGCAGCATGCCGATCTGGTTGACCAGCGGCACGAAGACCAGCACCTTGCCCAGCCAGGCCTGGAAACGCAGCGACAGCGGCATCTTGCGGCCGGCCATGCGGTAGCGGGCGGCCTTCTCGCCGACCTTCATGAAATACTCGTAGAACTTGCGGTTGAGCCAGTAGGACTCGTCGATCTTGAGCCAGATCTGGGAGCGGATGGTCTCGTAGATGCGCGGCGCCCCGAACATGAAGTGCGGCCCGATCTCCTTGAGATCGTCCATGGCGGTCTCCACCGATTCGGGGAAGTTGATGGTGATGCCCGTGGCCAGCGCCACGCCGAAGGAGTTCATCTGCTCGCCGATCCAGGCGAAGGGCAGGAAGGAGACGTACTCGTCGGTGTCCTCCAGGGGGTCCACCTTGGTCAGCTGCACGCCCATGTTGATGTAGTTGCGGTGGGTCATCATGGCGCCCTTGGGCAGCCCCGTGGTGCCCGAGGTCAGGCAGATGTGGCAGACGTCGTCCGGGCTGCCCTCGTCGACCCAGGCCTCGAAACGCTCCATGTCCTCTTCGCGGGCGGCGTCGCCCAGGGCGTAGAGTTCCTCGATGGACATGAACCAGTCGTCGGAGCGGTAGCTGCGCATGCCCCGCGGGTCCTCGAAGATCACCTTCTTGACGCGCGGCAGCTTGTCGCGGACCTCGATGAGCTTGTCCACCTGCTCCTGGTCATCGCAGAAGACCGCGCTGACCTCCAGGTAGTTGAGCACGGCCTGGATCTCGTCGGGGAGGCTGGTCTGGTAGATGCCCACCGAGATGGCGCCCAGGGCCTGGGCCCCGATGGAGACGATGAGCATCTCGGGGATGTTGTCGGTGATCAGGGCGATCTTGTCATCTTTTTCCAGCCCGATCTTGTTGAGGCCGAAAGCCGTCTTGCGGATCAGGTCGTAGTATTCGTTCCAGGTGATGCAGTTCCAGCAGCCGAAGTCTTTTTCTCTCATGGCGACCTTGTCGCCCGAGGTTTTCACCCGCCAGCGCAGCAGCTGGGGGATGGTGAATTTCACGAGATCGTCTCTGTCAACCATGCCGATTTATTCTTCTCCGATGTAGGCTTCAATGATCTTGGGGTTGGCGGCCACTTCCTCCGGCGTGCCGGAACCGATGAGCACGCCGAAATCGAGCACGAAAATTTCATCCGAGATGTCCATGACCACGCCCAGGTCGTGCTCCACCAGCACCACCGAGATGCCCCGCTCCTGGCGGATGTCCATGATGAAGCGCACCATGTCTTCCTTCTCCTCGATGTTCATGCCGGCCATGGGCTCGTCGAGCAGCAGCAGCTGGGGGGCCAGGGTCAGTGCGCGGGCGACTTCCACGCGCTTCTGCACCCCGTAGGCCAGGTTGCCCACCATCTTCTTGCGGTAGGGCTCCAGCTCCATGAAATCGATGACGTCCTCCACGAAAGCGCGGTTGTCGGCCTCTTCCCGGGCGGCCTTGCCGAAGTACACCGCCGCCTGCAGCAGGTTGTACTTGAGCTTAGTGTGACGCGCCAGCATGAGGTTGTCGATGACCGACAGACCGCTGAACAGCTCGATGTTCTGGAAGGCGCGGGCGATGCCCAGGTTCGTCACCTGGTGCGGCGAGGCGTGCGTCAGGTCCCTGTCGCCGTACGTGATTTTCCCCGATGTGGGGTGGTAGAACCCGGAAATGCAGTTCAGCAGGCTCGTCTTTCCGGCCCCGTTGGGGCCGATGACCGACACGATCCGCTCCGGCTTGATCTCCATGTTGAGATTCGAAAGTGCGTTCAGCCCACCGAAAGTGAGCGTGACATCCTTGACGATTAGCGTGGTCATATCTTCCATTCAACCGTGATTACGCCGCCCCGGCTGCGCTGTTTCCGGGGCAGAAAATAAAAAAAAAGTCAGGCAATGACCTTTTCCCGTCTTTCCAGCCGATTTCGATCGCCGTCCCGGGGGCTCTCCCGTGCCGGGCGGCGATGTTCAGTTTTTTCCCATGAACGCCTCCCGTTCAAACCAGTGCCCCGCCGTCGCAAGATGCTTTTCCGGTGGCAGTGGCTTGAATTGCATTCATTTCGTAAAAGTCTCTTATTATATTGTTAAAATTTAGTCAAGAAGGAAAAAAATTACCCAAAAAGTGACGGCGCGGGGCCCCACTCTCTATTTCCCTCTATTCCACGAAAAAAGCTAATTTATAGCTATATCTTTTCGAATATCGCAATTCAGCGGCCCGATGTCAAGCAAATTGTTGGCGGGGCCGTTTCCCCCACCCAGGCCCGCCGTCTCCCGTCATCCGCGGTTTTGCAAAGCGCGGGCCGCGGCGCGCCCCCCGGGTCCGGCAGCGGATTTTCACCGGCCGCAAAACTTTTTGTCGACAAGTCCCCTTCCCGGTTCTATTATAATAGGTTCAGGGGAACGACACCGCGCCCGTGTGCCTCCGGCACGCGGCACGGACGGTTTGACAAGCGAAAATCCCGCCCGACACAGGACGCCGCCGGCGGCGGACAGCCTTCATGAACGAAAAGGCTCTTTTGACCCAGGAAGCGACCATTGTCAACGATCTCGGCCTGCACGCGCGCTCGGCCGCGCGAATCGCCGAGATCGCCGGCCGCGCCCGGGGCGGCGTCTATTTCATGCGGGACCGGGAAACCGCCAACGCCAAGGACATGCTGGACCTGCTGACCATCGCCTGCCCGCGGGGGACGTCCGTCGTCATCGGCATCGACGACCCCGACGACGCGGAGATTCTCGAGGCCCTGGTGCAGCTGGTCCGGGACGGATTCGGAGAATGACGCCGGTCATGGCTGAAAACAGCAGACAGGAAAAGACCCTCCGGGGAATCGGAGCCTCCCCCGGGATCTGCATCGGCAAAGCCTACCTGGTGGACACCGAGGGCGTGGACGTGGTGGGCAAGTATTTCATCCACCGCGACCACCTCAACGAGGAGATCACGCGCTTCAAGACCGCCGTCCAGCAGGCCCTGGACGACATGAAAAAGATCATCGAGGACACGCCCGCCGAACTTCGCGAGCAGTCCGACATCCTCGAGACCCACTCCATCCTGCTCAAGGACAAGATGCTCTACGACCGGACCATCGACACCATCCGGCGCGAGGCCATCAACGCCGAGTGGGCCCTGAAAAAGGTCGTCTCCAGCCTCAAGCGCATGTTCAGGGAGATGGCCAACGGCTACCTGCAGGCCCGCGCGGACGACATCAGCCAGGTGTCGGACCGCATCCTGCGCAACCTGGTGGGTGCACCCACGGTCAGCATCGCCGCCATCGACAAGCGCGTCATCCTGGTGGCCCACGACCTGTCCCCGGCCGAGACCAGCCAGATCCACCTCGAGCGCATCATGGGCTTCATCACCGACCGCGGCGCCCGCACCTCGCACACCAGCATCATCGCGCGCACCCTGGAAATCCCGGCCGTCACCGGCCTGGGCAACGCCTCCAAGATCATCCACAACGACGACCTGATCATCGTGGACGGCAACGCCGGCATCGTCATCATCCACCCCACCGAGCAGACGCTGGTCAAGTATGAAGAGAAGAAAATGGGCTACCAGCGCTACCGCGCGGCGCTTTCCAAGAACGCCCACCTGCCGGCGCGCACGCGCGACGGCCGCCTGATGACAGTGATGGCCAACATCGAGCTGCCCGAAGAGGTGGTGCCGGCCATCGACCACGGCGCCGACGGCATCGGGCTGTACCGCACCGAGTTCCAGTACATGGGCGCCGGGATGTTCCCCGATGAGGAACAGCTCTTCGACAAGTACCGCGACGTGGTGGAGGTCATGAACCCCCGGCCGGTGACCATCCGCACGCTGGACATCAACGGCGACAAGACCGTGGGTGAACGCGACGAGTGCGGCGAACCCAACCCGGCCCTGGGCATGCGCGCCATCCGTTACTGCCTCAAGAACCCGGAGGTCTTCCAGACCCAGCTGCGCGCCATCCTGCGCGCCGCCCTGCACGGCAACGTACGCATCATCTTTCCCATGATCGCCTGCCTGGCCGAACTGCGCCAGGCCCGCGCGGCCCTGCGCCAGGCGGCCAAGGCCCTGGGCAGCGAGGGCGCCAAGGCCCTGGCGAACCTCAAGGTGGGCATCATGATCGAGGTGCCGGCGGCCGTCATCATGGCCGACCACATGGCCCGCGAGGTCGATTTTTTCAGCATCGGGACCAACGACCTGGTGCAGTACACCATGGCCATCGACCGCGACAACCGCGACCTCGTGCACCTCAACCAGCCCCTGGCGCCGCCCATCCTGCGCATGATCAAGTGCACCGTGGACCAGGCCAAGAAACACGGCATCGGCATCTACATGTGCGGCGAGATGGCGGCCGACCCGCTGCACGCACCGGTGCTGCTGGGCCTGGGGCTGGACGAACTGAGCATGAACCCCCAGTCGATTCCCATGGTCAAGAACATGATCCGCTCGATGGACGAAGAAGAAGCCCGCAGCGCCGTGGCCGAGATCATGAACCAGGCCTCCCTGGACGAGGTCACCGAAGTGCTCAAGCGCCGCTTCGCCGACCTGCTGCCGGAGGCCTTCAACGGCGGAGTGGACGCCACGGCGGCGCACCCGGACGAAAAAGAACAGACCCCATGAGCCAGGATCACATCAAGATCATCGCCCAGAACCGCAAGGCGCGCTACAACTACTTCATCGAGGACGAGATGGAGGCCGGCATCGTGCTGCGCGGCACCGAGGTCAAATCCCTGCGCATGGGCCGCGCCAACCTCAAGGACGCCTACGCCCAGATCAAGAACGGCGAGGTCTTCGTCTACCAGATGCACATCGGCCCCTACCCCTTCGCCTACTACGGCAACCACGACCCCCTGCGGCCGCGCAAGCTGCTGCTGCACAAGCACGAGATCAAGCGCCTCTACGGCAAGGTCAACGAAAAGGGCATGTCCCTGATTCCCCTAAAGATCTATTTCAAGCGGGGCAAGGTCAAGGTCACCATCGCCCTGGCCCGCGGCAAGCGCAAATACGACAAGCGCGAGACCATCCGCCGCCGCGACGAACAGCGCGACCTGGACCGCCACCGCCGCAACTACAACTGACGCCGCCCCGGCGGTTTTGCGCCGGTCCTTGACAAACCGCCCGCCATCCCTTATTTTTCAGTCAGCAACGCTCTTTCAAATACCCCTCCCGATACGTTTTCCTCATGGGGGCGAAACGGCTTCGACGGGGATAAAGAAACACAGGCTGCATACCGAGGTTCCCATCTGCTCGTTAAACGGTGGGGATTAAACATAATCGCAGACGATTATGCATACGCCGTAGCTGCTTAAGCCAGCTACCGTCCTTCCGGATCATTCCTGCGGGTCCGGAAAGGGCGTCGACTAGCAGGATAGCCGAATCCGCCCGCCTGCGGCGGAAACGGCGAAACTCTCAGCAGGCTAGCCTGCCGGGAACCCGGCCTGAAGGGGTCCCGACCAGGCGAATCCCAAAATTCAGGATAAGTATGTAGAGGTCTGTGTGGATTATTCTCGGACGCGGGTTCGACTCCCGCCGCCTCCACCAGCCTTCGCTTGGAACGAAGTGCAAAGCGAAGGCTGCCGCGACGTAGTTGCGACGTAGCCGCAGGCGAAGGCGAACGAAGGCGGGCTCCCAATATTCGCTACCCCATCCGTTCCAAGCTACGGCTCGGCACGCCAGCTACCGCTTGGAACGAAGTGCAAAGCCAAGGCTGTCGCGACGTAGCCGAAAGGCGAAGGCGGATGAAATTCCACTACGTCTACATTCTACAATCTGAGTCCGACCTGAACCGTTATTACACCGGCTTCACCGAGAACCTCGATGCACGCCTGAAATCCCACAACTCCGGCCAGGTTCCCCATACCTCAAAATACAAACCGTGGCGCATTAAAACGGCCATTGCGTTCACCGATCGAGAAAAGGCGCTGAATTTCGAAACCTATTTGAAAAGCCCTTCTGGCCGTGCCTTTGCAAAAAAGCGACTCTGAATCCCAGGACTATCCATCACCCCGCATCCGGAAATTGCGTACTTGAGGATTGAAAAAAAGTGGACAATCAGGTTTTCCTATTGGTGAAGAGCCCAATCTTTACCAAGGAGGAGAACCGTCATGTCCACAAGCCTTCTTTATCATGCTTTCAGTATCCGTGGCTACAGTTACGTGAACACCCGTTATGAAAAAGGCAGCGTGATTTTCTCTATCCGCCAGCAAAGCCATACCCTGCGCTGTTCGGCCTGCGGCAACAGACGGGTGATCCGCAGGGGCAGCCAGTTGCGCAGGTTCCGCTCTGTTCCCATCGGCGGCAAGCGGGTTTGGGTCGAATTTGCCGTGCCGCGCGTCTGGTGCCTGGCCTGCGGGCTGGTGCGGCAGGTCAGGATCCGGTTCGCCGATGCACGAAAGCGCTTCACCCGGGCATTTGAACGCTATGTGCTCGAGCTGTGCCGTTTTGCCACCATCAAGGATGTGGCCCGGCACCTGGGGGTCAGCTGGGATGTTGTCAAGGACATCCAGAAGCGGCATCTGCGCCGCCATTACAGAAGGCCGAAGCTGAAAAAGCTCCGACAGATCGCCATCGACGAGGTTTCCATCGGTAAGGGACACCGCTATCTGACCGTCGTGCTGGACCTTAAGTCCGGCATGGTGGTCTTCGTCGGGGAGGGCAAGGGCGCCGATGCATTGGAGCCTTTCTGGAAGCGGCTGAAAAGAGCCCGGGCCAGGATCGAGGCCGTAGCCATCGACATGTCCGTGGCCTATGTCTGCGCCGTCCAGAAAAACATCCCGGAGGCCGCGATTGTCTTTGATCATTTTCATATCATCAAACTGCTCAACGACAAACTGTCAAAACTGCGCAGGCAGCTCTACCACGAGTTGACCGACATATTTGAAAAGCGTGTTCTAAAGGGTACCCGTTGGCTGCTGCTCAAAAACCCGGAGAACCTCGACGCTGAAAAAAGCGAACCGGACCGCCTGCAGCAAGCATTGGAGATCAACAAACCGCTGGCGACCGCCTACTATCTCAAAGAGGATTTACGTCAGCTTTGGAACCAACCCTCCAAAGAGGTTGCCGAGGCCTTCCTTTATGAGTGGATGGAGAAAGCCGAGTCTTCGAAAATCC
>CAYZCL010000002.1:0-14128 GCA_964476595.1 uncultured Desulfobacteraceae bacterium
CCAGATGATGGTGCAGTACCTGCAAAAGGAGATCGACAACCTCATCGTGCCCGAAGAGGCGCCCTACTTCGAGGCCCTGGGCGCGGCCCTGTGGGCCCTGGAGCACCCCACGCAGCCCTTTCCCGGCAGGGACCGCCTGCTCAAATCCGAGGCTTCCTCCTTCAACCGCCTGCCACCCCTGGAAAAGGCCCGCGACATGGTGGAGTTCAAGAGCGTCCGCAAGGGCCGCGTACGGCCCGGCGACACCTGCCTGCTGGGGCTGGACGTGGGCTCCACCACCACCAAGGCGGTGCTGCTGCGAAAGGACGACGACGCCATCCTGGCCTCGGTCTACCTGCGCACCAACGGCGACCCCGTGGGGGCCTCGCGCCGCTGCTACCGGTCCCTGCTCGAGGAGATCGGCACCCGGGTGGACCCCGCCGGGATCGAGATCATCGGCCTGGGGGTCTGCGGCTCGGGCCGCCAGATCGCGGGGCTGCACGCCCTGACCGACGGCATCATCAACGAGATCATCGCCCACGCCACGGCGGCCGTGCACTTCGACCCGCAGGTGGACACCATCTTCGAGATCGGCGGCCAGGACGCCAAGTACACTTACATCACCACCGGCGTACCCTCGGACTACGCCATGAACGAGGCCTGCTCGGCGGGCACCGGCTCGTTCCTGGAGGAAGCCGCCTTCGAGACCCTGGGCGTGCCCATGGAGGAGATCGGGGATATCGCCATGCGCGGCAGCGACCCGCCCAACTTCAACGACCAGTGCGCGGCCTTCATCGCCTCGGACATCAAGAACGCCATCCACGAGGGCGTGGCCCACGAGGACATCGTGGCCGGGCTGGTCTACTCGATCTGCATGAACTACGCCAACCGCGTCAAGGGCAACCGTCCGGTGGGCGAGAAGGTCTTCATGCAGGGCGGCGTATGCTACAACCACGCCGTGCCGCTGGCCATGGCGACGCTGGTGGGAAAACCCATCGTGGTGCCGCCCGAGCCGGGCCTGATGGGCGCCTTCGGCGCGGCCCTGGAAATCAAGAAGCGCATCGATAGCGGCCTGATGGAAGCGCAGCGCTTCGACCTGCAGGCGCTGGCCGACCGCGAGGTGGGCTACGGCAAGTCCTTCACCTGCCGCGGCGGAAAAGAGAAGTGCGACCGCGGCTGCACCATCGCGGTCATCGAACTGGAGGGGAAAAAGTATCCCTTCGGCGGCGCCTGCAACCGCTACTACAACCTGCGGCGCAACATCCGCTACGACGTCGAGGCCCTGGACCTGGTGCGCCTGCGCCAGCAGCTGGTGTTTGAAAAGTACGGCGCCGGCGAGGTGCCCCCCGAGCGGCGGCGCGGCACGGTGGCGCTGACGCGCAGCTTCCTGGTCAACACCTACTACCCGCTCTACGCCACCTTTTTCCGCGAGATCGGATTCGAGCCGCTGCTGGCCGGCAGCCCCTTGGCCGAGGGCATGGACCGCCGCGAGGCGGCCTTCTGTTACCCGGCCGAACTGGCCCACGGCTTCTTCTACTCCCTGCTGACCGACGGCCCGCGGCCGGACTTCATCTTCCTGCCGCACTTCAAGGCCGTGCCCTCGCTCAACGGCACGGCCAGTTCGCAGCTGTGCCCCCTGGTGCAGGGCGAGACCTTCTACCTGCGTTCGACCTTCGCCCCCGAGATCGCCCGGCTCGAGGAGCGCGGCACGCGCCTGCTGGCGCCCCTCATGGACTTGACCCACGGCCTGGAGATGGCCCGCCGGCCGCTGGTCCGCATCGCCCGGCAGATGGGCGTCTCCCGCCGCGAGGCCGGGCGCGCCGTGGACCGCGCCATCGCGCGCCAGCGCGCGCTGTTTTCCGAGATGACGGCCGTGGGGAAAAAAGTGCTGGCCGAACTGGAGAAGGACCCCGAACGCATCGGGGTGGTGATCTTCGCGCGTCCCTACAACGGCTTCGCCGACGAGGCCCACATGGGCATCCCCCACAAGCTGGCCTCGCGCGGCGTGCAGGTCATCCCGCTGGACTTCCTGGACGCCGGCAGCCAGAAGGCCAAGCGCCACATGTACTGGGGCATGGGGCAGCTGATCCTCAAGACCGCCCGGCTGGTGGAGCAGCACCCGCAGCTGTTCGGCACCTACATCACCAACTTCTCGTGCGGGCCGGACTCCTTCGTCGTCGGCTATTTCCGCAGCATCATGGGCCGCAAGCCCTCGCTGACCCTGGAGCTCGACAGCCACACGGCCGACGCCGGGCTGGAGACGCGCATCGAGGCCTTCCTGGATATCGTCAACGCCTACCGCCGGCTGAGCGCCCGGCGGCCGAAGGCGCCGGCCGTCCGCAGCTTTGTGCCCGCCCGCACGCTCATCGAGGACAACGAACCGCGGGTGATCACCAGCGACGGCCGGCACCTGTCGCTGTCGGACCCCGCGGTGACGCTGCTGTTCCCCTCCATGGGGCGCTACACCAGCGAGTCGCTGACGGCCGTTTTCCGCGGCCTGGGCCTCAACGCCGTGGCTTTGCCGCCGCCCGACGAAACCGTGCTCAAGATCGGCCGCGCCAACACCTCCTGCAAGGAGTGCCTGCCGCTGATCCTGACCACCGGCGCCCTGCTGCACTACGTCTCCAACCGCAGCGAGGGCGAGATCGTGGTCTATTTCATGCCCACCGGCCTAGGCCCCTGCCGCTTCGGGCAGTATTTCATCTTCATGGAGGACCTCATCGCGCGCCTGGAGATTCCCGACGTGGCCATGCTCTCGCTGTCCGGCGAGGACGGCTACGCCGGCCTGGACGAGAGTTTCAGCCGCCGCGGCTGGTGGAGCACCGTGATCTCGGACACGGTCGAGGACATTCGTTCCATGCTGCTGGCCGCCGCGCGCGACCCCAAGGCCGCCACGGCGGTGCTCGAGGACGAGTGGCGCAAGATTCTCAAAACCCTGGAGCAGGGTGAATTCGCGGTCATCGAGAAACAGCTGGCCGAAACCGCCGCACGCCTGGCGGACATCGCGCTCAGGTGCGACCCCGCGGACGTGCCGCGGGTCACCCTGACCGGCGAGATCTACGTGCGGCGCGACGCCTTTTCGCGCCAGTACCTCACCGAGAAGCTCGCCCGCCGCGGATTCGCGGCCATGTGCTCGCCCGTCGGCGAGTGGGTGCGCTACACGGACTACCTGCTGCTCCGGGACCTGTCGCCGACGCCCATCTCCAGGACCGCCAAGCTGGGCGTAATGCTCAAGAAGCACTTCATGGACCGCTACGAGAAGCGCATCAAGGAGCTGCTGGCGCGCAGCGGCCTGTTCCGCCCACACCTGACGGACGTCCGGAAGATCATTGAACACGGCCGGCCGTTCCTCTCGCTGGACCTGTGCGGCGAGGCCATCCTGACCATCGGGGCCTCGCTGAGCGAGATTGCCGAGCACTCCTGCGGCGTGATCGCCATCGGCCCCTTCGGCTGCATGCCCAACCGCGTGTCGGAGTCGATCCTCAACGAGACCATGACCAGCGGCACCAAGCTGTCCGTGGGGCGCCCGCAGGGGTCCGTGGCGCGGCTGCTCGACGGCATCGGCGACCTGCCGTTCCTGGCCATCGAAAGCGACGGTTCGCCCTTCCCACAGACCACCAACGCCAAGTTGGAGAGTTTCTGCCTGCGCGCCCGCCGTCTGCACGAGCGCATGCGCGCACAGGGCGTGTACTGAAAACAAACGCTTGATTTTTTACGGGAAGAACCGATACAATAAGATAGTTCGACTCCCGGCGGCAAAGCACACGCACCCGGGCCGTCGACATCGACACCATCGCAACGAGGAAATAGCCCATGAAAACGCTTTCAGCGGCAAGACGCCCGGCCCTGTGGGCCGTTTTACTGGCCGGCCTGATGATCGCCTCCATGCTCACCGTGATCTCCGGATGTGACATCGGCGGGTGCAACTGCGACGACGACATCGACGATCTCATCGCCGCCAAGGGACAGCCCGACACCTTCGACATCCTCGACTCCACCACCAGAAGCGTCTACACGCTGATCTACACCGACAAGCTCACCGATGAACAGATCGGCGCCGGCGTCGAGGCCTACCGCTACGAGTACAAGTTCGAGTGGGGCGACGACCTGGAGGAGTGCTGCACCAAGACCGTCACCAAGACGCTGGTCAGCGAAAGCGACACGGGCACCGACACCGGCATCGACACCGACACGGACACCGATACGGATACCCTTACCGACACGGATACCGAAACGGACACCGACGTCGGAACGGTCGGCGAGACCGGGTAACCGCAGGCGAGAGGGAAAACGGCAGGACCACCCGAGGGGATGCCCGCCGGCAGGCGGACATCCCCATTTTGCTTCCCGCGCTACCAGGCCGGGGTGGGCTGCACCCAGCGGTTGCGCCGCCCGTCGTAGAACCACTTGTCGGGAAAACCGCTTCTCCGGGTGAAAACCGGGTTTTCGGCCCAGCCCAGCAGCTCCTCGTAGGCGTGGTGGATCCTGCGGAAGACGGCGGCGTCACCGCCGGCATCGGGATGGTGGGCCTTGGCCTGGCGGCGGTAGGCGCTCTTGATGCGCTTCTTGAGCTCCGGCGTGTCCAGTGAGGCGCTGTTGAGCTTCAGGCAGGCCAGAGTGCTGCCGGCCACGGCCGGACGACTGATCACCACCGGGCGGACGGCCTCGGGGCCGCCGCCGCGGCGAGCCATGTCCAGCAGGAAACTGGAGGCCAGGTAGCGCCGCCGGGTGCGGTTCTTCTCGGCCCACCAGGCCTTTCCCAGGCGGTTGGCCATGCAGGCGAAGTCCTCGGCCGGCGTCGCACCCGGGCGTCGGGCGTGGATGAAGCTGTGGATGTACCAGCTGTCGCTGGTCATGACGTCCAGAATGATCACCGCGTCGGTGAAGTAGAAGGTGGCGTAACGCGTGTTGAGCGCCCGCAGCAGGCCGGTGCGCAGGTTGAGCTGGTAGCGCAGCCGCTGGCGGCAGGCCACCGAGCAGTACCGCCGCCGGGCGGTGCCCAGCGACGCGCCGCACGACAGGCACCGCCGCAGGGGCGGCGCCACGCGTTCGAGGGCGTATTTTCTTTCCGGGGCCGGAGACATGTCCGCGAATATACCAGTTTCGGCCTTTTTTTCAAAGCCGTGCAAAAGCCCTTGACAGCCCCGCGGATTTTTTCGATGAAAGGCGGCGGGCCCCGCAAGCCGGCCCCCTGCCCGAAAGGAGTCCTTGAAGACATGCGCAAACCGATCCGATTCACCGCCCTCAGGCGGTTGGTGATGCTCGCCGCCCTGCTGGCCGCGGCCGGCTGCGCCGTCGGTCCCGAACGCAAACCGGCCAAGCCCGAGGACCTCACCATACGCGAGGTGTGGCAGGTGCCCGGCCTCACCCGCGATCAGCTCTTCGACGCCGCCAACCGCTGGGTGCGTACCGGTTTCGACGACGACGTGGACATCATCCAGTACGCCAACCGGCGCAAGGGCATCGTGGTGGGCAAGACCTTCATTCCCTACCAACGGCCCAACCCCGTGGGTCTGCGTGAAAAGTACGATCTGCGTTTCACCCTTGTGGTGGAAGTCAAGGACGGTAAGGTGCGCACGACCTTCACCGACCTGTACCTGTTCTCGCTCAGCGGAACGGGCACCATCTACGACTCCGACGTGAAGATCATCCGCAACCGGCTCAACCGGCGGGTCGAAGCCTGGATCGCCTCGCTGACCGGCGGCGGGAAACAGGAAGACTGGTAGGCAGCCGGCCATGGTCCGTGTCCTGATCGTCGATGACTCACCGGTCGAACGCCGCCTGATCGCCCGCATGCTCTCCGGCCGCGAGGGCATCAAGGTGGTCGGCGCCGCCGCCGACCCTTACGAGGCCCGGGACGCCATCGTCTTCCGGCGTCCGGATGTGCTCACGCTGGACATCCACATGCCGCACATGGACGGGCTCTCGTTCCTTCGGCAACTCATGAAGCACCACCCCATGCCGGTGGTGGTCTTCAGCGCCTTCACGCCCCGTGACAGCGAACTGGCCCTCAAGGTCATGGACCTGGGCGCCATGGAAGTGCTGTGCAAGGCGGAAGGGCCGGACCAGGCCTGCGCCACCTTCCAGCGTCTGGCCGACGCCGTGCGCGCCGCGGGCCGCTCGCGCCTCAGGAAACCGCCGGCGGTCCCCTCCCCGTCAACCCGCGCCAGGCCGGCCGCCGCCCCGTCGGCCGGGGGCGGCGTCCGTGTGATCGCCATCGGCGCCTCCACCGGGGGCACTCAGGCGCTGACGAAGGTGCTCGGCGAGATGCCCGCCGACGCGCCGCCCATCCTGGTGGTGCAGCACATGCCGGCTCACTTCACGGCCTCCTTCGCCCGGCGCCTGGACGGCCTGTGCGCCCTGACGGTGCGCGAAGCCGAAAACGGCGATGTGCCGTCCAGGGGGCTGGCCCTCATCGCCCCGGGCGACTTCCACATGACCCTGGAAAAGCGCGCCGGCGCATGGGCCGTGTCCCTGCACCGCGGTGCGCGGGTGCACTTTCAGCGACCCTCGGTGGACGTTCTCTTCCAGTCCGTGGCCCGCACCGCCGGCTCTGCGGCCGTAGGCGCACTGCTGACCGGCATGGGCAAGGACGGCGCCGAGGGACTGCTGGCCATGCGCCGGGAAGGGGCCTTCACCATCGCCCAGGACGAGCATAGCTGCGTGGTCTTCGGTATGCCCCGCGAGGCCGTCCGGCTGGGTGCCGCGGCCGCCGTGCAGCCCCTGGAGCGCATCGCCCGCAGCATCCTCACCCCGCCGCCCCGCGGTTGAAAGGACCGCCTTCCGTGGACAAGACAGCCTCGCTTCCCCCTCTGCGACTGGCCTGGTTGATGTGGGGACTGGGCGCCCTGTTCTACCTGATGGGATTTTTCCAGCGCGTGGCGCCGGCCGTCATGACCGCTGAACTGATGCGCGATTTCGGCATCGGCGCGGCCGCCCTGGGCAACC
Source organism: uncultured Desulfobacteraceae bacterium (assembly GCA_964476595.1). Classification (GTDB taxonomy): domain Bacteria; phylum Desulfobacterota; class Desulfobacteria; order Desulfobacterales; family JALSRD01; genus JALSRD01. The sequence continues at coordinate 6,928 of CAYZCL010000002.1, forward strand.
TGTCGGCCCTCTACTTCTACACCTACGTGGCCATGCAGGTCCCCACCGGTATCCTGGCCGACCGCTGGGGACCGCGCCGCCTGCTCTCGCTGGGCGCCCTGGTGGCCGGCGTCGGCACAGCCCTGTTCGCCCTGGCGCCGGGTATCACCGCCGCCGGTGCCGGCCGCCTGCTCATCGGCGGGTCCGTGGCCGTGGCCTACGTGGGCGTGCTGAAACTCTCCAACAACTGGTTCCCGCCGCGCTGGTTCGCCACGGCCTCGGGCATGGCCCTGTTCTGCGGGATCATCGGCGCGGTCTCGGCCGGCACGCCGCTGCGCCTGCTGGTGGACCGTTTCGGCTGGCGCAGCGTGCTGATGCTCTCGGCCCTGGTGACTTTCGCCATTGCGGGGGCCATCTGGGTGCTGGTACGCGACTACCCCCACCAGAAGGGCTACCGGGACCCCTCCCCCGCCCGCACCGCCGCCGCGGATGACCCGGGTATCGCGGCCGGCATCGCCCACGTGTTCCGTTACACCAACACCTGGCTGCTGTTCCTCATCCCCGGCGGCATCGTGGGATGCGTGCTGACCTTCTCCGGGCTGTGGGGCATCCCTTACCTGACGACCCATTACGGGCTGTCGCCCGCGCGGGCGGCGGCCCTGACCTCGGGCCTACTGGTGGCCTGGGCCGGCGCGGGCCCGCTCTTCGGCTGGCTGTCGGACCGCATGGGCCGCCGCAAGCCGCTGTACATCGCCGGCTGCGGGGTGTCCCTGGCGGGCTGGGCGGTGACGCTCTTCTGCACGCACCTGCCCATCCCGGCGCTGACGGCCGTACTGCTGGTGACCGGCTTTGCCTCGGGCTGCATGATCCTCAGCTTCGCCTTTGCCAAGGAGTCGGTGCCCGCCCACCTGGCCGGCACGGTCTCGGGCGTCATCAACATGGGCGTCATGGCCGGCCCCATGCTGCTGCAGCCCCTGGTGGGCTGGATCCTGGACCGCCGCTGGCAGGGAGAACTGGTCGACGGCGTCCGCGTCTACGGACTGCAGGCCTACCGCGCCGGCTTCGTGCTGATGATCACATGGCTGGCGCTGTCCTTCGTGCTGATTTTCTTCACCCGCGAAACCCACTGCCGCCAGTCGGCCTGAACCCGGCGTCCCTTTCTTCCCATCCCCGGCCACGGTTTCGGGCCGGCAACCGTCCCCTCCTGCGGGCCTGCAGCAGCGGCGTATCGCCGCCGGGAATCGTTTCCCGCCGGGCCAACCGCGCCTTTGCGCAGACGCTGAAAGCCGCTTCGGGTGTCCGGAAGGGGACGTCCCTGGATCATTCAGCGACCGGCGGCCACATTCCCCATCGATCCCGTATATCCGACCTTGCCAGAGGCGGCCTCTCTACGCTATAGAGGGTGTGGTTTGAAAGCGGGGGGGATCGCGTCCCCTGGAGGCAAGGCACCTTAACGAAAGGAGGGGGAAAATGGGCAAGAAGAAGATCGCAGACAAACGCCTGGATCGCAGGACTTTCCTGAAGGTCACCGGCGCCGCCGGCATGGGCGTGGCCGCTTCTACTTTCGGCGTGCCCTTGCTGCTCAGGGCCGCCCCGGCACCCATCAAGATCGGATCCGTCCAGCCGGCCACCGGTCCGCTGGCGGTCATCGGCGTGGGCCAGCGCCGGGGCAACCAGTTGGCCGTGGATTACATCAACGCCAACGGCGGCATCAAGTCCATGGGCGGGGCCAAACTCGAACTGCTGCTGGGTGACAGCGAGAGCAAGCCCGAAGTGGGCCGCTCGGAAGCCGACCGCCTTATCCGCGAGGGCGCCGTGGTGATGACCGGTCCCTTCCAGAGCGGCGTGGCGTTGGCCATATCCACGCTGTGCGAACAGCGCCAGGTCCCTTTCGTGATGGACGTCGCCGCCCTGGACAAGATCACCGCCAAGGGGCACAAGTACACCTTCCGCGTCTTCATCACCGTCACGGGACTGCTCAACGGCGCCGTCAAGTACCTCAAGATGGTCACCGAGACGAAAAAAGCGATGCCCAAACGCGCCGTGGTGACCAACACCGCCGATGCCTTCGGCAAGGGCATGAGCGGCGGTTTCATCAAGTTTCTGAAAAAATCCGGGCTGCCCATCGAGATCGTCGACCGCGTGCAATACCCGTTGGGTATCCACGACCTGTCGGCCGAGGTTTCGCGCATCAAGGCCGCCAAGCCTGACATCCTCTTTCCGGTCTCCCGGCCCGGCGACGGCATCATCCTGACCCGCGAGCTCTACAAGCAGCGCGTCGAACTGATGGGCATCTACGGCCCGGGCTCTCCCGGCTGGTACGAGCCGGACGTCATCAAGGACCTGGGCAAGCTGATCTACTACGTGATGATCAACGTGCCCTGGATCAACCCCCACAGCAAAGTCTACCAGCAGGCCAACGCGGCCTTCCTCAAGGCCTATAAAAAATACCTGGACACCAATAGCGCATATGCCTACACCGGCGTGCTGGTGATCGCCGACGCCCTGGAACGCGCCGGCTCCACGGACCCGGACAAGATCGTCGCGGCCCTGAAAAAAACGCACTTCGCCGACCACCCCGTGGTGGGCGGCCCGGTGGTCTTCGACGAAAAGGGCGACAACACCGGGGCCCTGACGGCGCTCATCCAGGTGCAGCCCGACCCGGACCTGCTCAAGCGCGTCAAGATCGTGGCCCCCAAGAAGTTCGCCCAGTCGGACGAAATCGTCTTCCCGGCGCCCCAGCTCTGGGAACGCTGATCACCCATGGACCTGTCCCACGTCGTCCAGCTGGTCATCCAGGGGATCCTCTCGGGGGGGATCTACGGCCTCATCGCCGTGGGCCTCTCCCTGATCTTCGGGGTGATGGGCATCATCAACTTCGCCCACGGCCAGATGATGGTCATGGGCATGTACGTCTCCTACTGGATCTTCGTGCTCCTGGGCATCGACCCCTACCTGTCGCTGGTGGCGGTGGCCGCCGTGATCTTCCTGCTGGGTTACTTCATCCAGGCCTCGGTGGTCAACCGCATCCTGGACTACCCCGAGGCCATGCAGGTGCTGCCGCTGGTGGCCGTGGGACTGGTGCTGGAGAACACCGCCCTGCTGCTGTGGGGTCCGGACCACCGCAGCCCGCAGACCGCCCTTAGCCTCGAGACCACATGGATCGGACCGGTGATGATCGACGACTCGCGCCTGATCGCCTTCGCGCTGGCCATCCTGATCACCGTGGCCATCTTCGTGTTCCTGAAGAAGACCGACACCGGCAAACGCATCCGCGCCGCGTCCGACAACCGCATGGGTGCCCTGCTGGTGGGCATCAACGTCGACCGCATCAACAACGCCGCCTTCGGCCTGGGCGCGGCCGCCACCGGCGCCGCCGGGGCACTGCTGCTGCCCCTGATGCCGGTCTCGCCGCACATGGGCCACGACTTTACCCTGACGGCTTTCATCGTGGTGATCCTGGGCGGCATGGGCAACCTCATGGGCGCCCTGGTGGGCGGCCTGATCCTGGGCGTGGCCGAGTCGACCGCCACGCTTTTTCTGCCGGCCACCCTGAAGCAGGTGGTCAGCTTCTCCATCCTGATCGTCATCATGCTCTTCCGGCCCCAGGGTCTGTTCGGGGGGAAGAAATGAGCCGCAAGGCCCTGCTGCTGGCGGCGCTGTTCGCCGTGCTGATGCTCCTGCCGCTGGTGCTGGGCAACTACGTGCTGGGCATCTTCGTGATGATCTACTTCTGGGCCTACGTGGGCCAGTCGTGGAACGTGCTCACCGGCTACACCGGCCACATCTCGCTAGGCCACGCCCTGTACCTTGGCATCGGGGCCTACGCCACCACCTACCTGGCCCAGCACTTCGGCCTGACGCCCTGGATCGGGATGTTCGTCGGTGGCGCGCTGGCCGCCGTGATCGGCCTCTTCGTGGGTTTCCTGGGTTTCCGCTTCGGCATGCGCGGGGTCTACTTCGTGATCCTGACCATCGCCTTCGCCGAGATCACCCGCCTGGTGGTCTCGCACATCGAGGCGCTGGGTTCCTTCACGGGCATCTTCCTGGACTTCAAGCCGTCTTTGCGCAACTTCCAGTTCCGGGGCAACGTGCCCTATTACTACATCTCCTTCGGTTTCATGCTGGCCTCGCTGGCGGCCGTGCGCCTCATCGAGCGCTCGCGGCTGGGGCGCTTCATGGTGGCCATCCGCGAGGACGAGGAGGCCGCCCAGGCCCTGGGGGTCAACACCTTCCGCTACAACATGCTGGCCATCGCCATCAGCGCCTTCATGACCGCCCTGGCCGGGGCTTTCTACGCCAACTACATCTTCTACCTGCACCCCAACACCATGTTCGGCATGGCCACCAGCATCGACCTGATTCTGCGGCCCATCGTGGGTGGCCTGGGCACCCTCTTCGGGCCCATACTGGGATCCTTTATCCTGACGCCGCTGTCCGAGATCTCGCGGGCCTACTTCGCCAAGGGCGGGCTCGAGGGGCTGCACCTGATCCTGTACGGCATCCTGGCCATCCTGGTGGTGCTCTTCATGCCCAGGGGAATCATCGTTTACGTCAACCGGGGCCTGGACCGGTTGCTGCACACCCGCGGCGCCGACAGGCCCGGGGCCGGCGGGGGGGAGCGGAAATGACGCTGCTGACGGTCGAGGCACTGACCATGCGCTTCGGCGGCCTGGTGGCCGTGGACGCGCTGTCCTTTGCACTCGGGGCCGGCGAGGTGCTGGGCCTCATCGGGCCCAACGGCGCGGGCAAGACCACGGTGTTCAACTGCCTTTGCGGGTTCCTGCGCCCCGCAGAAGGCGAGGTCCTGTTCGACGGCCGGTCCGTGGACCGCCTCGAGCCCTACCGCATCTGCCAGCTGGGCATGGTGCGCACCTTCCAGATCGTCAAGCCCTTCCAGGCCATCTCGGTGCTCGACAACGCCATGGTGGGGGCCCTGTCCCGGGAAAAGTCCACCACCCGGGCGCAGGAACGGTCGCTGGAGATCATCGACTTCGTGGGGCTCTCCGAGTGGACGTACGCCCTGGCCCAGGGCCTGCCGCTGCCGCTGCGCAAGCGCCTCGAACTGGCCCGCGCCCTGGCCACGCGTCCGCGGGTACTGCTGCTCGACGAGGTCATGGCCGGGTTGAACCCCACCGAGGTCGACGAGCTGATCGCGCTTCTCAAACAGGTCCACCGCCGGGGGACCGCCATCCTGCTGATCGAACACGTTATGCGGGGTGTGATGGCCCTGTCCGAGCGCGTCATCGTCCTCAACCACGGCGTCAAGATCGCCGAGGGCCTGCCCCGCGACGTGGTGCGGAACCGCGAAGTCATCGAAGCCTACCTGGGAAAGGAGTTCCTGCGTGCTCAAGGTTAGCGGCATCGACGTGCACTACGGCGACATGGCGGCCCTGAACGGCGTCGACATCGACGTGCGGCGCGGCGAAATTGTGGCCGTGGTGGGGTCCAACGGCGCCGGCAAGTCCACCCTGCTCAAGGCCGTCTCCGGCATCCAGCGGCCCCGCCGGGGCGCCATCGTCTTCAACGGCGCCGACATCTCGCGGGCCTCCACGGCCCGCATCGTCGAGCTGGGCATCAGCCACGTGCCCGAGGGCCGGCAGCTCTTCCCCACCATGACCGTGCTGGAAAACCTGGAGATGGGCGCCCAGTTCGAGCGCGCCCGCAAGCGCCGCCGCGAGACCATGGCGCAGGTGTTCGAGTACTTCCCGCGCCTGAGGGAGCGCCTCGATCAGAAGGCCGGCACGCTGAGCGGCGGGGAGCAGCAGATGGTGGCCATCGGCCGCGGTCTGATGTCGCTGCCCGAGCTGATGATGCTCGACGAGCCCTCCCTGGGCCTGGCCCCCGTGCTGGTGGGCAAGATCTTCGAAATCATCCGGCGCATCAACGAACAAGGGACGGCCATCCTGCTCATCGAGCAGAACGTCTTCCACTCCCTGAGCATCTGCAACCGGGGATTCGTGCTGGAAAACGGCCGCATCGCCCTGACCGGAACCGGGGAGGAACTGCTGGCCAGCCCCCACATCCGCAAAACCTACCTGGGGCTGTAGCCGGCGGCCCCGGGCAAGACACCACGGAGGATGCCATGTCGGCAAAACGCGTCTTTTCGACCCCCAAAGCGGCCGTCACCGGCGGCCCCTACTCCCAGGCCGTGATCCACAACGGCCTGATCTACGTCTCCGGCCAGGGCGCCGTGGACCCGCAAACCAACGAGATCCGCCCGGGCACCATCGAGGAGGAGACCGCCCTGGGCATGGAAAACCTGCGCATCATCCTGGAAGAGGCCGGCTCGGCCCTGGAGAACATCCTGACCCTGACGGTGCACCTGCTGGACATGGAGGAATACGCGCGCTTCAACGCCGTCTATCGCACCTACTTCGAAAAAGACCCGCCGGCGCGCACCTGCGTCCAGGCGGCGCGCCTGCCCTTCGGCGCCCGCGTGGAGCTGACCGCCGTCGCGCACCTGTAACCCCACTGGAGGAGACACCGATGGTTTTTTACGACTTCAACACGATCACCGCCCGCGGGCTCGCCGAGGGCGTCGAGATCCAGGCCGTCCCGGGAGAGCGCATGACCATGGTGCGCTTCTGCCTGCAGGAGGGCGCCCCGGTGCCCGAACACTCCCATCCCCACGAACAGCTCGGCGTGCTGGTGTCGGGCGGGCTCGAAATGACCGTCGCCGGCGAGACCCGCACGCTGGCGCCGGGCGCGGCCTGGCGCATCCCGCCGGACGTGGTGCACAGCGCCCGCTGCCTGGCCGACGACACGCTGGTGCTGGAGTGCTTCTCCCCGCCGCGCGAAGACCTGGCGGGAACCTAGGCGAAAGGACCGCCCCATGTCCACCGGAGAAACACGGACGCAGGCCGACGGCCCGGACCCGCGACAGCGCCGCCACCTCAGGCCCGGCATGACCGTCGACATCGTCCTCAAGCAGGACCAGCGCAGCGGCCGTACCGTGCGCGGCACCGTGCGCGACCTGCTGACCCGCTCGCCGCGCCACCCCCACGGCATCAAGGTCCGCCTGGCGGACGGCCGCGTGGGCCGCGTCAAGCGGATCGTCGCCCCCTGACCGGTCACCAGGACGGGAACACGCCGCCCTTGTCCCCCTTGGACGTCAGGCACTCGTCCGACACGTAATAGCCGCCGGCGCCGTTCGGGATGACCTGGCCCTTGGGCGTATAGTAGCCGCCGGCGCCGTTCGGGGTCACGTGGGCGGCCGTCG
>CAYZCL010000003.1:0-18054 GCA_964476595.1 uncultured Desulfobacteraceae bacterium
ACGAAGTGGAGAACAATTTCCAGTCCTGGTCCGACCAGCCGGACCAGTCCCCCCTGCGGGTGGTGTCGGCCAAGGGCATCCGTTTTACCACCGAGGACGGCCGCGAACGGCTGGACTTCAGCTCCTGCTTCGTCAGCCACAACATCGGCCACCAGGATCCGCGGGTCATCGACGCCATCTGCGAGCAGGCGCGCACCCTGACCTCTTTCGCCCCCAGCCTGTCTACGCGTCCGCGCGCCCTGCTGGCCAGGATGCTGGCCGAGATCACCCCCGGGGACCTGTCGCGCTCTTTCATCTCACTGGGCGGCACCGAGGCCAACGAGGCGGCCATCAAGATTTGCCACCAGTACACCGGCCGGCGAAAGATCATCACGCGTTTCCGAACGTACCACGGGGGTACGGCCACCTCCATGACGCTGTCTTCCGGCGACGCGCGCAGCTGGGCCCAGGTGCTGGGCGGCACCGAGATGCTCCGCGTGCCCCAGCCCTACTGCTACCGTTGCATGTTCGGGCAGCAGTACCCGTCTTGTGACCTGCAGTGCGTCAAGTACGTCGACGAGGTCATCGAACTGGAGGGCGGCAACGAACATGTGGCGGGCATCATCTGCGAACCGGTCACCGGCGCCAACGGCATCATCGTGCCGCCGCCGGAATATTTCCCCGAGCTGCGCCGGGTGTGCGACAAGTGGGACGTGCTGCTGATCGCCGACGAGGTCATGTCCGGCTTCGGGCGCACCGGCAGGTGGTTCGCCATGGACCACTGGGACGTGGTGCCGGACATCATGACCATGGCCAAGGGACTGACCTGCGGCTACCTGCCCCTGGGTGCCACGGTGGTGCGCAAGCCCATCGGCGACCGTTTCAAGGAACAATTTTTCAGCCATGGCGCCACCTATGCCGGCCACGCGCTGGGGTGTGCCACGGCCCTGGCGGTGATTCCCATCTACCAGGAAGACAAGCTCATCGAAAACGCGGCCGAAATGGGCGCCTACCTGCTCGACAAGGCCCGCGAGCTGGGCGAAAAGCACCCCTGCGTGGGCGACGTGCGCGGCCTGGGCCTTTTCGTAGGACTCGAACTGGTTAAGAACAAGAAGACCCGCGAGCCGATCATCCCCGTGGCCGCCAGGATCCGGCCGGGCGTCAACCCCAAGCTGGCCATCGCCCGGAAACTGGGTGAACTGGGCATGATGGCCATGGCCGCCAACCCCAGCAACGTGATCGCCATGGCCCCTCCCCTGATCATCACCAAAGACGAAATCGACGAGGGCATCGCCATTATGGACCAGGCCCTGGAAGTCGGCGACACCTACACCGAGCGGTAACTTGCCGGAGTCCCGCCAGCGGCGGGGCGCGGCAACCGCCGTTGAGAAGGGAGTGTGACGGAAAATCCGCCGCACTCCCTTTTTGTATTTTCTTACGGTTGCCCCACGCGGCGCGTACCGTTCAAAAGAGGCTCTCGACGGGTCCCCGCGGCCGTGTGCGGGGCCCGGTGCCGCCGCTGCCCTCTCGACATACGCGACCGCATGGGCCCTGCGACATCGGCGAATCCCGGTTGCGCCCGGCCCGGGAATTGGGTATGACGGTACAGCTTTTTTATCCTCGTATCCACTCGTTACGGGGATGCGCACCCGGGGCGGCAGGGCACCGACCGGGCCGCCTGCCGGCGCCATACGGACCACGAAATCGGCGGTACTGCCTTCGGCATGCAGGCCGGTTTCCCAGGGCGGGAGGCCGACGCCTGGAAATCGACCTCATGGAACGCAAAGACATCCCGGTGGGGGGGACCGTTTGCGGCGGTGAACCCGAGCCGGTCTGAAACACCGGGGGTGCCTTTGGAGGAGACCAAGACATGAAACCAGACACCCCCCTCTGGCAGTGGAGCGCCTGCGACCTGGCCGCCGCCATCGGCCGCCGGGAAATCACCAGCCTGGCGGCCGTGCAGTCCGTCGTGGAGCGCCTGCGCGAGAAAAACCCGCAACTCAATGCGGTGGTCGTGGATCTTTCCGAAGAGGCCCTGGCCCAGGCCCGTGCCGCCGACGAGGCCGTGCAGGCCGGCCGCCCCACGGGACCGCTGCACGGCGTCCCCGTGACCGTCAAGGTCAACACCGACGTCAGGGGACAGCCCAACACCAACGGCATCCCGGCCCTGGCCGACTGCACGGCCCCCGACGACGCCGCGGTGGTGCGCAACCTGCGCCGCGCCGGCGCCGTGATCCTGGGCCTGACGAACACGCCGGAGTTTTCCATGCGCATGATGACCGACAACCCCCTGTACGGGCTGACCGTCAATCCCTGGCGGGCCGAATTCACCTGCGGCGGCTCTTCCGGGGGGGCCGCCGTTTCCGTGGCGGCCGGGTTCGGGCCCATCGCCCAGGGCAACGACATCGGCGGTTCGCTGCGCATCCCGGCCTCCTGCTGCGGCATCTGCGCCATCCGGCCCACCCTGGGCCGCGTGCCGGCTTACAACCCGAGCCAACACGACGAACGCGCACCGGCGGCCCAGCTGTTTTCGGTGCAGGGCCCCCTGGCCCGGGAGGTCCGTGATCTGCGGTTGGCTCTGGCCGTCATGGCCGAAGGCGACGCCCGCGACCCGTGGTGGATGCCGGTACCGCTGGAGGGCCCGCGAACGGGACGTCCCGTCCGGGTGGCGGTCACGAAATCTCCGGCGGGCGCCCCCCCGCACCCGGTCATCGCAGAGGCCCTGGAAACCGCCGCCGGCCACCTGGCCGAGGCCGGTTTCGCCGTGGAGGCCGTGGAGGCGCCTTTTTCCGAGGAGCTCGGAGAGCTGTGGAAATCATTGGTATTTACCGAAATGCAACAGCTCCAGGAAGACCTCATCCGGCGCTTCGGCAGCAAAGCCTTTCACACCTTCCTCGATGGGTGCTATAATAGCACGCACTTGCTCGACGGGAGGGGCTACATGCGCGCCCTGATGACGCGCACCCGCATCCTGCGGCAATGGCTGCTGTTCCTGGAGGATTACCCCCTGGTGCTGGCGCCGCTGGCGCTCAAGCCCGCCTTCCGGGTGGACGAGGACATCGAGGACGAGAACCGGGCGCGACGGCTGTTCACCGAACTGCGGCCCTCGTATTCCGTCAACGCCCTGGGCCTGCCGTCGGTGGCCGTGCCCGCCGGGATCCACGAAGGGGTTCCCTTCGGCCTGCAGATCGTGGGGGCGCGCTTCCGCGAGGACCTGTGCCTGGACGCGGCCGAAGTGCTGGAAAAAAAAACGGGCATCCTGGCCCGACGCTTGTGGGAAAGATTCTGACAACCGCAAAGGAAAAGGAGAAGAACCATGGGCATCCGCAAAATCGAACGCACTCCGTCCGCCTACGACTACCCCCTGCTGATCAAGCACCTGCTGCGCACGCCGCTGATCTACTCGCCGGACCAGGAGATCGTTTACCGTGACCGGATGCGCTACGACTACCGCACCTTCGGCAAGCGCGTCTCGAAACTGGCCAACGCCCTGACACAACTGGGTGTCGGGCAGGGGCACACCGTGGCCGTCATGGACTGGGACAGCCACCGCTACCTGGAGTGCTTCTTCGCCGTCCCCATGATGGGCGCCGTCCTGCACACGGTCAACATCCGCCTGTCGCCCGAACAGCTGATCTACACCATCAACCACGCCGAGGACGACTTCATCCTGATCAACGCCGAGTTCCTGCCGCTGCTCGAAGCGGTCAAGGACCAGCTCGAGACAGTCAAGAAGATCATCCTCATCAGCGACCTGGAAGAGGCGCCGCAGACCTCCCTGGCCCTGGACGGCGAGTATGAAGAACTGCTGGCCGGCGCCGGCGACGATTTCGACTTCCCGGATTTCGACGAAGACGCCATGGCCACCACCTTCTACACCACGGGCACCACAGGCGCGCCCAAGGGCGTCTATTTCAGTCACCGTCAGCTGGTGCTGCACACCTACGGGCTCATGTCCGGCATCTGCGCCTACCGTTCCCAGGTGCGCGTGGATTCCAGCGACGTCTACATGCCCATCACGCCCATGTTCCACGTGCACGCCTGGGGCGTTCCGTATTTCATGACCCTGCTGGGATGCAAACAGGTCTACCCGGGCCGCTACGAACCCGCGCTGCTGCTCAAGCTACTGGTCACCGAGAAGGTGACCTTCTCCCACTGCGTGCCCACCATCATGCACATGCTGGTCAGCAGCCCGGCGGTCAAGAACGTGGACCTGTCCGGCTGGAAGGTGATCATCGGCGGCTCGGCCCTTCCCAAGGGGATGTGCAAGGCCGCCCTGGACCTGGGCATCAACATCTACACCGGCTACGGCATGTCCGAGACCTGCCCGGTGCTGACCCTGGCCAACCTCAAGCCCCACATGCTGGAGTGGGCGCCGGAGAAGCAGATCGAGATGCGCTGCCGCACCGGCCTGCCGTTGCCCAACGTGCTGCTGGAGATCGTGGATCCCGAGGGCAACCCCGTGGTCCACGACGGCAGGAGCACCGGCGAAGTGGTGGTGCGCTCGCCGTGGCTCACCCAGGGTTACGTCAAGGATCCCCAGCGCTCCGAGGAGCTGTGGGACGGCGGCTGGCTGCACACCGGCGACATCGGCTACATCGACAACGAGGGCTACCTGCAGGTCACCGACCGCATCAAGGACGTCATCAAGACCGGCGGCGAGTGGGTCTCTTCGCTGGAGCTGGAGGACATCATCAGTCAGCACGAGGCGGTCTCCGAGGCCGCCGTGATCGGCGTGCCCGACGAGAAGTGGGGCGAGCGCCCCCTGGCGCTGGTGGTGCTCAAGGAAGACTTCAAGGGCAAGGTCCAGGAGCAGGATCTCAAGGACTTCTACCTGTCCTTCGTGGAAAAGGGCGTCATCCCCAAGTACGGCGTGCCCAACCGGATCGTCTTCGTCGACACCATCGCCAAGACCAGTGTCGGCAAGCTGGACAAGAAGACGCTGCGCAAGCAGTTCCAGTAGCCCGGCGGCGTTGCATAAACGCGGCAGGCCGTCCACGCCTTACGGACGACACCGCAGCGGGGGCCTGCCGCACGTTTTACCCCAGGATCAGCCGCTGGGGATCACAGACTTCCCGCAGAATCCGAAGTTCTTCCTCCGTGGGCGGCGGCACTTCCCGCGAGCGGGAAGTGTCCACCGCAAAACCCATGTTGTCGATCACCTGCTGCGGGCTGACGCCCGGGTAGGTGCCCTGCAGGAACATCTCCTTCGAATCCGCGTCGAAGCCCATGACGGCCAGGTCGGTTACCACGCTCGCGGGCCCGCCCGGGCACAGGCCGGCCTTCTCCCGCCCCTTGGGCCCGTCCAGCCACCCCGGACTGGTGAGGTAGTCCAGGCGGGGCACGAACTTGCGCTTTTCGTGCTGCATGAAGATGATGGTGCGCCCCACGAAAGAAGCCACGTCGCAGGCCCCGCCGCTGCCCGAGAAGCGCACCCGCGGGTGTTCATACTCGCCGATGACGGTCGAGTTCAGGTTGCCGTAGCGGTCGATCTGGGCGGCCCCCAGGATGCCCACCACCCGCGGCCCGGTGAAGCGGTTCTGCATGGTGGCAAAAGCGTCGGCCAGGCTGCCGTTGACCGCCGTCCAGAACATCACGCGCGGGTCGCCCACGGCCATGGGCACCTCCTCGAGCCTAGAGTCGATGGCGCCGGTCTCAAAAAAAATCACGCTGTCGGGGGCGTTGATGTTCTTGGCCTCCATGGCCGCCAGCATGGAGATGCCGGTGCCGCAGAACACGATGTCGCCGTTCCGGATCTGCCGGGCGGCCGTGATGGCCATCATCTCGCGCAGGGTGTAGCGATCACTCATGACGTCTTTCCATCCAGCAGGGTTTACGAAAATTCACCATGGCGAACCAGAGCAGCACCGGCGCCGTTTCGGGCAAAGCTCACCGGCCGGCCGCCGGAGCGGCGCCCTACCGCCTGTCCAGCCCCACCGCGTAGCCGGTGCGTGCGTCGGCGGCGATCGCCGTCCGGCGGTCGCCCAGCGCCAGATCCACGAACGCCCGGTGGTCTTTGACGCCGTAGACGAAGCGCTCCAGGTACTCGCGGAAACCGTCGTCGTCACCGGCCCGGCGGCGATAGTCGTTGAGGTAGACCGGGTCGTAGTCGTAGTGACGGTAGCAGGCCGTCGGGTAGGCCCCCATGGGCACGTGCACCACGGCGTCCACGCAGAAGAAGGGCAGCTGGTTCATGTCGGGGTTTTCCCGCAGCTTTTCGGTGGGCACGAGCTGCTCGCAGGTAACGATCACGTGACGCGCGGCCTTGGCCTGTTCGACGTCGGCGAAGGTCAGTCCGGCGATGCGCGCCGTGCCCTGGGCGTCGGCCTGCTGGACGTGGACGATGGTCACATCCGGGTTGATGGCCGGCACCAGCACCACCCGTTTCGTTTCGGACCAGTCGCCGAAGGGATTTTCCAGCACCACCAGTTTGCGGTCCGGCAGACGCGGGTCGGCCGCGCGTGTCTCTTTCGCAAAGCCCCACTTCGCCGCGATGTCGCTGCCCAGGGAGGAACGCGTGGGCAGGAAGGGCACGCCCATGGCGCCGGCCATGAAGCGCAGGGTCATCTGGTAGTTGGAGTAGTCCTCCACCGCGATGCGCCCCTGCTGCACGGCCCGTTTGAAACAGATGCAGGTGGGCGCAAAACGGCCGGTGCCGCCGTAGGCGATCTCCAGCCGTTCGACGCAGCCGGCGCCGATGAGTTCGTCCACGCCCTGCCCGTTGGAGTGGGCGTACACGTGCAGCCCGCGGATGCGTTGCCGAATGATCTCGTAGACCGCCGCCATGGGGTTGCGGTTGAGGGTGAAGCCCCCGATGGAGAGGTGGCAGCCGGGCGTGACGAAACGCGCCACGGCTTCGGCCAGCGGCATGACTTTTTCCGTGGAGGTGCCCATGGGGTCACTCCACCTGCTGCCGGACTTCGTTCAGGACGTCCTCCACCAGGCCCCGGATCTCCTCCAGCCGCCGGGGCGTGGTCGCCTCGAAGCGCAGCACCAGCGCCGGCTGGGTGTTGGAGGCGCGCACCAGTCCCCAGCCGTCGTCGAAGACCACCCGCACCCCGTCGATATCGATGATGCGGTAGTCCCTGCGAAAGATTTCGGCCACCCGTCGCACCACGTCGAACTTCAGGTGGTCCGGGCACTCCACCCGGATCTCGGGCGTGGTGAAGGTCTCGGGCACGTCGGCCAGCAGTTCGGAAATGGTGCGGCCGGTGGTGGCCAGAATCTCCAGCAGCCGGCAGGCCGCGTAGGTGGCGTCGTCGAAGCCGAAGTAGCGGTCGGCGAAGAACATGTGCCCGCTCATCTCGCCGGCCAGGGCGGCGCCCTCCTCCTTCATCTTCTTCTTGATCAGCGAGTGGCCGGTCTTCCACATAATGGCCCGCCCGCCGTGCTTCTCGATGTCCTCGTACATCACGTGGGAACACTTGACCTCGGAGATGAAAGTGGCGCCGGGTTTGCGTTGCAGGATTTCACGCGCAAAGATGATCATCAGCTTGTCGCCGTAGACGATGTTGCCCCGCTCGTCGACCACTCCGATGCGGTCGCCGTCGCCGTCGAAGCCGATGCCCACGTCCAGTTTCTCCCGCTTCACCAGGGCGATGAGGTCCTGCATGTTGCCGAGTACGGTGGGATCGGCCGGGTGGTTGGGAAACGTGCCGTCCATGTCGCAGTAGATGTCGTGCACCTCGCAGCCCAGTCGGCGGATCAGGGGCACGGCCACCACGCCGGCGGTGCCGTTGCCGGCGTCGATGCCCACGCGCAGCGATTTGGGCAGGGTGATATTTTCGGCCACCCAGTCCTGGTAGGGGGTCAGCACGTCGGCGCGGGTACGGTTTCCGCGCCCTTCGGCAAAGGCCCCCTGCCGGATGATCTCGAGGATCTTCTGCAGGTCTTCGCCGTGCACCGAGTCCAGCCCGTGACACACCTTGAAACCGTTGTACTCCTTGGGGTTGTGGCTGGCGGTGACCATCACGCCGCCGTCCTGCTCGAGATGCCTGATGGAAAAGTAGAGCAGCGGCGTGGGACACACCCCGATGTCGACGACATCGATGCCGGTGGCCTGCAGCCCCTCCATGAGCCGGTCGGCGTAGGCATCGGACGTCAGGCGGCAGTCGCGACCCACGGACAGGTTGCCGCAGCCCCTGTGCTTCAGGAAGGTGCCGATGCCCCGGCCGATGAGCACCACATCCTCCTCGGTCATGTCCTTTCCGGCGATGCCGCGGATATCGTACTCTCTGAACATTTCGCTATTCATGATGCACGCACCTCCTCGTTGCTCGTGGTTTGATTTCCCGGCACGCGTAACGGGCCGGGGAAAAGTCCTTTTCGTCCCCCGGACGGGCCTGGCGCGGATTCGCCCGTCCCGGGTTTCCTTCCGCCCGCGCCGCCTTCACCATGCCATGATCACCGCCAGGGTGCCCACTACCAGCACGTAGGGCGCGAACATGTGCAGGCGGCCGCGGTTGACGATGTAGACCAGGAACTTCAGCGACAGGTACCCGACCACGCACGACGTCAGCGCCCCGAGCAGCAGTACCGGCAGCTGTCCGGCGGTCTCGCCGGTCACGTCCCTGGCGGTCAGCAGCGCCGCCCCCACGATCGCCGGTATCGACAGCAGGAACGAAAATCGCGCCGCCGTGTCGCGGCTCAGGCCCAGGAAGAGGGCCGCCGCGATGGTGGAGCCCGAACGCGAGATGCCCGGTATGATGGCCAGGCCCTGCACCACCCCGATGGCGAAGGCCTTGGGCGAACGGAACTGCGGTTCACCCCCGGCGACGGGCTCCGCCGGCGGCGGTGCGAGGCGCGTCAGCAGGAGCAGCACCCCGGTGACCAGCAGCATGCAGCCGGCCAGCAGCATGGATCCGAACAGCTGGTCGGCCGCCTTTTTC
Organism: uncultured Desulfobacteraceae bacterium; assembly: GCA_964476595.1. Classification (GTDB taxonomy): domain Bacteria; phylum Desulfobacterota; class Desulfobacteria; order Desulfobacterales; family JALSRD01; genus JALSRD01. Next base: position 8,868 of record CAYZCL010000003.1, read on the forward strand.
ATCAGCAGGCCGATGACGGCCGTGGGTACCGACCCCACGATGATCAGCCAGGCCATCCTGAGATCGGCGTCGGTGCGCAGGGCGCTGCGCATGGCGCTCACGTTGAAAAGCCGGGCGCCGTACCGCGTCACGGCCGCCAGGATGCCCGCCAGGTCCCTGCGAAAGTAGAAGAGCACGGCCACCAGGGTGCCCAGGTGGACCCCCACGTCGAACAGGATCTCGGGCTCCCTGAGCCCGAAGAGATGCTGGGCGATCACCAGGTGCCCGGAGCTGCTCACAGGCAGGAACTCGGTCAAGCCCTGGATGGCGCCCAGCACCACGGCATGTAAAGGGTCCATGACGGTCATTTTCCTTTCTGTGCTATCCCTTGACCACGGCCAGGGGCCGCAGCCGGGCCACTTTTCTGGCGATCCCGGCACCGTGGACCACCTCGACCACCTCGGAAACGTCCTTGTAGGCTTCGGGCATCTCCTCGGCCAGGGTCGAACGGCCTGTCCAGCGCACCAGGATGCCCCTGTCCTCCAGTTCACGGTAGATGGCCCGGCCCCTGCCGGCGCGCTTGGCGGCCTTGCGGCTCAACTTTCGCCCCGCGCCGTGGCAGGAGGAGCCGAAGGTCTCCTCCATGGCCTTCCGGGTGCCGGCCAGGATATAGGAACAGGTCCCCATGTCGCCGGGAATCAGGATGGGCTGACCCGCCGGCCGAAAGGCCTCGCAGACCGCCTCGTGCCCCGGGGCGAAGGCCCGCGTGGCCCCCTTGCGGTGCACGCAGAGCACCTTTTCGCGCCCGTCCACCACATGTGTCTCGCGCTTGGCGATATTGTGGCACACGTCGTAGAGCAGGTCCATGGCCAGGTCCCGCGGACCGGCGCCGAACACGCGCTGAAAGACGCGGCGTGCGTGGTGCATCAGGATCTGCCGGTTGGCCCAGGCGTAGTTGGCCGCGCAGTTCATGGCGCGGTAGTACCACCGGGCGATGTCCGAAGAGATCCAGGCGCACACCAGCTGCCGGTCCGGCGGCACCAGCCCGCTGCGGGCGGCCTCGCGGTTCATGACGGCCAGGAAATCGTCGCAGACCTGGTAGCCCAGCCCCCGCGACCCGGAGTGCAGCATGAGGGTCACCTGCCCCTCCGCCAGCCCGAAGACACGGGCCGCGGTTTCATCGAAGACGGCGTCCACCACGCCCACCTCCAGGAAGTGGTTGCCGGATCCCAGGGTGCCCAGCTGGCGCAGGCCGCGCTTGAGAGCCCGCTCGCTGACCGCGTCCGGGTCGGCTTCGGGCAGACAGCCGCCGTCCTCGGTGTGCAAAAGGTCGCGCTCTTCGCCGAACCCCTGCGCCACGGCCCAGCGGCTGCCCTGCTGCAGCACCCGGCGGGCCTCCTTTCCGCCGAGCTTGACGCTGCCCGTGGAGCCCACGCCCGAGGGGATGCTGCGGTAGAGTTCATCCACCAGCGTCTCCAGCCGCGGACGCAGGTCGTCCTCGCCCAGCGCCGTGGTGGCCAGGCGTACACCGCAGTTGATGTCGTAGCCCACGCCGCCCGGCGACAGGATGCCTTCCTCCCAGTCGAAGGCCGCCACGCCGCCGATGGGGAAGCCGTAGCCCCAGTGCATGTCGGGCATGGCCAGCGAGGCCTTGACGATGCCGGGCAGGCTGGCCACGTTGGCCACCTGCCGCAAGGGTTCGCGCTGCCGGTCGCCGCGCAGCATCTCTTCGGTGGCGTATACGCGCCCCGGGACCCTCATCCGACCCTCGGCGGGCAGTTCCCAGCAGTACGGGCTCAGTTTTCTGAGTTCCATGATCTCCTCCTCAGACAAGTCCGATCCTGCACCGGCCCTCACACATCGAAAATGACCACCGCCTCCCAGCCTTCGTCCGCCGGACCCACCGCGATGCCGTGGTAGGTGACGGCCTTGATCTCGCGACGCAGCTCGTGGCGCCGCGGGTCGTAGCCCGCGGCCCACACACGGGCCGCCAGACGGGTCTCGTCCAGCGTGTCGACGCGCGTGCGGGCCACCAACAGCTGGTCACCGTTCCATAGGTAGAGCAGCTCGCGCAGCCAGTTGACCATCAGGTCGGGCCGGTCGCGCCCCTGCACCGCCAGCGCGCGCACGGCCGTGTCCGCCACCCGGCCGCGGTCCGTGATCAGGTCGAAGAGCGCCGCCGCGGCCTCCTCGAAGAGTTCCCGCAGGCCACCGGCCCACACCCGGATGCCCAGGTCGGCGGTATGATCGATGAGCGTGTACGGCATGCCCCTTGTCAGCACCTCACGATGACGGCCGCCGGCGGCCCGGAAAGACCGCGCCCCGGATCCGTTTCAGTCCCGCGCCCGTGACCTATCCGGGGCGCCGGGGCGGACAAGGCCCGCATCAGTATATTTCACCGGTTTTTTCGGTATGATAGCCTCCCAAGGCCTCCACCTGTGCCTTGAAGGTGCGGCTGTTGATGATCTCGAGCACCCGCTGGATGTTCTCGGTGTCGAAATAGGTCTCGGGAATGATCAGGTCGTACTGTTCGGTGACCACCGGGATGAAATCCAGCCCCAGGGCCTTTGCGGCGGCGTGAATGCCCAGGCCCACGTCGGCCCGGCCGCTGAGCACGGCCACGGCCACCGACATGTGGGTGAACTCCTCGTCGCGGTACCCGTCGATCTCGCCGGGGTCGATACCCAGCTGGTGCAGGCGGTAGTCCAGCAGGATGCGCGTGCCGGACCCGCCCTGGCGGTTGATCAGGCGCACGTCGTCGCGCACCAGGTCCTCGATCCCCCGGATGTTCTTGGGGTTTCCGGGCAGCACGATCAGGCCCTGGTCCCGGAAGACCAGGTTGACGCGCCGCACGGCGACCTTGGGCAGGTACCGCCTGATGTAGGACGCGTTGTAGGTGCCGTCCTCGGTGTCCAACAGGTGACTGCCGGCCATGTGGCAGACGCCCTTGCGGATGGCCATCAGGCCGCCCATGGATCCCACGTGGCTGGAGGACAGCGACAGGGCCGGGTAGGCCGCCCGCAGCTGATCGGCCAGCAGGTCCAAGGTGTTGTCGTGGCTGCCCACCACCACGATGGTGTTCCTCACCAGCGGCAACGGCTTGATCAGCTCGACCTCCACCGGTTCGTACTCGGCCACGCCCTCCACCTGGTTGGGAATCCGCAGGATACCGTCGGCCTCGGTGATGGAGGTGATCATGCCGGCGCCGCGCGGCAAGGGGGTTGCTACGATGCGGTCGCCCACCTGACCCAGCTTGACGCGCAGGAACTCCTCGACGCCCAGCTTGGAGGGAATCTTGCGGGTGGGCTGGGCGCGGACCTTCTGGGGCTCCGGCTCGGGCTGACCCAGCATGGCGCACAGCAGCGGGCGCACCAGCTGCTCGAAGGCCACGATGGCCGACACGGGGTAACCGGGCATGCCGAACACCGGTTTGCCCGCAACCGCGCCGGCGAGGACGGGCTTGCCGGGCATGATGGTCACGCCGTGTACCAGGATTTCGCCCAGCTCACTCAAGGCGTGGCGCGCGAAATCCTCGGACCCGGCCGACGACCCCCCGATGGTCAGCACCATGTCGAACTCGCCCGCCACGCCCTCGGCGACGGCGTCGGTGATGTCCTGCAGGTCGTCGGAACGTTTGTCGATCTGGACCGCCTCGCCGCCCGCGGCCTCCACCATGCGCGACAGCACGTAGCCGTTGCTCTCGAGTACCTGGCCGGGTTTGAGTTCCTCCAGCGGCGTGGTGCGCCAGTCCACCAGCTCGGATCCGGTGGGGATGATGAGCACCCTCGGTTTGCGGCGCACGGCCACGATGAAGATGCCGCCCGAGAGCAGCGCGCCCACGCAGTAAGGCGTCATCCGGTGGTTCTGGGGAAAGAGCAGTTCGCCGGCCACGATGTCTTCGCCCATCTTGCGCACGTTCTGCCAGGGAAACACGGGCGCCTCAATGACCGCCCGGTCGGGGTCATCGAAGGTCACGTGCTCGATCATGATGACCGCGTCGGTTCCCTCGGGCAGCACGTGGCCGGTGTTGACCGCAAATGCGTCGCGGCCCACGGTAAGCGTCAGCGGCGTGGTCTCCGAAGCCCCGTAGGTACGTTCGGCGGCCACGGCCAGGCCGTCCATGGCCGCGGCGTGAAAACCGGGCGAGGACAGGCGTGCGAACACCGGTTCGGCCAGCACGCGGCCCACGCTGTCGGGAACGCTCAGCATCTCGGTGTCCCGGCACAGCAGCGCCGCGGCCGGGAAAGTTTCCCGCAGGACCTGCCGCGCCTCGGACAAGGTTTTCATCTTCAGGTAAACATTGCGTTTATGCGCCATGATCGTTTTCTCGGTCCAGGTTTCCGGTTGCACACACGGGGAAAAAGGCGCCGGGTATCCGCCGTCGGCGATCTGCGAAAACGTCGCGGGGAAAAAACACACGGCCGCTTTGCCGGCCTCCCGGCACGGACGCCGCAAAGATTCTTCTCCGGCGCCCGAAAACATATAAAAAATAATGCGCCTGGCGCGCCGATCAACCGCCGATGCTCACACGGGGCGCACCATCACCAGGCTGTCGCGGTCCAGCCCCTCGGCGTTGACGTCGATCTCCACCAGGCCGTCGGCCCGCACCAGGGTGTTGATCAGGCCGGATTTTCCCAGCAGGGGTTCGGCCAGCAGCAGGCCGTCCTTCTCGACCAGCCGCACCCGCACGTAATCCACCCGTCCCTGGGCCGAGGCGAGGTTGCGGGTCAGGCGCGCCGGCAGCCGCCGCACGGCGGTGGGCCGCGCCAGGCCGGCGGCCTGTTCGATGAAGGGTTGTACGATGACCCGGAAGACCACCATGGCCGAGGTGATGTGGCCGGGCAGTCCCCAGAGGGCCTTGCCGGCCGCCATGGCCAGGATGGTGGGTTTGCCGGGACTGATGGAGATGCCGTGCACCAGGATGCGGCAGTCCGGCAGGCTGGAGAGGGCCTCGATGGTGAAGTCGCGCACCCCCACCGAACTGCCCCCCGAGATCAACACCATGTCGCACTCGGACACCGCGCGGGTGAGCGTATCGCTGAGGGCATCGAAATTGTCGGCCACAATCCCGTACGTCTTCGGCCGGCCGCCGCAACCCTTCACCATGGCCGCCAGGCTGTAGGAATTGACATCGCGGATCTGGCCCGGGCCGGGCCGGTGGGAGATGGGCACCACCTCGTCGCCGGTGGAAATAACCGCCACCCGCGGGCGGCGGTAGACCTTCACCGCTTCGCATCCCAGGGCGGCCAGCAGACCCGTCTCCTGGGCCCGCAGGCGGATCCCGGCCGGCAGCGCCACCTGCCCCCGGGCGTAGTCTTCACCGGCCCGGATGACGTGGCCGCCGGGTGCCACGCTGCGGTAGACCTCGATCATGGTGTCGTCCACGGCGGCCGTGTGCTCGATCATCACCACCGCATCGGCGCCCCGGGGCAGCATGCCGCCGGTGGAAATCCGGGCCGCCTGGCCGTTTCCGACGGAAAAGTCCGGCACCTCGCCCATGGCCACGCTTCCGAGCACTTCCAGATAGGCCGGGTTGCCCTCGGAGGCACCGAAGGTGGAGGCCGCCTGCACGGCGAAACCGTCCATGGTGGAGCGCGCAAAAGGCGGCAGGTCCTCACGGGGAACGACCTCCTCGGCCAGCACGCGCCCCCAGGCCTCTTCCAGGGGGACCGTCTCGGTCTCCACCCGGGCGACCTCCCGCCGCAGCGCGGCCACCTCCCCGGGGCTCTTGACCTTGAAAAAATCTTCCATCATCGCTGTCTTTCACCTTCAAGCGGAGCGCGTCGCGCCCAGCGGTTTGCCGTCTCCTTTTGCCCCGGACCGGAGGGCGGGCGCCCTATTCGTGCCGGTGTGTCTTTGCCCCTCCGTGCCTGGCTCTCCCTCAGCTACCATAGATCTGCTGGCAGTTCAAACAGTTGGGAGGCTTTCGGCCCCGCAGCCCGGCCAGCAGGTTCTCGGCGGCCAGCTCGGCCATGCGGGTGCGGGTCTCGATGGTGGCACTGCCGATGTGGGGCAGCAGTACGGTGTTCTCCAGTTCCGCCAGGCCCGGCGCCAGGTCGGGCTCGTTTTCGTACACGTCCAGCCCGGCCCCGGCGATGCGGCCCTCCTGCAGGGCCTGCACCAGCGCCGTTTCGTCCACCACCGGTCCGCGCGCCGTGTTGATCAGGTAAGCCGTGGGCTTCATGCGCCGCAGCGCGTCGGCGTCGATCAGGCAGCGGGTGTCCTCGGTCAGGGGCACGTGCAGCGAGACGAAGTCAGCGGCCGCCAGCAGGTCGGCGAGGTCGGCGTAAACCGCCCCCAGGCGAGCCTCTTCCTCCGCCGGCAGGCGGTGGCGGTTGTGGTAGAGCACCCGCATGCCGAAGCCGGCGGCGCGGCGGCAGACCGCCCGGCCGATGCGGCCCAGGCCGACGATGCCCAGCGTCTTGCCGCTGACCTCGGTGCCCAGGAAGTGCAGCGGCGCCCAGTGTCTGAAGCGGCCCTGGCGGGTGCGGCGGTCGCCCTCAACGACGCGCCGCGCACAGGCCAGCATGAGAGCGAAAGCGGCGTCGGCGGTGGCGTCGGTAAGCACGCCCGGCGTGTTGCTCACCGGGACGCCGCGGGCCGTGGCGGCCGCAAGATCGATGTTGTTGTAGCCCACGCCGTAGTTGGCGATCATCTTCAGCTGCGGGGCGTGCGCCAGCAACTCGGCATCCACGCTGTCGGTGATCATGCACAGAAAGCCCTGCTTGTCCGGCAGCCGTGCCAGGATCTCAGATCGCTTCATGGGGTAGTCGTTGGGGTTCACGTCGACCTCGTGTTCGGCGGCAATCGACCGGATGACCGCCTCGGGCAGCCGTCCGCTGATCAGCACATTCATGGCACCTCCTTTCCTGCCGGTCCTGTCCGTTCCGCAACAGCCTGCACCGTGACGGGGCATCTTTCCAGGCGGCTGTGTGATATGGGAAAAATTTCACGGTATCCTACACGCCGCTTCGGGGAAACTCAAGCAACAATCCGGCAGGCGAATCAAAAGCACGGCAACACCCCGCGGGACGTCCCCCGACCCGATTGCCAACGAGCGGGGCGCCGACCGGCGCATCTTTCGCCGGTGCGCCAACCGCGCTTGGCCGATGCCCGCCCCGCCCGCAAATGGAAAGGCCCCGGATCGCGCAGGGAAGACGCAACAGGCCCACCTGCCGCTGCATATGGCTGCACCGGGTGCACCCAAATGTATTATTGACAAAAGCGGTCGAATTAAGTAAACTATAATCTTTTGAATACCGCAACTTGGGGGATTTCGTTGTTTGCAATTATTTCAACGAGATAGGGGTATTCGAATTCCTTTTCAATCACTTCCCGCAAGCAGTCGTCACACGTTGTACGACTTTCTGAACCGGGAAAGCAGTGATTGACTGCGGTGGTTTCAAATTGAAAAGCAAGGGGGGGCCTGCCTGCCGTTTCAACACCACTGACACCTGCCCGCCTTTCATCGAAAACGGTAGGGTTCCCCCCCCCGACTGAAGTGTTGCATGCGCCGAACCGGGGACGGCCGTATTCGCGCTCTGGGGGTTTTTGACCATGAATCAGAGCCTGCCAAATTTTATGCTGCACTCGAAATTCAGGCTCTTCATCTATCTTGCCGTCGCGATCTTCCTTCTCAACATCCTGGTCGTCTATCTCGAAATCAACAATCTGGACCAGCACCTGTCCAGCCTGGAGCTTGCCGAGGACCTGAACAACACGGTTCTCGAAATCAGAAGGTACGAAAAGAATTTTCTGCTTTACCACGACAGGGACAGCGTCACCGCCCACCGCTCCTACGTGAACAAGCTGCGTCCGCTCTTTTTGGCGCTGGCCGAACGAACCCCTGAGGAGCAGGCCGGAGAGATCCGCGAACTGGGCAAAACCATCGAGGCCTACATGGCCCTGGACCGGGATTTTGTCTCTGCTTACCCCGATGCGCTGCACGAGGGCATCAAGTCCAGGATCCGCTCTAAGGGGAAGCGGCTGGTCGACGCCGCCCAGGCCGTTTTACGTTTCGAGAGGAAACTGGTAACCCGGGCGGCCAAGAGAGCCATGCACTGGTCACTGCTCTTCATGGGGGCCCTGCTGTCCCTGTTTTTAATCGCGTCCCGGATTATCATCAAAACGGTGGTTGAGCCATGTGCCCTGATCGAGGACGCCACCACGAAGATCGCCCGGGGCAATTTCAGCCCGATACCGACCACCGAAAAGGACGAGAGCCAGATCAGCCACCTGATCACCGCCTTCAACCGGATGGTGCGGGAACTGGAGGCGCGGGAAGAGCAGATCATTCATTCCCGCAAAATTTCCTCCCTGAAGCCCCTCGTCTCCGGCTGCGCCCACGAACTCAACAACCCCATCAACAACATCATCCTGACCGCCGACGTGTTGCGCGGATAGAAGAAGATGGATCCCCAGCGACGGGCACAGCTGATCACCGCCATCCTCAAACCCCTGGGGTTTGACGTGGTGGTGAAAAAAGATTTTCTGAAAGCCCGCATCAAAGACGAGAGCCGCCGGCAGCTGTCGGAGAAGATCAACGTCATCGGGCGAATGATCGGCATGACGCGTCAACTGGACATGTCGCTGGAAAACGAGGAAATGGTCGACGAATTTGTACGCAATTTCTATGGCGCCTAAAACAAAGCCGCCGACGGGGACGACGTCACGCACCGGGTCTGACCGGGTGTTGCGTGTTCCCCGGGCGCCGTGGCGTTTCCGCGCAGGATGTGTTCCTCGACGAGGCGTCCGCCATTGCCGGAATCGGTGCCCGTGCAACCTGTCGTAAGGGGGCGGCCGGGCCCGCGTTCCGGCCGAAGCCTCCGTATGGGAATTGCCGGCGGGTGCAGCCCGGCCTTGCAAATTCACGGAAATCGCGTATAATAAAATCCCTTTTGTCAAAAAAATCATATTTTTCGCAGGAGAACAATGTCTGAAGAACAGAATCTGCCCGTTCCGGCAGAGTCGGCAGAGGTTGAACGGGCGCCTCGGCCCGACTTCCTCACCGATGTCCGTTTCGACGATTTCGACCTGGATGAAAAGCTGCTGGCCGGCCTGAGAGACGCCGGCTTCGAGTATTGTACGCCCATCCAGGCCCGCGTGCTTCCCATCTCGCTGACCGGCAAAGACATCGCCGGCCAGGCCCAGACCGGCACCGGCAAGACCGCCGCCTTCCTGGTGACCATCTTCCACCGCCTGCTGAACA
>CAYZCL010000004.1:0-1858 GCA_964476595.1 uncultured Desulfobacteraceae bacterium
CATGGGAAGTCCCGCCATCAAGACATTTCCGGACCGCGCGCGCCTGGCCGCGGCGCTGGCCCGGCGCATCGCCGACCTGCTCGCCGAAGCCGTGCAGCGGGACGGGCGGGCGGGCCTGGCGGTTTCGGGCGGATCCACGCCGGGGGCGCTGTTCGACCGCCTGTCGCAGCTGGATCTGCCCTGGGACAGGGTGACCGTCACCCTGGTGGACGAGCGCTGGGTGGACCCCGCCGATCCGGACGCCAACGAACACCTGGTGCGCACCCGCCTGCTGCGCAACCGCGCGGCGGCGGCCGCCTTCGTGGGCCTCAAGACCCCGGCGGACAGGGCCGCAGACGGTGAAGACGAGTGCGGGCGGCGCCTGGCGCAGGTCCCGCGGCCCTTTGCCGCGGTGGTCCTGGGCATGGGCAGGGACGGCCACACGGCCTCGCTGTTTCCCGGCGCGGCGCAGCTGCCGGCCGCCGTGGACCCGGACAGCAACCGCACCTGCGTGGCCGTCACGCCCCCCGATGCGCCCCACGACCGCATGACCCTGACGCTGCCGGTCATCCTGGACGCCGAGCGCATCTTTTTGCACATCACCGGAGAAGACAAGCGGCGGGTCCTGCAAAAAGCCCTGCAGGAAGGCCCCGCCGGGGAAATGCCCATCCGCTTCATCCTGCGCCGTCAGACGCCCCCCCTGGAGGTTTTCTGGGCACCCTGAAGGAGACACAGCCATGCACAAGACCGTAGATAGCGTTACGCGGCGTATCGTGGAACGCAGCCGCCGTCACCGCGACGCCTACCTGCAGCGCATCGATCGCGACAGGTCCCCGGAGCCCTTCCGCAACCGGCTGCCCTGCAGCAACCTGGCCCACGACCTGGCCGGCTGCGATGCGGGCTGCCGCGAGGCGTTGCTGGACGACAGCCGCCCCAACATCGCCATCGTCTCGGCTTACAACGACATCCTCTCGGCCCACCGGCCCTACGAGACCTACCCCGCCGTCATCCGCGAGGCCGTGGCCGCCGCCGGGGGCGCCGCCCAGTTCGCCGGCGGCGTGCCGGCCATGTGCGACGGCGTCACCCAGGGCGAGCCGGGAATGGACCTGAGCCTCATCAGCCGCGACGTCATCGCCATGTCCCTGGCCATCGCCCTGTCGCACAACGTCTTCGACGGCGCGCTGCTGCTGGGCATCTGCGACAAGATCGTGCCCGGCCTGCTCATGGGCGCGCTGCAGTTCGGCCACCTGCCCGTGATCCTGGTGCCGGCCGGCCCCATGACCTCGGGCCTGCCCAACAAGGAGAAGGCGCGCGCCCGGGAACGCTTCGCCCAGGGCGAGATCGACCGCCGCGAGATGCTGGAATACGAGACCCGCGCCTACCACAGCCCCGGCACCTGCACCTTCTACGGCACGGCCAACTCCAACCAGCTGATGGTCGAAATGCTGGGGCTGCACCTGCCCGGAGCCTCCTTCGTCAACGCCGGCACGCCGCTCCGGGAGGCCCTGACGCGTGCGGCCGCCGCGCGAGTGACGGCCATGACCCACCTGGGCGGCGACTACACCCCCATCGGCCGCGTGGTCAGCGAGAAAAGCGTGGTCAACGCCATGGTGGGTCTGCGGGCCACTGGCAGCTCCACCAACGAGACCATCCACCTGGTGGCCATCGCCCGGGCCGCCGGCATCCGCATCGACTGGAACGACTTCGCCGCGCTTTCGGACGTGGTGCCTCTCATCGTGCGCATCTATCCCAACGGTCCCGGCGACATCAACTCCTTCCAGCAGGCCGGCGACACGGCCCTTCTGATCCGCGAACTGGTCAAGGGGGGACTGGTGCACGAGGACGTGCAGACCGTGGCCGGCCCCGGCCTGTCGCACTA
>CAYZCL010000005.1:0-34993 GCA_964476595.1 uncultured Desulfobacteraceae bacterium
TGGGAATCAAAACGCTGAGTGAAACGTCCCAAACCCTTTCCGCCATATCCCAGGAAATGGCGCAGGGCGCTGAGCAGACGTCATCACGGGCCAATGCCGTGGCGGCAGCGGCCGAAGAGATGAGCACCAACATGACGTCCATTGCCGCCGCCGTGGAGCAGGCCTCGGCCAATGTCGGCATGGTCGCGTCGTCCGCCGGCGAGATGACGACGACCATCGGCGATATCGCCAAAAGCACGGACAAGGCCAGCCAGATTACGCAAGAGGCCGTCAATGAAGCCAACGAGGCATCTGAAGCCGTCCACGAGTTGGGTAAAGCGGCGCAACAGATCGGAGCGGTTACCGAAACGATTACCGAAATTTCGGAGCAGACCAACTTGTTGGCCCTGAACGCGACCATCGAAGCCGCCCGTGCCGGTGAAGCGGGCAAGGGCTTTTCGGTCGTGGCCAACGAGATCAAAGAACTGGCCCAACAGACGGCTCAGGCCACAGGAGAGATCAAGCGGCGCATTGAGAGCATCCAGACCTCCACGGAGGGAACAGTATCGCAAATCAGCCAGATCTCAAAAGTCGTACACGAAGTCAATAAAATCGTGTCCGGCATCGCCACCGCGGTTGAAGAGCAAAGTGTCACCACCAACGAAATATCGGAAAATGTCGGACAGGCCTCCCAAGGCATCGCAGAGGTGACGGAAAATGTGGCGCAGAGTTCGGCGGTGTCAAGCGAAGTGGCCCAGGACATCGCAGAGGTGGGCCAGGCCGCTGAAGCCATAACCAACAGCGGGCTGCAAGTAAACCAGAGTGCGGACGAGCTCTCCAAGCTCGCCGGCCGGCTGGAGGAGATGGTGGCCAAATTTTCCGTCTGATCGTTTTCAACCACTGCTTTTATGTCAACCTTCCAGGGAGAGGCGTCATGAAAATCAAATATAAATTGGGATTCGTTGTCTTAGGACTTTCATTAATCATCTTTGGTATGTTTGCGGCCACATGGTACTTGACAGGCAAGCAAAAAGACGACGGTCTGGTCATCAACCTGGCTGGCCGCCAACGTATGCTGACCCAAAAGATGACCAAAGAGATTCTGACCTTTCAGATTCACCAAAACCGGTCGGGTGTAACCGACCCCAAGCTGGCCGATCAGGTCCGCAACACCATGCGGGTGTTCGATATGACGCTGGCCGCGTTGAAGGACTCCGGCAAGGCGCCGCTGTCGCTGGATCTGGCAAAAACGGACTACCGCTGGTGCCCGCGGGCCCAGGAGCCGGTTTACAGCCAGCTCAAAAAAGTCGAGAACCGCTGGCGACCTTTTCAGCAACGCATGAAAAATGTGCTCGATCTGAAAGACACCGCCGACGAGGATCTCAACTGGGTGTTGAATGAAAACCTGCCCTTGCTCCAAGAGATGAATACAGCCGTAGGCATGCTTCAAAAACAGTCTGAACACGGGGTGACCCAACTCCTCCGGGCCCAGATCATCGGTGTTCTCGTGGGTGTGAGCGCCGCGGTTTTCGCCTTTCTCTCCATCGTCGGGATCGTTCGTCGGCTGGAGCTGGTCGGTCGTTTCGCTCAGCGGCTGGGTGGCGGCGATTTTACAGTTACCTCCGGGATAAAGGGAAAAGACGAACTGGGTAGCATCGGCCGGGAACTCGATGGCATGTCAACCAAGCTGAGACACACCCTGGAAGAAATCAGCGGCCATGCCAAGGAGCTCAATGAAGCCTCCGAGACCCTGTCCGGGGTGTCCGAAGAAGTGGCCCTCGGTACTCGCGAAGTCACCGAACATTCCAATACGGTGGCCGCGGCAGCCGAAGAGATGAGCGCCAACATGACCTCCGTGGCGGCGGCCATCGAAGAAGCTTCCACCAACGTTTCCACCATGGCTTCCGCCACCGACGGCATGCAGGCCATGATAAAAGAAATCGCCGATCTGAGTGCCAATGCCCGGCAGATTTCCGAAAGAGCCGTGAACGGAACACGCGCGGCATCCAAACGCATCGACGTGCTGGGCCGGTCGGCCCAAGATATCGGTCAGGTAACCGCTACCATCACGGAAATCTCCGAACAGACCAACCTGCTGGCACTGAACGCCACCATCGAGGCCGCCCGCGCCGGTGAAGCCGGCAAGGGTTTCGCCGTGGTGGCTAACGAGATCAAGGAGCTGGCTCGCCAGACAGCCGAAGCCACCGAAGACATTCGCTCCAAAATCGAAAGCATCCAGAGCACAACCACCGAAACGGTCTCCGAAATCAGCCGTATCGCCGAAATTTCAGGAGAAGTTGAGGGAACCGTTGAGGCGATTGCCAAGGCCGTCGGAGAGCAGTCCGTTACCACCACTGAGATCGCCGAGAACATCAGTCAGGCGGCCCAGGGCATCGCCGAGGTCGCCGAGAACGTCTCCCAGAGTTCAATGGTATCCGGTGAGGTGGCTCGGGACATTGCCGAGGTCAGCCAGACCGCCCAGGTGATTTCCACCCAAAACGATGAAGTCAGCAGCAATGCCGAGCGACTGTCGAAGCTTTCCAACCGGCTTAAAAAGGCCGTCTCTCATTTTACGGTTTAGGCATGACAGGGTTTCGGGACTCCATGACGCCTCGACCGGCGCCGCCCTTTTCATGGAGACTCGCCGGCGGACCAATGCAAGCAGGGGATTAGAACATTATGGCACAGAATGAAAAAATACGACCCGAAGACGACGGGGTGGAACTGGCGACCTTTTATGTGGGGGACGCGCTTTGCGGTATGGACATCCTGCGCGTGCAGGAAATCAACAAGCAACTGGAAATTACCACCGTTCCGCGTGCACCGGGCTTTGTCAAGGGCATCATGAATCTGCGGGGACAAATCGTCACCATTATTGATCTGGGGAAAAAGCTGGGTTTGGGAGAAACCGTCATGGACGGAAAAACCCGCAATATCATCGTCAACTCCGGAGGTGAATACATCGGGTTGCTGGTCAGCAGCATCAGCGATGTCATGGAAGCCCGCTGGACCGATGTCGATCCACCACCGGCCAATATCGGGGAAATCCAGGGGGCATTCTTCACCGGAGTGCTCAAAACACAAGATCAATTGGTCGGCATTCTCAACCTTGAAAGAGTAATGTCAAATGAAGCGCCCAGCGGCCACCAGGGAAAGGATGCTCGTTATGCTGATGTCTAATCGCACGATCCGCGCTTTGGTCGTGGATGACACCGCATTGTACCGCAAAATCGTCGGGGATGTATTGGCTGAGCTGCCAAACGTCAAGCTTGTGGGTTCCGCACACAACGGTGCGGCCGCCCTTTCCAAGATCAAGGCCCTGAAACCCGACTTGGTAACGCTGGATATCGAAATGCCGGAAATGAACGGCATCGAAGTGCTCGAAGCGCTGAAGCCGCACCAGTCCGGCATTGGTGTAATCATGGTCAGTTCGCTCACACGTGCCGGCGGGGATATGACCATGCGCGCCCTAGCACTGGGTGCGTACGATTTTATCACCAAGCCTCAGGGGGGATCATTGGTGGAAAACAAGCGCATTATCCGGGAAGCCCTATCCCCACTGGTCAGCAGTTTGATCGCCAGGGGTAAGCTGCAGAAACACGGCCCTGCCCGCCCGGCGCTCCCTCTGGCGGGCCGAAACGGACCCATGCGGCCCCCTGTACGGCACATTGCTTCCCGGCGAAGCGAGGCCTCCCAAATCGTGGCCATCGGTATTTCCACCGGAGGCCCCAACGCGTTGACCACTATGATGCCGAAGTTGCCCGGCAATATCGGTGTACCCATCGTTGTCGTTCAGCATATGCCGCCGGTATTCACACAGTCGTTGGCACAGAGCCTGAACAACAAATGTGCGGTAACGGTCAAAGAGGCTGAAAACGGGGAGACACTCCAGGCCAATGTCGTCTATATCGCACCGGGAGGACGGCAGATGAAAGTCGTGGCGGGCGGAAACGGCTATTCGCGAATCATCCGGATCACCGATGATCCCCCCGAGAACAACTGCCGGCCTTCGGCGGATTATCTTTTCAGATCGGTGGCCCAACTCTACGTCGGCCGTGCGACCGGCGTTATCATGACCGGCATGGGGTCGGACGGCCTGCTGGGATTGAAACGCATGAAACAAAGCGGAGCGATCCTCATCGGTCAGGACGAGGCCAGCTGTGTTGTTTACGGCATGCCCAAGGCCCCGGCCGAAGCGGGAATTCTGGACGTAGTGGCCCCGCTTCATCGTATCGCCGAGGAAATCGTAAAAACGGTAAAAAAGAGCCCTCAACACACCCGGTCTTCCACTGCCGCGCGGGCCGCCACCAGCAAAATGGCGGGATGAGGGAGGGGCGGGTGGGAATAGCGGCGTTTCGATGCCGCTACCCATGGGCCGCTTACGATTGTGTGCCTAGGCGGCATCCAAATTAAACATCAGATGATGAAACCTCATAGGATATTCAAAGCGGAAGGCACGATTTCATGCAGAAGATAACCGCCGAAGAGATCCACCAGCTGGCCGATTATATCCGCAGCATCTCCGGAATCTCTCTGAATCAAAGCAAGGCTTATCTTTTCGAGACTCGCCTGGGGCCGCTGTTGGACAGAGAGGGTTTGCCATCGTACAGTGAGCTCTACCGCAAAGCCAAGAGCGAACCGAACAAACGGCTGGAAAATCGCATTATCGATGCCATTTCCACAAATGAAACGCTGTTTTTCAGAGATCGCGGCCCCTTTGATCTTCTGCAACATAAAATACTGCCGGATTTGCTCAGTCGCCGCAATGCCAATACTGCGAAGATATTATCGACGCCTTTGCGCATTTGGAGTGCCGCCTGTTCCACCGGGCAGGAAGTATACAGCATCGCCATCGTACTCAAGGAGCTTCTCGGAGACCTGAAGAACTACAAGCTGAAATTACTTGGAACCGACATTTCCGATGCCGCCATTGCGCAAGCCAGCCGCGGTTGCTACAGCAAATTCGAAATTGAACGGGGGCTTCCCAGAGAGAAACTGGTCAAATATTTCACCCCGCAATCCTGCGGCTGGAAGGTCAAAGACGACCTACGGGCTATGGCCACCTTCCGTCGTCTCAATCTGATGCTGCCCTTTGCCGCACTGGGAAAATTCGACATCATCTTTTGTCGCAACGTAGCCATTTATTTCGACCCCGACGATCGCCGAAAGCTTTTCGAGCGCCTTGCCGACATGCTGGTCCCCGACGGAAGCCTGATCATCGGTTCCACCGAATCGTTGACCGGTGTCTGCAATCGTTTCGCACCAAAGCGTCACCTGAAATCGGTATACTATCAGCTAAAAACACCCCCTGCCGGCCTCACCCAATCAGAACCGACCGGCAAGAGGCCACATCGAGAACCGTTAACGGCAACAGCGAAATAGAGAGGACCCTATGACAAGACTCCGTATACTGGCTGTAGACGACGACCCGGTTACCCTGGCGCTTTTTTCAAAACGCCTGAAAGCGCCGGATTATCTGCTCGACACCGAGACCGACGGTAATCAGGCCATAGAGCGGATGAAGCATAAGTGTTATGACGTGATCATTACCGATCTCGTCATGCCCGGCTCAATTGACGGCATCGCCGTGTTGCATGCCGCGAAAACGATCCAACCCTCGTCGGAGGTACTCCTGCTGACCGCCCATGCATCGGTGGAAAGCGCTGTTGAAGCCATGCGGCAGGGGGCTTTCGACTACCTGCAGAAACCCATCAACTTCGATGAGCTGGGCCACCTTTTGAACCGCATCGGCGAACTGAAACGTCTTCATCAGGCCAGCGTCGAGCTGCGCCAGGCCATGGACACCACCGAACGCTGTGCTTCGGAAACCATTGGACACCTGGAGATCGAAGTGGCCCGGATGACCGATATCCTTGATAAGATCAAGTCCTGCCTGCAACAAGACGATGCCCCGGCATCGGAAAAAGTGGCCCGGATGACGGTCCTGCTTGACGCCTGCAAAGACCCCCCTACCTGATCGGACATCCCCATCGAGCCCGGGATGAGCCTTTCAAACAGCTGAAACGTATGTCATTACGACGGTGTTGGCACGACCTGGACCCGCGCCGGTCCATCATAAACCGGTTGACAACAAGCATTCTCCCGATGACGGGAACGCCCGCCATTGCTGGTAATCCGATCGCGGGTCGGCCATGCGGGTATCCATGGCGATGGTTCGGCTGTGGGCACCTTGTACCACGGCCTGTAGTCGAATCATGGAACCGGACGGTGGGCATTGTGGCAACCGTACGCCGGGCAGGCCTGCGGACCGATCCCCGGAAAGCCTCCGCCCGGTTGAACGGCTTGCAATGGTGATCCGCCAAACTCGACACCGTCTGCCAGGAAACCGGCTCGAAAACTGAAAGCCAAACATTCCTCCGGCATCTTAGCGGCAGCCCCCATCTGCATACCGGAGAGCTATTCGGGGCGGCGGCCATCGGCCATCCGTACCCATCGGAATAGCAAGATCCTTTCCCGGGGCCGAAAACGCTGCGATCCCCACCGGCACACGAAGCAGCCGCATGGCTCGTGGCGCTCTCTGCTTCCCGCTATTTTGCGGTGTATCCCCGGCCTTCCATGCAGGCGCCAAAAGCCCGGTTGTATTTGTGGACGCGGCCGGCCTGAACCGCGGCCCGGTCCTGGGGCGCCTGTTGTTGAATGCGTTCCTGCCGACCTCGACGAATACCACCGATGAGCGCGCCGCTGGCCGCTCCGAGTAGTGCCTTGGCGCGGGTCTCGGCAGGGACCGGCGCGGTGCCTGCGGGCGACGACACGGGGTCGTATCCCGCCCGCTGCTTGGCCCACTCGCAACACTCGAAACGATCTTTCTTGAGTTGTGCCTGGCGCTGCCTCTTCTTGGGATCAATGAGGGGACCCTGGCCGAAAGCCACGGCCGCAAATCCAATGGGTGCCAAAACGGCGGTCACTGAAAAAAACTGTGTCTGGGTGATTCACACGCCTTTTTCCCCTTTCCGGCCATGAATTTGTTGTCACGGTGGCGGGCTATGGGGATCCCCTCCGGATAGGAACGGTCCAACCGTGGACTTCAACCGGGGCTCTCCGTTCCACCCGCATGCCGCGTCACTCCCCCGGCACCACCGCCGGATTCTTCTGCGGGACCGGGGGCTTGAGGGCAGCGGCGGCCGATTCGTCCACGCTGCGCAGGTGCAGGTCGGTCTGCGGAAACGGTATTTCGATGCCGGCACGTCGAAAGCGCAGGTCGATGGCCTGGTTGAGCTCGCTCTGTACCTGGCGGCGGTTGTTGAAATCAGAGACCCACACCCGCAGTTCGAAGTTAAGCGCGCTGTCGCCGAACTCGAGAAACAGCACCCGCGGCGCCGGGTCCTTGAGCACCAGCTCGTGTTCGTTGGCGCAGGACATGAGAATGCCCATGACCCGGGCCACGTCCGAACCATAGGCCACACCCACCGGCAGCTTAAGGCGCACGCGGCGTTCGCTCAGCGTCCAGTTGGTCACCCGGTTGGTGATCAGGTCGGAATTGGGCACCACAATCTCGGCGTTGTCGAAGGTTTCGATCACCGTCGAGCGCAGGCCCATATGTTTGACCTCGGCCATGTCCTCGCCCACCTGGATGGTGTCGCCCACCTTGATGGGGCGCTCGAAGAGGAGGATCAGGCCGCTGGCGAAATTGTTGACGATGGCCTGCAGCCCGAAGCCGATGCCGACACCCAGGGCGCCACCGATGATGGTCAGGTTGGTGAGGCTGAACCCCAGCGAGTAGACGGCCAGCAGAAAACCGACGGTGATGACGGCGTAGTGGACCAGGCGGGCGATGGACAGCTGGACGCCCAGGCCCATGGATCGGCGCGGCAGCACTTCCTGCAGCAGCAGTGCCTGCAGGCCGCGGGAGGTCAGCAGGGCGCCGTAGAGTACGGCCGCGGCGACCAGTACGGTGCCCACGGTGATGCGCCCGTCGCCCACGGCGATCCCCAGCGTCAGGATGCTGTTCAAAGCCTCGGCCTTGGTCGGAAAGAAGTCCCAGGCGTCCAGGGTGTAGATCAGCAGAAGGCCTGCGAAAAAGAACCGCAACAGCGGATCCGCCCTTTTGACCAGCATCGACGCGTTGCGCTTCACGATACGGACGGGCGATTTGAAAAATAACGCCTCGATGATGCCACTGGTCAGCAGGTACATCATCCACACGACCAGCACGACAAAGAGGGTTTTCAGTGAAGAGTTGAGCAGGTACAGGGCGAAAGCCGCATATCCGATGATCCCGGATGCCAGTCCGATCACAAGCACCAGGGACACCGCCCGCAGCCCCCAGCAGAGCAGCGATGATTTGGGCCCCTGCCGCAGTTTCCGGCTCTGCCAGGCGCAGAAAAACAGCACCAGCAGGGCCAGGACCAGGCTGAGGATCCGCAGCACCGGAAAGGGGATGTTGACCAGCCGGAAAAACGCGGCCACCAGCAGCAGCACGGCCATCTGGCCGACCAGCCGCTTTTCCCACCGTTCCCGGACCAGCCCGGCTGCCAGACGCATGACGGCGATGATGATGCCGATGCGCATGACCGGCTCCCACACCAGCGGAACGGGGCCCAGAAATATGCCCGTGAGTGTCAGCGTCACGAAAAGCCCCGTGGCGATGGGCCGTTCGTTGAACACCCGCCATTTGGCCGCCTCCTCCAGCAAACGTCCGCTGCGGGCGATGGCGATGGACAGCAGCATCCACACAGCCACGGCCAGCAGGATCGTGCCGATGCGCCGGTAGAAAAGGCTGCCCTGCTCGTGGACAAAGGTCTTGACGCTCGTCCAGGTCGAGGCCCACAGCTCCCGATTGAACTGCCGGTAAAAGGCACCGGAAAGCATCGACGGGGCCTTCTTGCGAAAGCCTCCCTTGTTGATGGTCTGCGACAGGTCGTTGAGCTTCGAGTTGATGGCGTGAATGCGGACCTGCAGTTCGCCGATCCTCTGATCCGCGGCCAGCATGGGTTCAAGGTGATGGGCGATCAGGGTCAGGGCGCCGTCGATGGTTTCTTCGATGTTTTTGAAGGTCTTCTCGACGGTGCTGTACGTGATCTCCCTGCTGACGGCCGCACGCCACCCGGGAAGCGCCTCTTTCTCCCGGTTCCATTCTTTCTTCCAGGCCGCCAGGTTCTGGAGGGCCTTGGAAACCGGTTTGCGGATCTCTTTGACCGCAGTGTCATAGCGATCCACCTGGGCCTGGAGAATGGGAATTTTCGAGAAGCTTTGGGCGCCGGATGCCTTCAGAAAACGAACCTCCCACTCCAGGTCTTCCAGGTTTTCCGAGATCGCCAACAGTTTCTTCTTGAATTCGGCCGGTTGAAACATCTCGTTCAGGTTGCTCTGCAGATCGGTGTACCGCTCGGCCAGCCGTGTGGAATACGGAATCAGGTGGGCCAGGTCCCTGGTGAATTGGGGCGTCGCCTTCTTGAGCGGGATGGGAATGGGAAGCTTGGTTTCCTTGGCGGGCGCGACGGGCGCCACGCAGGTCAGGGCCAGAAGGGTCGCCAGGCAGCCCAGCCAGACCCCGATGGTATGCCTTTTGGCTATCAGGTTCATGTTGCTGTCAGCTCCGAATGGGGTAAATTCGATGATCCGCCTCTGCGAATAAGGCGGTCACCGCCGGAAGGGGCTCAGCGGCGGACAGCGGCGACTTCCAGCCGCTGCATGCGCACGTGAACACGCCCGTTGTCATCCGGCCGGAACGCCTGCAGGTATTTCGCCGTTACGGTGTCGATGAATTCTTCGCGCCGCGCAGCCGGCACGCGCTGGAGATAGGGCAGCCAGGTGGTCCGGATCCAGCCCCTGAATTTTTCCACGTCCCCGTGAACCATGTCCCGGGGGATGAGGCTCAGCCGGATGGACGACTCGTCGAAGCCGGCCTCCGCCAGCCAGGGGCGGTATTCCTCGGGCCCGTAGAAACCATAGGGAAAGGCAAAGTCCTCGAAGCAGGATTGCCATTGGGCCGTGGCCATGATCTCCTCGATAACCGCCACCACGTCGGCGGCGTTGCCCCGTCCGCCCATCTGGATCAGCACCCGGCCGCCGGGTTTCAGGGCGGCCTGGATTCCCGCCAGCACGGGGCGGTGGTCGATGACCCAGTGCAGGGCGGCGTTGGAAAAAACCACGTCGAAGGAGGCCTTCAGCCCCAGCCGGCGCGCGTCCATGACCGCGAAACGAAGGTTGCCGAAACGCCCCTGCGGGTAACGCTCACGGGCCAGCGCGATCATCTCCGGGGAGTTGTCGACGCCCAGCACCGTGCCGTGCGGCAGCCTCCGGGCGATCTGCGCCGAGAGCTTGCCGTCGCCGCAGCCGATGTCCAGCAGGGATTCGTCCCCCGACAGGCGCAGTTTGGCCATCAACTCCCGACCCCACTGCTTCTGGGACTGCGAGTGCCGCGCGTAGTCGTCGGCATTCCACCGGTACCTGGGGTTTTCAGAAGCCATGATCATGTGTTTGACGGATTCGCAACAACCGATTTCGAGAATGCGTGAAGACGCTTCGACCGCGGGGATCGTTTGCGGCTACTTTATACATGAGCCCGGCGGCAAAGGTCAAACCCGGAAACGTGTGCCCCGGGGCAATCGCAAGCGCCCGGTTGACAGATCCCGGGGCCGGGAGTAGGTCAAGGCGGGAGAAAGGGGGGCGCAATGGACAGCGGCAACCGCATTATCGTACTGGGCACCTTCGATACCAAGCGGGAAGAGCACCGTTTCCTGAAAGAGGCCGTCGAGCGGCGCGGCCTCGGTACCGTGACCGTCAACGTGGGCACCGCCCGGCGGCCGCCCGGGACGGCCGACATTGACCTTTTCGACGACCTGCAGCGGTGCGGCGCGCTGCCGGCCGGCGACCGGGACCAGGCCATCGCCGCCATGGTCGCCCGCGGCCGGGAGAAGGTGGCCGAACTGTACCGACAGGGCGGTGTCGGCGGCATCGTCTCGGCCGGCGGCGGTTCAGGAACCCACCTGTGCACCCGCATCATGCGCGTGCTGCCCCTGGGGACCCCCAAGGTGATGGTGTCCACGGTGGCCTCGCGGGACATGTCGAACGTGGTGGGAACGCGCGACATCACCATGATGCACAGCGTGGTGGACCTGCTGGGCGTCAACAGCATCTCGGGAATCCTGCTGGACCAGGCCGCGGCCGCGGTTTGCGCCATGGCCCGCAGCCGCTGGCGCGCGCCGGAGGCAAAGCGCCGCATCGCCCTGTCCTTTTTCGGCTTCATCACGCCGGCCGCCGAGGCCGTCCGTGCGGACCTGGAGGCCCGCGGCTACGAGGTAATCGCCTTTCACGCCAATGGCACCGGGGGTATGGCCCTGGAGGAGCTGGCCGCCGAGGGCCGCTTCGACGGGATCCTGGACCTGGCCACCCACGAACTGGCCGACGACCTGGTGGGGGGCTACTGCGCGGGCATCGGCCCGCAGCGCTTCGCCCCCGTGCCCGGCAGCGGCGTCCCGCGCCTGGTGGTGCCCGGCGGCATGGACTGTGCCGTGCTGGAATTCACGCGCGCCGACGTGCCCGAGGCCTACCGCGGCCGCCCCGTGTTTTTCTACGATTTCCGCTCCGCCGTGCGCCTCAGCGCCGAGGAATCCCGCCGCCTGGCGCAACAGCTGGCCGACCGGCTCAACCGCGACCCGAAACGAGTCACGGTGCTGGTGCCCCTGGGCGGCTGGTCCGTGGCCGACCGCCCCGGCGGCCCCCTGCACGCCCCGGACGTCAGCCGCGTCTTCCTGGAGACTTTCTACGGACGGCTGGACCCGGCCATCGCGGTGCACGAAGTCGAAAATCACATCAACGACCCCCGTTTCGCCAGCACCGCGGCTGCCATAATGCACCGCATGATCGGGGAAAACACCTGAAGTACAGCGTTCCAATTCTTCACAACTGGTCATCGGTGACGGTTGCTTTACCGTTCCCGCCGCCCGACTTGCCGCCCTCCGCGCCTTTTGGTCACAAACATCAAAGCCCCTCTCTGCCGTTTTGCCCCGCTGGCGGCTCTGAAATCAACGCAGCCCTGCAAAAAAACAAAAATGCCACTTCCCCTTGACAAAGATCGCCCGATGCTTTTAAGTTAACCTACCGGTCGTTCGGTAAAAATCTTACCGAACGACCGGTAGATTAAACATTTCAACGTATCGTGACAACACGCTATTGGGAGGCAAAAGAGGAATGTCCGACACGAAAGAAAAAATAAAAAAGATCGCTATAAATCTGTTCTACAAACGAGGCTATTTTGCGACCGGAATAAACGACATCGCCCGGCGCGCCGGGATTCAGAAATCAAGCATTTACTATCATTACGCCAACAAAGAGGAGATTCTTTTCGATATTTTGAAAACCACCATGCAGGATCTCCAGTCGAATTTCGTCCGGTCGGTTCATGAGGCAAGCGATGCCGAAGCGCAGCTGGCAGCCGCGATTAGGAGCCACATTATTTTCCATTTGAGCCGCCAGAAAGAAGCCATCATTTCAGACAGTGAACTCAGGGGGCTGACGGTTCGAAACTACAAAACGATACTTGCGATGCGCGATGACTACGAGTACCGCTTTCAGGAAGTTCTCAGGAAAGGCATCGCCGAAAGGGTTTTTGCGGAAATGGATTACAAGGTGATCTCCTACGGCATCATAACCATGTGCACTGCCGTGGCCTTCTGGTTTCGCAAAACCGGCCGTCTATCCAAGGAAGAGATCGCCGAAGTGTACGCCGGTTTCATCTTAAACGGGCTGAAATAGCCGAAAGGAGGTGAGGGCCAAAAGACCGCTGCAGA
The DNA here is from genome assembly GCA_964476595.1 of uncultured Desulfobacteraceae bacterium. Lineage (GTDB taxonomy): Bacteria > Desulfobacterota > Desulfobacteria > Desulfobacterales > JALSRD01 > JALSRD01. The sequence continues at coordinate 12,732 of CAYZCL010000005.1, forward strand.
AACCAAGAGAGCCAACAATATCATTAGGATAGACAGAGAGAAACCATGCTTTTTACCGCCAAAAAATGGGTTTGTGTAGGGATTTGCGTTGTTTTCGCGATACCGCTTTTCGTTTTTGCTGTGACCCCGGCACAAGCCAAGGATTACAAATGGAAAATCAGCCAGGGCATCGCCGAGGACCATCCGGCCGCGGCGCGGTGCAAGCAACTTGCCAAGCTGGTGGGAGAAAAGTCCAAGGGGCACATCACGCTGGATCACTTCCCCTCCGGAACCATTCGGAATGGTATGGCAACACCATTTGAAACAGATACGCAAGGAGGGTCCACATGAGCGAGGACAGCGTCCTCTACACAAGAGAAGGCAGCATCGGAATCATTACGCTGAACAGGCCCGAGTGCCTCAATGCCATCAATCAAGACCTGCTCAACCGGTTGATCGGGCACCTGAACAGTGCCCGCGAAGACACACGGGTGATCACGGTGATGTTGACCGGGGCCGGAAAATCCTTCTGCGCCGGCGAGGATCTGAAAGAAACTTCCCGGGGAAAAACCCTGGATCAGTGGCATCGGGAGATCGATGCCCTGCAGGAATTTCAGCGTGTGGTCCTTAAGCTTGGCAAACCGCTGGTAGCTGCGGTGAACGGCTACGCCGTGGGCGGCGGCCTCGAATTCGCCTTGAGCTGCGACATGCGCATCGCATCCCGGAACGCGAAATTCGGCTTTCCCGAAACCAGTGTCGGCCTCACCGTCACCAGTGCCGGCACGAAGCTGATTTCCCAGCTCGTCGGTCTGGGAAAAGCCAAGGAACTGATTTTCACCGGCGAATTTGTCGACGCCCCGGAAGCCCTGCGCATCGGTCTGGTGAATCGCGTGGTGCCGGCAGATCGCCTGCTTGACGAAACAATGGCGCTGTGCCGCACCATTGCAAGGCGCTCTCCCCTGTCGTTGCGGCTGTCCCGTATCGCCATCGATCAGGGGCTGCACGCCAGTTTTGAACAGATCCTGGAAATCGAAGCCAGTCACCTGCTGGCCTGTGTCGCCTCGGGAAACCAGGAAGCCTTTGTGCAACAAAAAATAGAGCGGATTCAACGCGGACAGACAGACGGATCATAGTCTGCCAGCCCTCGTTTCATAAAAAGGGGAAGGGCGATGCTGTGCGGAAAGACATACGAGGAAGTGTACCATCGTTTCCAGTGGAAAATACCAGCGTATTATAATGTGGGGGTGGACGTCTGCGACAAATGGGCGCATGAAAAGTACCGCCTGGCACTGATTCATGTAGATCATGACGGTACGGAGCGTAAATACACCTTCTGGGAATTGAAGAATCTTTCCAACCAGCTGGCAAACACCTTGCAATTTCACGGAATCGGTAAAACGGATCGGGTCGGAATACTGCTGCCGCAACGCCCCGAGACGCTCCTGTCCCACATCGCGGTTTACAAGCTGGGGGCCATCGCGGTCCCGCTGGTGACCCTCTTCGGCACGATGGCCATTGAATACCGACTGAAAGACAGCGAAGCCCGGGCCGTGATCACCGATGCCGAAAATCTGCACAAAATCTCGGAAATACGCGACCGCCTGCCCCATCTGAAATGGGTCATGGTGATCGGCCGTGGCGAAGAGAAAGGGACCCTGCCTTTCTGGCAGAGCATTGAAAAGGGCCGCCGCGCGTTCACTCCGGTGCGGACACGTCCGAATGACCCCGCGTTGATCATCTACACGTCGGGGACCACCGGCATGCCAAAGGGAACCTTGCATGCCCACCGCCTGTTGCTGGGTATTCTGCCGGGATTCGAATTTTTCCACAACCTGTTTCCCCAGGACGGGGACCTGATGTACACGCCGCTGGACTGGGCGTACATTGGCGGGTCATACGACGCCCTGTTTCCAACTTTGCATCACGGCATCCCCGTGCTGGCCTTCCGGCCGCGTAAATTTGATCCCGAAAAAGCCTTTTTCGTCATGGCAAAATACGGTGTCCGCAATCTCATGGCCGTACCCACGGTGCTGCGATTGATGATGCAGGCGGTTAAAAACCCGAAAAAGCGGTTCGATCTTCATTTGCGGTCAGTGACCGCGGGTGGCGAGACACTGGGCAACGAGCTTTACGAGTGGAGTCAGGAGGCCCTCGGGGTGGCACTGAACGAACAATACGGCCAGACCGAATGTGACCTGGTGATCGGCTTCTGCAGCCGGGTCATGAAAGTTGTTCCCGGGGCCATCGGCAAAGCGGTGCCCGGTCATGTGGTTGAAGTTGTCGACGACAACGGCACACCGGCCGGCGCCGGAAAACTGGGAGAAATCGCCGTCAGGGCTCCCGATCCGGTGATGTTTATCGAATACTGGAAAAACCGCCAAGCCACCGAAAAAAAATACCACGGCCCCTGGATGCGGACGGGTGATTACGGTATCAAGGACAAGGACGGCTATTTTTGGTTCACCGGCCGACAGGACGATCTGATCGAAAGCGGGGGATTCCGCATCGGCCCCGGCGAAGTCGAGCACTGCCTGATGCAGCATTCATCCGTGGCGCTCGTCTGCGTACTGGGGGTTCCCGATGAGGTGCGGGGCGAAATCGTCAAGGCCTATATTGTACCCAAAGCCGGCATATCGCCGGACAAGGACCTTGAAGACAGTATTCGCGAACACGTGCGCAGCCGGCTGGAAGCCCATGCCTACCCCCGCGAAATCGAATTTCTCGAAAAAATGCCCATGACCAAAACAGGAAAAATCCTCAAACAGGCGCTTCGAAAACAGGAGAAACAGCGCAACAAAGGGTAACGGAGAACATTTGATGGCCAATGAAACAGACGCATACCAGGAGAACCGCCGTTATTGGCTGAAAGAAGAGGAAAAACTTTACGCCCTTTGGGAAAAGGCCTGCAATCCCGGGGGGCGCAGGCAGGTTGAACGCCTGGCCAGGCAGGGTAAAAGGCCGGTGCGGGAACTGATCGGCCAACTCATCGACAAAGACACACCTTTTCTGGAGCTGAGCCGCGGCGCCGGCTTCGGCCTCAACTATGAACAGATGGCCGACGTGCCCTGCGCAGGGGTGGTCACCGGACTGGGCCGGGTGCACGGCAACTGGGTCATGGTTATCGCCAACGACAGCCGCGTAAAGGCCGGCGCCTACACACCGATCAGCTGCAAGAAACACCTGCGTGCCCAGGACATCGCCGACCAGTGCGGCATTCCCTGTGTGTATATCGCCGATTCGGCCGGCGGATTCCTGCCCATGCAGGATCGCGTATTTCCGGGCCGGGACCAGTTTGGAAGATTTTTCTACAACATGAGCCGCATGTCGGCCAAAGGCCTGAAGCAGTATACCCTGAGCACGGGGGGCAATACGGCCGGCGGCGCCTATATCGTGTACCTGGCATGCGAATCGATCATGATCGACAAGCTGTCCTATTCGTTTCTGGGCGGCCCCCCCATGGTCAAGTCCGCCATCGGAGAAGAGGTCACCATGGAAGCGCTCGGCGGCGCCAGGGTGCATACCGGTATCTCCGGCGGAGCGGATTACCTGGTGGGCTCCCAGCGGGAAGGCATTGCCAAGTTGCGTGAGTTACTGTCCTACGATCCCCCGCAGAAGTTGCACATCGAGCGCCGGCCGGCGAGGGAGCCCCGTGTGCCGCCTGAACATCTTTACGAGGTGCTGCCCAGGGATCCGTACCGCGGGCTCGACATCCGCAAAGTGATCGCCTGCATCGCCGATGACAGCCGCTTCAGCGAGTACAAGGAGAAATACGCGCCGGGCCGGGGAGACACCATCGTCTGCGGGAAAATCCACCTGAAGGGCATCCCGGTGGGGATCGTGGCGGCGAATCAAATGGGGGTCATCTTCGTCGAATCGGCCCGCAAGGCCATCGAATGGGTGCTGCGCTGCAGCACCCAGAAAATCCCCATTCTTTATATTCAGAATTCACCGGGTTACATGGTGGGGACCGAGGAAGAATACGCGGGCATCGGCAAGTACGGCTCGGGTATGGTGCGGGCGGCGGCCTGCTCCGAAGTGCCCAAAATCCAGTGGGTGATCGGACCCGATCACGGGGCCGCCAACTACGGCATGTGCGGCAGATCCTACGACCCCCATTTCATTTTCTCGAGCATGCGTGCCAGGACGTCGGTCATGTCCGGGCGCACGGCTGGAAAAATCCTGACCGCCCTCGAAAGAAACAATGCCCGCAAGAGCGGACGGGAAATGGATGAACAAAGCGCCCGGCGGTTCGAACAGATGATGATCGAAAAATATGCCGCCGAAGCCCACCCCTTTTACCTGGAGGCCCGTCTGTACCACGACGGGACCATCGCGTTCAGGGACGCGCGCGACATTCTGGCAAACGCCTTTGAAGTCTCTTTGCTGCAGCCGATTCCCGAGTCACGGTTTGGGAATTTCAAGTTCTAGCAGGGCCGCTGCGCACCCCTTCGCCCATGGAAAAAAGCTACGATCAAACAGGAAAAGACGGGATGCGGTACGAAATCGGTAAAACCTATGAGCAGTTGCGCGTCGGAGAAAAGGCTTCTTTCCGCAAGACCATCAGCCAGGCGGACATTTCCCTTTTTGCCGGCATCTGCGGTGATTTTAATCCGCTACACGTAAACGAAAATTATGCGGCACAAACGCGCTTTAAAAAATGCATCGCCCACGGCCCACTGACCCAAAGCCTGATGGCTCCCGTTCTGGGAACCAAGCTTCCCGGCCTGGGAAGCGTCGCGCTGGAATTTTTCTGCCGATTCACAGCACCCGTCTATCCCGGTGACACCATTACGGCCACGGCCGAGGTGGCGGAAAAACTGCCGCAAAAGAAATGGGTGCGGATGACGCTCACGTGGGAAAACCAACAAGGTAAGCGGGTTGCCGAAGGGTATTGCCTGATGATGCCGCCCCGCGACGGCGGGGGATGATCCTGCGGCGGATTGTTGAAATTCCGTCCCGCGGTGGCGCAAACGGCGCGGATAAACACCGGCAGCTGGAGACAAAGCGGTCAGGGAACGGTATGCCGGAAATCCACCGTCACCTCTGCCCCTCCCAGGTCCAGATGTGCCGCCGAAGGCGGTGTGCGGCTGATGATGCGGCCGCGACGGATGACGTACAGGCGGGCGGGTTTGAGGCGCAGGGCCTCGTGCACGTCGCCGGCCTGCAGGATCACCAGGTCGGCGTGGCAGCCCGGTTCGAGGCCGTAATGTTCCAGCCCCAGGGTGCGCGCACCGTACGTGGTGACAGCGGCGAACATCTGCCGCATCTCTTCTGTACCGGTCATCTGGGCCACGTGCAGGCCCATGTGGGCCACCTCCAGCATGTCGTGGGAACCGAAACTGTACCAGGGATCCATGACGCAGTCGTGGCCGAAGGAAACGTTGATGCCGGCCGCCAGCAGTTCCTTGACGCGCGTCATACCGCGGCGCTTGGGGTAGGTGTCGTGGCGGCCCTGGAGCGTGATGTTGATCAGCGGATTGGCCACGGCGTGCATCCCGGCCTCCTTCATCAGCGGCAACAGCTTGCTGACGTAGTAGTTGTCCATGGAATGCATGGAGGTCAGGTGCGAGCCGGTGACGCGGCCCCCGAGTCCCAGGCGCCGGGTGTGAAAGGCCAGGGTTTCGACGTGGCGCGACAGCGGATCGTCGCTCTCGTCGCAGTGCATGTCCACCGGCAGGCCCCGCTCGGCCGCCAGTTCGCACAGGACCTTGACCGAAGCAGCCCCCTCTTCCATGGTGCGCTCGAAGTGCGGTATGCCGCCCACCACGTCCACGCCCATGTCCAGGGCGCGCGCCAGGTTTTCGGCGCAGCCCGCACTGCGCAGGTAGCCGTCCTGGGGAAAGGCCACCAGCTGCAGGTCCAGGTAGGGCCGGAACGCCTCGCGGATCTCCAGCAGGGCCTGCACGGCCAGCAGGCGGGGATCGCTGACGTCCACGTGGCTGCGGATGGCCAGCGTGCCGCGGGCGATGGACCAGCGGCACAGCCGCCGCGCACGCGCCTGGATGGCCTCCACCGTCAGATGGGGCTTGAGCTCGCCCCACAGGGCGATGCCTTCAAGCAGGGTGCCGGAGCGGTTGACGCGTGGCTGGCCGTAGGTCAGGGCCGCGTCCAGGTGAAAGTGGCTGTCCACGAAGGGCGGGGTCACCAGGCAGCCTTCGGCCGCGATTTCCCGGGCGGCTTCGGCCGCGATGGCCGGCGCCGTCTCGACGATGCGGCCGTCCTGGACGGCGATGTCCATGTCGCGCCGACCGTCGGGCAGGCTGGCGCCGCGGATGACGAGATCCAACATCAGCGCTCCTCCTTGCGGAAGGGTTTGAGCAGGGCGGCCGGCGCGCGCGCGTTGCGCGAGACCAGCGCCATGCCGACGATGGTGAACACGAAGGGCATCATCAGGAAAACCTCGTAGGGCACGTTGATGATGCTGCTGGCCTGCAGGCGCAGCTGCAGGGCGTCGATGAAGGCGAATAAAAGGGCCCCGGCGGCGCTCTTCCAGGGGCTCCACTGGCCGAAGACGATCAGGGCGATGCACACCCAGCCGCGGCCCGATATGACACCGAAAGTGTACGCGTTGAACTGCGCCATGGACAGGAAGGCGCCGGCCAGGCCCATGAGCGCGCCGGCGATCATCAGCGCCTGGTAGCGCATGGCCGTGACGCTCACACCGGCCGAATAGGCGGCGTCGGGGTTTTCCCCCACGGTCCTCAGGTTCAGGCCCCAGGGCGTGCGGTAGAGCACCCAGGCCGACAGCGGCACGACGGCCATGGCCAGGTACACCAGGGCAAACTGGTCGAAGAGGATGGGGCCGATGACGGGGATGGCGGCAAGGCCGGGGATGGGCACCACGTCGAAGGGTTTGATGTTGGGGATCGAAGAGGGCTGGCCGAAGATGAGGCGGTAGAAAAAAAACGACAGCCCCGAGCACAGCAGGGTAGTACCGATGCCCGAGACGTGCTGGCTGAGCCCCAGGCTGACGGTCAGCAGGGCCATCAGCAGGCCGGCCAGGATGCCGGTGACCACCGCCGCCAGGATGCCCAGCCACAGGCTGCCGGTGAAATAGGCCGTCGAAAAGCCGGTCATCGCCGAGAGCATCATGGTGCCCTCGATGCCCAGATTGAGCACCCCCGAGCGCTCGGCGAACAGCTCCCCGATGGTGCCGAAGACCAGCGGCGTGGCGATGCGGATCAGGGCCGCGAAAAAGCCCACCTGGAAAACCTGGGCCAGGATCTCATTCATGGGACACCCTCCGCAGCCGGACGCGGTACTGGTTGAAAAGCAACGCGACCAGCATGGTCACCAGGGCCGTGCCCTGGATGACGTCGGCCAGGAACACGGGCACGCCCGTGGCCCGGCTCATGGCCTCGGCGCCGGTGATGATGACGGCGAAAAAGAAGGCCGCCGGGATGACGCCCAGGGGATTGAGGCGTGCCAGCATGGCGATGACGATGCCGGTGTAGCCATAGCCCGGCGAGATGCCGGCCATCACCTGGAAGTGCAGCCCGCCCACCTCGCTGGCGCCGGCCAGACCGGCCAAGGCGCCGGAGATCAGCGCCGACAGCAGGATCACGCCCGAGATACTCATGCCCGCGTAGCCGGCCGCCCGGGGGTTTTCGCCCACGGCGGTGATGGAAAACCCCAGGGTGGTCCTGGCCATCAGCAGCCACACCAGGGGCGTGCACAGCGCGGCGATGAGCACCCCCAGGTGCAGGCGCGTGGCCTTTAAGAGGATGGGAAACTCGGCCGCCATACGGATGTCGGGCGAGTCCGGGTAGCCGCTCAGCGGATCCTTCCAGGGGCCGTCCAGCAGGGCCATCATGCCGTAGAAGATAACGAAGTTCAAAAGCAGGGTGGTGACCACGTCGTCCACCTTGTAGCGCGTCTTGAGCGCCGCCGGGATCACGGCCCACAGGGCGCCGGCCGCCGCCCCGCCGGCGATCATGGCCGGCACCAGGCTCCAGGCCGGCAGGCCCTGGCGGGCGCCGATGAAGGCCGCCGCCATGGCGCCGGCCAGCAGCTGCCCCTCGGCGCCGATGTTCCAGAACTTGGCCCGGAAGGCCACGGTCACGGCCAGGCCGGTGAACACCAGGGGCGTGGCCTTGACGGCCGTCTCCACCAGGTTGAAGCGCGTGCTCAGGGCGCTTAGAAAAAGCTTGGCGTAAGCCGCCATCACCGAGGCGCCGGCCAGCTTGATCAGGCCGCTGCAGATCACCAGGGTGGCCAAAACGGCCAGCAGCGGCAGCAGCATGTTGAGCCACACCGGGGTGTGCTCGCGGGGTTCCAGGCGCAGGGCGATCATGCGGCCTCCTTTACACCGGCCATGAGCATGCCGATTTTCTGCACCGTGGCCTCTTCGATGGGCACCACGCCGTTGATGCGGCCCTCGAACATGACGGCAATGCGGTCGGACAGGGTGAAGAGCTCTTCGAGGTCCTCGCTGATGACGATGATGGCGCGGCCCCGCCGACGCAGTTCCAGGAACTGCTCGTGTACGAAGCGCGCGGCGGCCACGTCCAGCCCGCGGGTGGGCTGGGCGGCCAGCAGCACCAGGGGGTCCCAGGCCAGCTCGCGCGCCAGCAGGGCCTTCTGCAGATTGCCGCCGGACAGGGTGCCGGTGCGCACCTCGGGGCCGGCGGCGCGGATGTCGAAGCGGCGCATCTGCTCCTTCACGAAGTCGCGGATGGCGCCCCGGCGCAGGATGCCGCCGCGGCTGAAGCGCCTCTCGTGGATGCGCGGCAGCACCATGCTGTCGGCCAGCGGCAGGGTGGTGATCAGGCCGGTGCCCATGCGGTCCTCGGGGATGCGGCCCACCCCCAGCTGCTGGACCCGGCGCGGCGACAGGCGCGTCACCTCGGTGCCGCTGATTTTCAGGACGCCGGATACCGGCGGCAGCATGCCCGAGATGACCTCGGCCAGTTCCAGTTGCCCGTTGCCGGACACGCCGGCGATGCCCAGGATCTCGCCGGCGCGGGCCTGCAGGGAAACGCCCTTTAACCGGCCGCGGGAGGTGCCCCCGGTGTGAATGTCGCCCATCTCCAGCAAGACCCCGCCGCGGGTGGACGGCGGCTTGGCCGGGGGGGTGATCTCGCGGCCGCACATCAGCTCCGCCAGGCGCCGCCGGCTGACGCTCTCGTCGTTGTCCAGCGTAGCCGAGACCCGTCCCCGGCGCAGAATCATGAGCTTGTTGGTGATGGCGCGCACCTCGTTTAACTTGTGGGAGATGAAGATGACCCCCATGCGTGCGTCCGCCATGGAGCGCAGGGCGGAAAAGAGCCCCTCGGCTTCCTGGGGCGTGAGGGTCGAAGTGGGTTCGTCCAAGATCAGCACCCGGGCGCCGCGCACCAGCGCCTTGATGATCTCCAGGCGCTGCTGTTCGCCGATGGTCAGATCGCTCACCAGGGCGTCGGGCGCCAGTGCCAGGCCGAAACGGCGCTCCACCTCGGCCATGCCGTCCAGGGCGCCCCGCCGGTCGAGCCGACCGCCGCGGCCGGGAAGGCCCACCATGAGGTTTTCGACCACCGTGTGGCAGGGCACGAGGTGGAAGTGCTGGTGCACCATGCCCACGCCGTGGCGCAGGGCGTCGGCCGAACTGCGGATGCGCACCGGCCGCCCTTCGATGAAAATGCGGCCGCCGTCCGGGCTGTAGACGCCGAAAAGCACGTTCATGAGGGTGGTCTTGCCGGCGCCGTTCTCGCCCAGCAAGCCCAGGATGTCGCCGGGAAAGAGGGTCAGGTCGACGTTTTCATTGGCCTTGACGGCCCCGAAATATTTACAGATGCCGCGCATCTCCAGCAGCGGGACGGGAGCCTGCATGCGATACCCCTGCTTCCTGTGGAAAACGATGTGTCGGATGGGAAACGACGCAGAGAGGCGCGGCAGATCCGGCTGCCGCGCCTCTGGAGGGGTGTCCGCTACTCCGACTTGGGAATGGACTCGTCGATCTCGACACGGAAGGTGCCGTCCAGGATCTCTTTTTTACGCTTCTCCACCATCTGCTTGACGTCGGCCGGAAGCTTCTGTTCCCACTTGTGGTAGGGCGCCAGGTAGGACCCGCCCTTGGACATGTAGGAGAATCCGCCGAAGTCCTGGGCCGTGAAAACGCCGGCCTTGACCAGCCCGACCACGTACTTGACCGTGGGGTACATGTCCCACACCGGCCCGGTGATGACGGTGTCCGGCGCCAGCTTCGACTGGTCGGACATGTTGGAGATGGCCAGGATGCCCTTCTCGGCGGCCGCCTCGATGACCCCGAAACGCTCGGCGTAGATCACGTCCACGCCGGCCTCGATCTGGGCCAGGGCGGCCTCCTTGGCCTTGGGCGGATCGAAGAAAGAGCCGATGAAGGAAAACTTGCACTTGACCTGCTTGTTGGCCTCCTTGGCCCCGCTGCAAAAGGCATTGGACAGGCGGTTGACCTCGGGGATGGGCATGGCGGCCACCACGCCCACGATGTTGCTCTTGGTCATCTTGCCGGCGATCATGCCCGAGAGGTAGGCCGGTTCGTGGATCCAGTTGTCGAAAACGCCGAAATTGGGCTCGGCCGGACCGATGCCCGAGCCGAAGACGAAGGCCACCTTGGGATAGTCCCGGGCCACCCGGCGGGCGATGCGCTCGGCCCCGAAGGCGTCGCCCATGATCAGCTGGTAGCCTTTCTCGGCATACTCGCGCATGACGCGGGCGAAGTCGGCGGATTTCACGCTCTCCGACCAGGTGTACTCGATGCCCAGGTTCTTCTGGGCCTTGACCAGGGCCACGTGGATCTGGTTGACCCAGGGTTCCTCGATGGGGGTTTCGAAGACAGCCGCCACCTTGAGTTTCCCGGCGCACAGCGCCGGCTGAACGGCGACACCCAGGAAAAACACCACCGCCGCCGCAAACAGCAACCCTGCCTGCAATCTGCCTCTCAATTTCATCACCGCTCCTCCTTTTCTGGATTTATTGGAAATTAAAAATGTCGTCTCTTCATCCGGTGCGATTTAGGTGGGTTGCCGCGAGGGCATCACCAGCATCCTGGGGATGACCACATCTTCGGGCTGTTCCAGCACGAAACGCACGGCGTTGGCGATGGCCTCCGGGTCCAGCATGCCGTCGGCCGGGTTGAACTTCTGGTCCTCGGGCCAGTGGTCGAACAGGTGGGTGCGGGTGCGGCCGGGCGCCACGCACGCCACACGCACGCCCGTGCCGGCCATTTCCATGCGCAGGCTGTCGGTGAGCGCCTCCACGGCGAACTTGGTGCCGTTGTAGACCCCGAAGCGCGGAAAGGTCTTCAGGCCGGCCAGGCTGGACGTGTTGATCAGGAAGCCGCGCCGCTGCTGTTTGAAAAGGCGCAGGGCATGGTAGCTCAGGCGCACCAGGGCTTCGTAGTTGACGCGGATCATGCGGCACAGGGCCTCGATGTCGGCGTCCTCCACCGACCCGATGTTCATGACGCCGGCGTTGTTGAAAACGGCGTCCAGCCGCCCGAAACGCTCCTGCGCCGTGGCGATCAGCCGGCCGGGCAGCTGCGGGTCGGTGATGTCGCCGGCACAGACCGCGGCCTCGCCCAGAGTGGCGGCCAGGGCTTCGAGCCTCTCCACCGCGCGGCCGGTCAGTACGCACTTCATGCCGGCCCTGGAAAGCACGCCGGCGGTGGCCTTGCCGATGCCGCTGCTGGCACCGGTGATGATGATGACCTGTCCCTCCAGACGCATGGCGGTCTCCTCTGGGTGAATAAAAATGGTGGCGACGGTTCTCCGGCGGTGGAGTCGTCCGGAAACAAACGGGCAACGTGTACTGCGGAACGATTCCGATTCCTACCAGATGCGGCCCGCAAATGCAAGTTGCGGAAAGGGGGTCCCGGGACCGTCACACGTTCCGATCGGTACGGACGATGACCGGATCTTTCCCGGACTGTGTTCACCCGGGTTCGAGCGGCGGACCGATTTCGGCGAGGCAGCACGCGGGTTTGTGCTTTGACGACAAAATTGGTAGTGAATAGCGTACGCCGGACAGACCGGCGGGACAATGCATTTTGGGGACCCAAACAGGAGGCGACGATGAAAATACTGGTGCTCAATTCCGGCAGTTCCTCGATCAAGTTCCAGCTCTTCGACATGCGGGGTCCCGAGGTGCTGGCGGCCGGCCTGATCGAAAAGATCGGCGAGCAACAGGGACGCGCCCACCTGAAGCGGCTCCCCGGGAGCGCCGATGAACAGGTCATCGACGAGGAACGGGTCATCGAGAACCACCGCGACGGCCTCCGGGTCATGGGAAGGCTGCTGCGCCGCAGCGGCGCCCTGGCGGACATCGCCACCCTGGACGGCATCGGCCACCGGGTGGTGCACGGCGGGGAGCACTTCAGCGCCCCGGTGCGTATCGACCAGCGGGTGGTGGCCGCCATCGAGGAGCTGATCCCGCTGGCGCCGCTGCACAACCCGGCCAACCTGATCGGCATCCGCGAAGCGCTGGCCCACGCCGGGGACGTACCCCAGGTGGCGGTCTTCGACACCGCCTTCCACCAGCGCATGGCCCCGCGGGCCTACCTCTACGCGCTGCCCTACGACCTGTACGAAAAGCACCACGTACGACGCTACGGCTTCCACGGTACCTCCCACCAGTACGTGGCGCGGACCGCCGCCCGGCACATGGGCCGCCCCCTGGACGAACTGAACATGATCACCCTGCACCTGGGCAACGGCGCCAGCGCCGCCGCCGTCCGCAAGGGGGTCGGCATCGACACTTCCATGGGCCTGACCCCGCTGGAGGGCCTCGTCATGGGCACCCGCTGCGGCGACATCGACCCGGCCATCATTTTCTACCTGGCCCGTGAAACATCCATGAACATCGACGAACTCGACGCCCTGCTGAACCGCCGCAGCGGGCTGCGCGGTATCTGCGGCGACAACGACATGCGCACCATCATCGGGCGGTCCGAAAAGGGCGACGAGCGCGCCCGCCTGGCCCTGGAGATGTTCTGCCGCCGACTGAAAAAATACATCGGCGCCTACCTGGCGCTGCTGGGTGGGGCGGACTGCATCGTGTTTACCGGCGGCATCGGCGAACACGCGCCGCTGGTGCGGGAGCTGGCCTGCGAGGGACTCGCAAAACTGGGGATCCGGCTGGATGTCGAGAGAAACCGGCGGGGAGGGGCGGGGGTCTTTTCCATCGCACGGGACGACAGCCCCGTACGGCTGCTGGTGGTGCCCACCGATGAGGAGCTGGAAATCGCCCGGCAGACGCAGAAAACCATCGAAAGCGCGCCGTAAACAGAGGTGGCAGCAGGCACCTCAAAAACGGCGTTCATTTCACATCGAACCATAAGGACAAAACACGTCTGAATCGTCACATAGAGTTGAAAAAACAGGGCTTTTTCAGGCGGATCGTCCGTCCCGCGGTTCTTTCATCTCCTGCCAGACACGGTCGATGAGCGCCCGCGTGGCCTCGCGGGCCGCCTGCGGCTTGCGGTCCAGGATGGCATCCAGGATGGCCCGGTGGGCCGGCAGGGCCTCGCGGTGGGCCTTGAAATCGTGGCGGTCGTTCTCTCGGGCCGTCAGCAGGCAGTGACGCATGGTGTGCCCGATCTGGGCGATCAGCTCGTTGCCGCAGGACTCCAGGATGGCCATGTGGAACTGCATGTCCAGCAGCACGCAGTCTTCCCAGAGCGCCTCGTCCTGGGCCATGATCATGGCCTCCATTTCTTCGTAGACGTGCCGGATACGGTTGACCTCCCGTTCGCCGGCACGCGAGGCGGCCCGCATGGCGGCCTCGGACTCGATGATGCGGCGCATCTCCATGATGTTGTCGATGAAGGCCTCTTTTTCCCCCGAACGGTACTTCCACAGCAGCACGTCGGGATCGAACAGGTTCCACTCCCTGCGCGGGCGCACCCGCGTGCCGGTGCGCGGCCGCAGCACCACCAGGCCCTTCTGCACCAGGACTTTCATGGCCTCGCGCACCACCCCCCGGCTGACGTCGAATTCCCGGCACAGCGCGTCTTCGTTGGGCAGTGTGTCTCCGGGACGATAGCGGCCGTTGATGATCCGCAGGCCGATTTCGTCCACCACGTACTCGTAGAGCTTGCGTCGAATGTTGGATTCCAGCATGACCATCGTTCCGTTCCAGGCAACGTTTTTTCTGCCATTCATAAGGATGAGCCCGTCCGGGCCCGTTTCGGGCGGACTGGCCGCGGAATTCACTCCGAACGGTCCCGAATCCCGCCCACACACGAAAACAGCGGGTTACGGGCGGGGCAGCGCGAGGCAACCACTTTTCGCTTGACAAACCATACTACATGCCGCATTAAATGTAAAATCATTTATTCATATAATGATTAAACCATTTGAACCCACAGGAGGCGCGCGATGGATCAGAAGGCGTATATTCAACTGGAAGACACCTATGGTGCGCACAACTACAAACCCCTGGACGTGGTGCTGTCCCGCGGCGAGGGCGTCTGGGTATGGGACGTGGACGGCAAGCGCTACCTGGACTGCCTGTCGGCCTACTCGGCCGTCAACCAGGGCCACTGCCACCCGCGCATCGCCGAGGCCATGGCCGAGCAACTCAAAAAGCTCACGCTGACCTCGCGGGCCTTCCGCAACGACCAGCTGGGCCCCTTCTACCGCGAGCTTTGCGAGCTGACCCGTTCCCACAAGGTGCTGCCCATGAACAGCGGCGCCGAAGCCGTGGAAACGGTCATCAAGACCGTGCGCAAGTGGGGCTACAAGGTCAAGGGGGTTCCCAAAGACCAGGCCGAGATCATCGTGTGCGCCGACAACTTCCACGGCCGTACCATCACCATCGTGGGGTTCAGCACCGACCCCAACTCCCGGGCGGGGTTCGGGCCGTTTACGCCCGGCTTCAAGATCGTGCCCTTCGGCGATGCCGCCGCCTTCGAGGCCGCCGTCACGCCCAACACGGTCGGTTTCCTGGTGGAACCCATCCAGGGCGAAGCCGGCGTGATCATCCCGCCGGACAATTTCCTGAAGGACGTCAAGGCCATCTGTGAAAAGAACAACGTGGTCCTGATCCTCGACGAGATCCAGACCGGGCTGGGGCGCACCGGAAAACTGCTGGCCGAGGAACACTATGGCATCGAGGCCGACCTGACGCTCATCGGCAAGGCCCTGTCCGGTGGCTACTACCCGGTCTCGGCGGTGCTGTCCAACACCGAGGTCATGAGTGTGCTGCAGCCCGGCGAACACGGCAGCACCTTCGGCGGCAACCCCCTGGCCTGTGCCGTGGCGCGCGCCGCCCTGAAAGTACTGACCGAGGAGGGCCTCATCGAAAACGCCGACCGCATGGGCGCCTACTTCCTGTCCGGGCTGAAGCAAATCCGCAACCCGCTCATCAGGGAGGTACGCGGCAAGGGACTGCTTATCGCGGTGGAGTTTCACCCCGAGGCCGGCGGCGCCCGCCAGTACTGCGAGGCCCTGCAGGAAAGGGGTGTGCTGTGCAAGGAGACCCACGACCACATCATCCGCTTCGCCCCGCCCCTGGTGATCACCAGCGACGTCATCGACTGGGCCCTGGAGCAGATCGAGGCGGTCATCGGACCAAAATAACAGCACCATAGGGAAGGCATCCCGCGAAGGCCGCGGCAACCACCGCCGCCGACACCGGATCCCTGAAACCTGACGGCCGACAGACAAAAAAACAAGGAGCTTCGAAATGATCGAAAAAGTCATCATCATGGGCGCCGCCGGGCGCGACTTTCACAACTTCAACGTTTACTTCCGCGACAACGAGCGCTACCGGGTGGTCTGCTTCACCGCCACCCAGATCCCCGACATCGACGGCCGCCAGTACCCGGCCGAACTGGCCGGCAGACTGTACCCTGACGGCATTCCCATCGTCTCGGACGAAAACCTGCGGGAGCTGATCCTGGAAAACCAGGTGGACCTGGTGGCTTTCTCTTACAGCGACGTCCCGCACCTCGAGGTCATGCACAAGGCCTCCATCGCCACCGCCGCGGGTGCCGACTTCGTCATCATCGGCGCCGGCTACACCATGCTGGAATCCACCCGCAAGGTGGTCTCGGTGTGCGCCGTGCGCACCGGCTGCGGCAAGTCCCAGACCAGCCGCGAAGTGGTGCGTATCCTGCAGAAGATGGGCAAGAAGGTCGTCTCCGTGCGTCACCCCATGCCCTACGGCGACCTGACCAAGCAGGTCGTGCAGCGTTTCGCCACCTACGAGGACATGGACAGGTACGAATGCACCATCGAGGAGCGCGAAGAGTACGAACCTTACGTACGCATGGGCGCGGTGATCTATGCCGGCATCGACTACGAGAAGATCCTGCGCGCCGCCGAAAAGGAAGCCGACGTGATTGTCTGGGACGGGGGCAACAACGACACGCCCTTTTTCAAACCCGACGTCAACATCGTGGTCTTCGATCCCCACCGGGCGGGACACGAGACCACCTACCACCCGGGCGAGACCAACATGCTGCTGGCCGACATCGCCATCATCAACAAGGTCGACAGCGCACCGGTGGAAAACGTGGAGAAGGTGCGGCGCACCATCGAGGCCCACAATCCCGAAGCGACCATCGTGCTGGCCGACTCGGAACTGCTGGCCGAAGATCCCGAGCGCATCAAGGGCAAGCGCGTGCTGGTGGTCGAGGACGGTCCCACCCTGACCCACGGCGAGATGGCGTACGGAGCCGGCGTGATCGCAGCCCGTCGTTTCGGGGCCGCCAGCCTGGCGGACCCGCGGCCGTACCTGGCCGGTACGCTCAAGGAGACTTTTCAGAAGTACCCCAACATCGGCACGCTGCTGCCGGCCATGGGCTACAGCCCGCAGCAGATCAAAGACCTGGAGACCACCATCAACGACTGTCCCTGCGACCTGGTGGTGCTGGCCACGCCGGTGGACCTGCTGCACCTGCTGACCATCGACAAGCCCACCGTGCGCATCCGCTACGAATACAAGGACAACAGCCGCCCGACGCTGGAGGAACTGCTGAAGCAGCGGCTGGGTGCGGCCTAAGGGGGAATCGGTGGACACGCCGCGGAGCGAAAAAAAGACCCTGCTGATCGCCCTGGGCGGCAACGCCCTCATCCGCAAGGGGCAGGAGGGCACCATCGAGCAGCAGTTCGACAACCTGCGGGTGCCGGTGCGCCAGATTGCCCGGCTCTCGCAGCAGTACCGGGTGATCGTGACCCACGGCAACGGTCCCCAGGTGGGCAGCCTGCTGCTCCAGCAGGAGGCCTGCCGGGACCAGCCGCGCCTGCCCCTGGAGATCCTCGTGGCCCAGACCGAAGGCCAGATCGGCTACATGATCGAGTCCACCCTGGACGAGGAGCTCATGGCCCTGGGGGTGGAGTTCCAGCCCCTGGTCAGCCTGATCACCTACGTGGTGGTCGACCGCAACGACCCGGCCTTTGAAAACCCCACCAAGCCCATCGGGCCGGGATACAGTGAGGCGCAGGCCCGCCGGCTGCCTTACCCGACGGTTAAAACCGCCAAGGGCTACCGCCGCGTGGTGGCCTCGCCCGAGCCGGTGACGGTGGTGGAGAAGCGTGAGATCAAGAAGCTCATCGACATGGACTTCATCGTCATCTGCTGCGGCGGTGGAGGCATTCCGGTGATCCGGCGCGGACGCGCCTTCAACGGGGTCGACGCGGTCATCGACAAGGACCTGGCCAGCGTACGCCTGGCCGGGGAGGTGGGGGTCGACATCTTCCTGATCGCCACCGACGTGCCGGGGGTCATGCTGGATTTCGGCACCCCTCGGCAACGCCTGGTGCCGCGCATGAGCATCGCCGAATCGCGGCAATACGAAAAGCAGGGGCACTTCCCGCCCGGATCCATGCTGCCCAAGATCGAGGCCGCCCGGCGGTTTGTGGGCGCTTCCGGCGGCAGGGCGCTGATCACCTCGGTGGACGCCATCGCGGAGGCCATCGCGGGAAAGGCCGGCACCGAATTCACGGCGGATTGACGCTGTACCCTCATCGCGTTGCGCCGGTCCCCGCGCCTCGGGCCGCCCGAAATACCTGACGCCCCGCGGATTTACGCCGGCGGCGCTCTTCCGGCCCTCCACTACCCGGGTGCGGCTCCCGCCTCAGAACTCCCGCAGGGACTCCTGGATGCCCTTGTGCACCTCGTACCAGTAGCTCAGGGCGGCCTCTTCGCGGTCGCCGGCAAAACGGTCGATCCACTTGAGCAGTTCGGGGTCGCTGTTGCCCTCCACGTCGCGCTGCCGCTTGAGGAAGGTATCGATGTAGTCGATATTGCGCTTCGACTCCCAGTAGATGGAGGAATTGCGGCTGCTGATGCGGCTGGCCGTGATGCGGTTGTTCTGCAGGTATTCGTCCCTGAGGTCGAAAAGGGAGCCCATGATGTCCGGCAGCATCTCCTCGGCCCAGGCACGGTGAAAACGGCAGCAACCCAGGTTGTCCATGATCAGTTCCCCCCGCAGCCGACCGGCACCGAACCGGCCCAGCTCCCTGGGCGGCATGAAATCCTTTCCGTAATGCATGTAGTACTTTCCCATGATACTCATGGGGGACAGCACACCGGGGGTCCAGTACTGGTTGGGCACCATCCATCCCTTGCGGGCATAGGCCGTGTAGACAAACCCGTCCCGCACCTGGGCGCCCCTGGCCCTGCACAGGCGCCGGGCGAACTTCCGTGCCCCCTGCGAGAGGTCCAGCAGTCCGCGCTTTTCGACGACGGCGTCCAGCAGTTGCACGCCGATGTCGGCATTGTGCACTGAGGTCGCCTCGACCTCGAATTCGTCCAGGCGAAAGACCGGGACGCCCTCGACGCCCAGCTCTTCGGGGGACAGGGTACCCTCGGACAGGCACTCCATCAGCCAGGCCACCACGCCGCCGGCCGAAATGGCGTCGAAACCGTACATGTCCGAGTGGTGGTTCAGTTTCTCCGCCGCGCGCTGGTCAAAGACGCCCGACAGCGGTCCCAACGCCTGGTAAGGCTCGTAGTCCTTTTTGTACTCCCCGCGCATTTTCTTGCACACGGCGGCACAGGGCTCCCCGCAGTGCTTCTGGTTCTTGGGCTCGATGGTCTCTTCGTTGAACTGCCGCAGGTAGTGGTCGAGGATGAACCTGCGGTGCACATCCAGGCGTTCCTGCTCCTCAAGGTAAATGCTGCGGTAGTTGAAAAACAGGATGCGCCCGGCCAGGGTCGAGTAGTTGACGCCGAAGGTGCCGCCGGTTTTCAGCTTGGGGTCGAAACGGTACTTGGTGGTCGACTCGATGTCCTTGGCGGCCAGTTTCTTCTGGTACTTGTCCACGAACCAGGCGTCGGCCACCTTGCGATCCCTGAAATCCTCGTCGATGAAGGAGCCGCCGTAGATGACGGCCGCGATGCCGTGCTCCTGCAACATCTTGGAGCCGAATCCGCCGCGCCCCGCCCAGGTGTCCACGTGACTCAGGCGGCCCTTCTGGATGGGCACCGAGGCGATGGCGCCGATGTCCGTCGCGCGGGCGGCGGGTCCTACGGCCAGGATGCGCGGGTCGGTGGTGTAGCGGTCACCGAAAAGCGCGTAGGTGTGATCCATGAGCGCGTACAGGCCGCGGCGCCCCTCCTGCCAGACGCGGCGCAGGTCCACCGGCACGATCTCCACGTCGATCTCTTCGGCGTGGTCACGATTGAGATACAGGATGGACGGCACCGGCGCCTTGCCGACGATGGAGAGCAGATTGATGCCCAGGTTGTCGAAAACCAGCCCGGCACCCCCCATGGAGGAAATGTAGAACCCGCCCCAGGCCGGGGAAAAACCATTGAAGATCAGGCGGCTGGTCCCGGGAAAGATGGATCCTGCCAGCAAACCCGTGCCGATGTTGAGGCTGTTGTATCTGCCGGCCAGGTGCAGCCCAAGGTCGACGGGACCGAAAAAATCCCCGACCTTGAAGCGGTCCACCCGGTAGAAGGCGCTTGCGGCGTTCACGAACAAGACTTTGAGTTGTGTTTCCATGAGTGGCTCCCGTGAAGTCAGCAGGTGACGGCGGGTCGGCGGAAAGCGGACCCGTTGACCGCTTTTCGCCCCGAACCCCGCGGATCGCTGCAACGAGTATCTCAGGTGGGTGCCCACAAGTCAAGAGACAAACAATTACAGGATGTTAAAAGTCCGCAAAGGGGCCTGCGAGGGCGAACCGTCCCGCTTCTGTTTGCCTCCGCGTCGGCAACGGTGCTATAGTCGCCCAGGCTGCGGCAAAAAACCCCGCTCCATCAAATCCAGGAGACCGCCATGACACATCCCGGGAATCCGCTGAGAAACCAATACGGTTTCGGTGACTTTCTGTTTTACACCACCCTTTTCGCGGTTCCGCTGGTGACCGCCGTGCTGGCGGTCGCCAGAGACGGGCTGGGCCCGGTGATCGCCTACCTCGTGGTCTTCCTGGCCATGGTGGGCCTCATCCTGAAATTCTTCTGCACCCGCTGTCCCCACTACACCCGCGGGGGCAAGACACTCCGATGCGTTTTCTTCTGGGGACTGCCCAAGTTTTTCCCGCCGCGACCGGGCGCCCTGGACCGCGGGGACAAGGCCGTGGCCTTCGCGGCGCCGACCGTGGTGGCGCTGTTTCCGGTGTACTGGCTGATGGAGCAGCCGGGGTTGCTGGTCATCTACGTCCTCTCCGCGGCAGTCGCCGCAACCGCCCTGCGGCGCATGGAATGTGACCGATGCATCTATTTCGAGTGTCCATCCAACAAGGTGCCCGACGATCGCCGGTCGGCGTCCTGAACGCGGCGTCGGCTGCGCCCTCCCGGCATAGCACATGAAAACGGCTGCCGAAAAACCCGTTTCGGCCAGGCGTGAAGGTGGATCCGGAGGCCTCCCGGCCGGTGAAGACGCCTTTGTGCAGCGTCCCCATCGCACCCTCGTGTTCCTATCCATCCCGGTGCTCTTCTCCCTGGTGGCCGAACCGCTCACCGGCCTGGCGGACACGGCCTTCGTGGCGCGCCTGGGCGCCGAGGCACTGGCGGCGCTGGGGGTCGGGACCATTTCACTTTCCAGTGTCTTCTGGATCTTCAATTTCCTGGGCATCGGCACCCAGACCGAGGTGGCCCAGGCCGCGGGGCGCGCGGAAATCGGGCTGGCGGCACGCAAATGCGCCCTGGCGGTGCTGGTGGGGCTGGCGGCTGGGACCCTGCTGATCCTGCTGGGCATGCGGGCGCTGCCATGGGCGGCGGCGGCCATGGGCGCGTCGGGGAACGTACACGAGCAGGCCGTGGTCTACATGCGCATCCGGCTGCTGGGGGCACCGGCCGTGCTGACCACCATCGCGGCCTTCGGCGCCCTGCGCGGCCTGCAGGACATGCGCACGCCGCTGCTGGTGGCCGTGGGCGTCAACGCGCTGAACATTTTCCTCGACGCGGTGCTGATCTACGGCTGGGGGCCGGTGCCGGCCATGGGCATCGGCGGTGCCGCGGCCGCCAGTTCCGTCAGCCAGTGGGTCGGGGCGCTGTGGTCCGGCGGAATCGTCTACCGGCGCCTGGGAAGACCGCGGGGGTTGCGCCTGTCCGAACTGACCCGCCTGCTGCGCATCGGCGGGGACCTCTTCGTGCGCACCGGCCTGCTGACCTTTTTCCTGCTCATGGCCACCCGTGCGGCCACGCGCATCGGCGCCGACGCCGGCGCGGCGCACCAGGCCATCCGCCAGGTGTGGGTATTGGCCAGCCTGGTGCTGGACGCCTTCGCCGTCAGCGGACAGAGCCTGGTGGGCTATTTCATCGGTTCGGACAATCTCGACCAGGCGCGCCGGGCGGCGCGCGTGATCGTCATCTGGAGCCTGGGCGCCGGGGCGTTCCTGGCGCTGGCCATGGTGCTCACCCGCCCGCTGGCCGCCACGCTGCTGGTGCCGGTCGAGGCGCGCGCCTTTTTCCGGACCGCCTGGCTGGTGGCGGCCGCCATGCAGCCCGTCACGGCTCTCTCCTTTTCCACCGACGGCATTCACTGGGGCACCGGTGACTTCCGCTTCCTGCGAAACGTGATGATCCTGGCCACCGGCACCGGCTGCGCCGGCCTGCTGCTGATCGGCGGCCACGGCACCCGCGCACTGGCCGCCGTGTGGGCCGTCACCGGCCTGTGGGCCGCCGTGCGGGCGCTTTTCGGAATCCTGCGGGTCTGGCCGGCCATCGGCAAAAGCCCTTTTCGCCGCGACTAGCCGCCCGTGGCGAACTTGCCGGCCAGATTTTTATCGATAACGTAGATGCAGACCTCCTTGGCTCCCTGCTGGGAGTAATGGTACTTCTTCATGAGGTTGTCGATCAGGAACTCCACGTCGCCGCGGATGCGCTTGTCGTAGGTCTTGAAGGCCTCCTTGCCGTAGTCCTTGATGGCGCGG
>CAYZCL010000006.1:0-90747 GCA_964476595.1 uncultured Desulfobacteraceae bacterium
GCCGTGGTGATGCTGGCCTACCCGCTGCTCACCGACCGCTACGCCCAGGACGTAGCCATCATCGTACTGATCTACGTCTGCCTGGGGCTGGGGCTCAACATCGTGGTGGGCCTGGCCGGACTGCTGGACCTGGGCTATATCGCCTTTTACGGCGTGGGCGCCTACACCTACGCGCTGCTCAACATCCACTACGGCATGAACTTCTGGATCTGCCTGCCCATCGCCGCCGCCCTGGCCTGCATCGCCGGCTGCATCATCGGCTACCCGACCCTGAAGATGCGCGGTGACTACCTGGCCATTGTCACCCTGGGGTTCGGGGAAATCGTGCGCCTGATCCTCAACAACTGGATGTCACTGACCAACGGGCCCAACGGGCTGCTGGGCATCAAGGCGCCGGGTATCTACATCCCCACTTTCGAGGGCGGCTTCAGCCTGGAGTATTTCTACCTCAAGAAGCTCTACTATCTCTACTACATCGCCCTGGCGCTTGCCGTGTTTACCGTCGTCGGCGTCTACCGACTGAACTTCTCTCGCATCGGCCGTGGCTGGGAGGCCATCCGCGAAGACGAGACGGCGGCGGAGCTGATGGGCGTCAACACCTTCACCCTCAAGCTGCTGGCCTACGCCATGGGCGCCATCTTCGCCGGCTTGGCGGGCGCTTTCTTCGCCGCCCGCATGCGCTTCGTCAGCCCCGAGAGTTTCACCTTTCTCGAATCGGCCATGGTGCTGTCCATGGTGGTGCTGGGCGGCATGGGTTCCATTCCGGGCATCATCCTGGCCGTCATCGCGCTGATCGTGCTGCCGGAAGCCTTCCGGGGTGTTGAAATGTACCGTATGCTGGCCTTCGGCGCCAGCATGACCCTGATGATGCTGTTCCGACCCGAGGGCCTCATCCCCGCCAAGCGGGTGGGCGGACGCTCCGAGGAAAGGGAGGGTTGACTATGGCAGAACAGCCGCTTCTGGAACTCAAAAACGTCTCCGCCAGCTACGGCAACATCAAGGCCCTCAAGGGCATCTCGCTAAAAGTCTACCCCGGCGAGATCGTGGCCATGATCGGCGCCAACGGTGCCGGCAAAAGCACCACACTGATGGCCATCTGCGGCATCATCCCCATCGACGAGGGCGACATCCTCTACGACGGCAAGTCCATACGGGGGGTGGCGGCCGAGAAGCTGCCCGTGCGGGGCCTGTGCCAGGTGCCCGAGGGGCGGCGCATCTTCCCGCGCCTGACGGTCCACGAGAACCTGGAGATGGGCGCCTTCTACCGCCGTGACCGGGCCGAGATCGAAAAGGACATGGAGTACGTCTACAACCTGTTCCCGGTGCTCCGCGAACGCCGCAAACAGCAGGGCGGCACCCTGTCGGGCGGCGAGCAGCAGATGCTGGCCATCGGCCGCGCCCTGATGACGCGCCCCCGTATGCTGCTGATGGACGAGCCCTCCCTGGGCCTGGCGCCGCTGTTCGTACAGAAGATCTTCGACATCATCCACGACATCAACCAGCAGGACGGCACCACCATCCTGCTGGTAGAGCAGAACGCCAACCTGGCCCTGCAGGCCGCCTCGCGCGGCTACGTACTGGAAACCGGCACCATCATGATGGAAGACGCGGCCGACCGCCTGCTGCACAACCCGGAAATCCGCAAAGCCTACCTGGGAGAGTAGCCACGCCATGAATCCCATGCGGAACTGGTCGCCTCCCGGCCACTGGCAAAAGATCACCACCATCGACCTGCACACGGCCGGCGAGCCCTTCCGGGTTGTCACGGGTGGCCTGCCCGAACCGGCCGGCGACACCATCTTGGCCCGCCGGCGCTACATGCGCAACCACCTGGACCACCTGCGCACGGCCCTCATGTGGGAACCCCGCGGCCACGCCGACATGTACGGCTGCGTGATCACCCCCCCGGAATCCGACGACGCCGATTTCGGCGTACTCTTCCTGCACAACGAGGGTTACAGCACCATGTGCGGCCACGGCATCATCGCCATGGCCACCCTGGCGGTGGAAACCGGACTGGTGGAAGTCCGCGAACCGGAAACCGTCATCCGCATCGACGCCCCGGCCGGCCTCATCACGGCCCGGGTGCGGGTGCGTGACGGCCGTGCCGTCAGCGTGGCTTTCCGCAACGTGCCCTCTTTCGTGCTGGCCCTGGACCAGCACGTCGACGTACCCGAATGGGGCCGCGTGCGTTACGACATCGCCTTCGGCGGGGCCTTCTACGCCTACGTGCAGGCCGCCGACCTAGGGCTCTCCACGCGGCCCGAGGATTTCACCCGCCTCATCGAAGCGGGCATGGCCGTCAAACGCGCCGTCATGGCCAACCGACCCGTACCGCATCCTTTCGAGGAGGACCTGAGCTTTCTCTACGGCACCATCTTCATCGGCCCGCCCCACGCACCGGACGCCCACAGCAGCAACGTGTGCATCTTCGCCGAGGGCGAGGTGGACCGCAGCCCCACCGGCACCGGCGTGAGCGGTCGGCTGGCGCTGCATATGGCCCGCGGGGAAATCGAAAAAGGGCAGTCCATCCGCATCGAAAGCATCATCGGCACAAGCTTTACGGGCCGAGTGGTGGAGCAAACCCCTTTCGGCCCCCACCAGGCCGTCATTCCGGAGGTAGAGGGGACCGCTCACATCGTGGGCCGCTGCGAGTTTCTGATCGACCCCGAAGATCCGCTCAAAGACGGGTTTATCTTGCGATAGTCGTCTTCAACAACGGGGGCCGTTGTACGGCTCGTGCCGGCAATGTGGCAAACCAGGTAGGCGCTTTTGGAGTCTGCGCCACCCTCCGCCGACTGCCGACAGCGGTCGGTTTTCCGACGCGGGCTTTCGGCCTTTTATCGACGGAAAAACACGAAGATGAAACTGATTCTGCTGATGGCGGTCACCGTGGACGGCATGATCGCCCGCGACGACGCGCATTTTCCGGACTGGACGGGACGAGCCGACAAGCGCCTTTTCGTGGAGATCACGAAAGCCGCCGGCGTGATCATCGTGGGCGCCAAGACCTTCGACACCATCGGCAAACCCCTGCCCGGGCGCCTGATGGTGGTCATGACCCGCAACAAACGCCGCTGTTCGCACTGGGACAACCTGCTTTTCACCGACATGCCCCCGGACGAAGTACTGTTGGACCTTGAGCGCCGCGGGTACCGCCAAGCGGTGCTGGCGGGTGGTGCGACCATCAACGACCTTTTCGCCCACCACCACCTGATCGATGAAATCCGCATCACCGTCTCGCCGCTGATCTTTGGACGGGGAATCACCCTGTTCAACACACACCTGGATCTGCCGCTGAAACTCAGGGCGGTTCAGCCCCTGGAGGGGGGCTTAGTGCACCTGATTTACGACGTGCCGAAACCGGACGCGGACACTCAGTCTGCTTCATGATCCAGGCGGCCGTGGACCTGCAGCTGCCGCACCATGTCCAGCAACGGCGGCTTCAGCGGCGTCCAGCGCGGCTCCAGGGCGCGGTCCGCCTGCCAGGTGAAGTTCACCTCGTCGTAACGTTCGGGAATCATCTTTTCATTTTGCACGCCGTATCGCCGCTCCGGGTAGAATTCCACCCACAGCGTACGCTGCTGGTCCAGGTTGAATTGACGCACCACCAGCGTGGCGATGTGGCCGATGTGGCTGCGCAGGGACACGAAGCGCTTTTTCTGACCGGGGTCCAGCGGCGCCTCGGAAACGATCACAACGAACGACTTAAGGGGCACTACGCCGTTGGCAGGCGCCTTGCGCAGGTCAAACACCTTCAGGCGGCACTTGCCGGCCTCCAAATGTAACAGTCCACCCCAGCCCTCCCAGTGAAAAATATCGTCAAATACCTGCATGGTTGTTCCTGCGGACAAGGGTGGGAATGAAAAAGGCAGCGCCCGACGGCCCTGCCTCCTAAAAAATATGAAACAATGGTTATTTCTTGAATTTTTTTCTGCCAAATCCGGCCAGTCCGATCAGACCCATGCTAAGAAGCAGCATTGTCGCCGGCTCCGGCGCGGAAAAGACGGAGACATCGTCAACTAAGGTACCTACACTGTCATCGGCGCCAGCATCCCGGAAAGACACCCGAGCATAGTCGGCATCAGCGATAAAAGTATAGGTATAATATTTCCAATCCGTCTCGTAGAATTCAACACCGCTAGCCGCAATACTGTTGTCATGGACAAGCCAGTGGTCGCCAGCGGGAGACCAAATACCGACCTCCAGAATGTTGTCCTCCACCCCTGGCCTAGGCGAAAAGGCAAAACGGAAAGTATACTCCTGGCCGACCTCGGTATTGAAGGTCTGAGTGACCCACGGATTATCGTTGCCCGTGAGCGCATCCAGTTCCAGGTACTGGTCACCATCGGCAGCGGGGCCAAACAGTGAAGAACTCTGCAGTTCAAGTTTTTCATCGCTGTTCCATCCCGTCACCTCGTCTTCGCCAAACTGCGAAACCGGGCCACCGATAACGGGATCTTCGAAACTGCCATTGACGATCAAATTTGCGTTGGCCATCCCAAATGAGAAAATCAAAAACATCATCACTGCAACCGGTACAAACAACTTCTTCATCTTGCCTCCTCTTTTGGTAACGGCGTCATGCGTCAATCGGTTTGACTGAATCATATAACCCCATCTATTTAATACCAAATATTCATGCCTATTGCAATAGATTTTTAAAACCGTTCTTGTGTATAAAATCAATTTGAAGTCCGGCAAAAGAAGAGGTTCATCCAATTAGAGCGTACTTCGCCTTGTGAATCGCCATGATTTTAAATTTGAAGAACTCCATGTCCCGAAAGCCATAGGCCTGGCTTTTCATGGTTTTGATTTTATTGTTGGTGCCCTCAAGGGGGCCAGTGGAAAACCTTTGGCGCAGGTCTTCCTTGAGATCGTAAGCCGTCGCAAGAGGTTTTTTGATCTCCAGTGCCTTCCGGAGGCGGCTGGATTCACCCTTTTTTTGGCGTCAAGATTCTCCGGGCTGTTGAGAAGCAGCCAACAGGTACCCTTGAAAACACGCTTTTCAAATACGCCGGTCAATTCGTGATAAAACTGCCGGCATGGCGGCGAACCGGTACAGCTCGAGCACATAGCGTTCAAAGGCCCGGGTGAAGCGCCTGCGCGCATCGGCGAACCAGACACGCAGCACCGCAAATTCCATCCAAACCCGCTGGCCTCCGATGGGAACAGAGCGGAATCTGCGTAACTGGCTGCTCTTGCGGATCACCCGCCTGTTGCAGCAGGCGGAACAACACTGTGTGTGGCTCTCCTGACGGATAGAGAGCATCACGCTGCCCTTTTCATAACGGGGGTTCACGTAACGGTAGCCACGAATACGCAAAGCATGATACAAAAGACTTGTGAACATGACGATCCTCCTTTTTGGTAAAGATGGGTCTCTTCACCAATGGGAAAATCGGATTGTCCGCTTTTTTTCAAGCTTCACGTAAGCAATTCCGGGATGAACCTCTTTTTCCGGTACCAACGTCATTTGCCAACCGAATGGATTGAATGATACGGCCCCTTTTTTTTCATTCCGGGGCATCCTTCTCGATCGCCCGCAATGCACTCTAATGATCCAAACGGCCACTGCGAGCACCAAAACGCCAACATGGAGATGCAAATAGCATGCCGCTTACAAGCAAATCATTAGAATATTTTCCCGTGTGTATACAATCCATTACGACTCAGGGGAAAAGATGTCGTTCCAATGTGGGAAAAAATATCCCCATATTGTGAACTCTGTTTTTTAACGTGATGAAAAAATCACCCCAGAATAAGGACACGGCCGCTATTAAAACATGTCTTCGATCAAATCGTCCATGGTCTCGACAAGGAACGCATCATCGGACAATGGAAGGCACAGGGCCGTGCGGCAGGCCTGCTTGATGCCGATGCCCTGCCGGACCAGTAAGGCGGCGTAGATGAGCAGTCGCGTGCTGACCCCCTCGCTGAGCCCCTGTTCGCGGATGTTGCGGATTTTGTCGGCCAGCGACACCAGCCGGGCGGCGGTCGGCATGTCGATGCGCCCTTCAGAAGCCACGATGCGGGCTTCCTTTTCGGCGTCCGGGTAATCGAAGTCCATGGCGATGAAGCGCTGGCGCGTGCTCTGCTTGAGGTCTTTGAGAACCGACTGGTAGCCCGGGTTGTAGGAGATGACCATCATGAAGGCGGGGTGCGCCCGCACCACTTCGCCCTTCTTGTCGATGTTCAGGGTGCGGCGGTCGTCGGTCAGGGGGTGAATGACCACGGTGGTGTCCTTGCGCGCCTCCAC
The DNA here is from genome assembly GCA_964476595.1 of uncultured Desulfobacteraceae bacterium. Classification (GTDB taxonomy): domain Bacteria; phylum Desulfobacterota; class Desulfobacteria; order Desulfobacterales; family JALSRD01; genus JALSRD01. Next base: position 6,260 of record CAYZCL010000006.1, read on the forward strand.
GATCTCGTCCAGGTAACAGATGGCGCCGGTGCGCACGGCGCGTGTCAGGGGACCGTCGACCCACACGGTCTCGTCGTCCTTGAGCAGGTAGCGCCCGATGAGGTCAGAAGCGAACAGGTCCTCGTGGCAGGCCACGGTGATCAGCGGCCGCTTCAGGCGCCAGGCCATGTATTCCACGAAACGTGTCTTGCCGCATCCGGTCGGACCTTTGAGCATTACCGGCAGCCGGGACTCGAAGGCGGCCTCGAAGATGCGCACCTCGTCCCTGATTTCAAGGTAGTAGGGCTCGTGGTCGATAATGAATGCATCGCTGTTGACCGGGCTTTCCATAGCGGTCTCTCCTCGCGGCGGGACGTTTTTCCCGTCCCGCCGCCCCCCCGCCGCCGGCCGGCAGAAATTCGGTTGCATTGCGCCGAGGGGTGCGTATAATGTTTTTTTCAACTTTTTTGATCGTCCGCCGGGAAAAATCGGCTTTTTCTCTCCGGCGGTCGAGCCGCAAGGTCCCAAAAACACCATGAACCAGACAGACGAACGTAACGTACACCGGTTGACCACCGCCGACGGCAGGCAAGTCGTGCTGGTGGGGACGGCTCATGTTTCCCACGAAAGTGTGGCGCTGGTCAAGTCGGTCATTGCCGCGGAGCAGCCGGACACGGTGTGTGTCGAGCTGTGCCCGTCGCGATACGAGTCCATCCGGCAGAAGAAGACCTGGCAGGAAACCGACATCGTCAAGGTCATCAAGGAGAAAAAGGCCTTCCTGCTGCTGTCCAACCTGCTGTTGGCCTCCTTCCAGAAACGCATCGCCAGGAAGCTGGACATCAAGCCCGGCCAGGAAATGCTGGCGGCCATCGAAAGCGCAGAGGAAGTGGGCGCCGACATCCACCTGGCCGACCGCGACATCCGCGTGACCCTGTCGCGCACCTGGCGCAGCATGGGCCTGTGGAGTAAGCTCAAGCTGCTTTTCCAGCTGGTCATGTCGGTGACCGAGGTAGACGACATCAAGGAAGAAGACATCGAAAAGATGAAAGAGCAGGACATGCTCGAGTCGATTCTGGCCGAGGTGGGCAAATCCCTGCCGCAACTCAAAAGCATCCTCATCGACGAGCGCGACCGCTACCTGGCCGAGAAGATCCGCACGGCCCCCGGCCGCCGGATCGTGGCGGTGGTGGGTGCCGGCCACGTCCCGGGGATCCTTGCGAACTGGGACACACCGGTGGACCTGGAAGCGCTGGAGGAAGTTCCGCCGCCGGGAAAACTGCTGGCCGTCCTCAAGTGGGGCCTGCCGGCCGCCATCGTGGCCATGTTCGTGGTGGGCTTCTTCTGGGGCGGCGCCAAAACCGGCACCCACATGCTGGCCTGGTGGGTGGTGGCCAACGGGGTACTGGCCGGACTGGGCGCCATCATCGCCCTGGGACATCCCCTGACGATCGTCTCCTCGGTGCTGGCCGCGCCCCTGACGTCGCTGAACCCCATGATCGCCGCCGGCTGGGTTTCCGGCCTGGTGGAGGCCTTCTCCCGCAAGCCCAAGGTCAAGGACTTCGAAAGCCTGCCCGAAGATATCCTGTCCGTCAGGGGGTTCTGGCACAACAAGATCACCCGCATCCTGCTGGTGGTGGTCTTCACCAACCTGGGCAGTTCCCTGGGCACCTTCGTGGCCATTCCCATCATCGCCAAGCTTTTGTAGGCACGCCTTTCGATAAGCCCTTCACAAAAAAGAAAAAATGATCCCATTCTGTCGACTTTGCGTACAAGGCGCAAAGGGGCAAAGTGAGGGAAGTTTTTTTCTTTTTGTCAGGCCGGTGAAACGAACGCCATCGGGGCAATCGCGAGTAACGATCGGCATGGTTCGTGCCGGGCACTTTCATGGGTTGCGGCCGCCCGGGATCGAGGAGCGGGCTCCCTGCGATGGCCCTGCGGAGGTATTGAACGAAACGGCCGGGCAAATCGATTCGCCGACCTACCGTTCATAGGGCACCACCCGGTTGCGGCCGCCCTGCTTGGCCCGGTACATGGCCTGGTCGGCGCGGTCCACCAATGCCTTGACGCTGTCGACGCCTTCTTCGTAAACGGCCACGCCGATGCTGACGGTGAGGGTGTAGCCGGAGAAGCGTTTGGCCAGCAGCCGGCCCAGGTTTTCCACTTTGGAGCGGATGCGCTCGGCGTAACTCAGGGCGCCGGCCATGTCCGTGTCGTGCAGGATGCACAGGAACTCTTCCCCCCCGTAACGCCCCACGATCTGCGAAGGCCGCGAGAACTTGGTCAGGATCCCCGCCAGCAGTTTCAGGATGCTGTCGCCGGCGGTGTGTCCGAAGTTGTCGTTGAGGTGCTTGAAGTGATCCACGTCCAGCATGACCAGCGCCAACCGGCGGCCCTCGTCGCGGGCCTGTTCGAAGGCCTCTGACAGGAAGGTTTCCAGTGAGGCGCGGTTGTAGATATTGGTCAGCCCGTCGCGGGTGGCGCGGGTCTTGATTTCCTCGAAAGTGTGGGCCTTCTCCAAGGCCACCCCCAGTTCGTTGGCCACGATGGCCACGGCCGACAAGTCCGAGGGCGAAAGCGGCCGCCCGGACGGCGTGTTGTCCACCGCGATGAGACCCATGGCCTTGCCGCCGACCGAAAAGGGCACGATACCCAGCTGCCGGCTGTCCAGCCGCGCGAGGGCGCGCCGCTCGTCGTCGTTGCGCCCGTCGATGAGCACCGGAACGCGTTCGCGCAGGCAGGTGACAAAACCGCTGTCGGGGCTGTTGAGCTCGATGCGCCGGGTCTTCAGGTCGCTGCCCGCCGGTTTGCGCGGCATGGCTTCGACGACCAGCAGGTGCCGGTCGGAGCCGATTTTCAGGGCCAGCACGCGGTCGAATCGAAAACTCTGTTGGATGGACGCCAGCGTGTCGCGGAGGATCCGCCGCGGATCCAGGCTACGGTGGGGTTGGGTGACGCTCCTACGCAGCCGCGTGATGGTTTCCAATTCGCGCTTCAGGCTGCCCTGGGCGTGCTGGTGGCGGGCGTTCTCACGCCCCAGCGCGATGTTGGCGCGCAGCAGGCTCTCCCGGAAATTCTCCATGGAGGGGAAGCTGAAGCCGTAATACTCGGCCGTGGTCTGGATCTCGCGGTCCATGCGGGCCATCAGCTGCTGCAGATCGAGGCGCCCGATGTCGATGACGCCCTCCACCTCCGGGTTCAGCACCGGGCGCAGCGCCCCGTCGAAGGAACCGATGCCCTGGTTCCAGGTGATGAAGTCGGCCAGGGAGACGATGGCGATCAGCAGCGCCTCGTCGGCGGTGGCTTTCAGGTGCCGGAACCGGCGGTGGTGCAGCAACAGGGCGGTAATCAGCCTCTCGGGCATCTTCCAGGCGTCACAGAAGTAGGCGCCGGCGTCGTCGTGGCGCAGGCCCAGTATGCGGCTCTCGGCCTCGATGAGGGGGGCGCCGCCGTCGGCCGCCTGGCGCAGAAAGTTCCCGTAGCGCATGGGCCCGTAGGCGTCGATGATGACCTTGCCGATGTCGTGCAGCAGGCCGGCCACGTATGCCTCCTCCGGGTCGGGATAGGCCAGCGCCTCGGCCATGGCCCGGCACAGGGCGCCGTTGGCGATGGCATGCTTCCAGAAAAAAACGGCATCGAACGCCCCGTGTCCGCCGGGCTTGACCATGGTTTCGAAGAGGGTCACCCCCAGGGCGATAGAGCGGATCTCCAAGGCGCCCAGCAGGACCACCGCGTGCTTGATGGAGGAAATCTGGCGCAGCGCACCGTAGGCCGCCGAGTTGACGATGCGCAGGGTCTTGGCGGCGATGGAGGGATCGGCCTCCACCACCTTGGCGATGTCGGCCGAAGACTTGCTGTCGTCGCGCGTGATCTCCAGCAGGCGCAACGCTACCAGCGGGAAGGGGGGCAGTTTGTCCACCCGCCGGCCCAGGACTTTTTCGATTTTCCGCCGCGAGGGCAGCAGTGTTTTGACATCCGGTTCCACGGCCGTGTTGCCTCCAGGGTTTTCCGGTGTGCGGATTGCCGACAGCCTGTTCAGTGGTACTGGGCCTCAATCCAGCGCCGGTACTCCCCGCTCTGCACGCGCTGTACCCAGCGGCGCTGCTCCAGGTACCAGCGCACGGTTTTCTCCAGGCCGGTGGCAAAGGTTTCCCGCGGCGTCCAGCCCAGCGACTCGCGGATCTTGCTGAAATCGATGGCGTAGCGGCGGTCGTGCCCGGGACGATCCTTGACGAAGCGGATCAGCTCGCGCCGCGGCGCACCGGGTGGGGGCCGCAGCTCGTCGAGAATATCGCACACCATTTCCACCACCGCGATGTTGGCCATCTCGTTGGCCCCGCCCACGTTGTAGGTCTCCCCCGTCGATCCGTGGCGCATGACCGTCCAGATGGCTCGGCAGTGGTCGCTGACGTAGAGCCAGTCCCGCACGTTGCGGCCGTCACCGTAGACCGGCAGAGGTTCGCCCGCCAGGGCGTTGAGGATCATCAACGGGATCAGCTTCTCGGGAAACTGGTAGGGGCCGTAGTTGTTGCTGCAGTTGGAGATGGTCACCGGCAGGCCGTAAGTCTTATGGTAGGCCCGCACCAAGTGGTCCGAGGCGGCTTTGGACGCCGAGTAGGGGCTGTTGGGCCGGTAGGGCGTCTGCTCGGTGAAAAAGCCTTCGGCCCCCAGACTGCCGAACACCTCGTCTGTGCTCACGTGGTGGAACAGCACCAGGCGGTCCTGCCGGGCGCGGGCCAGCTCCAGCAGGTTGAAGGTCCCCATGATATTGGTCTCGATGAAGGCCCCCGGTCCCACGATGGAGCGGTCTACGTGGGATTCGGCCGCGAAGTGACAGACGCTGTCGATGTCGTAGCGCTCGAAGACCCGCTGCAGGTCGTCGAAACGGCAGATATCGACCTTCTCGAAGACGTATCGTTCTCCAAAGCGCCGGGCCGTCTCGGCCAGGTTTTCCGGGTTGCCGGCGTAAGTCAGCTTGTCCACGTTGACGATGCGGCCGTCGAAGCCGACGGTCTCCAGGGCGTAGCGGATGAAATTGGTGCCGATGAAACCGCACCCGCCGGTCACCAGCAGGTTCTGCATTTGCCTGGGGGGTCTGGACATATGGTGTCACTCCGATGCTTGAGGTTCGTTTTTCGGTGCCAGATTCATTTTCAGCCGCGTGCGGTTGCGCCCGTCGGGGTCACGGCTGAATTCGAGTTCATCCACCAGCTGCCCAATGATGTACAGTCCGAAACCGCCGCTGCGCGAACCGTCGAAATTGGGCGGCGGCACCCGGGCGGGGTCGAAGGGCCCGCCCCAGTCGTAGATCGTCAGCACCAGCCGCGGGCCGTCTTCCAGGCGCAGCCGGATGTGGATATCCCCCCGCCCCTCGCCGCGGTAGGCATGCCGTATGATGTTGGTCAGCACTTCGGTGGCCGCCAGTTCGACGTCGCAGATCCTGTCGTCGCCGGGGGTGCCGGCGCCCGCGCGCCGGCAGAAGTCCCGGATGAACGCCCTCACCCGCTCCAGCTGTCCGAAATCGCTGGAGATGGTCAGCTCTGCCTCACGGGAGCCCCGGCCGCTTTCCGCTGCCTGGTTGTTTTGAGTGCTCATGGGTTTCCCGGCGGCCTTCAGTTCTCCGGCGGCACGGGTGCGACCCGCCAGATTTCCCGCGCGTACTGGCCGATGGTGCGGTCGCTGGAGAACTTGCCCATGCGGGCCACGTTCAGCACGGCTTTTTCGATCCAGCGGTCCCGGTCCCGGTAAGCGTCGTCGATCTGCGCCTGGATGGCCGCGTAGGCGGCGAAGTCGGCCAGGTGGAAATAGGGGTCGCCGCCGTCGAGCAGGGCGTCGCAAAGGGGCCGGAAGAGCCCCGGCTCCCCGGGGCAGAAACGCTCCGAGGCCATGGCTTCCACCACGCTGCGCAGTCGTACGTCGCGGTCATAGAACGTCCGGGGGTCGTAACCCTGACGGCGCATCTGCTGCACCTGCTCGACGTGCAGTCCGAAAATGAAGATGTTGTCGCGGCCCACCTCCTCCAGGATCTCGATGTTGGCGCCGTCCATGGTTCCCACCGTCAGGGCGCCGTTGAGCGCGAATTTCATGTTGCCCGTGCCCGAGGCCTCCTTGCCGGCCGTGGAGATCTGCTCGCTCAGGTCGGCGGCCGGGATCATGGCTTCGGCCAGTGAAACCCGGTAATCGGGAACGAAGGCCACCTTCAGCCAATCGCGGGCCCGCGCATCGCCGTTGACCACCGCAGCCACGCTGTTGATCAGCTTGATGATCCACTTGGCGGCGGCGTAACCGGGGGCCGCCTTGCCGGCGAAGATGCAGGTACGCGGAGTCTGCGGAAATTCACCCCGCTCGACGATGCCCAGGTAGCGGTCGATGATACCCATCACCATGAGCAACTGCCGCTTGTACTCGTGGATGCGCTTGGCCTGGATGTCGAACAAGGATTGCGGGTCCACGCGCACCCGCGTGGTCTCGTAGATGATGCGGCCCAGTTTCTCCTTGTTGCGCGTCTTGATGCGGTCGAACTGCGTCCGGAAGGCGGCGTCGGCGGCCAACGGCTCGAGTTTACGCAGCCGCTCCAGGTCGGTGATCCAGTCCTTGCCGATGTGGCGCGAGATCAGTGCCGCCAGGTCCGGGTTGGCGTTCAGCAGCCAACGGCGCGGGGTGATGCCGTTGGTCTTGTTGGAGAACATCTCCGGCCACAGTTCGTAGAAATCGGGGAACAGGGTGGTCTTGACCAGCTTGCTGTGCAGTGCCGCCACGCCGTTGACCGCGTGGCTGCCCGCCAGCGCCAGGTGGGCCATGCGCACCTGCTTGACGGGTCCCTCTTCGATCAGCGACATGCGTGCCAGGCGATCGTCGTCGCCGGGACGCAGTTCGGCCACGCACTCCAGGAAGCGGCGGTTGATTTCGAAAATGATCTGCATGTGCCGCGGCAGGACGTGCTCGATCAGCGCCACCGGCCAGCGCTCCAGGGCCTCGGAAAGCAGGGTGTGGTTGGTGTAGGCCGTGGCTTCGCGGGTAATCCGCCAAGCCTGCTCCCACGGCAGGCCGTCTTCGTCCACCAGCATGCGCATCAGCTCGGCCACCGCCAGGGCCGGGTGGGTGTCGTTGAGCTGGATGGCCACCTTGCGGCCGAAATCCCGGAGGTCGTCGTGGTCCCGACGGAAACGGCGCATGATGTCGCGCAGCGCGCAGGCCACGAAAAAATACTCCTGGGTCAGGCGCAGCTCCCGGCCGGCCTCGATGTCGTCCGCCGGGTAGAGGACCTTGGACACGGTCTCGGAGGCCACCTTGCGCTGCACCGCCCGGACGTAGTCGCCGCGGTTGAAGATCTGCATGTCGAACTCGTCCGAGGCGCGCGCCGAATACAGCCGCAGGGTGTTGACGGTTCGGCCGCCGTAACCCGCGATGAGCATGTCGTGGGGCACGCCGATGAGAATCTCCCAGTCCAGCCACATGGGGTTGTAGCCGCCCTGCCGGTCGCGGCTGTGCTCGATGCGGCCGTAGATGGGGATGATGCAGGACTGCTCACGCCGCTCGATCTGCCAGGGGCTGCCGTTGACCAGCCAGTTGTCCAGCTTCTCGCGCTGGTAGCCGTCGTGAATCTCCTGCCGGAAGAGACCGTAGCGGTAATTGATGCCGTAACCGTAGCCGGGCATGTGCAGTGTCGCCAGGGAGTCCAGGAAACAGGCCGCCAACCGCCCCAGGCCGCCGTTTCCCAGGCCGGCATCCCGCTCACACTCCAGGACCTGCGACGGGTCCGCACCCAGTTCGTCCAGGGCCGCCGTCACCGCCTCGAAGCGCTGCGTGTTGTACAGGTTATTGCCCAGGGAGCGCCCGATCAGGAATTCCATGGACAGGTAGTACACCCGTTTGGCGTCGGCCCGCCGGTACCGCTCCTCGGTGCGGATACGGCTGTCGATGAGCAGGTCGCGCACGGCCAGCGACGTCGCCCAGTAGAAGTCATCGGGTGTGGCCTGTTGCAGGTCGATCCCCAGACTGTAACGCAGATGACGGCAGATGGCCGTCTTGAATTCGGCCGCTGAACGGGCGGGTGCCTCCTTTTCCCTGCAATCCATCTTCTGACTCCTCGGGGCGCCGGCGGTGACCGGTGCGCGGTTCAGGCCTGACCGAAAGCTTGCAGCGACTGCGCCTCGTTGTCGTACATCTCGAAAATGCGGTCCATGCGGGTGAGCCTGAACATGGACTTGACCGGATCGGTGGCGCCGCAGATCACCAGGCGGCCGTCTTCGCCGATGGCTTTGAGCCCGGATATGATGGCCCCCAGGCCGCTGCTGTCGAGGAACTCCACGCCGGAGATGTCCAGGATGATGTTGCGGCGTCCGTCGGCCACCAGCGCCCCCAGCTGTTCCTTGAGTTCGCCCGAAATGCCGGCGTCGATCCGTTTCTCCAGCGCCCTGAGGATGGTGACATCTCCTCTTTCCACGATTTCCGTCTGCATCTGCGCCCTCTCCTGTTGTGATCGCTTCGTTAACGTTTATCGCCGCCGCGGTACGCCATGCCCAGCAGGGTGACATCGTCCTGGGGCCGGAAACCGTCGCCGAAAACCTCCATGGCGCGGATCACCCGCTGGCAGGCGGCGTCCAGTGACGCGCGCCGGCTGTGCTGCAGTTCCCGAAAAAAACGCCGCTCACCGAACGTCTCCCCACGCGGGTGACGGTACTCGGTGATTCCGTCGGTGAACAGGAACAGCCGGTCCCCGGGCGCCAGTGTCACACGGCCCTCTTCGAAGGACAGGCCGCCGCCCACACCGATGACCGGGCCGCCGGCCTCCAGCAGTTCGGTTCCGCCTCTCCGGCGAATGACCACCGGCATGGGGTGGCCGGCACGGCTGTAGCGCACCAATCCGTCGCGGACGTTCACCACCAGGTACACCATGGTGAAATACTTCTCGAAACGTTCGAAGGGATACTCGCCGTCGAGCCGGACCAACACTTCGGCCGGGGGCATAATGCGGTAGTACGGCGGTTCCGCTACGGGCTGCTTGAGGGCCGATCCGGTCCTGGGCAGCAAGGCCTGGCACACCGATACCGTCACCATGGCCGAGGGCACCCCGTGCCCGCTGACGTCCAGCACGAAAAGGGCCACATGGTCCTCATCCAGGGGGTGGATGTTGAACACGTCGCCGCCCACCTGTTCGCAGGGAAAGAAACGCCAGGCGAACTCGAGTTGCGGGATGCCGGGCGCCCCTTCGGGCAGCAGGCTCTTCTGGATCTGGCCGGCCGCCCGCAGGTCCTCGTCCAAGTGCTTCTGCTTGCGGCGCAGGTCGCGGTTGACCTCCAGCAGGGCCTGCGTCAGTTCACGGATCTTGAGCTGGTTGCGGATGCGCGCCAGTACCTCCCCACGGTCGAAGGGTTTGGTGATGTAGTCGACGGCCCCCAGTTCCAGCCCCCGGACCTTGTCAGCGGCGTCTTTCCTGGCGGAGATGAAGATCACCGGGACGTCCCGAGTGCGCCGGTCCTGCTGGAGCCTGCGGCACAGCTGGTAGCCGTCCATCTCCGGCATCTGGATGTCGGAGAGCACCAGGTCGGGCCGCCGCTCGAGGCAGCACCGGACGGCTTCGCGGCCGTCCACGGCCTCGATCAGTTCGTAGTCTTCCCCTCTGAGGTAGAGCGACAGCAGCCTGCGTACACTGGGGCTGTCGTCGACGATGAGGATCCTGGCCGGCATGGATGCGGTTACTCGCTGATGATGCGCACCACCGTGCGCTGTATGGTTTTACCGTCGCCGGTGTCGAACCGTCGCACGACGGTTTTAAGCCGTCCCCGGGCGAAAAGCTGGATGCACTCCGGAAACAGGGCCCACTCCTGCTCCAGCCCCTTCTTGCGCACCGATTCCAGGGTGTCGTTTTCGGTGACGGGAAAACACCGCTGGGCGATGATCGGGCCGGAATCCTCCCCGTAGTCCACGAAATGCACGGTGCAGCCGGCAACCTTGCACCCGTAACGGTAGGTGTCCCCGTACCCGTCAACGCCCGGAAAGGCGGGCAGCAGCGCCGGGTGGATGTTCATGATGCGCGGCTCGGCGGGAGACACGTTGACGCGATCGATGAAATAGGGCGTCAGCGTGCGCATGAACCCGGCCAGCACCAGCAGGTCGAAGGAATGGGGTTTCATGGCGGCCAGCAGTTCGGCCTCGGCCAGCGCCCGCGAGACCAGGAAAATCCTGCGCCGCTCCGGGGGCGTATCCCCGTCCAACAGGGACTGCTTGGCCAGCACCTCGTCCAAGTCGAAGTCCGGCGGTCCGGCGGCGCCCTGCGGGTCACGCCGGACGCGGGAAATGATTTCGCGGTAATCCACCGTCAGCACGGGAATGTCGTACCGGGGGCCGTACCGCAATCCGGGCGCCTCAGGATTGTCGGAGCCGATGAAGACCACCCGGCCGTCGATGCGGCCCGCCCGGCAGGCGTCCAGAATGGCCCCCAGGTTGGAGCCGGTACCCGAAATGAGGACACCGATGCGTATGGAACCCGCCAAAAAGCCCCCTTCTCTCACCGGTTGGAATCGAAAAACAGCCGCCCCGGCAACGGAAACCTTCCCGCACCGATGGGCGTGCCCGCCGAAATCACAAGCATCTTTGGCACGTTGAATAACAGGCCAGCCGATGCTTGTCAATTACCCCGGCCGGCAGACCCCGAGCCGCCGCCGGCAGCCTGCCGCGCCGGGAAAACACCGCGCCGTCCGTCCGGCGGCGCCCTGCGGGCGGTCCCTCCCTCCGGTCCCGCGGCCTTTGGCCTGCAAACCGGCAAAACCGAAAGGCGGCGCCCGTTTGGCCGGATCACGGACGCCGGGCGATGCACTGCCCGACAAGGTTGACAATAGGCCGGCAGCTTACTATATTCCGGGGCAATATGTACGCAAAAGAAAGGATGACCCAATCATGGCAAAGAACGTGGTAGAGATCGATGACAGCAGCTTCGAAGCCGAAGTCATACAGCACGACAAACCCGTCCTGGTCGACTTCTGGGCCCCATGGTGCGGCCCCTGCAAAGCCATCGGGCCCCTCATCGAGGACCTGGCCGGATCTTTCGGCGACAAGGTGAAATTCGCCAAGTGCAACGTGGACGACAACCCCGTGACCCCCAGCAAGTTCGGGATCAAGGCCATTCCGACCCTCATCTTCTTCAAGGACGGCAAGGTTCAGGACCAGATCACTGGAATCGTGGCCAAGGCCAAGCTCGAAGAAGTCCTGAACAACCTCATCTGACGCCTGCGCAGCGCCCGGCTCTTGGGAAGACGAGAACCGGGTTTTTCAACACCAGCCATGGAAAGGGGCGCTGAAATGCAGCCGGTAATGCGTGTCGCCGCAGACCGTCGTGCGGCGCAGAAACGAATCTACACCGCGGCCCGGGGGACGGTGTTGTGTCTGCTCATCCTGGTGCTGCTGACCGGCTGCAGCACGATCAAGTCCTGGTTTGCCAGCGACATGGAAAAAACCGCCCAGGACCTGGCCGCGGACGGCATGGACGCTTACGAGAACAAGGACTACAAGGACGCCATCAAGGCCTTCGAGCAGCTCAAGGACTGGTACCCTTTCAGCAAATATGCGCCGCTGGCCGAACTGAAAATCGCCGACGCCAACTACAAGCTCGGCAACTACGAAGAGGCCATCTACGCCTACGAGAATTTCGAGAGCCTGCACCCCCGCAACGAAGCCGTGCCCTATGTCATCTACCAGATCGGCATGTGCCACTTCGAGCAGATCGATACGGTGGACCGCGACCAGACACCGGCACGCGAGGCGCTCAAGACCTTCCAGCGGCTGCTGCGGCAGTACCCGGGCAACGTGTACGCCATCAAGGCACGCACCCACATCGACCGCTGCTACAGGAGCCTGGCGGGGCATGATCTTTACGTGGGAAAGTTCTACTTCAAGTCCGGCCACTACCGGGCGGCCCTGTACCGCTTCAAGAGCGTGGTGGAAAACTACCCCGACGTGGGCTACCACCTGGAGGCCTTGGACTACATCCGGCGCTGCCGGATCTTCATGGCCGAGGAAGAGGGGTAAAAAACCCTTTACAAGGGTCTCCAAATCCGCTACAAGCCCACTTTTTCAACGCTTTTTTTGAATTTGACCCCGGAGCCGCCCGCGCGGGGTGCGTATCCGACGCGCGGCCGATACGGGCCGGCTCCCCCGATTCAGAGGTGATGACGATGTCCAGAGTATGCGAAATCTGCGGCAAGAAGCCGGTGACCGGCCACAATATCAGCCACGCCCACAACGTCACCAAGCGGCGGTTCAACCCCAACCTGCAACGCGTACGGGCCCTGAAAAACGGCCAGGCGCGGAAGATGGTGGTTTGCACCAACTGTATTAAATCCGGACGCGTAGTCAAGGCGCCTTAGCGGCGTGACGACCCGCCCGAGGCCCCGGGGGATACCGCCGGCGATGTACGCAACCGCCGGCCGGCCCGGCCGGGGCCCCCTCAGTTGTCCACCCGCCTCACCTCCAGTATCCGCTTCACCTTTTTGATCTCCGCAAGAATCTTCTCCAGGTGCGCCGTGTCGTTGACCGCTATGGTGAACGTGCTGTCGACGATCTTGTTCTCACGGATGTGGGTATTGGCGTTAAGGATGTTGGCGTTGTGTTTGCTGATGGCCGCGGCCACGTCGGCCAGCAGGCCCAGGCGGTCGTAAGAGCTGACCTTGATCTTGACCGGGTAGGTCTCCTCGGCCATGTGGCTCCATTGCACCTCGATCTTGCGCTCCGGGTTCATCTTGAGGGCGTTTTTGCAGGAGCGCCGGTGCACCGTGACCCCGAAGCCCTGGGTGATGTACCCCACGATGGGATCTCCCGGAACCGGCTGACAGCATTTTCCGAAACGCACCAAGATGTCGTCGGCGCCCTTGACGAGGATGCCCTCGCGGGGCTTTTTCTTGCGCACCCGCCCGATGAGCTTGTTGAAAATCGACTGCCCGTCCTCGCGCTCGTCCGGCGGCGGTGCGTACTTGCGGATGATCTGCAGGGGGGTGTTCTTGCCGTAGCCCACGCTGGCGATGAGGTCGTCGACGTTCTTGAAGCCCAGGGTCTGCACCACGTCGGGCAGCTTGTCGGATTTGAGAAACTCGCTGAACGACAGGCCGTACTTCTGAAAGGCCTTTTCGCACATTTCGCGGCCCAGCGTCAGGCTGCGCTCACGCTCCTGGGTCTTGATCCACTGCCGGATGCGCGAGCGCGCCTTGACGGTCTTGACGAACTTGAGCCAGTCCTTGCTGGGGTGGTGGTTCTTGGTGGTCAGGATCTCGACGATGTCGCCCGTGTTCAGTTCGTAACGCAGCGGCACCATGCGGCCGTTGACCTTGGCCCCGGTGCACTGGTGGCCCACCTCGGTGTGGATCTGGTAGGCGAAATCCACCGGCGTGGCCCCCCGCGGCAGGGACTTGATGTCGCCCTGGGGCGTGAAGACGTAGACTTCGTCGGGAAACAGGTCGATGCGCACGTTCTCCAGGAACTCGTCCGGGTCGCGGATGTTCTCCTGGTTCTCCACGATGTTCTGGATCCAGGCGAAGGTGCGGCTGACCTCTTCGTCGATGCTGCGCCCCTCCTTGTAGCTCCAGTGGGCGGCGATACCGGACTCGGCCACGCGGTCCATCTCGCGGGTGCGTATCTGGATCTCGACGCGTTCGCCGCGGGGGCCGATGACGGTGGTGTGCAGCGACTGGTACATGTTGGGCTTGGGCCGGCCGATGTAGTCCTTGAACTTGTAGTCGATGGGCTTCCACATGGCGTGCACGTGCCCGAGGGCCTCGTAGCACTGGGGGATGGTTTCCAGAATGATGCGAAAGGCGATGATGTCGTACACTTCGTGAAACGCCAGGTTCTGGGAAACCATCTTCTGGTAGATGCTGTAAAAGCGCTTGTAGCGCCCGGTCACCTCGCATGCCAAGCCGTTTTCGGCCATCTTCTCCTTGATGAGTTTCTTGACCGTTTCGATGTAGGCCTCGCGCTCCTTGCGGTCCTTGGCCACCAGCCCCTTGATGCGCTCGTAGGTATCGGGCTGCAGGTACATGAAGGACAGGTCCTCCAGTTCGCTCTTGATCCAGTAGATGCCGAGACGCGAGGCGATGGGAGCATAGATGTCGAGGGTCTCCTGGGCGATCTTGCGGCGCTTTTCCTCGCTGCTGTGAAAACGCAGGGTGCGCATGTTGTGCAGGCGGTCGGCCAGCTTGATGAGAATCACGCGGATGTCGTCGGCCATGGCCAGCAGCATCTTGCGGATACTCTCGGCCTGGCGCTCCTGGGAGGAGGCGAAAGTGACGGCCCCCAGTTTGGTGACACCCGAGACGATGTGGCTGACCTCGGGGCCGAACATCTCGCGGATCTCCTCCTCGGTGGCGTGGGTGTCTTCCACCACGTCGTGCAGCAGGCCGGCGGCAATACTGACCGGGTCCAGCTTCATGTCGGCCAGGATGCCGGCCACTTCCAGGGGGTGGGAGAGATAGGGCTCGCCGCTGAGGCGCACCTGGCCGGCGTGCACGCGAGCCGAGTAGATGTAAGCCCGCTCGATGATCTCGACATCGGCCTGGGGGTTGTGTTCCTGAACCTTCTCTATGATGTCGTTTATTCGAATCATCGGACATCACCCGGCATGGCCGCAGCCGCGGCGGACCCTAGTAGGCTTTGGCGAAAACCACACGCCGCGAGGAGGGCCGCCCACAGCAGATGCAGCTTCCGGTCTCTTCCGTCCCCTCGAAGGGGATACACCGGATGGTGACGCTCAGGTCGGCCTTGATGCGGCTTTCGCACGCCTCGGAGCCGCACCAGTGCGACAGCGCGAAACCGCCGTGAATCTCGGGCTGCCCGGCGTTGGCGGGCGTGTAGAAATCGTAGAAGTCCTGCCGGTCGTCGATGGTCACGGTGTGGGCATCGCGAAACGCCACGGCGCGGTCGAACAACACCTGCTGGATCTCTTCGAGCATCTGCGTCACCTCGGACAGGAAACGCTCGCGGGGCATGGACTGTCTGCGGCGCGGCTCCCAGTCCCGGCGTCCGAAAAAAACGGCGTCGTCGGCCATGTCCCGCGGACCGATCTCCACGCGCAACGGAATGCCCCTTTTGATCCACTCCCAGCCCCGCGCGCCGCCGATCGGGCGGTCGTCGATTTCGACCTCCAGGCTTCGGTGGTGGTAACGGACCTGTCGCAGGTCATCGGCCAGTTTGCGGACGTACTGCATGATACGCTCGGTGTCCGCATCCTTGCGCAGGATGGGCAGCAGTACGACGTGCGAAGAAGCCACCCGCGGCGGCAGGATGATGCCGTCATCGTCGCCCAGGGTCATGATGACGCCGCCCACCATGCGGGTGGAGACGCCCCACGAGGTGGTCCAGGCGAACTCCTCCTTCTCCTCGCGGGAGTGGAAACGGATCCCGGAAGCCCGGGCGAAATTCTGCCCCAGGAAGTGGGAGGTGCCCATCTGCAGCGCCTTGCGGTCCTGCATCATGGCCTCGATGCATAGGGTTTCCACGGCCCCGGGGAAGGTCTCGGCGGCCGATTTACGGCCCTTGATGACGGGGACGGCCAGGTAGTTCTCGACGAAATCGGCGTACACGTCCAGCATCATGCGGGTGCGCTCTTCGGCCTCCTCGCGCGTGGCGTGGGCGGTGTGTCCCTCCTGCCACAGGAACTCGCTGGTGCGCAGGAAGATACGCGTGCGCATCTCCCAGCGGACCACGTTGGCCCACTGGTTGATCAGCAGGGGCAGGTCGCGGTAACTGGTGATCCACTTGGAGAAGGCGTCGCCGATGATGGTCTCCGAGGTGGGCCGCACGATGAGCGGCTCCTGGAGCTTGCCGGCGGGAACCAACCCTTCGGGCCCTTTCTCCAGGCGATGGTGGGACACCACGGCGCACTCGGTGGCGAAGCCCTCCACGTGCTCGGCCTCCTTTTCCAGGAAGCTCAGAGGAATGAACAGGGGAAAATAGGCGTTCTTGACGCCGGTGCGCTTGAACATGTCGTCGAGTATGCGTACCATGTTCTCCCACAGGGCGTAGCCCCAGGGTTTGATCACCATGCACCCCCGCACCGGGGATTTCTCGGCCAGGTCCGACGCCCGGATGACCTGCTGGTACCACTCCGGATAATTCTCTTCGCGCGTGGGCGCTATCGCCGGTTTCGCTTTCTTCGCCATACAGCCTCTCTGTTTTTCGTTTCTTCCGGCTTCCGGTTTCGCCGGTCGCCAATAAAAATAAAAAAATAACGTGAAGGCCGTCCTTTACTCCGAGCCTTCGTTCCGCCGCCCCTTTACCCCCCCGCTCTCCTGCTCCCGCGCATAGGCGTCGACGGCTTCGAGCAGCACGTCCACCAGCCGGTCCTGGGGAAAAGTCCTGACCACCTCGCCCCTGCGGAACAGGATCCCGCGGCCGTCCCCGCCGGCGATGCCGATGTCGGCCTCGCGGGCCTCGCCGGGCCCGTTGACCACGCAGCCCATGACGGCGATCTTGACGGGGGTCGTGCACGTCAGCAGTGCCTGTTCGATGCGCTCGGCAATGGCGAAAAGGTCGATGTGGCAGCGACCGCAGGTGGGGCACGAAATGATCTCCGGCCCCCGGTGGCGGATGTCCAGCGCCCTCAGGATCTCGTAGGCCACGCGCACCTCTTCCACCGGGTCACGGGTCAGTGAAACGCGCAGGGTGTCGCCGATCCCCTCGGCCAGCAGCATGCCGATGCCCAGGGCGGATTTGACGATGCCGGCGTACAGCCCACCGGCCTCGGTGACGCCGACGTGCAGCGGCACGTCGCTTTTTCGCGACAGCAGGCGGTAGGCTTCCAGGGTGCGTCCCACGTCCGAGGCCTTGATCGACACCTTGATGTCCCCGAACCCCATGTCGTGCAGCAACGCGATATTGCGCAGGGCGCTTTCGACCATACCGGCGGCCGTCACGCCGCCGTGCTTTTCCAGGATGTCCTTTTCCAGGGATCCGGCATTGACGCCGATGCGGATAGGGATGCCCCGCGCGGCGGCGCAGTCCACCACAGCCCGCACCTTGCGGCGGCTGCCGATGTTGCCGGGATTGATGCGCAGGCCGTCCGCACCGGCCTCGGCGGCGGCGATGGCCAGCCGGTAGTCGAAGTGGATGTCGGCGATCAAGGGAATGCCGATCCGCGACTTGATGTCCGCCACCGCGGCGGCGGCCTCGGCGTCGGGTACCGCCACGCGGATGATCTCGCAGCCCGCGGCTTCCAGCCGCCGGATCTGGTCCACGGTAGCGGGTACGTCCTGGGTGTAAGTGTTGGTCATGGACTGCACCGCGATGGGAGCGCCGCCGCCCACGGCGACATCGCCGATCTTGATCTGGTGCGTCTGTTTGCGTATGATATCCATGGTGTCCCGGTGCCCGTGTTGAAAAACGCGGCCGATTATACGTTAAATGCCGGTCAAACACAAACACAAAAGTCCCGGCCCGCGGTCGGCGGCCGGCAGAATGACAGGTGGGATTGATACCGTCAAGCTTGCAGACCACAGGCCCCTTACGATGGCCGCGGCCGCTGTTGCTGGCCGTGCTGGCGCTGGTGGTGATCACCGGCGGTGCGTTTCCCGCGGGGAGCCGCCGACAGGCCCTGGCGCGGGACCTGCCGGAGGTAATCGCGTCCGGCAGGATAACGGTCATCACGCGCAACAACGCCAATTGCTACTACATCTACCGTGACCGGCCCATGGGCTTCGAGTACGAGCTGGCACAGGCCTTTGCGCAGTTCCTGGGCGTGTCGATAGAGGTGCGCAGCGCCCCCCGCTGGAGCCGCATGATCCCCGACCTGCTGGCGGGCAGGGGAGACTTCATCGCCGCCAGCATGACCATCACGCCGGAACGGCGGCAGCTGGTGCGGTTCAGCACGGCGTACATGAAAATCCAGCAGCACATCATCGTGCAGCGTGGAAACCGGGAGGTGCAGGGCGTGGCCGACCTGGCCGGCCGCACGGTGGACGTGCGCGAGGGAACTTCCTATCAGCGGCAGCTGGAGCGCCTGCAGCGGGAAGGCATCGATGTCCGCGTCCGGCTGCATGCCGACACGCCCACCGAAAGCCTCATCCGGCAGGTTGCCGAGGGCCGCATCGAGATCACCATCGCCGACAGCAACATCGCCAAGTTGAACCGGCGCTACTACCCCAACATCCGCATCGCCGAACCCATCAGCGGGCCCCAGGTGCTGGGCTGGGCCTTTGCGCCCCAATCCCCCAAACTGCTGGCGAAAGCCGACGCCTTCTTCACCCGCATCCGCCGCAACGGCGTATTCGAACGGATTCACCGCCGCTACTACGCCAACGTGGATGTCTACGACTTCAACGATCTGAACAAGTTCCACCGGCTCATCCGGACACGCCTGCCGCGCTACACCGACATCATCCGGCGCACGGCCCGGGAATTCGGCATGGACTGGCGCCTGCTGGCGGCGGTCATCTACCAGGAGTCGCACTTCAACCCGCGGGCCGCCAGCGGCGCCGGCGCCGCCGGCCTGATGCAGCTGCTGCCCGACATCGCCCAAAAAATGGGTGTGCGCAACGTCTTCGATCCGGCCCAGAACATCCGTGCCGGCGTCCGGCACTTGAAGCGCTTCTATGATTTCTACGACAAGGCCGGTGACCCCGACCGACTCTACATCGCCTTGGCGGCCTACAACACGGGCATGGGACACATCCTGGACGCCCGCAACATCGCCCGCGAAAAAAACCTGGACCCGGACAAGTGGTCCTCGCTGGTGCATACCCTGCCCCTGCTGAGCGAAGAAAAGTACTTCCGCAAGGCCATCTACGGCTACTGCCGCGGCACCGAACCGGTGCGCTTCGTCCAGAAGATCCGCATCTACTACGACATCCTCAAACGCCGGGCGATTGTCTACCCGCGGCCCAGGTCGTAAAAAAATTCCGGGTGTCCGGAAAAAAGAAGCGCGGACGTCAGTCGCCCGCACCGGGGGCCGGCGGCGGCTTCCGGTCACCCGGAAAGATCTAGCCTGCGAGCGCCCTGCAACCTTTCCTGCCCCGATATTGTTACGGATACCGGACAGCTGATAGCGGGTCGTTTTTCAGCCCAGACGGGCGAAGGGATTGGTGCGCTTTTCCACACCGATGGTGGTCTCGGGTCCGTGGCCGGTGTAGACGGTCACGTCGTCGCCCAGGGTGAACAGCTTATTCTGGATGGCGGCGATCAGCGTAGCGTAGTCGCCGCCGGGAAAATCGGTGCGGCCGATGGAGCCGGCGAACAAGGTATCGCCCACGAAAACGCTGCCGTCGGTGTGCAGCGAGACGCCGCCCGGTGTGTGGCCGGGGGTGTGAATGACGCTGAAAGCCAGGTTGCCGAAGGGAACCGTGTCGCCCTCGTCGATGGTGCGATCCGGCGGGGGGGAATTTTCCGCCGTCATGCCCCACTGCGAGGCAGCCGCGGAAAGCTGGTCGAGCATGGGGGCGTCCAGGCGGTGGATGAGCAGCGGGGCGCCGGTGGCCTGCTTGAGCCGCGCATTGCCGCCTACGTGGTCGAAGTGGCCGTGGGTGTTGATGATGACCGCCACGGTGAGCTGATCTTTGGCCAGAGCCATCAGGATCCTGTCGACCTCGTCGCCGGGGTCGATGACGGCGGCCTGACGGGTTTCTTCACATCCGACGATGAAACAGTTGGCCATGATGGGGCCCACGGTCAGTTTCCGGATAATCAAGGGGTTTCCTCCTCGCGCTGTTGGGGTTTGTCACGGCCGGCGGCGCGCCTACGCACGCCCGGGGCCACGGGCACGGAGCGGGGCACGCTTTCGTCCCGTGCGTCGGACGCCTGGTGACCGTCTCCGACAGCCGCCGGCAGGGGCGCGGGTTCGTCGGCGACGTCCTCCGGCGGCTGCGCCGGCAGGGCGGGCGGTTTGATCGTGCCGTCCTCCATGGCCTGGCGGATACTGTCGAGAATGCCGTTGATGAAGGCGCCGGAATCCTCGGTGCCGTACTTCTTGCCGATGTCGATGGCCTCGTTGATGCTCACCTTGGCCGGGATGTCGTCGCGGAAGAAGAGTTCGTAGACGGCGATGCGCATGATGTTGCGGTCCACGCACGACATGCGGCTGATCTTCCAGTTGCTGGAGTACTGCTCGATGACGCGGTCGATCTCGCGGCGTGCGGTGGCCACGCCGCGCACCAGCTCCAGGAAGAAGGACGGCATCACCTTCTGACCGCCGAAGCAGGCGTTGAACAGCTCCAGACCGGGTCGCCAGCGGCTGCCGGAAACGTCCATGTAAAACAGGGCCTGCATGGCCAGTTCCCTGGATTTTCTGCGTCTGCCCATGGCCCGCCGATCAGCCCAGCGTCTCCAGCAGGTTGGCCATCTCCACGGCGCTGATGGCCGCGCTCCAGCCCTTGTTGCCGGACTTGGTGCCCGCGCGTTCGATGGCCTGCTCGATGCTGTCGGTGGTCAGGATGCCGAAGATCACCGGCACGCCGGAGTCCAGGCTCACCGCGGCGATGCCTTTGGACACTTCGGCGCTGACGTAATCGAAATGCGGCGTGGCACCGCGGATCACGGCCCCCAGGCAGATGACGGCGTCATAGCCGCCCTTGGCGGCCACTTTCTTGGCCACCAGGGGAATTTCGAAGGCCCCCGGCACCTTGACGATGTCGATGTGATCTTCGGCCGCACCGGACCGTGTCAGGGCATCCAGGGCGCCGCCCACCAGTTTCTCGGTGATGAAGTCGTTGAACCGGCTGACGATGATGGCGAAACGCTTGTTTTCGGCCAGCAGCCGTCCTTCGATGACTCTGGGCATGATGGCATTCTCCTATGGTTTGGCATCCAGGTTGAGCAGGTGGCCCATCTTGAGCTGCTTGCACTCCAGGTAGCAGCGGTTGAACTCGTTGGGCTCGATGCGGATGGGCACCTGCTCCACGACGCTCAGTCCGTATCCCTGGAGGCCCACCAGTTTCTTGGGGTTATTGGTGATCAGGCGCATCTTCTTGACCCCCAGGTCCACCAGCACCTGGGCGCCGATGCC
The DNA here is from genome assembly GCA_964476595.1 of uncultured Desulfobacteraceae bacterium. Classification (GTDB taxonomy): domain Bacteria; phylum Desulfobacterota; class Desulfobacteria; order Desulfobacterales; family JALSRD01; genus JALSRD01. The sequence goes on from CAYZCL010000006.1 coordinate 27,216, forward strand.
GTAATTGCGCATGTCGGGCTTGAAGCCCAGCTCCACGTTGGCCTCCACCGTGTCCAGGCCCTGATCCTGCAGGCAGTACGCCTTGAGCTTGTTGGCCAGTCCAATGCCGCGGCCCTCCTGTCGGATGTACAGCAGCACCCCTGCGCCCTCCTCGTCCATCATGCGCATGGCGGTGTGCAGCTGGTCGCCGCAGTCGCAGCGCATGGAACCGAAGATGTCGCCCGTCAGGCACTCGGAGTGCACCCGCACCAGGATGGGCTTTTCGGGGTCGATCTCGCCCTTGACCAGCGCAATGTGCTGGTAGTCGTCCATGTCGTTCTCGTAGAGGATGATGCGAAACTCGCCGGCGTGGTGCGTGGGGATGGTGGTCTCCACGACGCGGTGCACGAAAATCTCGGTACGCATGCGGTACTCGATCAGGTCGGCGATGGTACAGATACCGATGCCGTGCTTCCGGCTGAATTCTTCCAGCGAGGGCATGCGCGCCATGGTGCCGTCGTCGTCCATGATCTCGCAGATCACGGCGGCCGGCTTGAGCCCGGCCAGCCGTGCCAGGTCCACCGACCCCTCGGTCTGGCCGGCACGCACGGTGACCCCGCCCTTGACCGCCCGCAGGGGAAACACGTGGCCCGGCCGCACCAGATCTTCGGGCTTGGCGTCGTCGGCGATGGCGGTCTGGATGGTGGTGGCGCGGTCGGCGGCCGAGATGCCGGTGGTGACGCCGCTGCGGGCCTCGATGGAGACCGTGAATCCGGTGGTAAAACGCGAGGTGTTGCGGTCCACCATGGGCGGCAGGCCCAGGGCGTCCACTTTCTCGCCGGTCAGGGCCAGGCAGATCAGTCCCCGGCCGTACTTGGCCATGAAGTTGATCACCTCAGGGGTGACGAACTGCGCGGCGATGGTCAGGTCGCCCTCGTTTTCGCGGTCCTCGTCATCGACCAGGATAACCATCTTGCCGGAGCGAATCTCCTTGATTGCGTCTTCGATGGGAATGATGGGCATTGTGTTTGTGTTTCTCCTGTAAAATGTTGCGGTGTAAGCCTTTCAGGTACAAAGGACGATACCCGACCGCTTTGTACTTCACGGGCATAGGGGATAGTAATCATCTTCGGGGGCCCTGTCACGTCATCACTTTGCGCCGCTGTGCCTTTGCCCCTCCGCGCCCTGCCTTTATACAAACCCGAAACGCGCCAGAAAATCGCGGTCCAGGGCGTCTCCGCCACGGCCGTCCCCGCCCGAGGGGGATTTGCCGGCTGCCATGCGCTGCACGAAACGTTCCACGTACTTGCCGATTAGGTCGGCCTCCAGGTTGACGGCGTCGCCCACCTTCCTGAAGCCGAGGGTGGTGATGCCTGCGGTGTGGGGGATGATACTGACCGTAAAGCCCTGCCCGTCGCAGGTGTTGACGGTCAGGCTGATGCCGTCCACGGCCACCGAACCCTTCTCGATCAGGAAACGGGTGACTTCCGGCGGCGCGCTGAAACCCAGGATGACGGCATTGGCCTCCGCCCGCCGCGACACGATCACACCGGTGCCGTCCACGTGGCCCGACACCAGGTGCCCGTCCAGGCGATCGGACAGCCGCAGGGCGCGCTCCAGGTTGACCCGCTCCCCCACGGCGGCCTGCGCGAAGGTCGATCGCGCCAGGGTCTCGGGTGACACGTCCACCGCGAATGTGCGGCCCTCGATCGAAACCGCCGTCAGGCAGGCGCCGCTGACGCTGATACTGTCCCCCACTTTGCTGCCGTGCAGTTCGAAATCGGCCCGCAGGGTGAAGCGGCGCCCCCCGGCGCCGGCCGGGCGGATGGCGGTGATGGTTGCGAGTCCTTCGATGATGCCGGTGAACATGGGTTTTCTGTTTTCCAGGTTTCCGCGGCGTTGTCGAAATTCAAACATGAACCGCCCGCGTGGTCCTCACTGAAAACGGCCGGGACACAGCGCCGACGCGCTCCCGTCCGCCTGTCCGCCTTTTCAGTCAAACCGGGGCTCTTTCCCGCCTGTTTCCCCGAGATAGCCCTCGATGAGCACGTCGTCTTCGATACGACGCACGCGCATCCGGTGCAGCACGCGGGCGTCGGCCATGCGGTCGGGACCGACGCCGCGAAAGAGCGGCACGCCGTCGTCGCCCCCCAGCAGCTTGGGCGCCAGAAAGAGCATCAGCTTGTCGATCACGCCGGCCGCCAGCGCCGCCGCCGAGATACGGCTGCCGCCCTCGATCAGGCAGCCGGCCACCTGCATGCGGCCCAGCTGCGCCATGACGGCGTCGATGTCCACGCGGCCGTCGGCCGTGGCAACGGTCTCGATCCTGGCGCCGGCCGCCTCCAGGCGGCGGCGCCGATCCGCGGGGGCATCAGGTCCGCAAAAGATTAATGTATCAGAATCCGAGTCCACCTGCAAGACGGCGGCCTTCTCGTCCATGGACAGGTGTGTGTCCAGGATCACCCGCAGGGGGTCGCGGGCGGGTCTTCCGGGTTCCAGCCGGGTGGTCAGGCGCGGGTCGTCGGTGCGGATGGTGTTGACGCCCACCAGGATGGCGTCCAGTTCGTGGCGCAACTCGTGGACCCGGCGGCGCGAGGCCGGGCCGCTGATCCAGCGGGCGTCCCCGCTGCGGGTGGCGATGCGGCCGTCCAGGGTGGCGGCGCACTTGAGCACCACGAAGGGCCGTCCCGTGGTGATGTACTTGATGAAGGTTTCGTTGAGCCGACGGGCTTCGTCTGCGCACAGGCCGCATTCCACGGCCACGCCATGGGCCTTGAGGAAGGCGTTACCGCCGCCGGTCACCGAGGGGTTGGGGTCTTCCATAGCCACCACCACGCGCCGGATGCCGGCCTCCAGGATCTTGCGCGTGCACGGCGGCGTGCGGCCGGTGTGGTTGCAAGGCTCCAGGGTGACGTAGAGATCGGCGCCGCGGCTGCGCGGACCGGCATCGTCGATGGCGTTGACCTCGGCGTGGGCCTGCCCCACGGCCCGGTGCCATCCCCGGCCGACGATGCGGCCGTCCCTGACTACCACGGCGCCCACCATGGGGTTGGGCGAAACAAAACCGCGCCCCAGGGCCGCCAGCTCCAGGGCGCGTCGCATGAAATCCCGATCGTTCATCGGTCCTGTTTTCTTTGGTGCACAGCCTTACTGGCTGAGCAGGTTCTTCAATTCGTCCACGAAGTCGTTGACGTCCTTGAACTCGCGGTAGACGGAGGCAAAGCGCACGTAGGCCACGTCGTCCAGTTCGTGCAGCCGGGTGATGATCCGCTCTCCGATCTCCCGCGAGGGAATTTCCTTCTTGCCGGTCTCGCGCAGGTCGCGCTCCAGTTCGTCCACGAACTCGTCGATGACGTCCATGCTGATGTCGCGCTTCTCGCAGGCCTTCTGGATACCGGAGCGCACCTTCTCGCGGTTGAAGACCTCCCGGCGGCCGTCCTTCTTGATGATCATGATCGGGATCTCTTCGATGTGCTCGTAAGTGGTGAACCGGCGACGGCACTCGATGCACTCCCGGCGGCGACGGATGACGTCCCCGTTCTTGCTCAGCCTGGAGTCGATGACCTTGTTGTTGATCTCACCGCAGAACGGACATTTCATGCTGGCCCCCCCGTCTGGCTTGGATCGCACCCGATCTGGATCACCTCCACGCCGGCCTCGCCGAACATCTCGCGGGACATGTCGTCGGCGTAGCCGGATTGGTACAGGATGCGTCGGATGCCGGCGTTGATGATCATCTTGGAACAGATGGAACACGGCAGGTTGGTGCAGTACAGGGTGGCGTCCTTGATGGACACCCCGTGGTAGGCAGCCTGGATGATGGCGTTCTGCTCGGCGTGAATGCCGCGGCACAGCTCGTGGCGCTGCCCCGAAGGGACCTTGAGACGCTCCCGCAGGCAGCCGGTTTCGATGCAGTGGCGTACCCCGGAGGGCGCGCCGTTGTACCCGGTGGACAGGATGCGCTTGTCCTTGACGATCACCGCCCCCACCATGCGGCGCAGGCAGGTGGAACGCCTGGCCACCAGCAGCGCAATTTCCATGAAATAGGTTTCCCACGAAGGGCGTTTGTCTTCCAATGGCCGCTCCCACCGGTTTGTGCTGAAAAAGGCGTCTACAGGTTCTTCACTACGGCCTCGGCGTCGAAATCGTTGAACTGCTCGATACGCAGCTGGTGGCGGCCGCCCTCGAAGGGCTCCTCCAGCCAGGTGTCGACGATCTCTTTGGCCAGCACGTCGCCGATGACCCGGCCGCCCATGACCAGGATGTTGGCGTCGTTATGGCGTCGGCTCATCATGGCCGCAAAGAGGTCGTTGCACAGCGCCGCCCGCACGCGCGGGAACTTGTTGGCCACCATGGACATGCCCAGACCGGTGCCGCACAGCAGAATGCCGCGCGGAAACTTCCCGGCCGATACGCGGGCGGCCACTTGCATGCCGAAATCGGGGTAGTTGCAGGAATCCTGGCTGTGGGTGCCTACGTCCTCGACCGTTATGCCAAGCCCCTGCAGGTGCTGCTTGACGATCTCCTTGAGGGGAAAGGCGGCGTGGTCGCTTCCGATGACGATGGTTTTCGAATGATCATTCATGTCGCATCCTCCACCGCCCCCAGGATCAGCGAGGCGTTGGTGCCCCCGAAACCGAAGGAGTTGCTCAGGGCGTAGCGTACCTTGGCCCGCCGGGCCTTGTTGGGCACGTAATCCAGGTCGCACTCCTCGCCGGGGTGGTCGAAGTTGATGGTGGGCGGAATGATCCCCTCCAGAATGGTCAGGGCCGTAAACACGGTTTCGATGCCGCCGGCCCCACCCAGCAGGTGTCCGGTCATGGACTTGGTGGAGCTGATGGGGATCTTGCGGGCGTGCTCCCCGAACACGGTCTTCATGGCCCGTGTCTCGTACAGATCGTTGAGGGGCGTCGAGGTGCCGTGGGCGTTGATGTAGTCGATGCGGTCGGCGGTGAGGCCGGCGTCATCCAGGGCGGCCTGCATGCAGCGGGCGGCGCCTTCTCCGTCGGGAGACGGTGCCGTCATGTGATAGCCGTCTCCGCTCATGCCGAAACCCACGATCTCGGCGTAGATGTGCGCCCCGCGCTCCAAGGCGCTTTCCAGCGGCTCGATGACCATGATGCCGCTGCCCTCGCCCACCACGAACCCGTCGCGGTCGCGGTCGAAGGGCCGCGAGGCCTTCTCGGGTTCGTCATTGCGCGTGGAAAGCGCCTTCATGGCGTTGAAGCCGGAGATGCAGGTGGGCGTCACCACGGCCTCCACACCGCCTGTGATCATGGCGTCGGCACGGCCGCTCTGCACCAGTTTGAAGGCGTCCCCAACGGCGTGCGAGCCAGCGGCACAGGCCGTGGCGATGGAGGTGTTGGGACCCTTGGCCCCCAGGTGAATGGAAATCATGCCCGGCGCCATGTTGCCGATCATCAGGGGGATCAGGAAAGGGCTGACCCGCTTGGGGCCCTTTTCCACCAGGATCATGTAGTTGTCTTCCAGCACCGAGAGCCCACCGATACCGCAACCGGTGATGACCCCCACACGGTGAGCGTTGGCGCTGTCGATCACCAGGCCGGAGTCCTCCAGCGCCATGCGCGCGGCGGCCACGGCATACATGATAAACAGCGGGGTGCGTCGCGCCTCCTTGCGGGGCATGAAATCAAGGGGGTCGAATCCCCTGACCTCGCCGGCGATCTTGGTATCGAACTTGGTGGTATCGAAACGGGTGATGGGGCCGATGCCTGATTTTCCCGCGCACAGCGCTTCCCAGGTCTCCCTGACGCCGATGGCCAGCGGGGTGAGCAGACCGACCCCGGTAATGACGACACGCCTCTTCAAAAACGCCTCCTTCTCGATGGTTCAGCTGCTGAACCGGTTTTCACGGGCCCCTCCCCCGGGGTGGAGGCCCACCGCTCGTTTTCCGTTGCAGGGTATCCGCCGGCGGCCGTTGCCGGGCGTCGCCGTGGATCGGCGGATACCGGTCGATGCAGTCGCCCGTCCCCTACAGGTGAGACTGGGTGTACTCGATGGCATCCTTAACGGTGACCATCTTTTCTGCATCTTCGTCGGGGATGTCGATGTCGAATTCCTCTTCCATGGTCATGATGAGTTCCACCAGGTCCAGGGAGTCGGCCCCCAGGTCGTCCACGAAAGAAGCCTCCGGCACCACTTCCTCGATATCCACACTGAGTTTGTCCGCGATGATCTTCTTTACTTTTTCAACGACTGCGTCTGACATTGCTTGTATTCTCCTTTAACGGGGTTACATGTACATTCCACCACTGACGTGGATCACCTGTCCGGTGATGTAGGCGGCACCTTCCGATGCCAGGAAAATCACGGCCGCGGCGATGTCCTCGGGGGTCCCGACCCGCTTGAGCGGGATCTGGCTGACCATGGCCTCGCGGGCCTTGTCGGTCACGGCCGCGGTCATGTCGGTCTCCACATAGCCGGGCGCCACCGCGTTGGCGGTGATGCCCCGCGAAGCCAGTTCCCGGGCCACGGCACGGGTCAGGCCGATGATGCCGGCCTTGGAGGCTACGTAATTGGTCTGACCGGCGTTGCCGGCGAAGGCCACCACCGACGACAGGTTGATGATGCGCCCACCGCGCTGCTTCATCATGGGCTTGGCCGCCGCCCGACAGCACAGGAAAGCGCCCTTGAGGTTGGTGTCGAGGACCGCGTCCCAGTCGTCCGTCTTCATGCGCACCAGCAAGCCGTCGCGGGTCACGCCGGCGTTGTTGACCAGCACGTCCACCCGGCCGGTGGCCTCCAGCACCTGCTGGAAGAAGGACGCCACGTCCGCTTCGGCCGACACGTCGGCTTTCAGGCCGGTAGCCTGTCCGCCGGCGGCGGCCACCAGCGCCTCGGTCTCGCGGGCGGCCTCTTCGGCCGAGTGGTAATTGAAGAAAATGCGCGCCCCCTCCGCGGCGAAAGCCACGCACACGGCCCGGCCGATGCCTCTTGAGCCGCCGGTGACGATTACGGTGCGCGGCTCCCCGCCCGTCATGAGGACCTCCCGAAGAGGATATCGGCGGCCCGGTCCATATCCCGGTACACGCCGCGGCAGCTCTGCATGAGCTCTTCACAGGCCAGTTTCGGCAGGAAATCGGCCACCGCGTCGTCGGGCATGCCGGCCGTGCCCAGACAGATGTGCATGCCCCGCTGGCAGACCATCTGCCCCACCTCGGCCGCGAAGATGCGCGCCGCCAGAACGGTCTTTTCGGCGTCGGCGTCACCGGCGTCGCTCAGCCGGCCGGCCTTGCGCGCCAGGGCCGCCCCCACTTCCACCCAGGTCATCATGTCGGCCAGGGCGAACATAACGGCCTGCTGGCGGGTGAGGCGGTTCTTGTGGGCCAGGAAGACGGCCTCGTTGACCGCCCGGGCGGCCCGGGCGTAAACATCGTAGCCGGCGTCGGGCCCCGAGGCGGCCCGTTTCTCCATCTCCTCGGCAATGGCCGTGTAGAAACCGCCCTTGGTCTTCCAGGTCTTCTTCCAGCGAAAGGTGCTGATGATGCTCTGCTGGATCTCGCTGGTGCCCTCGTAGATGCAGGTGATCTTGACGTCGCGCTTGATTTTTTCGACCTCGAACTCGGTGATGTAGCCGTATCCGCCCAGGGCCTGCATGCCGTCGTCGGCGCAGCGGTTGGCCGCCTCGGTGGTGAACAGTTTGGCGATGGAACCCTCCACCTGGCGGTCCTCGTCGCTGGCGTCCAGCAGCCGGGCGACCTCCTCGATGTGCGCCGCGGCCGCCGCCAGCCGCACGGCGTGGGGCACCACCAGCTTGTGGGTGTAGCCTTGCTTTTCGGACAGGGGGGTGCCGAACTGCACGCGCTCCTGGGCATAGGGGATCACAATGCCCAGGGCGGCCTCGGCGGCGCCCAGCGCCATGGAGGCCACCATCAGGCGCGTGTAGCCGAAGACCTTGTTGGCCTGCTTGAGTCCCTGGCCCGGCACGCCGCCGATGAGGTTCCCGGCCGGCACCTCCACGTCGGTGAAGGTCAGCGGGGAGGTGTTGGAGGCCCGGATGCCGTGCTTCTCCTCGCCCTTGCCCTGCTGGAAACCGGGGGTGCCCTTTTCGACCACGAAAAAGCTGGGCCCCTCGGGAGTCTTGGCCAGCAGGGTGATAAAATCCGCGTACCCACCGGTGGAGATGAACTGTTTGGTGCCGTTGATGCGGTAAGCCGTCACGGCCCCGCTGTCGTCGGTCACGGGCTCCGCCCTGGTCTTGAGTGCGGCCAGATTGCTGCCGGCCCCGGGCTCGGTGACGGCGTAGGCCACCAGGGCGCCGCGCTCGGCGATGGCGCCCAGCCACCTGGCTTTCTGCTCCTCGGTCCCGCCCACCAGCAGTGGGTCGGCCCCCAGCTGAATGGCGAAAAAGGCCGTGCCGATGCCCAGGCAGATCTTGGCCATGGCCCGGGTGACGGCGCAACAGTCCAAGGCGCCGCCGCCCATGCCGCCGTATTGCTCGGGAATGAACAACAGCTGGAGCCCGATGTCCGGGCTGAGCAGCTGCCGGATCACGTCCTCGGGAAAGGTCTCGGTGCGGTCGTATTCCAGGATCTTCTCACGGGTGAGCATGCGCTTGCGCACCTGGGAGACGATGTCCAGGATCATCTGCCGTGACTCGGCGTCGAGTCCCCTGCCGGTGGGTTCCGATCTGAATTGCGTCGCCAGCATGAGCGGTTATTCCTCTTCCTCGATGATGGCGCGTCCCCGGTACATGCCGCAGCTGGGGCAGGCGTGGTGCGGCAGCTTGCTCTCGCCGCATTCCGGGCAAGTGGTCACGTTGGGCCCGGCGGTTTTCTTATGTGTACGCCGCATGTCGCGTTTTGACTTGGAAGTCTTGCGTTTTGGAACAGCCATTAGTAATCTCCTAACTACCTGTAATCAATAAAAATTTATCCGGCCAAAGTGCTTATCGAAAAGTTTCGCATTTAAGTAAATGAAAAGCGGTGGAATGTCAAGGCTTTTTGCGTTTTTTTTGCAATCGCCTATTGAGGCCTCCAAACCGATGTGCTATTAGGTGCTTCTTTGGTGCCGGACCACAGGTGTCGATATTTGCAACCATTTGAAATATCGTCGGATAAATGACAGATACGGCAGACCCCGACGGCTCGGCCGTACCCGTGCGGCCCGGGAAACGGCCTGCGCCGCTGATTCGGCTGCGATCGGGGTGCCGGGCGCCCCGATCACTTTACTTGTCCAATATAGATAAGTAGAATAGCGCGGCCTTCTTTTGCCTGCCGATTTACTTGCAGAAAGAGGCAACGTGCACCCGAAGACAACATTTTGACTTGAATTTCAGCGGATTGAACAACCACATTTTTCATCCGGGGAGTGCTTCGCAGCCTTCCGGACGATCTTTAATCGGCGGAACGGATTCCTGCCCACAGCTGCAGGAGGAATGTAGCCGCCCCTGCGAGGACACATCATGGATCCTGTCGTCACGCGTTTTCCCCCCAGCCCCACGGGCTACCTGCACGTCGGCGGTGCCCGCACGGCCCTCTTCAATTGGCTTTACGCCCGCCACACGGGGGGGCGTTTCGTCCTGAGAATCGAAGACACGGACACCGCCCGTTCGACCCAGGCGGCCGTGGACGCCATTTTCGAAGCCCTGGAGTGGCTGGGCATCGACTGGGACGACGGCCCCTATTACCAGTCCCGGCGCCTGGACATCTACCAAGCCTACATCGACCGCCTGCTGGCGGCGGGCCGGGCCTACTACTGCACCTGCACGCCCGAGGAGCTGGCCGAGAAGAGACAGAAGGCGCTGGCCGCCGGACTGGACGTACGCTACGACGGCACCTGCCGCGAGCGGGGGCTGCCCAAAAGCGCGGACGCCGTGGTGCGCTTCAAGACCCCGTCCGACGGCACCACCACCGTCCACGATGTGGTCAAGGGCGACATTACCTTCGAAAACCGCGAAATCGGCGACTTCGTCATCCAGCGCAGCGACGGCGTGCCGACCTACAACTTCGCGGTGGTCATCGACGACATCACTATGGGCATCAACACCATCATCCGGGGCGACGACCACGTCAGCAACACCCCCAAGCAGATCCTCATCTACCAGGCCCTGGGCGAGAAACTGCCGCTCTACGGCCACGTGCCCATGGTCTTGGGCCAGGACCGCACCAAGCTGAGCAAACGCCACGGCGCCATGTCGGTCACCGCGTACCGCGACATGGGCTACCTGCCCGAGGCGCTCATCAACTACCTCGTGCGCCTGGGCTGGTCCTGCGGCGACCAGGAGTTTTTCACCCGCGAGGAGCTGATCGAGAAATTCAGCCTGGAAAACCTGGGCAAATCGGCCGGCGTCTTCGATCCTGAAAAGCTGCTGGCCCTGAATTTCGATCACATCAAGGCTGCCGACCCCGCCCGCCTGGCCGGCCTCCTGCGCCCTTTCCTGGAGCGGGAAGGATACGACGTCGACGCCGGCCCCGACCTGGAGCAGATCATCGCCACCCTCAACCAGCGCAGCAAGACTCTCAAAGACATGGCCCGCGACGCGGCATTCTACTTTCACGAGGAGATCGAATTCGACCCCGCGGCGGCCAAAAAATTCCTGCGACCGGCGGTGCTGGAGGCGCTGCGGCTGCTGCGCGACCGACTGCGACGGCTGGAGACCTTTTCCGAAAAGGAACTGGAGGCGGTGTTTGCCTCCGTCATGGAAAAGACGGGCTTCAAGCTGGGCAAGATCGCCCAGCCCGTGCGGGTGGCGCTGACCGGCAAGACCGCCAGCCCCGGCATCTTCGAGATCATGGACGTGCTGGGACCGCAGCGCGTGCTGGCCCGGCTGGAACGCGCCATCGCCTTCATCGAGCGGCGCGCGGCGTCGGCCGACAAATAGGGCTTGACCTCGAAGGAGAAATCGTGTAAGGAGCGCTTTTACATACTGAGGGATCGTCTAGCGGCAGGACGACGGGTTCTGGCCCCGTTAACCCAGGTTCGAATCCTGGTCCCTCAGCCACTGCAAAATCAGGGACGGCGATACCCTTCGCCGTCCCTTTTTTTGTCAGCCCCTGTGGGAGCCCCCGCCCGTGATACCGGCGCCGAAAAACCAGCGGCCGCCGGATTGCCTGTAACCTTTCCATGCCCCATGCGTTTCAGCGTCAGGATGCATCCGGATGATCCGGCACGGCGTGTTCGGCAACCTTCAACCGATTCGACATGGAGAGGAGAAACGAAATGTTTACCAGAATCTGCAAGATCGGACTCGTAGTCACGGCAATCGCGGTATTGAGCGTTCCGGCCTGGAGCGCGGTGACCGATGGCACCGTGACCGCCCGGGCGGTCACGCAAGCAGTCTCCCCCGTGAATATGCCGGCAGCGGAAACCGCCGCCCCTGTCTCCCGAAACGCCATGGTGCCGATGCTTCTCGCCCGCGGCGGCGGGGCCGGTGGCGGGGCCGGCGCGGGCGGTTGTGACGGCGCCGGTATAGGGGCCGGTGTCGGTGCCGGCGGCAGCGCCGGAGCGGGCGGCGCGGGGTCGGGGGCCGGAACGGGCGGCGTCGGTGCCGCTGGAAGCCCCGGGGACGCCGGGGCCGTGGGCGGCATGGGCCCCGCGGCGGGCCCCGGTCCCGCCGCGGCAATGGGCTCCGGTGAATGTGACGGAACCGGTATCGGCGCCGGAACCGGCATGGGCTCGGCCAATGCCTTCGGCTATGGTCCCGGCGACGGCACCGGCTTTGATGGCGACGGCCCTCAGGACGGCACGGGATTCGGAGCCACCGATCGCTGATCACCCGTGACGCCGAAATCTGGAGGAAGGGGCCCTGCCCGGGCCCCTTGATTCCCTTCCACCGCAAGCCCCTTCCCGGTGCCTCCCCTCCGCGGTTATCTTCGTCGCATCAGCCCCCTGCAAAGCCCTCGTCGAATTCGATGAATTTCTCATGGCTGGCGCCGCGTCGGGCAGGCGACATTGAGACATAAAACTCTTAATATGTGATAACTATTCCACAAAACCATGAAATCATTTTCTCAAAAAAGAGCCGACACTTTATGGTATACACCCTCAACTATCTCATATTTCTGGAATATTTTTACAATCACGCCCGGTACTATTCTTGCTTGTACAGGTTGTTGCAATCAAAACAAGACAAAACCAAACCTGCCGTGAGACAGGGACGGAAAGCCACGGGCCTCTGAGGGGTACCAAACAGTGTCCCCCTGGGAGAAAGTCGGGTTGCCTTGATAAAGGGGGTGATTCGGCTTTTTTGTTTTTCATGGGCAGCAAAATTCAAACGGTAATCCTAACTTCGAAGGAGTCAAAAGCGATGAAAGCGACATGCTCTATTTTCTTATCGGCCTTCATTATCCTGTTTTCGGCAAACGCAAACGCAGCGCTGATCAAATGTGTCTTTGAAGGAGATATTTCATTTGCATTTGACAATACGGGTACGATCGATTTCAACACAGTTGATTCCTATTCGGGTGTACTGGTCTACGATACGTCCACAACCGACACACGTCCCGAATCGGATGTGGGGAAATATATCGGTGCCATCAAGGAGTTTACGGTATCACTCGGAGGGCACCTGTTTACTCTCGACTCTCCCGGAACCAGCAGCATATCGGTATCTGACGGGGACTGGGATCATTTGGTTTTCAATGCCGATCTGAACGGTCCGGGCGCCATTGGCAAGATCGACGCTGAAATCGACCTCACCGATCAAGACGGGCAGGCCTTAACGGGCGACGCGTTGCCCGAGGCGATCAATCTGTCAGACTTCAATTCACCACGACGGCTTATCATGGGATGGAGCGAAGATGCTTTTTATCTAAACGGATCCAATCTGACCGGGTTCCAGGCCCCTCCTCCTGTCTCTGCTCCGGAACCGGCTACCATGCTGCTTTTAGGCGTCGGGATTTTGGGGCTCGCGGGATTCAGGAGGAAAGTAACAAAATAAACAAGCGGCACGGTGGAACGCCACCCGCGGACAGGGTTTCCACGGCAGTCGCAAGGCGAGTTACACTCTGGGGATGGTGAAAAGAGTAGCGGCGATCCCCAGGGCTCCCGTGCAAAAGACTCTGGACCAGGGCCCATCTAAGTGCTCCGTGGCTTTTTCCTGCGCTTCCGTTGCCCACGGCAACAGCCTGGCGCGGTGTGTGGGGGTCTATGGGGCATCACCGCCGTCAGAGAGCTTTAAGGTCCTCCAGGATCAGGTAGATGGAGGGCACCAGGCACAGGGTGATGAAGGTGGCGAAGAGCACGCCGAAGCCCAGCGAGATGGCCATGGGGATCAGGAAGCGGGCCTGGCGCGAGGTCTCGAATATCATGGGGGCCAGGCCGCCGAAGGTGGTCACGGTGGTCAGGATGATGGGGCGGAAGCGCAGCTGGGCGGCCTGCAGCACGGCGGCGTAAGGCCGGCGGCCGTCGCGGCGCAGGCGGTTGGTCATGTCGATGAGCACCAGCGAGTCGTTGATCACCACGCCGGTCAGGGCCAGCACGCCGAACATGCTGATGACGCTCAGGCTGTAGCCCATGATCAGGTGGCCGATGACGGCCCCCACGATGCCGAACGGGATCGAGGCCATGATGATCACCGGCTGGATGTAGCTGTTGAGCGGCACGGCCAGCATGGCGAAGATCACCAGCAGCACGATCCCCATGCCCTGAAAGAGGCTCTGCATGCTTTTGCGCCGGTCGGCCTGGCGGCCCTCGAAGCTGTACCCCAGTCCCGGGAATTCGGCCTGCAGGGCCGGCAGGGTCTCGGCCTTGACGGCCCGCAGCACCTGGTCGGCCCGGCTGCGCGGGCGCACGTCGGCGGTCACCGTCACGATGCGGCGGCCGTTGCGCCGGTTGATGTCGGTGTAGGCCCGCCCCTTTTTCACGGTCACCGCGCTGCGCAGCGGGATCTCGCCCCCGGCGGGGGTGCGCAGGATCATCTCCTCGAGGTTGTACTCCGAGACGCGCTCGGCGCGGGGCAGCCGCACCATGACCTTGACCTCGTTTCTGCCGCGCTGCTGGCGCAGGGCCTCGGCGCCGTAAAAGGCGTTGCGCACCTGACGTGCGATGTCGGTGGCCGTCAGTCCCAGGCTGCGCGCCGCCGGAAGCACCTTGAAGTCGATCTGCCGCTTGCCCGGCGCAAATCCGTCGTCCACGTCCACCACGCTCGGATAGTAGGACAGGGCCCGGGCCAGTGCGGCGCCGGCGCGCTCCAGGACCCGCATGTCGTGATGGCTGAGTTCCACCGCGATGGCCGCCCCGCGGCCCGGACCGCCGGCGTCGGACTCGAAGCGCAGCGACTCCAGGCCGGGGATGCGCCCCACCCGCCGCCGCCATCGCGCGGTGAAGGCCGACGTGGAGACGGGGCGCACCTCCGGCGGTGTCAGGTAGACACGCACCTGCGCCACGTTGTCCTGGATGCTGGCGTAGATACCTTCCACCAGCGCCCGTCCGCCGTTTTCCCGCGCGATGTCCTGGGCGGCCCGCACCAGCCGCCGCTGCACGGCGCGCGTGCGCTCGAAAGCGCTGCCGAACGGCAACGTGGCCGTGACCTTGGCGTAGTCGGACTCCACCTTGGGAAACAGCTCGAAACCCAGCCGCCCGCTGCGGATGTAGCCGACGGTCACCATCAGCACGGCCAGGGCGATGCCCAGGGAGACATAGCGCCAGCGCAGCACCAGTCCCAGGAAGGGCCGGTACAGGCGGTCCACCATCCGCAGGAAAAAGCGGCTGAAGCGCTGCTGCAGGTCCTGCAGCAGCCCGAACACGCCCCACGGCCGGCCGTCCTTCTGGTGGGCCAGGTGGGCCGGCAGGATCAGCAGGCTCTCCACCAGGGAGATGGCGAAGACGCTGAGCACCACCACCGGGATCTGCCGGAAGATCTTGCCCATGAAACCGGGCACGAAGAACATGGGCACAAAGGCCACCATGTTGGTCAGCACGCTGAAGACGACCGGAACGGCGATCTCGCGGGCGCCGGTGACGGCCGCCTCGAACCAGGGCATGCCGCGCTGGCGGTAATAGTAAACGTTTTCACCCACCACGATGGCGTCGTCCACCACGATGCCCAGGGTGACGATGAAAGCGAACATGGACACCATGTTGATGCTGACGCCCACGGCCGGCAGAAAAAGCAGCGATCCCAGGAAGGAGATGGGAATGCCCAGGCTGACCCAGAAGGCCAGCCGCGTCTCCAGGAAGAGCGCCAGCAGCACGAACACCAGCAGCAGGCCCAGGTAGCCGTTGCGCAGCAGCAGGCCCAGGCGCTGGCGGTAGATCTCGGAGCGGTCGTTGCGCAGGTCGATGAAGATTCCCGGCGGCAGGCCCGGACGCAGGTCGGCCAGCACCCGCCGCACGGCGTCGGACACCGTGATGGGGGTCTGGTCGCCCACGCGATAGACCTCGATGAGCACGGCCGGCTTGCCGTTGTAGGTGGCTTCGCGGTCGGTCTCCTCGAAAGTCTCGCGTACCGTGGCCAGCTCTTCCAGCAGCACCTGGGTGCCGTCGGGGGCCGTGATGATGGGGATCAGGCCGAACTCGCGGCCCGCCTCGCGGCGCTCCTTCATGCGCACCAGGATATCGCCGCCGGGCGTCTTGATGGCCCCTCCGGGCAGTTCCACCGCCGCCCGGCGGATTCGGCGGGCCACGTCGTCCAGGGTCAGGCCGTACTGCCGCAGGGCTTCCTGGGGGATCTCGACGCTGATCTCGTAGCGGCGCACCCCGGTGAGGTCGGCCTGGGTGATACGCGGACTCTGCAGCAGGCGGTCGCGCACGACCTCGGCCACCTCGCGCAGCACGCGCTCGCTCTGGTCGCCGTAGACGGCCAGCGAAACCACGTAGCGCTTGCGCGCCACGATGGTCACCCGCGGATCCTCGGCCTCCTCGGGAAACGAGGTGATGCGGTCCACCTCGGACTTGATCTCCTGGGCCAGCCGCTGGATGTCCCCGCCCTCGATCATCTCGACGGTCACCGTGCCCGACCCTTCGCGCGCCTGCGAGGTCACCCGCTCGATGCCTTCCAGTCCCTGCACCGCCTCCTCGACGGCCAGCAGGATGCCCTGCTCGACTTCCTGCGGGCTGGCGCCGGGATACGGGACGGTGATGGTCACCATGTCCAGTTCGAAGTCCGGGAACACCTCCTGGCGGATGCGCGTACTGCAGAAAAGCCCGCCCACCAGCAGCACCAGCATGAGCAGGTTGGCGGTCACCGAGTGGCCGGCCATCCAGCCGATGGGACCCCGGGAGACCCTTTGCCCGTCGGGTCGCTCAGCCACCGCTGCGGGCCCCCTTGCCCTGCCGCGGGGCCGCGGGTTTCACCGCGTCGCCGGCCACCCGCAGTTGCATACCCGCCACGGGCATGGCCAGGTCCGACACCACCAGGCGTTCGCCGTCGGTGACCCCCTCGGCGAGCACGACACTCCGGGCATCGCGCCACACGGGCTTCACCGGGCGGATCTCCAGCCGGTCACGGTCATTCAGCAGCCATACGGTCCGGTTGTCGCGCAGGGCCTCCCGCGGCAGCACAAAGACGTGCTCCAGTTCGGGCCCCCGGATGGCCACGCGCACATACTCGCCGATAAGCAGGGGGGGATCCCCGCGCCGCCCGGACCGCAGGTGCAGCGGATCACGCACCTCGATCAGCAGGCGGGCCATGCGTCCCTGGGCCGTCAGGTCTCCCAGCAGGCGCAGGACCGTGCCCGGCATGCGGTGCCCGGAGCTGCAGGCGATTTCGGCGGCGGACCCCTTCTGCCCGGCCCGCCGCGGGATCCGGATCCAGGTCAGGCGATCCACCGGCACCGAGGCCTGCACCCAGTAGGCGTCAGTGCCCGCCAGCTCGGCCAGGGGCACCTGGGGCGTCACCTGGGAGCCGATGTCCACGGACTTGGTGCGCACGATGGCGTTGAAGGGGGCCCGGATCCGGGTCCGCGCAAGGTCCAGCCCGGCTTTTTGCACGGCCGCCTCGGCGGCGGCGACGTCCGCCCGGGCCTTTTCCAGGTGCGTTTCGCGCAGGGCCAGCGGTGTACCGGCGGCCCCGGCCCCGGTCTGTCCCCCCTTGCCCAGCAGCTGCCACTCGCGGCGGGCGACCGCCTGGCGGCCCATCTCCAGACTGAGGGCGTGGCGCGCGTTCACCAGGTCGCTTTTGCGCTGGGCCAGGGCCAGGCGGTAGTCGGCGTCGTCCAGTTCGATGATCCGATCGCCTTTTTTCAAAAGGCCGCCCTCGGAAAACTCCGGGTTCACCCGAATGACCCGGCCGGAGACACGCGACTTGAGGACGACCTGGCGGGCGGGCACCACCGTGCCCATGACGTGCAGCACCACCCGGTGCCGAACGGCACGCAGCGGCTGGATTTCGACCACGGGAACGATCTTCGCGGGCGGGCGTTTCCGGGACCGGGGCGCCGTTTTCTTCAGATAGGCGGCCCCGGCCAGGCCCGCGCAAACCAGCAGCACGGCCACCAGAATCCGCAGCAGGCGGCTCCACCAGCGCACCGGCGGCGGATCGTCCACGGGTCGAGGATCATGCGTTTCGTTGTCTGCCATTTTTTAACTGTCCGAATGATTCGTGGGCGGGTAACCGTCTGAATTTCCCTCCGTCGCTGCGGGCCCCCGCACCCGTGTCACGCCTCCGGGCGCTATTGCGTCCGTCCGGCCACCAGTTCACGGGGCCAGGTGCCTCCCAACGCGCGGTACAGTTGGATGCGCGCGACCAGCAGGGCGGCCCGGCGCTGAATGAGGGTTCGCTCCAGCCCCTGCACGGTCAGCAGCTGGGTGAGCACGGGCAGATAATCGTTGAGCCCGTTGCGGTAGCGGACACCGGCCTCCTGCAGGGCGCTGCGCGCGGTGGCGATGACCTTCTCCAGGCCGGCGATGTGCTCGCGCTGCCGGGCCTCGCTGGTGAGCGCGTCCTCCACTTCCCGGACGGCGTTGAGCACCGTGTCGCGGTAACGGGCCAGGTTTTCGTCGGCCAGCGCACGGGTGCGCTCCACCTCGGCGGCCCGGCGGCCGCCGTCCAGGAGGGGCGCCGTGAGGTTGCCGGCCAGGGTCAGCAGCCAGTTGTCGAAGAGCAGGTCCAGGTCTCCCTCGCCGTAACGGGCGCTTCCGGTCAGGCTCAGCCGCGGAAGCCGGTTGGCGCGCGCTTCGGCGATCTGCCAGTCGGCCGCCCTGAGGCGCATCCCGGCGGCGCGCACGTCGGGGCGGTTGGCCAACAAGTCGGCCGGCAGTCCGGTGGGCGGCAGGGGAGACGGTTCGGGCAGCGTGTCGCGATCCACGGCCAGCTCCGTACGCGGCGGCCTGCCCAGCAGCACCGCCAGCTGGTGGCGTAGCAGCTCCTCGCGCTCCCGCACCAGCGGGATCTCGGCCGCTACGTTTTCCACCACCTGCTTCTGCTGGAACACGTCCAGGGCCGACACCATGGCATTGTCAAAGCGCAGCTGCACCAGTTCCAGCAGGGTCCGGTTGATGCGCAGCTGTTCGGCCAACAGCCGCTTCTGGGCACGCTGGCTGATGATATCCACCCAGCGTGCGGCCACCTCGGCGGCCACGCTGATGGCCGCCGTGTGCAGGTCCAGCCGGGAGGCGTCGGCGCGCAGCCCGGCGGCCCGCCGCCGGGCCTCGACACGGCCCCAGAGGTCGACCTCGTAACGGGTGACCAGGCCCAGGCGGGTGTCCCTGAACTCGTGGGAAGACCGCCCGCTGTACTTCTGGCGGCCGATGACGCCGTCGGCGGTTCCCGTCAGGTCCGGGTAACGGTCGGCGCCCGCCTGCACGGCCAGGGCGCGGACCTGCTTCAGGCGGGCCCAGGCCTCGTGGATACTCAGGTTGCCCGCCAGGGCGCTTTTCACCAGCCGGTCCAGTTCCGGGTCCCCGAAGCTGTGCCACCAGTTCTGATCCGGGACGGCCGTGCCGTTGTACAGCGAGAAACCGGCCGGCAGATCGCGGTCGAGATTGTTGCGCGGCTGCGGTTTGAACGGGCTGCAGGCGACGATACAAAACAACAGCAGCCCGGTCGCCGGAATGAGAAACCGTTTTGCCTTCAGGCGTTGGTGGATTTCCTTATTCATTTCCACGAAATGGGCCGCCCCCCATGGATCCACCGCAGGCGTGATGCCTGCAAGAGGCGCTCTCACGGAAACGGGCTTCGACGGCGGGGTACCGGCCCCTGTTACGCGATATTTACCATCAAAGAGAACCGAACGCCACTTCTTTTCAGTCAAGTCGGGAGCCCGGCGGTTTCGAGGGACGGTGGCTGACGCCAACAGGGATGGAAATGCCGTTTGGGGAAAGCCGATAAAGAAAATGAAGAAAATTCAGAAATCTCTTTACCTATGCGATAAATTTTGATAAAAGTGTTTTAATCCCGCCTATCGACTGCTGTCAGAGGTGTGTAACATGCATTCGGGCCGGCGCCAGGACACCGGCTCATCGAGATCCCCTCGCAGGACGTGCGTCTGCCTGCAAACGGAGTCGACACATGAACGTTTCCAGCGATAGCCCTCGCGGCAACCGCAATTGGGGAGTGCTGATTACCATCCCTGTATGTGTTTTCATGATCGTGCTTTTCGCGGCCCTGTTCTTCAGCGCCTCCGAAAGCCCCTCCAAACCCGCACCCCTCGACCCCGCCTGGTACACGCCCGAAACCGCCCGCGGCAAGGAACTGAAAAACAAGGTCATGGTGGGCAACTGCTACCTATGCCACGCCTACTGGGTGGGAACACCCAACCCCGACGTGGTCCGGCCGCGGTTCGCCCACGCGGCCATCAAGCTCGACCACGGCGCCAATGACCGCTGCTACAACTGTCACCTCATTCAGGACCGCAACAAGTACGCGGCCGACGACGGGTCCGGCATCATGGCCGTCAACGTGGAGAAGCTGTGCGCCCGCTGCCACGGGCTGATCTACAACGACTGGAAGGCCGGCACCCACGGCGTGCGGCGGGGGCGGTGGGACCCCAGGGGGCCTTTCGAGCGGGTGGCATTCAAGTGCACCCAGTGCCACGACCCGCACTCGCCGAAATTCAGGTTCAAGGACTTCGCACCGCCGCCGGTGTGGCCGGCCAAGTTTATCCGGCGTCCGGCGTATGCCGCCGGGCCGTGAGCGGCCGCCGCCCGCGCCCGCCCGTTATTCAACCGCGTTTCAGAGGAATTCCGCGATGGCCAAAGACCCCAAACTGCACGCCCCCCTGAGCCGCAGGGATTTCATCACCGGCCTGACGGTGACCCTGGCGGCCGCCGGCGCCGGCGCCGCCGCCATGACCCCCCTCCTGAGGGCCCGGGAAGTCCCCTCGCTGGACGCCTTCCTGCAGCAGCACTACAAACGACTGACCGCCGAGGACAAGAAAGCCATCTTCGCACGCCTGGAAGCCAGCATCGAAAAGACCTATGGCGTCAAGGCCACCATCGGCGACCCGCCGCCCATGGACGGCGTGGAGTTCGCCTACGCCCTGAACATCGGCCGCTGTATCGGCTGCCGCCGCTGCGTCTACGCCTGCATGGCGGAAAACAACCAGTCGCGCGACCCCCAGATCCAGTACATCCGCGTGCTGCAGATGAAGAAAGAAGGCCGTGGCATCGACATCGAGAGCTCGGTGCACGACTATCCCCAGGAAGAGGCCGGCGACCCCAACTACTACTACATGCCCGTGCAATGCCAGCAGTGCAAGAATCCGCCCTGCGTCAAGGTCTGCCCGGTCAAAGCCACCTGGCAGGAGCCCGACGGCATCGTGGTGATCGACTACAACTGGTGTATCGGCTGCCGCTACTGCGAGGCCGCCTGCCCCTACCACGCCCGGCGCTTCAACTTCGCCAAGCCCGGGATCGCCGCCGAGGACATCAATCCGGACATGGCGTACCTGTCCAACCGGCCGCGCTACATGGGCGTCATGGAAAAGTGCACTTTCTGCCTGCAGCGCACCCGCAAAGGGCGCTACCCGGCCTGCGCCGAGGTCTGCCCCACCGGGGCCCGCAAATTCGGCAACCTGCGGGACCCCAACAGCGAGATCCGCAGGATCATCGAACAGGAACGCGTGTACGTTCTCAAGGAGCACTTGGGCACGATACCCAAATTCTACTACATTTTCGCCAAGTAGGGGCTCGTCATGGTACAGTTCTTCTTTCACGGTTTCCGATCCATTTTCCACGGCAGCAGGGCCTACTGGATATGGGTGGCATCCCTGCTGGCGCTGGTGCTGCTGGGACTCAACGCCTACGCCCGGCAGCTGGCCCAGGGTCTGGCCACCACCGGCATGGGCGACGAGGTCTCCTGGGGCTTGTACATCGCCAACTTCGCTTTCCTGGTGGGCATGGCCGCGGCCGCCGTCATGGTCGTCATTCCGGCTTACATTTTCAAAGACCGTGAAATGCACAAGGTGGTTATTTTCAGCGAGCTGTTCGCTGTTGCCGCCATGATCATGTGCCTGCTCTTCGTCATCGTGGACCTGGGAAGGCCCGACCGCTTCTGGCACCTGATTCCCTTTATCGGCCATTTCAACTGGCCCGGTTCCATGCTGACTTGGGACATCATTGTGCTGCACGGTTACCTGTTCCTCAACCTCTACGTCTGCGCTTACGTGCTTTACACAACCTTTCACGGCCGCACCCCCCGGCCATCGCTCTACGTGCCGGTGGTCTTCCTGGCCATCGCCTGGGCACCCACCATCCACATGATCACGGCTTTCCTCTTCCAGGGTCTGGGCGGCCGGCCTTTCTGGAACACGGGGCTCATCGCCCCACGCTTTCTGGCCTCGGCTTTCGCCGCTGGTCCGGCCTTCATGATCCTGGTGTTCACCATCCTCAAGCGCATGCGGGCCATTTCGTTCGAGTCCACGCTGATCGATAAGGTGCGCGTCATCGTAACGGTCAGCCTGCTGATCAACATCTTCCTGGCGGGATCCGAGCTGTTCGCCGAGTTCTACGCAAATTCCGCCGACGCGGTGCACATCAGCCACCTCTTCGGCCTGCACGGCGAGAGCCTGCTGGCCCCCTGGATCTGGACCTCGCTGGGGCTCAACGTGGTGGCCGCCCTGGTCCTGCTGTCGCCGGTGCGCAGTAACCCCACGGCGCTGATCGCCTCGTGCATCATGATCGTCGTCGGCATCTGGATCGAAAAGGGGCTGGGGTTCATCGTGCCCGGTTTCATCCCCTCGACGCTGGGTGATTTCGTGCAGTACGTACCGACCCTGAACGAGATCGTCATTTGCATCGGCATCTGGGCCCTGGGCCTGCTGATGTACACGATATTCCTGAAGGGCGCCATTCCCATCGTCAACCTTCAGGACTCCCATTAAGAAAGGAGGTGGTCGCACACCCGCGGAGAATGTCGTCTATAACCCATTGAACATCCACGCAGGAAAAAAGGAGGGAGTATGACAAGGGGGAAACAGGTACTGCTCACGGCCTTGCTCCTGAGCGGCTTGATCGCCTTGCCCTTGTCCGCCCTTGCTGCCGGAGGATGCACCACGGCCAAATGCCACCAAGGCATTGCCGACATCCGCTCCCCGGACAGCGAGATGATGCGCACCATCAAGGCCAACGGTTCCCAGCACGGCGACCCGGACGGCTGTGTAATGTGCCACGGCGGCAACCCCAAGGCAACGGTAAAAGAAGAGGCTCACAAGGGCATTCCGGCGACGCTGAAACTAGCGCCGGGTCCCAAGGATTATTATCCGGATCCGGGTTCCATCTGGATCGCCGAGAACTCCTGCGGTGTGTGCCACGTGGGCTACGTCTACCGGGCCAAGCTGTCGCTGATGAACAGCGAGGCCGGCAAAATTCAGGGCAACCTGCATACGTGGGGCTTCACCGAAACGGCCAACTTCAAGAACCCCTGGGCCAACTACGATCTGGAAGACATCGACGGCCAGGAACCGATCTTCGGCAGCGAAACTTATAAGCTTTATATGAAGCAACAGATCGCGCTCTTTCCCGACCAGTACCCCACGAGCTTCAAGAAACTGCCGTCGCCCACCATGGAAGAAATCAACAAGGACCCCAAGAAAGCGGCCCTGACCTACCAGCGACATGATTGCCAACGCTGCCACATCGGCGTACGCGGCCGGGAGAAACGCGGCGACTACCGCGGAATGGGCTGCTCGGCCTGTCACGTGCTCTACAGCAACGACGGCCTGTACGAGGGCAATGACAAAACCATCGCCAAGGATCAGCCGGGCCACATGCTCAAGCACGAAATTGTGGCCACCCGCAAAACCGGCGGCATCCCGGTGGAGTCCTGCAACTCCTGCCACAACCGCGGCAAGCGCATCGGCGTCTCCTTCCAGGGCCTGATGGAATTTCCCTACGGCTCGCCTTTCAACAAGATGGGCAAGAAACAGCCCAAGCTGCACACCAAAAAGTACCTTTTCATCTCCGACGACCTCCACCACCAGTACCAGAGCCGCAAGGAGAACCCCAAGGGCGGCCTGTTGTGCCAGGACTGCCACACCAGCGTGGATATCCACGGTGACGGCAACCTGCACGGCACCACCATGGGACAGGTGGAGATCGAGTGCACCGACTGCCACGGCCGTCCCGACAAGTATCCCTGGGAACTGCCCGTCGGCTACGGTGACGAGTTCGGCAAGAAGCTCGACAACAAGCCGCGCGGCGTGGCCAAGCAGCGGCTGCAGCTGGGATGGCAGTACGGCACGCGCTACGAGCCCGAGGACGGCTTCGTGCTCACCAGCCGCGGCAACCCCATCGGCAACGTGGTGCGACGGGGCAACAAGGTCATCGTGCACTCGGCCACTGGGAACGACTTTCAGGTGCCGGTGCTCAAGAACCTGAGCCTGGAGAAGAGATGGAAGGACCCCTCTGCGCCGATCGCCATGTCGGCGGTCAAGGGCCACATGGACAAGATGGAGTGCTACGCCTGCCACGCCTCGTGGGTACCGCAGTGCTACGGTTGCCATGTGAAAGTGGACTACTCCCGGGACAAGGACGGCAAACAGCCCTCGGGCATTGACTGGGTGGCCTCCGGGAATGCCATTAAGAAGAACGGCCAGACGGCCGAGTCCGTGCTGGGCACCGGCGGCATCAAATCCATGGGCAAGCCCTATGAGACCCGCTCCTACCTACGCTGGGAGGACCCGGTGCTGGGAATCGGCGGTGAAGGGCGGGTAACGCCCCTGATGCCCGGCTGCCAGGTAACCTACACGGTGATCAACGAAGAGGGCAAGACCCTGGTCAACAACATGATCGCCGACAGCCCCGACGAAGCGGCCCAGCGCAAGCAGAAGCATATCCCGCTGGCCATTGACATGGCGCCGGTTCAGCCGCACACGGCCCAGCGCAAGGCGCGTACCTGCGAATCCTGCCATACCAACCTGAAGTCGGCGGGACTCGGCCTGGGCGGAGGCTCCTTCGGCAACAAACAGTCCATGGACATCGTCGAGGACCTGATCGACGCCAAGACCGGCAAGGTCATCCCTGCGAAGTATAAGGTGCAGATCCCCGGTATTCCCAAGCTGAAATTTGACTGGTCCAAGATCGTGGAACGCGACGGCACCCAGCTGGCCACCGTGGGTACCCACTGGCCCATGAGCCGGGCGTTCAACAAGCAGGAACTGGACACCATCCTGCGGGCCGGCACCTGCATGGGATGCCACCAGAACATGAGCCAGGCCGAACTCTGGGCCAAAGTCAGCACCGAAGGCAAGCTCGATCCGGCCAAGCATCTGGAGATGATGAACAACATGATCCAGATCCTGGCCCAAAAGAACATCAAGCCTGCCACTATCGGCAAGCAGGAATAATCCCGACCGGCCGGAGAAATATCCGGAAAATACAACTCGTCCGGGGGAATCGCCCCCGGACGGTTGGGAAAAAGCGGGGCCCCGCGACTGTGAAAAAGCAGCCGCGGGGCCCCGCACCTTTTCTAGGGGATGACACTATCGCTGAATAAAGTGCACGCGTTCAGGAAAGCTTTCGCAGTTTCTGAAGACCGATGACCAGCAGGAAAATCCCCAAACCGGCAATGTCCGCCCAGGTGTCGGGCCACAGCAAACCGGCGGCGGCCAGCCAGAAGAGGATGGTTTCCAGCCAGGTGGCGCGTCGGAAAAAAAAGCGCTCCAGGGCGGCGGCGAAGGCCGTGAGCCCCAGGAAGGTGGTCACCATGGTGAAGATCACCGGCCCGTGCAGCAGCTCGTATTCCTTGCCCATGCCCAGCAGCGGGCGATAAGCCATGACCAGCGGAATGATGTAAAGCCCCTTGGCCAGTTTCCAGGAGGTGAAGGCCGTGCGCATGGGATTGGCCCCGGCCACGCCGGCGCCGGCGAAACTGGCCAGGCTCACGGGCGGGGTCACGTTGGCGTCCTGGGAGTACCAGAAGACGATCATGTGCGAGACCAGCAGGGGAACCCCCATGTCCAGCAGCGCAGGCCCGGCCAGGGTGGCCAGCACGATGTAACTGGCCGTCACCGGCAGTCCCATGCCGAGCACCAGCGAGGCGGCACCGATCAGCAGGATGGCCAGCGCCTTGATGCCCAGGCTCAGGTCCAGCACCAGGCTGGAAAACTTGAGCCCCATGCCGGTGAGCGTCACCATTCCCACGATGATACCGGCCGCGGCGCAGGCCACCGACACCATGATGGCGCTGACGGCGCCGTTTTCCAGCGCCTTGAGGGTGGAGCGCAGTTCCCCCTTCAGGAAGTCGGACGCGCTGCGGCGGCCGGCGTCGCCGGCGGCCAGGTGGGCGTTGGCCACCTGCCAGCGCACGGCATTGGCCAGCACGCTGGCGGCCACGGTGCTGACCACGGCCACGAAACCGGCCATCATGGGCGAGTAGTTGGCCATCAGCACGTAGACCAGGATGCCCACCGGAATGATGAAGTGGATGCCGTCCTTGATCACCTGCAAAATCCTGGGCAGGTTTTCCCGGGGCTGGCCCTCCAGCCCGAATTTCTTGGCCTCGAAGTGCACGAACAGCAGCACCGTGAGGTAGTACATGATGGCCGGCACCAGGGCTACCTTGATGATGGTCAGGTAACTGGTATTGGTGAACTCGGCCATCAGGAAGGCGCCGGCGCCCATGATGGGCGGCATCAGCTGCCCGCCGGTGGAGGCCGCCGCCTCGATCGCCCCGGCCACGTGGGGCCGGTAGCCCACCTTTTTCATCATCGGGATGGTGAACGAACCCGTGGCCACCACGTTGCCCACGGCGGATCCCGACACCGAGCCCATGAACCCCGAGGCCACCACCGCCGTCTTGGCCGGCCCGCCCGAGAAGCGCCCCGTCAGGGCGTAGGCCAAGTCGATGAAAAAGGCCCCACCGCCGGTGGTCTCCAGGAAGGCGCCGAAGAGCACGAAACGAACACGAAAGTGGCCGCCACGCCGATGGGCAGACCGAAAATACCCTCGGTGGTCAGCCACAGGGTGGTGGCGATGCGCTCGACGCTGTAACCCTTGTGGATGATCAGCTCGGGCATGTAGGGCCCAAAATAGGCGTAGAGCATGGCCACGACGCAGATGCCGGTCATGATCAGCCCGATCACCCGGCGGCAAGCCTCGAGCACCAGCAGGGTGCCGACGATGCTGACCACCCGGTCGCTGGTCAGCCAGTCGCCCTGGCGCTCGAAAATGGCCGTCAGGTTGAAACCGATGTAGGCGGTGCAGCACACCGCGGCTGCCACCAGGCACCAGTCCAGCAGCACCCAGAAGTTCAGGCGCGCCTTGGAGACCTTCTTGAAAGCCGGTTTCAAAAGGAAGGTCAGGCTCAGGATGGCGCCCAGGTGGATGGAGCGCTGCACCAGCGCCGTCAGCGCCGTGATGCCGGCCGTGTACAGCTGGTAGAGGCTCAGGCTGACGGCCAGCACCATGACGACCCTGGCGGTCGCCCTTTCCAGGGAGGTGGACTGTTCGGGGATGGGTTCCGAAGCCGGGGTTTTGTCCTGACCGGCCCCGGCCGGCACGACCTCTGTCATGGGGACTCCTTTGCATCCGCCGCGCACAACGATCGCGGGACGATGACGGCGACTCCGATTTGAAAAAAAGGGGCGCTATCCGTTGCGACGACTCCGCGCCGATCCCGGCGGCACCCCTTCCCCGGACCGTCGCCGTGAGTTTTCGAAGAAGGCAGCGCCACGGGCGGTCGCGTCGGGATTTGTCAGGGACTGCGCGGTGCGTTCCCCGAAGGGACCCGCGGCGTTGCGGGATCGGGAAAGCACCTGCGCCACCACCGGTGGAGCAGGCTCACCGGCCGGGCGTGGAAGCGCACCGCCACGTGGGGCGCCAGGGCCGACAGGTTGGTGCGCGTGCCCCGCCAGATGACCGTGTGGTCCACCCCGGGGCTGCCGATGCGCAGGATGAAGTCGCCGGTGGGCATGTGCATGTCCACGATGGCTTCGTAAGGGCCGCGCATCACCATGCGGCCCACCCCGGGCATGCGTCCCATGCCGGCCCCGAATTTCAGGTAACGCTCTTCTTCGATGTAGATACGCCCCCGCGCATCCACCGAGTGGGTCTCCCAGATGGGGGCGTTCTCCACCGAGTGAAAGTAGTGGATGGTGAAGCGCTCGCCCGGCGCCAGGGGCAGCACCAGCAGCGGCGGGCCGCCCCTGACCGGGTTCACGCGCAGTTCGAGTCCGCCGGGCAGCAGGGCGGCGGCTGCCGGCCCCAGCAGCAACACCAGGACGACGACGCCCGCCCACAGGCGCGCCCTGGACCGCCCGCTGTTTCCCGCCATCCGCTAGGAGGCCGGCACCAGTCGGGCCGGGACCTCGATCCCCTTCTCCTTGAGGTACTTGATGGTGCCGGGGTGCAGCGGGATGGGAGAGTACTTGACCGCATTTTCCGGCGTGGTGTAAGCGGCCGACGGGTGGATCTTCTTCAGATAGTCGGTGTGTTCATACAGGGCCTTGACCAGCTTGTAGACCAGGTCGGTATCCAGCGATTTCTGGCAGATCATGACATTCCAGACGCCGATGGTGGGCACCGGCTTGGTGACGCCGCGGTAGACACCGGCGGCCAGGTCCACCGCGGAGTAGTTCTTGTTGGCGGCCAGGATCTTCCGGGTCTGTTCGGGGGTGAAGCCGATGATGCGGATGTCGTGGGTGGTGGCCAGGTCCAGGATGGAGCTGGTGCCGGGGCCCACGGACCAGATCCCCACGTCGATGGTGCCGTCGCGCAGGGCATTGGCACTCTCGGTGAAGGACAGCCGGCTGTCCTTGTAGGAGTCCAGCGGAATGCCCAGGGCCTTGAAAACCGCCTCGGCCATGAAGTTGGTGCCGCTGCCCGGGCTGCCGGTGCTGATGTGGCGCCCCTTGACCTGTTCGATGTTGGTGATGCCGCTCTTCTTCAGGGTGACCACCTGCAGCAGGTTGGGGTACATGATGGCCATGGACAGGATGTTGTGCTTCTTGCCCTTGAACTTGCCGGCTCCCGTGAATCCGGCGGCGGCCACGTCGCCCATGACCTCGCCGATCACGGTCTCACCCTTGTGGGCCAGCTTGACGTTCTCCACGCTGGCGCCGGTCACCTCGGCCACGGCCTTGACGCCCGGCACGTACTTGGACCAGATCTCGGCCACGCCGCCGCCGTATGGATAGTAGATGCCGCCGGTGCCGCCGGTGCCGATGCTGATAAAAGTCGTCTTGGCCGCCACCGGCGCGGCTACGGCCAGTACTGCACACAGGAAAAAAACGATAAGGGCGTTCTTGATTCTCATGGAAATGTCCTCCGCTGGTATTTCTGGTATGTGGGTTCGATTCGTGTGGGCCTGCCGGCCGGCGGCGCCGACGATGCGTCTTCCGGCACAGCGGGCTTCCGCCGCCGACCTTATTTCCCGACGGTGGAGACCTTCAGGATGACGGCCTTGGGCTGCGAGGTCATACCCTTGACCGGGTAGACGAAGGACGCCGTCTGCCCGGGCTGCACCAGGCCCTTTTTGGTCTTGCGGGGAATCAGACCGCCCACGGCCTTGCCGTTGTCCAGGAAAATGTTGACCCGGTACCGCTGGGGCTCACTGCTGACGTTTTTCAGGGTCACGGAAAAATGCAGGGTTTCGGCGCCCTTCCACTTCTTGAAGGCGCAGGTGAAATCCACCAGTTCGGCCTGCGGGGCAATGTCCCGGGTCAGCTGTCCGTCTGCGGTGACACACGCAAACTTGGGCGGTGCGTTCTTGGGGGTCAGCTGGCCGCCGCTGCAGCCGGCGGCCAGCAACGCCACCGCCAGAGACAGGCAGATCATCCCCCACATGGAAGTGCTTCCGACACGTCTTTTCATGCTTCCTCCTCCTGGTTCCCGGTTGACGAAAAATTCAATCCGCTAAATGAAGAAGATTCACCCATGCAAAATAAGGCAAACGGCTGCTTTTTTCAAGGCACAAAAAAGGGGCGCCCCCCGCACGGCTTTGCCGCGGGGGGCCGCCCCGGTTTCAGCGCCTGCGCGGCGGCGCTTAGATCATCTCGGAGATGGGTCGCCGCGCCGTGCGGTCCGGCCGGATGTCCCCCGTCACCGTTGCTTTGAGCTTGCGCCGGATGTCACGCAGTTCCACCGCCTGGCCGTAGTCCAGCGGCGTCTTGACCTTGATGAAACCGCAGCTCAGACCCCTGGGCCTGAAGCCCTCCGGTTTGTCCGGGCTGGCGATGCTGTAAATGCGTCCCTCGTGGCGCCCGATGCCCATGTCGGTCACGCAGGTCAGCACCCGGCCGATTTCGTTCCCGTCGGCATCCGCCACCACCGCCGGGTCGCCGGTGGACACCTTTCGCAGGTCGTTGCCCACGAAGGGATAGGTGTACTCCGGAGACTGGATATTCAGCAACGCCTCGGCACCCACGAACGCCTTGGTAAAGCCGCTGCGGTCCTCGTTGAAGGGCAGTGCGAATTCCCAAGGATGGTGGATAAACGGCCAGTGGCCGATGTCCTGGTGGGACAGGGGCAGCACGGCCCCGCCGCGCAGGGAATCGCGGGCCGCCAGGCCGCAGGGGGTCAGGGACAGGTCATCGCCGGCGGCCGACAGGATCTGCTCCCACACGGCCACCGTCCGGTCGACCTGCACGTAAATTTCGAAACCGAACTCACCGGTGTAGCCCGTACGCGAAAACAGCACCGGCGTGCCGTCCTTGAGCCTGGCGGCGGCGGACAGATCGGAGTCCGGATCGAAAAACCCCTTGAAAGAGAAGTAGAAAAGCTTCTCGAAAACCGCCTGCGGGTCGGCCAGCACGCGCCCCATGATCTTGCCGGCCAGGGGCCCCTGGACGTCGATCTTGCCCAACCGGTCCGTCAGGTCCGTGATTCTAGCCTGCCGCCCGCCCCTGCGGGATTCCAGGTGGCGGGCCACCTCGGCGCCCATGCCGGCGTTGACCACCGCCATGTAGTAACCGTCGCGCAGCATGTAAATGATGGAGTCATCAATCACGCAGCCGTCGTCGTCGAGGTAGGCGCCGTAAACGCAGCGGCCGGCGTAAAGGGGCTTCTTGGCGGCGCCCACGCAAGCCTCCAGGTCGTTGGTGAAGCACAGCTGCAGCAGTTCCCGGGCGCCGTCGCCCTCCACCAGCAGGACGGCCATGTGGCTGGTGTCGAAAAGCCCCGCATCGGTCAGTACGGAGAGGTGCTCGTTCTTGGCCGACGAGTACCACAGAGGCATGTCATACCCCCCGAAGTCGGCCATGTTGGCACCCTCGGCCGTGTGCCAGTCGTGAAGGGGCGTGGTTTTTATCTCTTGCTGCATATCGTCCTCCTTGCATCCGTTGTAAAGAACCGCCGCGGTTGTCAGAATTGTGTAAATCAGATAAAATGAATTTAGGATATTGTCAAAAGTTTTTTGTTTTTTCATTGAAAACATCAATTTGTTGCGATATGTTTACTCTAGTTCGCTTTTGTGGGAACTTCCAACCGCGACTTTCGTGAAACGATCCTGCCTGAATTGACACCATCGTGAACAGTCAATTTCGAGCGGACTTCAGGCTCCTTTGGACTCGGCGCCGGGCGGCCGGAATCCCTTGCACACGGATTCCGGGGATCGGCGAAACAGCGTGCGCCGGCGGAACAGGGCCGCGGAAGCGACCGATCCGTACTTACTTGTGAAACCATCAGAACCGAAGGAGGCGCCAGACATGACAACCACCAGAATCACCGTAATCGGAGGCGGCCCCGGCGGATACGTGGCCGCCGTGCGGGCGGCCCAGCTGGGCGCCGACGTCACCCTGATCGAGGCCGACAACGTCGGCGGCACCTGTCTCAACCGCGGCTGCATCCCCTCCAAGACCCTGATCACCACGGCCGAGCTGTTGGAGAAATTCCACCGTGCCGCCGAGTTCGGGGTCACCGTGGAGGGCGGCGTGCGCCCCGACATGCAGCGCCTGATGGCACGCAAGAACGCCATCATCAAGAGCCAGATCAAGGGAATCGAAAACCTCCTCAAGCACCACCACATCCGGCTGCTCAAGGGCGCCGGGGCCATCCGCGAACCCGGGCTGGCCGTGGTCAGCCAACCGGACGGCGAAGTGGAAGTCCCCTGGGACCGCCTCATCCTGGCCACCGGCACCGTGCCTTTCGAGATCCCCGCTTTCCCCTTCGACGGCAAGAAGATCATCTCCAGCGACGACGCCCTGGAACTGGAAAGCGTTCCGCCCTCCATGGTCATCGTGGGCGGGGGTGTCATCGGCTGCGAGTTCGCCTTCATTCTCTCTGCGCTGGGCTGCCGGGTGACCGTGGTGGAGGCCCTGTCCCGGCTGCTGCCCCTGCCCTCGGTGGACGAAAACTGCTCCAAGATCCTGCAGCGCGAGATGAAAAAGCGCAAGATCAAGTTCGTGGTCAACCGCACCGTGGAGAGTGCCGAGGACGCGGGCGACCACCTGCGCATCACCATCGGCCCTTCGCCTTTCCTGGAGAACCCGTCTCCCAGGGACCGGAAGCCCGTGACCGTAGAGGCGGCCTGCATGCTGGTGTGCGTGGGACGCAAGCCCAACAGCGCCGGCATCGGCCTCGAAAAGCTGGGCCTGCAGCCCGACGAGCGGGGCTGGCTGGCGGCCGATGAACGCATGCAGACCGCGGTGCCCGGTGTCTACGCCATCGGCGACCTGCTGGGGCCGGCCAAGATCATGCTGGCCCACGTGGCTTCCACCGAGGGCATGGTGGCGGCCGAGAACGCCACGGGGGGTGACCGTGTCATGGACTACAGCGTGGTGCCGGGCGCCATCTTCACCACCCCCGAGGTGGCCAACGTGGGGCTGTCCGAAGCCGAAGCCGTCAGGGCCGGGCATGACGTGCGCGCCGACAGCGTCCTGTTCCGTACCCTGGGCAAGGCCCAGGCCATCGGGGAGATCGCCGGCGAGGCCAAGATCGTGTCCGAAAAGGGCAGCGGCCGCATCCTGGGGGTGCACATCGTCGGCCCCCACGCCACGGATCTCATCGCCGAGGCGGCCGTGGTCTTGCAGATGGGCGGCGGAGTCAGCGACATCGCCGCCACCATCCACGCCCACCCCACCTTGGCGGAGGCCATGATGGAGGCCGCCTTTAAGGCCCTCGACCGCTCGCTGCACGGCTGACGCCGGCGGCGGGCAGGAGTCCTCCGCCCGGGCGGGGAAATGACCTTTCTTGACGAATCTAACAGATTTCTTTTCTATCGTTGACAATATCGTTCAATCCGGCTTATCTTTTTGAGGACTTTAAAACCCTGTACGTCTCGTCCCGGCGGCCGATGATGCCGAACGAGGGGGGGTCACCGCAATTCACCGCCTTAAGGAAACACGACTTCCGTCATGAAGATCGATGAAAACACCATCGCTATCATTCGTCATCTGCGTAACGGACGCAAGTCCTTCAAGAAAATCGCAGAAGACCTGTCGCTTTCCGAGAACACCATTCGCACACGGGTCAAAAAAATGATCGACGAGGGGGTACTGCAGATCACCGGCCTGGTGGACCCTGAACAGATCCCGCGCCTGCAGCCGGTGATCATCGGCGTCAAGCTGCGCACCACGGACCTTTTCAAGAAGGGCGAGGAGTTCCAAAAACTGCGGGGCGTGGTGTCGGTGAGCGTGGTCACCGGGCGGTACGACCTGATGCTGCTGGTGCTCTTCACCCGCGACTACGGGTTGCAGGAATTTTACGCCCAGGAGGTTTGCCAGATCGAGGATGTCCGTTCGCTGGAGACCTTCGTGGTCTACAAGAGCTACAACCTGAAGGTACCTTATATCCATTGAACCGTTCCCGCTGGCCCGAAACATCACCGCCGGCCGTACGTCGTACCGCCGGCAGACCCATTTCAGCCACAGGAGGAGAAATCATGAAAGAGATCAGTGAACTGCAGTTTGCCGAGGATGTCCGCTACACCGATGACCACGAATGGATCCGGATGGAGGGCGATACCGCGGTGGTGGGCATTTCCGATTACGCCCAGGACCAGCTGGGGGATATCGTGTTCGTCGAGCTGCCGGCCGAAGGCGACACGTTCGCCCAGAAAGACGAATTCGGCTCCGTGGAATCCGTCAAGGCGGTCTCCGAACTGTACATGCCCATCGGCGGCGAGATCGTGGCCGTCAATGAAGACCTCGAAGAGAACCCCGACCTGGTCAACAACGCACCCTACACCGACGGCTGGCTCATCAGGGTCAAACCGTCCGACCCGGCCGAGTACGAGGTCCTGATGGACAAGGACGCCTACCTGGAAATGCTGAAAGGACTGCAAGAATGAGATACCTGCCACATACCGAAGAAGAGATCAGGTCCATGCTGCAGGAGGTGGGTGTCGCCGACCTGGAGGATCTTTTCTCGACCATTCCCGGGGACTGCCGGCGCAGCGGAGACATGCCGCTGCCCAAACCCATGACCGAGTGGGAACTCAACGCCCACATGGACCAACTGGCCGGTCGCACGGCCGCCGCCCCCGAGTACCGCATCTTCATGGGCGCCGGGAGCTACGACCACTTCATCCCGTCGGCCACCTCTTACCTGCTCAGCCGCAGCGAGCTGATGACGGCCTACACGCCCTACCAGCCGGAGATCAGCCAGGGCACCCTGCAGGCGATCTTCGAGTACCAGACCTTCATCACCCGCCTGCTGGGACTGGACGTGGCCAACGCCTCCATGTACGACGGCGCCTCGGCGCTGGCCGAGGCGCTGCTGATGGCCATCCGCATCACGCGGCGTAAAAAAGTGGCCGTCTCGTCGCTCATCAACCCCCTTTACCGGCGGGTCGTGCGCACCTACCTGGAGCCCACGGGGTACGAAATCGTGGAACTGCCTTACACCGACGAGGGCCGCACGGACTTCTCGGCCCTCACGGGGCTGGACGAACTGGCCGGAGTGGCCGTGCAGTCGCCCAATTTCCTGGGCTGCATCGAGGACCTGCCGGCCGTTTCGGAGGCGGTTCACGCCGACAAGAAAACCATGATGATCGCCTGCTTTTCGGAGCCGATGGCCTTCGGCCTGCTCAAGAGCCCGGGCAGCCAGGGCGCCGACATCGCCTGCGGCGAGGGCCAAAGCTTCGGCATCCCGCGCTCCTTCGGCGGCCCCGGCCTGGGGATCTTCGCCACGCGCAGCAAATTCGTGCGCAACATGCCCGGCCGCCTGGTGGGCCAGACGGTGGACAAGGAAGGCCGCAGGGGATTCGTGCTGACCCTGTCCACCCGCGAGCAGCACATCCGCCGCGAGCGGGCCACCTCCAATATCTGCTCCAACCAGGGCCTGTGCGCCACCAACGCCATCATGTACCTGGCGACCCTGGGCGGCAGCGGCATCCGCCAGCTGGCGCGGCTCAACCGCGACAAGGCCGAGTACCTCAAAGGGGCCCTGGCCCAGGCGGGGGTTCGGATTCCCTTCACCGCACCGACTTTCAACGAGTTCGTAGCCGAGTTCCCCAAGGGCTTCGACGCCACCTGGAAAAAACTGCTCAAGAAGAAGATCGTGGCCGGCCTGCCCCTGGCCCCTTACTACGATGAGATGGCAAACCACTACCTGCTGTGCGCCACGGAAACCTGCAGCCGTGAGGACATGGATCTGCTGGTCAAGGAGGTGACATCATGAAAGAGACCGTCGGCACCCATGGACTGGTATTCAACGAGCCCCTGCTGTGGGAAAAGGGCGCCGCGGGGCGCAACGGGTTTTCCATGCCCTCCCGGGACGTTCCCGAAAGTCCCCTGGACGAAGCCCTGGCCGGAGCCGGCCCGGACTTCCCCGACCTTTCCGAGGTGGACGTGGTGCGCCACTTCACGCGCCTTTCCCAGTGGAATTTCGGCGTGGACAGCGGCATGTACCCACTGGGCTCCTGTACCATGAAGTACAACCCCAAGACCAACGAGCGCCAGGCGGCCCTGCCGGGTTTCGCCGGAGCCCACCCCCTGCTACCGGCCGAGCTGTGCCAGGGGACACTGCAGCTGATGTACGATCTACAGGAATTTCTGGCCGCCATCACCGGCCTTCCGGCCGTCACCGTGCAGCCCGCAGCCGGCTCACAGGGCGAACTGACCGGCATGCTGATCTTCGCGGCTTACCACAAGAGTCAGGGAAAGGCCCGCCACAAGATCCTCATCCCGGACACGGCCCACGGCACCAACCCGGCCAGCGCGGCGCTATGCGGTTTCAAGGCCGTGGCGGTGGCCTCCAACGAGAGCGGCGTGCTCTCACCCGAAACCGTGGCCGGCTTGATGGACGAGGACACCGCCGGCATCATGATCACCAATCCCAACACCCTGGGGCTCTTCGAGGAGAACATCCACGAGGTGGCCCGCATCGTGCACGACAAGGGCGGACTGGTGTACGGCGACGGCGCCAACATGAACGCCATCATGGGCATCGTGGACGTGTCCCAACTGGGGGTGGACGTGATGCATCTGAACCTGCACAAGACCTTTTCCACGCCCCACGGCGGCGGGGGTCCCGGCAGCGGACCGGTGTGCGTCACCTCCGAACTGGAGCCGTTCCTGCCCGTGCCGCGGGTGGTCAAAACCAAGAAAGGCTATGAACTGTCCGAGGACTTTCCACAGTCGGTGGGCAAGCTGCACGCCTTCTACGGCAACTTCGGCATCCTGATCCGCGCCTACAGCTACATCCTGAGCATGGGCGCCGCCGGATTGAAGAAGGCCACCCAGCTGGCGGTCCTGAACGCCAACTACATCAAGGAAAAGCTGAAAGGCGATTTTCACCTGCCCTACGACCGTCCCTGCATGCACGAGTGCGTGTTCAACGACAAGATCCAGGAAGCCTACAAAGTGACCACCCTGGACATCGCCAAGCGGTTGATGGAACACGGTTTTCATCCGCCCACGGTGTACTTCCCGCTGGTGGTGCACGGCGCCATCATGGTGGAGCCCACCGAGACCGAGTGCAAGCAGGACATCGACGCTTTCATCGAAACCATGAAAACCATCGCCGCCGAGGCGCGCGAGAACCCGGAACTGCTGCACGAGGCCCCGCAGATCACCAAGGTGCGGCGCCTGGACGAGACCCTGGCGGCCCGCAAGCCCTGCCTGACGGGATAAGCCGCCGTGGCTGCAGTTGCCAAGCCGTCCCGGCGGTGCCTGTTCGTCACGCCGGGGCGCCTGGAATACGGGCGCGCCCTGGCGCTGCAGCGGCGCATCGTGGACGCCCGCTGGCACGGCCGGCTGGACCGCGACGTGCTGCTGCTGCTGGAACACCCCCCCGTCTTCACTCTGGGACGGCGGGGGGGACGGGACAACCTGGGGGTCTCCGAGGCCTTCCTGGACCGGCGCGGCATCGCCGTGGTGCACGTCGAACGCGGCGGGGACATCACCTACCACGGACCGGGCCAGATCGTGGGCTACCCCATCATCGCCCTGCGGGGTTCGTCGCTTTCGGTGACCGGTTACGTCACGGCGCTGGAGGAGATCATGATCCGCGCGGCGGCCGATTTCGAGGTGGCCGCCGCGCGTGACCCGCGCAACCGCGGCGTCTGGGTGGGAGATTGCAAGCTGGGCAGCATCGGCATCTCCATCCGCCGCGGCATCTCCTTCCACGGCTTCGCCTTTAACGTCAACCTCGACCTGGCGCCCTTCGACTGGATCAATCCCTGCGGGCTCAAGGGGGTCGGGGTGACGTCCCTGGAAAAGGAACGGGGAACCCCGGTTGCACCGGAAGCGGCCTACGATGCGGTCACCGACCACATCCGGCAGGTACTGCGGCTGGAACTGGAACCCACCGGCATGTGGGAACTGGAGAAACGGCTCAATAATGAACACGAACCCCCGTAGAACACGGGGCAAAACGCCAGGCGAGTCCATGACACAGACCACGGAACACCCCATTCGCACCGGCAAGCCCCCCTGGCTGCGGCGGCGGCTGCCCTCGGGGCCGGATTACGAGGCCGTGCGGGCCCTGATCCGCAACGGCCGGTTGCACACGGTATGCCAAGAGGCCAAGTGCCCCAACCAGTTCGAGTGTTT
Source organism: uncultured Desulfobacteraceae bacterium (assembly GCA_964476595.1). Classification (GTDB taxonomy): domain Bacteria; phylum Desulfobacterota; class Desulfobacteria; order Desulfobacterales; family JALSRD01; genus JALSRD01. The sequence goes on from CAYZCL010000006.1 coordinate 64,466, forward strand.
TTCGAACCGCACGGCCACTTTCCTGATCCTGGGTTCGCGTTGCACCCGGGACTGCCGCTTCTGCTCGGTGCAGAGCGGCCCCGAGGGTCCGCCCGACCTCGGGGAACCGCAGCGGGTGGCGCAGGCCGCCCGTCAATTGGACCTGCGCTACGTGGTGGTCACCTCGGTGACCCGCGACGACCTGGAGGACGGCGGCGCCGGGATCTTCGCCGACACCATCCGCGAAATCCGCCGCGCCATCCCGCAAGCCCGGGTCGAGGTGCTGATCCCCGATTTCCAGGGGGACCCCGCGGCCTTGGAGACGGTCCTGCAGGCCGCCCCGGACGTCCTCAACCACAACATCGAGACCGTGCCGCGGCTATACCCCACGGTTCGGCCCCAGGCACGCTACGATCGATCCCTGGCGCTCATCCGGCGCGTGGCGGCGTGGGAGCCGGTCGTTCCGGCCAAGTCGGGACTCATGCTGGGGCTGGGGGAGACCGACGAGGAGATCCGCCGGACCCTGGCCGACCTGCTCGAAGCCGGCTGCCGCCTCCTGACACTGGGGCAGTACCTGCAGCCCTCCCGACGGCACCTTCCGGTGGACCGCTTCGTGACGCCCGACGAATTCAAGCGGTGGCATCGGACGGCACGCCAAATGGGCTTCTCCCAAGTGGCCAGCGGCCCTTTCGTGCGCAGTTCCTACCACGCGCGGGAGCTGTTTCAGAAGATTGGGTGAAAACAGGTGTCCAGGGTGTCGGGCTTCGGCCGGCAGCCGGGTGGATGCTTCACAATCCGGGACTCGACATCCGCTGACCGATGCTTGACAATTTCTTGTACCGGTTACCAACCATGCAGTTCGGGGAGAGAAAAATGGAACAAAAGTTCATCATGACGGCTTTCGGCAAGGACCGGCCCGGCATCGTGGCCGACGTCTCGCAGCTCATCTACGAAACCGGATGCAACCTGGAAGACTCCACCATGGCCCTGATGGCCGACCAGTTCACCATCATGCTGCTGCTCGCCGGACAGGGCGATGACCTGGAAGAGCGGCTCTCCAGCGCCTGCCGGCGCCTGGAGATCGAAAAGGGCGTTTCGGCCTTTCTGCGGCGCGTCGACGACGGCGCGTCCCCGGCCGCCGGCGCCGGCACCACCCGCACCATCCACGTGGAGGGCCTGGACAAGGCCGGCATCGTCTACCGCATCAGCCGCTTCCTGGCCGATCGCGGCGTAAACATCGTCACCCTGGACTCGCGCATGAAGTTCACCCCCGAGAGTGGCGCCGCCATCTACTCCATGAAGATCAGCGTCGAGATTCCCGAAGACGTTTCCCTCGACGAGCTGGCCGACGGTCTGTCCGACATCGGCGACAAGCTGAACGTGGACGTCAGTATCGACTGAAGTCCGTCCGCCGAGACCGATGCCGATCCTGCACCCGCTGCGGCGTACCATACACCCCATCTTGGTCACCGGGGCCAACCGTTCCGGTACCACCTGGGTGGGACGTGTCATCGCCTCGGCGGACGGCGTGCAGTACGTCCACGAGCCGTTCAACCACGAGTACACCGACCCCGAGCGCCGGCTGATCCCCACCCCTTTCCGGCGCCACTACCACCGTGTGCAGCCGGACGAGGCCCGGCGGGTGAAACGTTACCTGCTCTATCGCATGGGGTGGTTGCACCCCTGGCGGGCCGACGTGCGGGAACGGCCCGGGCTGCGTCGCCTGGCTGGCGCGACCCATCGATGGCTGCGCACATTGAACCGCGGCCGGCCGCTGGTCAAAGACCCCATCGCTCTGATGTCCGCCGAGTGGCTGCAAAAGGCGCTGGGCATGCGGGTGGTGATCACCATCCGCCACCCGGCGGCCTACGTGAGCAGCATCCTGCGCCTGGGATGGCCCATGCGGCCCCACGTATTCCTCGCCCAGCCGATGCTCATGGAGGGTATCCTGGCTCCCCTGGCCGAGGATGTTGCGCGCCAGCACCGGCGTGACGACGACCCCCTGGGCGACGCCATCGTCGCCTGGAACGTCTTTCACCGCGTCATCGCCGTCTATCGCCAACGCCACCCCCACTGGCTGTTCTACCGCCACGAGGACCTCAGCCGCGACTACCTGCGGCTGTTCCGCCAGATGTTCACCCGGCTGGCGCTGGATTTCGGTCCGCGCCAGGCGGCGCTGCTGGAGCGCCTCTGCGGCCCCGGCAACCCGGCCGAGGCCGACGGGGAGATCCACCGCCTGCGACGGGACAGCCGGGCCAACATTTGGAACTGGAAGAAAAGGCTGGATAGCGGCCAGATCCGGCGCATCCGCGAAGAAACCGCCGAGATCGCCGCGCTGTTCTACGGTGATGAGGACTGGTAACGGATACCCGGGGCAAACGACAGGGGGGCGCATATGTCGCGTCCCTGTCGTTTGCCCCGGGTGTCTTTTTTCAAATCAGCTGCACTTGGAAAAGCCGCAGAAGTGGCAGGTCATGCAGCCCTCTTCGAAGCTGATGGTCTCACCGCACTCCGGGCAGGTCTCGCCCAGCAGGCTGTGGGCCTGCCCGTTGCCCCGCCGACGCTTGTCTCCGGTAAGATAGCGTTTCTCCAGCACCCGGGCGATGGCGTCGGGAATGGACAGCACCAAGCCACCCTCCTGGAAAACGGGGTGCTCGCCGCCGATGCCCTTGATCTGGTCCACCACCTTGGAGACGTGCACCCCGGAACGCAGCGCCAGGGACACCAGCCGCCCGATGGCCTCGGTCTTGGCGGTGGTCGAGCGGCCGGACTTGCCGATGGTGGCAAAAACCTCGAAGGGCTGGCCCTCGTACTCGGTGACCGTCACGTACAGGTTGCCCATGCCGGTCTTCATCTTGGTGGTGAAACCCTCCAGGGTCTCGGGGCGTTCCTTGACGGCCGACATGAAGCTCTGGCGGCGGCTCTCCTGCTTCTCGGAGGTGGACAGCACCTGGTGCTCCTTGCTGCCGTCGCGGTAAATGGTGACCCCTTTGCAGCCCAGTTCGTAGGCCAGGTCGTAGACCTTGCGCACATCGTCCACCGTGGCGTCGCGGGGCAGATTGACGGTCTTGGACACGGCGTTGTCGGTGTACTTCTGGAAGGCCGCCTGAATGCGCACGTGCCACTCGGGGGTCACGTCGTGGGCCGTGACGAAAACTTCCCGCACCTCCTCGGGGATTTCTGCCAGGTCGCGGATGGATCCGCGCCCGGCGATCTTGTCCATCAGTTCGCGGCTGTAGAATCCGTATTCGCGGGCCACCTTTTCGAAAATCGGGTTGACCTCCAGCAGTTCGTCGTCGTCCATCACGCGGCGCACGAAGCTCAGGGCGAACAGCGGCTCGATGCCGCTGGAGCAACCGGCGATGATGCTCAGGGTGCCGGTGGGCGCAATGGTGGTGGTGGTGGCGTTGCGGTACTCGCAGCCCGGCCGGTCCTTGTAAACGCTTTTGTCGAAATTTTCGAAGACGCCCCGCTTGGAGGCCAGGTAGCGGGAGGCCTCGTGGGAGGTCTCCTGCACGAAGCGCATGATCTCCTCGGCCAGTTCCAGGGCCCTGTCGGAGTTGTAGGGCACCCCGAGCTGGAAGAGCATGTCCGCGAACCCCATGACTCCCAGCCCGATCTTGCGGTTGCCTTTGACCATACGGTCGATCTCCGGCAGAGGGTAGCGGGACATGTCGATGGTGTTGTCCAGGAAGCGCACCGAGCGCCAGATGGTCTCGCGCAGGCCCTCGTAGTCGATGGCCGGCTGCTCGTCGCTTTCGATGACGAACTTGGCCAGGTTGATGGACCCCAGGTTGCATGCCTCCATGGGCAGCAGGGGCTGCTCGCCGCAGGGGTTGGTGCTCTCGATGGCCCCCAGTGCCGGGGTGGGGTTGTCGCGGTTGGTGCGGTCGATGAACAGGATCCCGGGGTCGCCGTTCTTCCAGGCCTGCCGCACCAGCGCCTGGTAGACCTCGCCGGCGTCCAGCTCGCCCACTTTCTTGTGGTTGCGCGGGTCGATGAGGTCGTACGTCTCGCCCTTCTGCAGCGCCTCCATGAAGGCATCGGTGATGCCCACCGATATGTTGAAGTTGTTCAGGTCGCTGTTGTCGGCCTTGCTGTGGATGAACTCCATGATGTCGGGGTGGTCCACCCGCAGGATGGCCATGTTGGCACCCCGCCGGGTGCCACCCTGTTTGACCTGCTCGGTGGCCGTGTTGAAGATCTTCATGAAGGACACCGGCCCTGAGGCCACGCCGCCGGTGGTGCCCACCTGGCTGTTCTTGGGCCGCAGGCGCGAGAAGGAAAACCCGGTGCCGCCGCCGGACTTGTGAATCATGGCGGCGTTCTTGAGCGAGGTGAAAATGGCCTCCATGCTGTCTTCGATGGGCAGCACGAAACAGGCCGCCAGCTGTCCCAGTTGCCGGCCGGCGTTCATCAGGGTGGGCGAGTTGGGCAAAAATTTCAGGTCGGTCATCAGTTCGTAAAAGACCTCTTCCATCTTGCGCGCGTCTTCCTCGGTGCCGTAGTTGAGTTCGGCCCGGGCGATGTGGTGGGCCACGCGCTTGAACATCTGCTCGGGGGTCTCGATGATCTTGCCCTGGGCGTCCTTGCGCAGGTAGCGGCGTTCGAGCACGGTGATGGCGTTGCGGGAGAGCACGGGCTTGTTCTTGACGAAGATGGACTTGTCCAGCTTGACCGGGGACGGCTTCTGGAGGCCGTACTCGATCAGCTTGGCTTCGATCATCTTCTCGATGACCGGCACCGTGATGGTGTAGATGTCGAGTTTGGCGATTTCCTCCCGCAGGAAGCGGCTGATGCTGAGGGCCTGATCGGTATCGATGGGATTGTCGCGCACCAGCAAGTCGGAAAAACGGTGGTCGTCCCAGCGATAGGTGGTCAGGTCGAACTGTCCCTCGTCGGTAACCAGAATCTTTGCTCGTCGCGCCATGCGAAATCTCCTGTGCGGCAGGCCGCCGGTTGTTGGCTTTGGGCCCTGTTGTTTTTGGGGTGGCGAGTACGGTCCTGCGCCGGGCGGCAGGTCCTTTTTCAAGAAAAAATTAACGCATGCGGGTGCCTTTTTCAACACCCGGCACAGCGATGCTGTCGAAACGGACGGATCCGCGGATCCACGGCCGGTTCCCCGGGCGGGGAACGGACGAGAGGATGTATAAGCGCACTACATATGGTATGTCAAGAAAAAATTGGGCCCAACATGTTCCGTAAACCGGTTCGAGGTTGCCACCACCTGCCTGCCCCCGGCAGGGAGACTTTTCCGGCACCGGGACCGCCTCGACCCGACCTATCCGATGGTGTTTTTGACGATCCCGATGAGTTTCTCGGGATCGAAGGGCTTGCGCACGAAAGCCACCGCGTCGCGCACGGCGTGGTCCCCGTCGATGCCGCTGATGACGATCACCGGAATGTCCCGGCAGTCCTCGAGCCTGCTCATCCTGCGGTAAAAGCGGGGGCCCCACTCTCCGGGCAGCTGCAGGTCCAGGGTGATCAGGTCGGGCTTTTCACGCTGCACCGCCTCCAGGGCCTCCTGGCCCGAGGCCGCACTGCAGGTCTCGTAACCGTTGTCGCTGAAAACGGCCTTGAGGTACGTGACGATGGCCGGGTCGTCGTCGATGATCAGAATCTTCTTCGCCATGCTACCCCCCCGGGCCCGCGACGCGCCGTGCAGGCGCATCACGGCCCTTTCTTCTAATCGTCGTCCTTGTGGTCGTGGTCTTCCCGGTCGCCGCCGTTGTCGTCTCCGTTGTCGCCGTCGGAGTGGCCGTCGTCGTCACCGGTATCGTTTTTCCAGCGGTGGCACTCGCCGCACATGACCGGGCCGTCCCTGCGCGCCAGGTGGCACCCCTGGCACCGCAGGTGAAAGGCGTTCATCAGCGAAGGCTGGCCGTCGGAGGCGCGCAGGTCGTGGCACTCCGAGCAGGACTGGTCCTCGGAGGACTCACCCTCCACCAGCTCACCGTCCTCGTAGAGGTGGTGGCACACGCTGCAGTCCTCGATCTCGGCATCGTCGTTGTGCGCGTCGTGGTTGAAGACGGCGGGGGGGCGTTGCGGCGACACGAAGTCCTCGTTGCTCACCGTCCGCATGTCCTCCTGGGCCCCCACCACCAGGGCCGCCGCCAGCATCAGCATCAGAAGTAAAAGGACTCGTTTCCACATGGGTTTCAGGCTCCTTCCGAAACACCGGGTTTGTCCATCACCTCGTAAATGATGTCACCGAAAAACTTGGTCGCCAACCCGATCTCGTAGTGGTGAATGACGTCCTCCAGGCCGCTGTGGCAGTTGTGGCAGGGCGTAATCACCACCTCGGCCCCGCGGGCCTTGGCGTCGAAGAGCTGGTCGGCCTTGACGCGGTTGCCCTGCACCCGCTGCAGTTTGTAGGGCGGGCCGCAGTTGACCACGCCGCCGCCGGCCGCGCAGCAGTAGTTGTGCTCCCGGTTGGGGTACATCTCCACCACCGTCTCGCAGGTGGCCCGGGCGATGAAACGGGCCTTGTCGTGCAAGCCCATGCCCCGCGAGACGTTACAGGGATCGTGCAGCGTGACCGGCGGCTGAAATTTGCGGCTGATGGTGATGCGGCCCTCCCTGATAAGCTCGTAGAAAAACTCGATGGCATGCACGATGGGCAACGGCGGCATCTCCCAGCCCAGCCAGCGGTTGCCCACGTCGTAAACCGACCGGAAGGCGTGACCGCACTCGCCCATGACGATCTTCTTGACCTTGAGGCGCGCGGCGGTCTCGAAGTGGGCGCGCTTGAGGCGGCCCATGAGTTCGTTGTCGCCGGTGAACATGGCCATGTCGCTGTTGTCCCACCCCGGCGTGGCCGGCATGGTCCAGTCGATGCCGGCGGCGTCCATGATCACGGCCGCCTGGTAGATCAGCTGGGCCTGGAACTTGGGCTCCGGGCCGATGACCGAATACATCACCTCGGCGCCCTCTTTTTCGATGGGGATGCGCAGCGTGGGGACCTCCGTCTGGGCCTCTTCCTCCTGCCACTGCAGGGTGTCCACCCACTCGTCCTCCTTGACCCACATCTGGTTGAGGGTGGCCGCGTGGCTGTGGGCCGTGTCCTGGATGTAGAGCGGCGTCATCCCCAGCAGGTGAACCATGCGCCGCACCACCGTCATGAGGTAGGCCACATCGATACCGAAGGGGCAGTACATGGCGCAGCGTTTGCACAGGTTGCACTCGGTGTGGGCGATGAGCGTCGCCCGTTTCATGAAATCCGCGTCCACGCGCCCCCGCCGGCGCATCATCTCCCACAGGGTCTGCTTGACCTTGGCCGCCGGGGCGAAACGTGGTTTCTTGTGGGAAAGGTAGAAATGGCAGGCGTCGGCGCAAAGGCCGCAGTGCACGCAGGTGTCCACGTACGTCTTCAGGCGCGCGCCGGACTCCTGCCGGACGACCCGGTTGAACACGGTTTCGATGCGCTCGGGGGTCAGGCGGGCGGCGCCTTTTTCCACCCCCTCGTCGATGACGGTCTGGTCCGTTTTCGGGGCTGCTTCTGTCATTTGCGATGCTCCCTGTGGCCGGGGCGGCGGTCGTCCAAACGGCCGCGTTACCAGTCCCTGGCGTGTCTGATCTTGCCGAACTCCGAGCCGGTGTAAGCCCGCACGAACGGTGCGAAGAGCATGTGGCTCAGCCGCGTGAAGGGGATGGCCATGAGCATGACTTCACCGGAAACCACGTGCAGGATGAAGAAGAAGCGGTAGGCGAACCACTGGTGGTAGGCCAGGAAACCGCTCGCGAAGGGCAGCGCCACCACGGCCAGCAGCAAGTAGTCCGAAGCCGTGGTCAGGAAACGCACCTCGGGCCGCACCAGGCGCCGCAAGAGGAAAAAGACGCACCCGGCCACCACCACCAGGGCCATGACGTCGGCCACGGCGTCCGGCAGGGTCCACCAGCGCACGTTCCAGGCTTCTTCCCACAGGACCACGTGGGACAGGAGAAACACGGGGGTGAAAATCAGGCAGAAGTGAAAGGCGAATGCGACCACGGTCATCACGGGGTGGCGGCGCATGTTGACGGTGGCAAAGGGCGTCATCCAGCGCAGGATGGATCGCAGGCTGTACTTGACGCTCATGTAGCTGAAGATGAACCTTTCCTTGCGGCTGACCAGCATCAGCATGCTGACGATGCGGTAAAGGCTGCCGCCGATGAACACGACGAAGGCCAGCCAGACCAGTGGCCCGGTGACAAAGGTGTAAATCCCGTGCATTTTTTCTCCTAGCCCGTCAGTTCGGTTACCGGAACAACACGCCGATGGTATTTTCCCTCCTTGATCATCTTTATCAGCAGTTTGCCGCCGTCGGGGCTGAAGACCGGGTCGAAAAGTGCCTCGGCGGATTCCCTCCACAGGCGGCCGTTCACGGCCAAGGTGTAGATCCCGTCCCTTTCCACCTTGACGGCCACATGCGCTCCGTCGGGGCTGAAGACCGGCCGCCAGGCCATGTCGAAGGCCTCCGGCCAGAGGGTGCCGTCCACCGCCACCCGCCATTTGTCGCCTTCCTTGCCCAGGGCGGCCACGCGCGCGCCGTCGCTGCTGAGCGCCAGGTCCGTCACCATGGCGCCGAAGGTCACCGTCCAGGGCCGGCCGTCCACGGCCACGGTCCACCGGCCGAAGGAGGGGGCCACGATGGCCGCCAGCGTGTCGCCCCCTGAACTGAAAGTCTGGTGCCAGAGCTGGAGGAAATCCCGGTCCCACAGGGGCGCACCGTCCTGGAAAAGCGCCCAGCGGCCGTCGCGGCGCACCGGCGCCGTCACCGCACCGTCGACGGGGTTGAACACCGGCTCCCAAACGGCGGGAAAGGTCTCGTCCCAGCACGCGCCGTCCACGGCGATGGTGTATTCGTAGAGGTTGAGGCGCACCTCGGCGGCCAGGCGTTCTTCAGGTCCGTGGGCAATGTGCCAGACATTGGCGAAGCGGCGCTCCCAAGGCCGCCCATCGGCGGCCACGGTGTAGGTCCCCTCCTGGAAACGGTGGATTTCCCCCTCGGACACGGCCTCCACCTGTACGGCGGCGGCCGTGCGGCGGCCGTCGGGACTGAGGGAGGCGTTGGAAAGGTTGGCGTAAAGGCGGGGCCAACACGCACCGTCCACGGCCATACCGTACTGCATGTCCTGCTGGACGGACACCGCAATGTGCCGGCCGTCATGACTAAAGCGCGTGTTCCAGACGTAGCCGTAACGGGTTTCCCAGAGCGCAGCGTCCACGGCCACAGTCCACTCGCCCGTGACGGAAACCAGAGCGGTCAGGCGCCCGTCGGGCGAAAACCGCAGGTACCAGGCCTTATCGAAGACGCCCTCCCACGGCTCTCCGTTGACGCACACCCTGAATTCGGCTTCATCCTGGTTGACGATGGCGGCGATCTTCTCGCCGTCGGGACTGACTTGGAACTCCTCCACCCATTTGAAATGTTCACTCCACGGTGCTACGGCGATGACTCTTTGCCCGGTCTCCCAGTCCCAGTTCTCGGCATCGACCATGCATTTTCCCTCCCCGTTGTACCACAGCCGTTAACCCCCCTTGTGTTTACTGTATACTACCGAAGTTGGATGAAAATTGCAAATAACGCAAACGGCATATAATGTCGCGCCGGTTCCGGCGGTGGGGCGGGAGACGACCGCAACCGGGCTCATCGCAAGCCACAATCCGCCTCGGGGGAAACCCGCGCACGCAGCCCGACGCACCGGAGCGGGCGGGGATCGCAAACGAAAACCCTTGAACCCCATCACGATTCGTGGTATCTGGGCGAATCGTATGGCTTCACTCGCGGCAACCGCAGGAAAGGAGCGTGACCGATGGCCGAAAACACCAATAAAAGCTCCGCACTGGCCGTCACTTTGGTGCTGGCCGTTTTCATGCAGGTGGTGTTCGCTTTTGCCGACGCCAAGGACACCCCCCAGAAGGCCGCCGTGGAATTCAGCAAAGCCTACTTCATGGTGGACCCCGCCATGTCCCGGCGCGTGTGCGACCAGCTGCTGAACAGCGACGGCGTCAACCTGGTCAGCCGCATCATCGAACAGAAGGCCCGCGAGGCCCGCGAAATGGGCTTTTCGCCGGACTTCATGAAGTGCGCTCTCTTCAACATCGAAACCGAAGTGCTCAACCGCGGCGAAGACACCGCCACGGTGCGCTTGACCGCCGTGCGCAAGCGCAATCTCAACCCCATTTTCACCTTCATCGGCCGCCTGTTCAACCTGGGCACCACCTACCCGGTGGACCAGGTGCTGGAACTGGTTAAAGAAAAGGGCCGCTGGAAAGTCTGCGGCCTGGAATCGGCGGGCAGTTTGAGCTGATCCCTTACCAGGCGGTGCACATCACGGGTGACTTGCCATCGGCCTCGCGCGAATTCCGGCCCGGGCCTGCACCATCAGGCACAAACCCCACGCTGCACGCGACCTTTCTATCCCATGATCCCCCTCTCCCCTACGGCCGCTGACCGCCGGCCGCAGCGACGGGAAGACGCGTCGTGAGGCCCGCCGCGGCCGCCAAAAGTGTGCTGCCCGTCGTCCTGCTGGTCCTGCTGGCATATGTGCCCGCCGCCCTCGGAGGCGCGCCACGCCCTTTCTATCCCGGTGAAACCCTGGTGTTCGATTTCTACTGGTCCGTCATCCCCACCGGCAGGGGCCGCCTGCAAGTGCTGCCCCTCGAGACGCTGGACGGCGTGCGGGCCTACCACTTTCGCATGACCACGCGTACCAACGCCTTCGCCGACCTGTTCTACAAGGTACGCGACCGTTTCGACACCTGGACCGACGTGCCCGTGAGCCGCACGCTGCACTACCGCAAGAAGCAGCGCGAGGGCTCCACCCGCAGGGACATCGAGGTCTTCTTCGACTGGCGCCGCATGCAAACCTTCTACTTCAAATCCGACCGACCGCGTCGCCGGGCCGTGCTGCGGCCCGGCACCCTGGATCCCGTGGCGGCCTTTTTCTGGGTCCGTCAGTACTCCCTGGAAGCCGGCCGCACCGTCACCCGCCCCATCACGGACGGCAAGAAGGTTTTCATCGGGCGGGTGCGGGTGGTCAGGCGCGAGAAGATCCGCGTCTCCGGCAAGATCTATGACACTTTCCTGCTGGTGCCCGAACTGACCCACGCCGGCGGCGTGTTCGAGAAGAGCCCCGGCGCCCGGATCCGCATCTGGGTGACCGCCGACCACCGGCGCCTGCCCGTGATGATCAAGAGCAAGGTTATCGTCGGCAGCTTCCGGGCCGAACTGGTGGAGTCCGAAAGCGTGATTCCCGGGCGCTGACCTGCGAATCCCGTGACGGGGCACCTTTCCATGGGGGATTTGTCCCGTGTCCGCGGTCGGCCGGGTGGATCTGAGATAGCCCGCGACGGGAAGTTACGCGAATGCGACCTTCAGCAGCGCGTTGATTTCCTCGGGGTAGGCCATGCACAGACTCTCGTTGAACAGGTTGCGCAGGGCGCCCACGTCGGGGGTGGCCAGGGCCTGGTTGAAGAAGGTGCGCGGCGAGAACACCAGGTGAAAACGGGTGTGGTCATCGCCGCGTCGGCCGGTGAAAAAGTTCATGTTGAAGCTGTAGATCCCCATGCGGTCGTAGGCCGCCATGACCCGCCGCAGCCCCTCGGCGATGTCGGCCAGGTCCTGTGCGGTCAGGTCCAGGGTGCGGCAGGTGCCCGCCACCACGGCCACCACGTCACCGGCCACACCCATGGGAGCGTAGGCACTCATCCAGCGGGTGCGTCCCAGGCGGCCCAAGAAACGCCGTCCCCCGGCCTCCTCACGGTCCGCCAGGTCGTCCCAATAGTTACCGCCGGTGCGCCGCGCGTAGTCGGCCGAAGCCGCCAGCTCCTGGCGCATGAGGTTGGGTGCCGTGGAGGTGGCGAAAACCTGCAGGTGGGGGTGGATGATGGAACTACCCGACGGCGGCATGTAGTTCCAGTTGACCACGTGGTAGACCGACTCGGGGTGGCCGATCTCCTCCAAGCGCCGGAAAAAATCCAGGGCCAGGCCGAAGCCGGCCGCTATGCGCTCCACGGTGATGGCGGTCATGGGCAGGTAGTGATCGGCGCCCAGTACGGCCACAGCGCTGATACTGTCGTAGGGCGCCAAGTTGGGGAACAGCACCATGTCGCCGGCTGTCAGGCGTCCTTCGGGCAGCAGGTCCCCCGGGAAACAGGGCGTCACCTGACGCACCTTCTGCGGGCAGAAAGGACAGTGCTCCGCAGTGCCCGCCACCAGCCGGTCGAAGTCCGGCCTGGCCCAGCTGAGCTTCATGAAGTGGCAAATACGGGCGCTGCGGCCGGTCAGCGGGTCGCGCCGAATCTCGCTGGCAATGGTGCGCGGCGCCATGTCTTTCAGGGGGTTCAACAGCCGGGTCTCCTTGCGGACCGACTCGAATGCGATGGTGTTCATGCTCATGATCGACCTCTCTTCAATACTTTCCCGGCTTCACAGCTTCGCGCCGCAGTACTTGCAGTATTCGGCGTCCACGTCGTGCCCTTCGGCGCTGCACTGGGGGCAGACCTCGGTGGAAACCGGTTTGGAGCCTTTGGAAAGCTGGGCGCCGACAATGCCGGTGGGCACCGCGATGATGCTGAAGCCCAGGATCATGATGATCGAGGCCAGCGTCTGGCCGAGGGCGGTGCGCGGCGAGATGTCACCGTAGCCCACCGTGGTCAGGGTGACGATGGCCCAGTAGATGCTGCGTGGAATGCTGGTGAAGCCGTTCTTCTCGCCTTCGATGAGGTAAATCATGGAACCGAAGATGACCACCAGGGTGATGACCGAGAAAAGGAACACGGCGATCTTGCGGGAGCTGGCGTGCAGGGCCTGCCTCAACCGGCGGGCCTCTCCGAGGAATTGCACCAGCTTGAGCACGCGGAAAATACGCAGCACGCGCAGGATGCGGATGACCTGCAGATAACGGCTGCCGGGAAGAAAAATGTCGATGTAGCTGGGCAGAATGGCCAGCAGGTCCACCACGCCGAAGAAGCTGCCGGCGTACTTGAGGGGTTTGCCCACGCTGATCAGGCGCAGCACGTACTCCACGGTGAACAGCAGCGTGAAGACCCACTCGCCCAGGTACAGCCAGCGGGCGTAACGGACGTGGATGGCCGAGACGCTGTCGAGCAGCACCACGGCCACCGACAGCAGGATGCTGCCGATCAGCACCACGTCGAAGAGCTTGCCGGCGGGGGTCTCGGCCTCGAAGATGATCTCGTGCATGCGCCGGCGCCAAGCCGGCCACTCGCTGTGGGCGTGTTCGCCCGGCAGGGGAAAGCGCTTATCCACGGGGCCTCCATGACCTGCTGCCGTCAGTCCGGTTTTGTGTTTTGGCTCCCATTCTGCTACATCAACCACCCATGCCTTCCGGATCTCTCTACAAGAAAGTCGGAGCCGCCTCGCTGATTATGATGGCGTCCATTTTCCTGAGCCGGGTCATCGGGCTCTTCAGGGAGATGACCATCGCCTACGTGGGGGGCACCAGCGCCGGCGTGGACGCCTACCAGGTGGCCTTCGTGATCCCCGAGATTCTCAATCATATCGCAGCCTCGGGGTTCCTGTCCATCACCTTTATTCCCATTTTCTCGCGTTACCTGGCCCGCGACCGGGAAGCGGAGGGCTGGCGCATCTTCTGCATCATCCTCAACACCTTCGGCGCTCTGCTGGCGCTGCTGATCGCAGCGGCCTTCGTGCTGGCCCCCGACCTGGTGGCCGTGGTGGCCCCCGGCCTCGAGGACCCGGCCACCGTACACACCGCCGTGCGCATGACGCGTATCATCCTGCCGGCCCAGTTCTTCTTCTTCGCCGGCGGGCTGTTCATGGCCGTACAGTTCGCCAAGGAGCGCTTCTTCATTCCGGCCCTGGCCCCGCTGATCTACAACCTGGGCATCATCTCGGGCGGCCTCCTGCTGGGCCCCTGGCTGGGCATGGAAGGATTCTCCTGGGGCGTGCTGGGCGGCGCCCTGGCAGGCAACTTTGCCCTGCAGCTGTGGGGCGCGCGCCGCAGCGGCATGCGCTACCGCCCCCTGCTGAACCTGCGCCACCCCGACCTGGCCCGCTACGTGCTGCTGACCCTGCCGCTGATGGTCGGCCTGGGAATGACCTTCTCGTCGGAGTTCTTCATCAAGTTTTTCGGCTCCTACCTGCCGCGCGGCAGCATCGCCGGGCTCAACTACGGGCTGCGCGTCATGCTGATCCTGGTGGGTCTCTTCGGCCAGAGCGTGGGCACGGCCTCCTATCCCTTCATGGCGCGCCTGGCGGCCGAAGACCGCCTGGACGAGATGAACCGGCTGCTCAACACGAGCCTGCGCTACCTGCTGGTGGTGATTCCCTTCTCGGTGCTGCTGATGGTGCTGCGCCACGAGGTCATCCTGATCCTCTTCCAGCGCGGCCGTTTCGACGCCGCGGCCACGGCCCTGACCGCCCGCCTGCTGGTCTTCCTGCTCATCGGGACTTTCGCCTTCTCGGCCGCCATCTTCGTTAACCGGGGCTACTACGCCGTGCAGAACACGCTCTTTCCGGCCGTCTTCGGCACCCTGGCGGTGCTGGTCAGCATCCCCTTCTACCTGCTGGCCATGCACCGTATGGGAGCCGCCGGCGTGGCCCTGGCCATCTCGCTGTCGTCCATCTTCCAGGTGACCCTGCTCTACGTGCTCTGGAACCGGCGCAGCGCCAACCGCGGCAGCCGGGAAGTGTACTTCTTCTTCGCCCGGGTGGTGACCGCCTCGGCGCTCATCGGTCTGTTGCTGGAGGCCTTCCACCGCTCGGCCCTGACCGGGCTGGACCGCAGTACCTTCTCCGGCTGTCTGATCAGCGCGCTGCTGACCGCGGCGGTCTTCGCCGGCCTGCTGATGGGCGCCGCCCGCCTTTTCGGCATTCATGAAATCCAGGAGATCATGGGGCGCATGGCCCGCCGGCTGGCGGGCCGCAAGGCCCCGGCTTCCTGACCGCCGGCGGGCTCCCGGCTCAGCCCTTCAGCTCGAAGTCCACCACGCACACCCGGTCGCAGATGCGTCCGATTAGCTGCAGCACCTCCTGGTGGCGGGGGTGGCGCCGGTAGCGCTCCAGAGCCTCCAGGTCGTCGAAGGCCGAGACCAGGGCAAAGTCGAAGGAGCGCTCGGAGTGCAGCACGTCCCTTCCGAAATCATACTGCCGGATTTCCTCGATCACGCCGGGCAGGGCGCCCAGCAGCCGTTCCAGTTGTCCGATCTGTTCCTCGGTGGTATCGGCCCTGAAACCGATCATGACGACATGTTGAATCATGGTCTCAATTCCTCCTCGGGCCCACGGCGGTGCGCGCCGCGGGCTGCATGCGGGGGCCGGCCGCAGCCGGCGCCAGTCGCTGTTTCTCGTTGTAGGGCAGGATGTGGACCCATTTCCTGCGCCGGATGTACTGCTGCACGTCCCGCCAGAAACCGGCTTCCAGCAGGTCGCCGTGGTAGCGCATGAAGACCTCCCGCAGGTCGGGTGCCAGCCCCATGGCGGTCCGGAAGATCTCGGGGAAGATGTCGCTCTCGTCCACACGGTCCGGGGGGCGACCGCCCTGCGGACCGCAGCCGCCCTCGGCCTCGGTCAGGCTGCGGAAACGGCAGTCGGTGAGGGCGCACAGCTCGTCGTAGTCGTAGAAAACCACCCGGTTGAGCCGCGTGACGCCGAAGTTCTTGAGCAGCATGTCCCCGGGAAAGATGTTGCTTACTGCCAGGTCCTTGATGGCGTTGCCGTAGTCGATCACCGCCCGCATGGCCTGCACCGAGTCCACGCGCCGCAGGTAGACGTCCAGGGGCACCACGCGCCGTTCCACGTAGGCGTGCCGGATGATCACGTCCTGCTCGTCGGTGTACACGCTGCGGGAGGCGTGGTGGCGCAGGGTCTCGAGCAGTTCGGGGGTGAAGCAGCGCCGGTGGAACTTGAGCTGCTCGAAGCTCTGAGCGTCCACCAGCCGGCCGGCACGGTCGTGACGGAAGACGTAGTCGTAGCGGCTCATGACGTTCTGGCGGGTGGTCTTCTTGGGGTAGTCGAAGCTGTCGCGGATGATCTTGAAGACCAGGTCGTCGGTGGGGCTGTTGAAGACCACCATGACCATGCCGCGTTCGCCCTCGGAAAGCTCGAAGGGCGCCCGGCAGCCGTCCATGTGGCCCAGGATCTCGCGGTACAGCTCGGTCTTGCCGTGCCGGTCGAAGCCCAGCAGGGTATATAGCTCGGAGACGCGCTTGCCGGGAATCAGGTCGGCCAGGAACCCCACCAGTTCCCGCGGGCGGGCGGTCTCTACGAAGAAGCTGGCCCGGGTGTAACTGAACAGGATGCTGACGTGGTCTTCCTCGAGCAGCACGGCGTCGATGACCAGACCGCCGGGACGGTTGAGCAGCGCCAGGATGAGCGGCGCCCCCCGCCGGCCGCATTGCATGCGGCCCACCAGGTAGGCCGCCTTGTCCCGGATGAAGGGCTCGGGGAGCATCTCGACGCCGGTCAGGCCCTCGAGCCGCCCCATGATGTGCAGGTGCTGTTCGATGCGCGCGGCGGCCCGGCGCGCGTCGCGCCGCAGGTCCTCGAAGGGGCGGCCGAAGCCGTAGTCCGCCGCGATCCGCTCGAACAGCCCGATGGTCAAGCGGTCACACGGGTAAATACGCCGGCCCGGGCAGTCCGCATCCAGGTCCTCTCCCCGCAGCGGTGCGCGCACGAACTCCACGCGCGGATCCACCCCCACCGTGTCCAGGGCCCGGCGGGTGACGGAATTGAAAAACGTCTCGGCGATCTCGGCGTCGCCCCGGTCGGCCACGGCCCGCCGATAGGCGGCCTTGGAGGCCGCCCAGAACCACTTGTCCCGCGACTCGCTCTCGAAGCGGCGCCGGATGCGGACCATGGTGCCCACCAACACTTGGCGGTAGAGCACCAGGCGCCGGGCGGCGATGTCGCGCACGGCCTGCCACTCGCGGGCCTCGAAGCGCACGCGCGCCTGGCGGGTGAGGGCCTCGAACTGCTGGCGGTAAGCCTCGAAGGCCTCGAAAACCATGTGTGCGCAATGGCGGGCGGATTGTCCGGTGTCCACGCTGCAACCTCTCATAAGCGGCCCCGACGGCCGTCGCCTGCGTCCTTGACAGGCGTGTTCTTTTTCTATACTCAGCGGAGAGCAATGGCAAGCCTTTAGCGGCCCGGCGCGGGGCCGCTTCACCCAACAGGAAGCGACGACACCATGGATCTCTCCCCGCTGACCGCCGTCTCACCCGTGGACGGGCGCTACCGCCGCAGCACCGCCGTGCTGGGCGGCTACTTTTCCGAGAGCGCCCTGATGAAGTACCGTGTACGGGTGGAAATCGAGTATTTCATCGCCCTGTGCGACATTCCCCTACCCCAGCTCGCGCCCCTGGAAGCGGACGCCGCCGAAGCGTTGCGGGACGTCTACCGTAACTTTTCCATCCGTGACGCCCGGCGCATCAAGGAGATCGAGAAGGTCACCAACCACGACGTCAAGGCGGTGGAATACTTCGTCAAGGAGGCCTTCAACCGCCTCGGCCTGCAGGACCGCAAGGAGTTCGTGCACTTCGGACTGACCTCCCAGGACATCAACAACACGGCCCAACCCCTGGCGCTGCAGGAGTGCTGGCGGCAGGTGATGCAGCCGGCGCTGGCCGAGGTGATCGACGCTCTGGCCGAACGCGCTGCCGCTTGGCGCGACACCCCCATGCTGGCCCGCACCCACGGCCAGCCGGCCTCACCCACTCGACTGGGAAAAGAGATCTACGTGTTCGTGGACCGCCTGCGCAATCAGCTGTCCCTGATCGGGACGATCCCCTTCTCGGCCAAGTTCGGCGGCGCCACGGGCAACTTCAACGCCCACGTCGCGGCCTACCCGCAGATCGACTGGGTGGCCTTCGCCGACCGCTTTGTCAACGAGACCTTGGGCCTGGCGCGCTCGCGGGTCACCACGCAGATCGAGCACTACGACAACCTGGCCGCCTTTTGCGACAACCTGCGGCGCATCAACACCATCCTCATCGATCTGGACCGCGACGTCTGGAGCTACATCTCACTGGACTATTTTAAGCAGAAGATCCGCGAGGGCGAGGTGGGCTCGTCGGCCATGCCCCACAAGGTCAACCCCATCGATTTCGAAAACTCCGAGGGCAACCTGGGGGTGGCCAACGCCGTTTTCGAACACCTGGCCACCAAGCTGCCCATCTCGCGCCTGCAGCGCGACCTGACCGACTCCACCGTCAGCCGCAACCTGGGCGTGCCGCTGGCTCACACATTGATCGGCGTCAAATCCCTGCTGCGCGGCCTGGGCAAGCTGATCCTCAATACCGACGCCATCCGGGCCGACCTGACACGCAACTGGGCCGTGGTGGCCGAGGCCATCCAGACCGTGCTGCGCCGCGAGGGCTACGACCGGCCTTACGAGGCTTTGAAGCGCCTCACGCGCACCAACCGCCCCATCGGCCGGGAGGACATCGCAGACTTCATCGGCTCGCTGGACGTCTCGCCGCAGGTACGCAAAGAGCTGCTGCGCATCACCCCCGAAAACTACACCGGCATCTGCGATTTCTAGCCCCGGCGCCCTCCCCCAGGTTCGAAAACCTTCCACGACATACCAAAATTGCACTTAGGGGGCGGCCGCCGGCCGGGCCGGTCGGCTGCCCGTTGCGGCCGGAATCCCCGCCAGAGGGCCACGAGGCGCCCCTGCCTTCCAATGTCGGGCCCGGAACAATTCTTGCATTTCTCATTCGGGTACCCGGAACCGGATGGGGACTGGCATCCACCCGTGACGGCCCCGCCGGAAAGCGGGCCCGGGCACATGCGGGCCGTTGCGGCAATCGCGTTACGAGACGGGTGGAGGCAAAGCACCCGGGCTGTCGGCAGGACCGCCGCCCGGGAAACAGCGGGAGGATCCATGAAACATCGACGATTGCCCCGGCGAACGTGCCGGAGCCTGCTTTCAGGCCTGTTTTTCGCAGCGGCGGCACTGGCCGCCGGCCTGCCGCCGTCGCTGGCCGGCGACATCCCCACGCCGCAGCTCAAGTGGCAGAACGCCGGCTGCTACAGCTCGTGGTGCGAGACCGGCTGGTACTCCTCCCCGGCGGTGGCCGACATCGACGGCGACGGCCGGCCGGAGGTAATCGCCTCGGCTTACTCCGTCGTGGCCCTGGACGGCGCCACGGGCAACCTGCTGTGGCGTGTCAAGTCGGGACACGACCGATCGGACTCCGACGGCGCCGACAACGTGGGTCGCACCTGGCCGGGCGTCGTGGTGGCCGACGTGGACAACGACGGCGCGTTGGAGATCGTCACGGCCCACGGCGGCGGGTGGGTGTCGGTCTACGATGCCGACGGATATTTCGACAACGGCGGCTGGCCCTGGAGAAACCCCAGCGGCCGCGAGTTCCGCAGCCTGGCCGTGGCCGACCTGGACGGCGACGGCGACCTGGAGATCATCGTGGGCCGTGCCCAGCTGGACGACACCAACGTGTGGGTATTGGAGCACACCGGCAAGGTGCGCAGGGGCTGGCCGCGCCTGGCGGGCGGTGAGGGTTCGGCTGCCGGCCTGTACAACGACAACATCGGCGTCGGGGATCTGGACGGCGACGGACTGCCCGAAGTGATCGTACCTTCGGACACCATCACCATCTGCGCCTACAAGGCGGACGGGAGTCACCTGGAGACCAACGCCATGTACCACGGCCACTCGGGACACGACATGGACCACTGGGGGGAAGTGCCGGCCTACGTTGACCTCGCCTACGAAACCCGCGGCTGGGGTCCCTGCTACGACCAGTACACGTTGCGGGCCAACTTCGCCAACGGCCCGGCCAACGTGGCCGACGTGGACGGCGACGGCGTCAACGAGGTCGTGGTGGTGGGCGACGTACACGACTGCCACACCAGCCCCTACACCGACCACTACAACGGCCCCTATATCTTCAACGCCGATCGCAGCCGTTTCGATCGTGATGGATTCGACTGGCAGACGGTGCCGCAAAACACCGGGGAACCTATCATCCAAAACTACAACGTCATCGAGAGCTGCCAGCCCAACACGGTTACCGCCGACCTGGACGGCGACGGCCGCCTGGAGATCCTGTACCCCTCCTACGACGGCCGCCTGCACGCCTTCTGGCTGGACAAGCGTGAGCACTACAGCTGGCCTTTCGCCGTGCACAAATCCGGGGCCGCGGTCTACCGTTTCGCCTCGGAACCGGCGGTAGCCGACCTGGACCGCGACGGCTACGCCGAGGTCATCTTCACCAGCTGGGTGCAGAAGGGCTCGCACCGCACCGGAAAGCTCTATATCCTCAGCTACCAGGGCAAGGTGCTGCAGTCCGTCGACCTGCCGCCGGCCTACGGCAGTGGCGATTGGAACGGCGCCCTACCCGCACCCACCCTGGCCGACATCGACGGCGATCCCGACCTCGAAATCGTGGTCAACACCGCCCACGCAGGCTTTGCGGCCTACGATCTGCCGGGAACCGCCGACGCGCGCATACTGTGGGGAACCGGCCGCGGCTCCTACCGGCGTGACGGCTCGCCCGGCGAACTGGCACCCATCGTCATCGGCCCCGACCTGAGCGTGGCCTGGGACCACCTGTCCATCACCGGCCCGAACAGGCACGGTTTATACAATCTCAAGGGCAAGGTGGTGGTGACCAACACCGGCAACCGTACCTCCGAAAAATGCAGCCTGGGGATCACCTACCCGGCGGGCGGTTCTATGATCCTGGCCAAAGCCCGCAAGGTCAAGGCCCTCAAACCCAGCCGGCGTACTACTGTGCGCTTCAAGGCCAGGGGAGTGGATCTGGTCACCGACGCCGCCAGCATGGTCGGCGCGGTGGTGGATCTGAACGATTGGGTGGCCGAGACCGACGAGACCAATAACACCGCCGAACGGCGGATCCGGGGTGTCGATCTCACCGGTCTGTGGCTGAAGACCGCGGTCAAGGGTCCCAAGAGGGGCCGATACACGGTCAAAGGCAAATACGGCATCACCTCGGATGTGCCTGCAGGTGCTTTCTTGGTGCAGGTCTACCTCTCGGACGACGACCTCCTGGACGGCGCAGACACGCCTCTGCTGAAAAAACCCCGGCGGGTCAAGAAGCTGCCTGGCGGGAAAATGGTCAAGGGCGGATTCAAAGCCAGGATCGACCATGACCCCGCGGGGGAATACCTGATCCTGGACCTGGACACCGAAGACGCCGTAGCCGAAAGCGACGAAAGCAACAATCGCGTGGTGCAGCGGCTGCCCTGAAAACGGCTTTGACTCCGGAACGTCAGGTCAGGCCTTGAGATAGCCTTCTTCCACAGCGGCAGCGATGACGGCCGCGGCCACCTCGGCCAGCTGGGGGGAACCGTCGGCGATGGGAGCGGTACGGCGGCGCACCTGCGAGCGCACCACGTCGTGTTCCCGCCAGGTGCCGCCGCGGGTGAGGTAGTTGTTGAACAGGGGCTGCAGCCGATCCAGGGCGACCGCGAAGCGTGCCTCGGGCGTGCGGCGCGCCTCGAATTCGTCCCACAGGGCGCGCAGTTCCGCAGCCTGGTCGTCGGGCAGCAGCGCAAAGATGCGCTCGGCGGCGGCCAGTTCGCGCGCGTGCTGCCCCTGCCTGCCGTCCTCGTCGTAGCAGAAGGTGTCACCGGCATCGATTTCCACCAGGTCGTGGGCCAGCACCATCTTCATGACGCGCACGCCGTCCACCGGTTCCCGGGCGTACTCGGTCAGCAGCAGCGCCATTAGCGCCAGGTGCCAGGAGTGTTCGGCCGAGTTCTCCCGTCGCGAGCGATCGATCAGCTGGGTCTGGCGGGCAACGCTCTTGAGCCGGTCGATGCGCACGATGAAATCGATCTGCGCCGCCAGTCGTTCGTCACCCAGCCGGTGCCACGGCGGCGATGTTTCTTTTTCTTTGCGGTTCACACGGGTTCCTTTCCTGTCGGCTGCGCCCTACTCCGCCGATTTTCCCGTCGACGTCTTTCGGGCCGATCTCTCCTGCTGCTGCAACCACTCGGCCAGTTCCACCATGTTCTGGGAAAGGTTGAAGCGGCCCTCGGCGAACACGCCGTAGTCGCCGCCACCGGCCATGGCGGCGGCAAAACGCGTGGAGTTGGCGTAGAACAGCCACAGCTCGGTCCAGGTCCGCTCGATGTTCTCGTCGAAGGGGTTGCCGCCGGCCGCCGGCCCCTGGGCGTAGCCGGCCCGCCAGATGCGCTGCATGATGCCGGTGGCCTGCTTCACGGCGGCGTCGGTAACTTCCACGGTGCGGTCCAGGCGCGCCCAGTGCCCCCGGACCCAGGTGGTACTGTGGCAGCCCCGGCAGACCGCCTGCATGTTTTTCAGCCGCCGGGCCTGCTCCCCGGCATCGATCAGGAAGGCCTCGGCCGGCCGCCCGTCCAGGGTGGTGGGCAAGGGCTGGCCGTCGGCGTTACGGATGATACGGGTGTCCGCCGAGCGGGGGTGCGCGTGGGTATATATCAGGCCATAGAGCCGCATCGGCAACCGATCGTTCATACGGTGGGTGCGCTCGACCAGCAGTTCGCCGTCTTCGCCGGACAGCTGGCTTGCGTGACAGACGGCGCAGGTGGGCGCCTTGAAGTCCCTGCCGACGGTCCAGGGAACCGCCCGGAAATTCCAGTGAGCGCCGAGGGACTCGTAGATGCCGGCGTGCTTGCTGGCGGCGTACACCCGATAGGCCGGCACGTCGGGTCCCACGTGGCACTGCTTGCAGGTGCCGGGCTTGCGGGCCATCTCGATGGAGAAGTTGTGGCGCCCGTGGCAGGCCGTGCAGGCCCCCAGGCTGCCATCCAAATTGATGCGCCCCACGCCCTGGCTGGGCCAGCCGTCGATCACCGGAAACGACAGCTCGCCCACGTCGGTCTCGCGCGTTTTGAACCCCTTGAAGGACAGGCGCGTGCCGTGGCAGTAGTAGCAGCCTACGGCCCGGGTCTTGTCGTCGGCCGGCGCGAAGGTGATGCGGCCGTCCTTTTCGCCCGTGTCGCCGATGATGGAGACCTGCAGTTTCGCGTACAAGGAATTGTCCTTCAGGTTGCCGTAGGCCCGCGACATGAGGTTTTCGGCGTACTGGGAGGCTTCCTCGGCGTGGCAGGCGGCACAGTCCTGCGGGCTGACCACCACGTGCACCCGGTAGCCGTTGTGTTCGAAGGTGTCGGCATGGCGGTCCGGCCGCAGGGTGTGGCACTCGGCACACCCCACGGCAACGC
This sequence comes from uncultured Desulfobacteraceae bacterium, assembly GCA_964476595.1. Lineage (GTDB taxonomy): Bacteria > Desulfobacterota > Desulfobacteria > Desulfobacterales > JALSRD01 > JALSRD01. Next base: position 87,607 of record CAYZCL010000006.1, read on the forward strand.
CCCGCAGCTTTTCGGGCACGGCGGCGGTGATGCGGCGCACAGACTTGTCGCCGGCCAGGGACTTGGCGACGCTCATGGTGGCGTGGCGGCCCGAACGCCAGTCGGCTACAATGCCTGGGGTCACCGATGCGTGGCAGTCCAGGCACTCCTGCGTGGCGTTGCTAAACGGCACCGCCGCCTGTACGCGGCCCGAGGCGGCCGCCAGAACAACGAGACAGAGGCACAGGATCGAGAGTCGGCTCATGGATTTCCTCCTTTGGCGGAAAAGATCCGTGCCTTCCCTCTATAGCCGCCCGCCACGGGGTTTGCAAGCCCGTACGACAGGGCAATCGCCGGCAGCGGTCGGCATAGGTGTTGACCGATCCCTGCTTTATCCGGGGCTGGGCCATCCGTTTGCGGGAAGGACGGGCAGGCATCGGCCGTGCGAAGTTGGAGAGCCAGCGGGAAAAAGATTCGCAGGGGGCCGTCACACAGACGATGCCGGCCGGCGAAAGCGGCGCGCCTTCCAGCAGGATTGTCGGGATGGTCCGCATGGGAACCCTCCCGGGGGGAAAACCCAAATAATGGCTTGATTGCCGTGGATTTTGATACTACCCTGCGGCATCGACGCCAACCCTTAACCCGCGCCTCGGGCGCAACCGGAAAAAACTTGTGACGCCTGCAGACCTCTCCATCCAGCAACTGGCCGGTCAGCGGCTGATGATCGGCTTCGACGGCACCGAACTGGGTGCCGAGACCCGGGCCCTGATCGCCGAACTGCACATCGGCGGCCTCATCCTCTTCTCCCAGAACCTGGACACCCCCGAACAGATCGCGCGGCTGTGTCGCCAGGCCCAGGCGCAGGCCGCGGCCTGCGGTCTGCCGCCGCTGTTCATCGCCATTGACCAGGAGGGCGGGCAGGTGGCGCGCCTGCGGGAACCCTTCACCGTTTTCGACGGCAACCCCGCCATGCGCGGCCGCAACGACGCCGCGCACTTCGGCCGCGTGACGGCCGCCGAGCTTTCGGCCCTGGGCATCAACATGGACATGGCGCCGGTGGTGGATGTGGCCTTCACCGCCGACAGCGTCATGGACCGCCGCGCCTTCGCCGGTGACCCCGCGCGGGTGGCCGAGATGGGCGTGGCCGTCATCGAGGCCCTGCAGGGCAACGGCGTCATGGCGGTGGCCAAGCACTTCCCGGGCATCGGGCGCACCACCCTGGACTCCCACCTGGACCGGCCGCTGCTGGACACGCCCTGGCGGGAACTGGCGGCCAGCGACCTGCTGCCCTTCGAAGCCGCCGTGCGCCGCGGGGTCAGCGGCGTCATGCTGTCGCACATCGTCTACCGCGACCGGGACCCCCGATGGCCGGCCAGCCTGTCGGTGAAAATCGCCCACGACGTGTTGCGGGACCGGATGGGATACGACGGCCTGGTCATGACCGACGACCTGGATATGGGCGCCATTAAGAAGTACTATGACATCGACACCGTCATGCAGCGCGTGCTGGCGGCCGACATCGACCTGGCCCTCATCTGCCACCGGGGACCGGACATCGCGCGGGCCTATGAAGTAATGCTGTCCGAACTGGGGAAGTCGGCACGCCTACGTCGGCGCGCCCGGCGTTCCGCCGGGCGGATCTTGGCGACCAAGGAAAAGTATATCCCCCTCACCTCTCCGACGGATCACCCCAGCCGCACACGGGAATAAACGTCGGCATCCAGGGGACTGACGGTGCCCCGCTGCAGCTCGTGGAAGGCCGCTGCGCCGATCATGGCCGCGTTATCGCCACACAATGAAACGGGCGGCAGGTAAGCTTCGAAGCCCGTCCGATGCGCCTCGTCGGCCACCCGTTCACGCAGCCGGCGGTTGGCGGCCACACCCCCCGAGAGCACTATGCGCGGGCACGCGGTGTGACGCGCGGCCTGCATGAGCTTGAAGCTGAGCACGTCTACCACAGCCTCCTGGAAGCCGGCGGCGATGTCGTCCATGTGTTCGCGGAAGGTGTCGGCGTGCAGCTGAAGGTAGCGCCGCACGGCGGTCTTCAGACCGCTGAAGCTGAAGTCGAAGCTATTCCTGTCCAGGTAGGAACGCGGAAAGGATATGGCCTGCGGATCGCCCCGCTCGGCCATCTCTCCGATGACGCGCCCGCCCGGGTAGCCCAGCCCCATCATCTTGGCCACCTTGTCGAAGGCCTCGCCGGCGGCGTCGTCGCGGGTCTGTCCCATGAGCCGCATGCCCGTGTGGGACGTCACGTGGTACAGGGCGGTGTGACCGCCCGAGGCCAGCAGGGCCACGAAGGGAAACGCCGGCGGGTCGTCGGTGAGGAAAACGGCGTTGATGTGCCCGGCCAGGTGGTTGACTCCCACGAAAGGCAGCCCCCGCCCGTAGGCGTAGGCCTTGGCAAAAGAGAAGCCCACCAGCAGGGCGCCCACCAGGCCCGGTCCGCGGGTGGCGGCCACGGCGTCCAGCCCCTCCGGGCCCACGCCGCTGCGCGCTAAGGCCTCTTCCACCACCGGCACGATGGCCTCGATATGCTTGCGTGAGGCCAGCTCGGGCACCACGCCGCCGTAACGGTGGTGCACGTCGACCTGAGAGGCCACCACCGAGGAGAGCATGCGCCGCCCGTCGGCCACCACGGCGGCTGCAGTTTCGTCGCAGGAGGATTCGACGGCCAGAATTCTCACGCGCACCGCTCCCGGACCAGGGCAGCAAACCGGTCGCAGACAATGCGCTCGGCCTCGGCCATGATGCGGTCCAGCAACTCGCGGCAGGTGGGGATGTCGTGGATCAACCCGATGCTCTGCCCGGCGGGCAGCACGCCCGCATCCATGCAGCCCTCCTGCAGCATTTTGCGGCCCACCAGGCCCGAGACGTGGGGCACCAGGTCTTCGATGCGCACGTTGCCGCGGCCCTCGATCTCCAGCACCCTGTCGACCACCGGGTTGTGCAGGACGCGCTCGGTGTTGCGCAGGCTGCGCATGATCAGCCGCGTGTCGCGTTCGCTGCGCCCCACCAGTACCCGTTTGACGTTTTCGTGTACCGGCGCCTCGCGGGTGGCCACGAAGCGCGTGCCCATGTTGACGCCGTCGGCGCCCAGGCCCAGGGCGCCCACCAGGCCGAGGCCGTCGGCGAAACCGCCCGAGGCGATGATGGGAATGC
>CAYZCL010000007.1:0-5285 GCA_964476595.1 uncultured Desulfobacteraceae bacterium
CAGTTGGCATGATTGCCACAACAAGGCCTTCATTCGGCTCGGTGGGATCCCGGCTGTAAATCGCATCGACAACCTCAAAACCGGAGTATCCTCGGGTGCCGGCGCCTGGGGTGTGATCAACAGCGCCTACCGGACCTATGCTCGGCAGGTAGGGTTCCATATCGATCCGTGCCCGGTGCGGGCGGGAAACGCCAGAGGAAAAGTGGAGGCAAAGGTCAAATTGTCCAGGCGCATTTTCACCGGCCGGCGCAGACATTGGGACAGCCTGGAGGATCTGCAGCGGTATACTGACGAACGCATCGCGAGTTGGTCGAAAAAGGCGGTTTGTCCGGCAACGGGCATAAGTGTCTACGACAGCTGGCAAAACGAAAAGCGCTTCCTGCAGCCGCTGCCGATTCTGCCGGAGCCTTTCGACATAGCCGTCACACGCACGGTCAGAGACGATTGCATGGTCTGCTTCGAGGGCCGATATTATCCGGTGCCGTTCGAACACGTTGGCAAGCAGAAGGTGCTTCAGTACCCCCCATCCTGGGGCCCTCGGCCGAGGCAGCTCCGGCGAACTCCGGAGCCCAGACATTAACCCGGGACAGGTTCGTAAAAACCCGCGTCCCCTAAGATCGTAAAAACTCGTGTCACTTGACACTTGTTATCGGCTCACGGCTTTCCTACACCATGGCCTACTACATGGGCTGGTCGTTGACCAAGGTAAGAAAGAACATCTCCATCATTAAAGGCAGAGCACCACGTTTGACGGGTTGACCTTTGCACCCGGGGGCAGCTTGGCGGTTATCGTGGCGACATTCCGCCACCCCAACGAGTTTGTCCGCGTTGGGCGCTGGGTGCGCCGCAAGAACCTGGAGCTGCTGGTCATCACAGACGGAATCACTTGCCCGCTCATCCCCTTTGCCCATCTCGCATTGGTGGCACCTTCCCAACACATACCGTTCCAGGGAAGTCCTACCAGCATTTCCTGCATGATCAATTATCTGGTTCACGAAGTAGACAGTCAGATGGGCGGTGATTTGAAGGAGCACCAGGAGGAAATCGAACGGACATACTTTGAAAACGACCTGCTATTCAATCCAACACACCAGCAATGAGGTGCTCGGAAGCCACCTATTCCGCGTCGATGAGGTATCCCGAAAAAGTGGCCCGGAAGCCTAGCGCGCCGTCGTGGTCCTGGGTGCGGACCATGACGGCCACGCCGGATTGCGGGTCGGCATAGAAACGCACGGAACGGCTCAGGATTTGCCAGCTGATGTCCGGTTGCCTTTCCAGGAAGCCCAGGGGGTGCCACACGCCCAGGCCGCCGACACGTGTGAAGATCTCGGCGAAGATGCGCTGGGGGGTGACAGTGTCTCCGGTCGATACCGCTACGTGTTCGATCACCAGGCGTTTTCCGGCGGGCACGGTGTAAAGGTCGATGCTCAGCTGCGGGTTCAGGGGCACCGTCCCGGCCGTGGCCATACCGTGGACGGGCTCCTTGGCCGGGGGCGTCCTCATGGTGGAACAGGCCGCCAGCACCAGCATCGATAGGAGCAGGATCGCCGAACGCAATGGCATGATATGTGCCCTCCCGAATTCCGGTCTTCCGATGGATTTTCCCATTCAGATAACGAATGCACGCCCGCCTGTCAAAACTTTTCCCCCCGCATCCATCCGGGCAAAAGCTTTTGTCTGACGAAAGGTGGATGCCGGCTGAAAAATGGGGTATAGAGACCACATCGAACGAGACAAGGAGGCCCATGAAATCCACAGATCGGATCTATCGGAAACTGCAGCGACACCTGGACCGGCAGGCGATCGGTTTTCCCGCCACCCGTTCGGGGGTCGAAATCGAGATCCTCAAGTGCATTTTCACGCCGCGGGAGGCGCAGATCGCCACCTGCCTGAGCTACCGGCTGGAGCCCCCCGAAGCCATATTTCCGCGGGCCCGGCACCTGGCCGCCTCGGTGGCCGAACTGGAAGCGGAACTGGACCGCATGCTCGAAAAGGGCGGCATCGAGTTCAAGGTCAAGAACGGCCGCCGGCACTACTGTAACGCACCGCTGGTGGTGGGCATGTACGAATTCCAGATCGGCCGGCTTTCACCGGAGTTCGTGCGGCATTTCAACACCTACTTCTCCGACCGCAATTTCGGCATCGAGATGCTCAGCACCCGGCTGCCCCAGATGCGCACCATTCCCGTGGCCAGAAGCATCCGTCCGCGGCACAACGTGGGGACCTTCGACGAGGTGCGCACGCTGCTGCGGCAGGCCGAGGCGCCCTTCGCCATCCTGGAATGCATCTGCCGCAAGAAGAAGACCATCGAGGGCAAGCCCTGCCGCGTGACGTCGCGCCGGGAAACCTGCCTGTCGCTGGGCAGCGTGGCCGAAATGGCGCTGATCGGCGGCGTGGGCCGCGAGATTTCCCGTGACGAGGCCGTCTCCATCATCGAGCAGAACCAGAAGGAGGGGCTGGTGCTGCAGCCGGCCAACACCGAAAAGCCCGAGTTCATCTGCTCCTGTTGCGGCTGCTGCTGCGGCATGCTGTCCATGCACCGCCAGATCCCCAAACCCCTGGACTACTGGGCCTCGAACTTCTACGCCGCCGTGGACGCCGCGGTCTGCACGGCCTGCGGTGTGTGCGAAAAACGCTGCCAGGTGGGCGCCGTAGCCGTCTCCGCGCAAAAAGAACACGCGGTGGTCGACCTGGACCGCTGCCTGGGCTGCGGCCTGTGCGTCACCACCTGCCCGCCCGGGGCCGTCACCCTGGTCAAAAAGCCCGTGGAGACCCGGCCGCCGCAGGACCGTGAGGAACTGCTGAACATCATCAAGGCCCACCGCAAACCCCGCCTGAACAAACTGAAGGTGACGGGCAAACTGGTCTTCGACGCCATCCGCACCGGGCAGACGCACCTGCTCAAATCGTAGAAAAAAGGGTCGGCATCGTTTATAAACGGCAGGAGTTTTCCCTTGAAATAGCCACTGTTTTTCCATAGACTTCATACGGTTTTTTTCGCCCCCACCCCACCAAACCACCACTTATCTCGTAGAAAGGAGAGGCCATGAAAAAAAAGACAACCATTGCGGCCATCATCGCGTTTTCGGTCCTTTTTGCCATGCTGTGCTCGACGGCGATGGCCGCCGACCTGGCCAAGAAACAGGTCTTGAACATCGCCTTCGACGCCGGCGATGCCAAAAACCTGGATCCCCACCGGGCCACCACGACGGTGGACCGCTCCACAGTGGACCCGATTTTCAACGGACTGGTGCGCTATCCTCCGGGAAACCAGGTAAAGGTGGAGCCCGACCTAGCGAAATCGTGGGAGACTTCCGCCGACGGCAGGACCTGGACGTTTCATCTGCGCAAGGGTGTTTTTTTCCACCCCTTTCCCAAACAGCCCAATGGTTACGAGCTGACGTCGGAAGATGTCGTGTACTCGCTGCAACGGGCGGCCAACCCCGACCACTCCTCATACGCCGGCGAATACACGGGCATCACCGTCAAGGCTGTTGATCCCTATACCGTGCAGATCAGTATCGACAAGCCGGTCTCGCCCACGCTTTTTCTGGCAAAGTTCGCCAATTACGCCGGCGGTTTCATCGTGTCCAAAAAAGCCATCGAGGCCATGGGCAACGACTGGTTCAAGACGCACCCCATCGGAACGGGGCCGTTCATGTTTGCGTCCTACGAACCCCGTCAACAGACAGTGCTCAAGGCCAACCCGAAGTATTTCCGCGGCAAGCCCATTCTGGAAAAAGTCGTCATCAAGTACATGCCCAACGTAGCCTCCCGGGAATTCGGCCTCAGAACCGGTGAACTGCACATTATCGAGGGCCTGAACGAAGCCAAGTGGGTGGAAAAAATTCGCACCTTTCCGCAGGTTTCCGTCAAGACCTTCGGCCCCTGCGAGGTGCAGATGCTGTTTTTCAACATGGCCAACGACATCTTCAAGGACCTGAAGGTGCGCAAGGCCGTCAGCTATGCCATCAACCGGTCCGAGGTGGCCGATTTCATGGGCAAGAGCCTGGCCGTCCCCATCTACTCCGCCGCCCTTGCGCCGCCGGCGCCCGGGGCCCTCACCAAGAAAGAAGCCGAGGCTGCCGGCGTGGTGTATGAAAACAACGTGGAAAAGGCCAAGAAATTGCTCAAGGAGGCCGGCAAACCCAACCTGAAATTCGAGGCCATCATCAGCGAACTGGCCACCAGCTACCGAAAACCCATGGTCGCCCTCCAGGCCCAGATGAAAAAGGCGGGCATCGACATGAAGCTCAAGGTGGTGGATCATTCCTCGTTCCACAGCCTGATCCGCAAGGATGCCAGCCCGGTGGTCTACTATGCCTGCTGGCGCCCGAACTGCGATGTTTTCCTGACCCGCTTTTACTACTCGGCCTCCGAAGTGGTGAAGGGGAAGAAGCCCGACACCGGGTTTTCCCATTACGGTGCCGTGGACGCCAACGGTGACGGGAAAATCGATTCCATCGACGGCCTGATCAAAAAGGCCCGCTACGAGCTCGACGCCGCCAAGCAGTCCAAGCTCTGGAAGGAGGCCCAGATTCAGATTCTCAAAAATGTAGCCGTGGTGCCCATCATCCGGCTCAAGTACGCCTTTCCCATGAAATCCTACGTCGACATCGGACACCCCCTGGATTTCAGCTGGGAGACATACTCACCCCAGGTTACCGAAAAAACGCGTATCCTGGCCCATTGACAACCTGACGCGGTGCGGTGTTCCGCAAAACACCGCACCTCTTTTCGAAACAAGAGCCTGCCACGCCATGTTCAAATACGCTGTCCGGCGCATCCTTCAGAGCATTCCCATCCTGCTGATTGTTCTGACATTGGTCTTCCTGGTGGTACGGGTGCTTCCCGGAGACCCGGCCGTGGCCGCCCTCGGCGACTACGCCAGCCAGGAATCGGTTGACGCACTGCGGGAAAAACTGGGCCTCAACCAGCCCATCTGGATGCAGTACATTGATTTTTTCGGGAGCCTGGTCACCGGGGATCTCGGGAAATCCGCCATCACAGGCTACCCGGTGGCACAGCAGGTGCGCCGCGTACTGCCCTTCACGCTGGAGCTGACCTTTTTCGCCATCATGCTGGGCTACATCCTGGGCATCCCGCTGGGTATTTCAGCCGCCGTTCACCGCAACACCTTCATCGACTATTTCAACCGGATTTTTTCCCTGCTGGGGCTTTCGGTGCCCGCCTTCTACCTGGGCATCCTGCTCATCCTGGTGTTCGCCATCATTTTCCCCATTTTCCCGGTGGTCGGCGGGGGTGATTTCTGGGACCTGCAGGAC
>CAYZCL010000008.1:0-31147 GCA_964476595.1 uncultured Desulfobacteraceae bacterium
TCATGGACTCCGAGGCGTCGAAAAGCACCACGAAGTTGTCCACCAGTTTGACCAGCTGGTCCCTGGTGACGCGCTTTTCGATGAGGTCCTGCTTGGTGACGACCTCCAGGGCCAGGGCCTGAACGGCGAATACCGCCGTCAGAACGCTTGCGATTAACAGTATCAATACCGCTGACTTCTTACCTTTTTTCATTTTCATCCTCTTGTCTTTTTCAGATTCCTTGTTGCTTCCGTTGTGTTCACGTCTATCAATGGTGCGTCGGTGCGGGGCGGCTGTATCCACCGATGTTTAAAACGATTTTGGGCGCCGGTAGGGTGAGAAGGGATCACTCCCTGGGTTGAGGCCGTATGCAGGCGGAACGATGCTTCTCATGTGTCCGATGAATTTATCATAAAGCAAGAACGGGAAATGTCAAATGAATACCATCTCTTTTGTCCTGTATTCAATTCTTCCGGCGAAACCGCGGAAGATGCGGGATTGCCAGGGCCCGCCGGCCATTTCGGCGGGACGTTTTTACCCACGGGTCCCACCAAGGGGAGATTACCTGTTTACAAAATACCCATTGGTCGGTATGATTCGGTTTTCGTTTCCTCACCTCCGGACGGCCGTCATCGGAAAACGGGCACCCGCCTGTGACAAAGGCGATACAGACGATCGTTGGCATTCGCCGCTTGATGGCCGACAGTCGGGGGGGCCATTTCCGATGCACGGAAACGCACCGGCTTTTTATCACACATTTTACTTTCATGCCGTCAACGTCTGTCAAAAAAGACAACCTTCGCCAGCCGGTTTCCATCTGGCTGATCCTGGCGGCGGTGGCGCTGCTGCTGCTCATCGTCGCCGTACTGTCGGTGCGCAATTATCACCGGGAAAAGCGCTACCAGTCTCAGATCCTTAGTGAAAAGGGCGCCGCCCTGATCCGGGCCGTGGAAGCCGGGGCCCGCACGGGCATGATGGGCATGATGTGGGGCGGCAAACAGGTGCAGTCGCTGCTGGAGGAAACCGGCCGCCTGCCCCATGTGCTGTACCTGAGCATCGTCGCCCCCACCGGCAGGGTGCTGGCGGACAGCGACCCGCAGAAGGTCGGCCGCCTGCTGCGGCCCGGCTTCTCGCTAAAACGGCTGGCGCCGGGGCCCCGGCCCCGCTGGCATATGGTTGTGCTGCCCGATGGGCGCAGGGCCTTCGAGGTCTACCGGTACTTCCGCCCTTTCCCGAAGGACAACCAGCGGCGGCATCAGCGCATGTCCGAGATGATGAAGCACCGCGGCATGGGCCACCTGCCGGAAAACGACTGGTGCTTCGGCCCCAACCGCCGCGCCAGGAGGCAAATCATCCTGGTGGGGCTGGATCCCACGCCCTTCGAATCCGCCCGCCGTGAAGACATCCGCAATACCCTGATCGTCTCGGCCGTGCTGCTGCTGCTGGGCGTGGGCGGCTTCATGGCGCTCTTCTGGGCCCAGAGCTACCGGGCCACCAAGCGCCAGCTCCAGGACACCAGCGCCTTTGCCGACGAGGTGGTCACCGCCCTGCCGGTGGGCCTCATCGCCACCGACCGCCGGGGGCGCATTGCCTTCGTCAATGCCGCCGCCGAGAAAATCAGCGGGTTCGCCGCCGAAAGCGTTCGCGGGCGCCGGCCGCAGGAGGTACTTCCCGAGGCCCTCTGCCGCCTGATCGCGGCCGCCGACAGCGGCGACACCGTGCTGGAGCGGGAAGTCGAGTGCCGCTTCGCGGACGACCGCCGGGTGCCCCTGAGCGCCTCGGCCTCGCGTATCGTCAGCGAAGCCGGGCACTTCGTGGGGCACATCCTCATCCTTCGCGACCTGGGGGAAGTCAAGCGGCTGCAGGATGAAATCCGGCGCAAGGAAAAGCTGGCCGCCCTGGGCAGCCTGTCGGCCGGTGTGGCCCACGAAATCCGCAACCCGCTCAGTTCCATCAAGGGGCTGGCCGGCTATTTCGGACAGAAATTCGAACCGGGCAGCAGCGACCGCGAGGCCGCCGAGGTCATGGTGCGGGAGGTGGAGCGGCTCAACCGGGTGGTCAGCGAACTGCTTGATTTCGCACGGCCCTCGGAGCTCAGCCGTCGCCGCACGGACCTCGCGGACGTCCTCCGCCATTCCGTGCGCCTGGTGCAGCAGGACGCCGGCATGCACGGCATCGAGATCCGGCTCTCCATCGCCGAAGACCTGCCGCCGCTCCCGCTGGATCCGGACCGCTTCTCCCAGTGCCTGCTCAACCTCTACCTCAACGCCATCGAGGCCATGGCCGACGGCGGACGGCTGACGGTGGCGGCGCAGGCCGCCGCGGACGGCGGCGTGCGGATATCGGTCACGGACACCGGCACGGGCATCGCCGAGGAAAACCGCTCCAAGATCTTCGACCCCTACTTCACCACCAAGACCACCGGCACGGGCCTGGGACTGGCCATTGTGTACAAGATCATCGAGGCCCACGGCGGAACCATCGACATCGAAGACGCCCCCGGCGGGGGTACCCGCTTCACCGTCCACCTGCCGCCGGCGCCGCCGCAAGAAGAGCAGAGAAACGCATGAAAACAGCAGACAACGCTTTCATCCTGGTCGTGGACGACGACCTCGGACACCGGACCACCCTGCAGACCATCGTGCGCAGCTGGGGATACCGCGTAGACACCGCCGACGACGGCGGCGTCGCCGTGGACAAGGTGCGCCGTGGCCCCTACGACCTGATCCTGATGGACGTACGCATGGCCGCCATGTCCGGCATCGAGGCCCTGCAGCGCATCAAGGCGTACAATCCCGCCATCCCCATCCTGATCATGACGGCCTACTCATCGGTGGCGTCGGCGGTAGAGGCGCTCAAATCCGGGGCCTACGACTACCTGACCAAACCGCTGGACTTCGAGGTCCTCAAGCTGACCATCGAACGCGCCCTGGAGCACACCGAACTCAAGGAGGAAAACCGTACCCTGAAACAGCAACTCCAGTCGGGCTTCAACATACGCAGCATCATCGGCAAGAGTTCCGCCATGAAGGCGCTGCTGGAGATGACCGCCATGATCGCGGCCTCGGAGGCCACCGTGCTGATCACCGGCGAGAGCGGTACGGGCAAGGAGCTGATCGCCCGCGCAATCCACTTCAACAGCGAGCGTCGCGACAATCCCCTGGTGGTGGTCAACTGCGCCGCCCTGACGGACACGCTGCTCGAATCGGAGCTCTTCGGCCACGAGCGGGGCGCCTTCACGGGGGCCGACCGGCGGCGGGAGGGGCGCTTCATGCAGGCCGACGGCGGCACCGTCTTCCTGGACGAAATCGGGGAGACCAGCCCCGTCATGCAGGCCAAACTGCTGCGCGTCATCCAGGAAAGGGAAATCCAGCGCGTGGGCGGGGACAGACCGCTGAAAGTCGACGTGCGCATCCTGGCGGCCACCAATCGCGACCTGGAAAAGGCTGTGTCCGAGGGGCGCTTCCGCGAAGACCTGTACTACCGGCTCAACGTGGTCACCCTCCACATGCCGCCGCTGCGCGAGCGCGTCGACGACATCCCCCTGCTGGCGCAGCACTTCGTGCGGCAGTACGCCCGCAAGAACCGCAAGGCCGTGCGGGGTTTCACGCCGCTGGCCATGGACATGCTGCTCAAGTATGAATGGCCCGGCAACGTGCGCGAATTGGAAAACGCCGTGGAGCGCGCCATCATCCTGCTCACCGGCGACCTGATCAGCGAAAAGGAACTGCCCCTGCGTGTCACCCGCACCTACGCGGGGACGGCCGACACGCCGGGCGAGATCCGCGCGACACCGCCTGCAAACCCGCTGCGTCCCCTGGACGAAATCGAAAAGGAGGCCATCCTGGCCGCCCTGGAGGCCGCCGGCGGCAACAAGAGTGAGGCCGCCCGCCGCCTGGGCATCAACCGCAAGACACTGCACAAAAAGCTCCGCAGCTACGGCGTATCCTGAAACCGCCCCCCGCCGCCGCGGGTCCGTTCTCCCGGCGGCGGACTGCCCACATTTTACCCACCTCGTCGGGTTCCGGTCGGACAGACCTGCGCAATTCATACCCACCCCCTCCTCTTGCCACCAATCGCAGGCCCCTTGACCAAACTTTTTTCGGATTGAAATTCAGTAAGTTATAAAACACCAGGCCGTCGGTGGGGGCAACTGGCACACCCGTTGCTCTAAAGAAGACTGACATGCCGGCAAAACCGGCACGCATCCCAAGGATCTCTCAACACACAACCGTTCAAAAAAGGAGGGTTCATCATGCAGGCAAGAAAAAAAAGAACCGCAGTAATCGTCATCCTGAGCGCACTGTCCATCATCGGCTTCGGCGCGTATGCTTTCGCCGACTGGGGAATGGGCTACGGCCACCGCATGGGAATGCACGGCGGCGGCACGGGGTACGGCTGCCCCGGCTGGCAGGGCACGGCGGGACCGGCTTACCGCGGCAACCTGTCCCCGGACCAGATCAAGGCCCTGGACGAGGCCCGCAACGCCTTTTTCAAGCAGACCGAGTCCATCCGCCAGGACCTCTACGCGAAGAATCTGGAGCTGAGAAGCGAACTGGCCAAACCCAATCCGGACACCGCCAAGGCAGCCCGGCTGCAGAAGCAGATCTCCGAACTGCAGGCACAGTTCGACCGGAAACGCCTGGACCACATGGTCAAAATGCGTGAAATCAACCCCCAGGCCGCCCGGGGTTTTGCCGGCGGCTACGGACCGGGATACGGTCCCGGCCGCGGCGGCGCATACTGCGCCTGGTAAGGCGGTCCGACAACGGATCGAAGCGTAGATCCCACGGGAAACGGGTACGCAGCCGTCTCCCGTGGGATTCCTTTCAGGAGATCTTCTGTTCCCGGATGCCGGAGTACACGGCCTTGCAGATGCCCGAGACACCCCCCTTCAACCCCTCGGGGTTCTTGAAGCCCTCCGAGTTCCTGAGGCTTTCAAGGTACTCCAAGGCGTCTAGCGAACCAGGCAGGTCCGGATGCGCCGCCGCGGGGACAATCCGGAAAAGCCACCCCTCGCCATAAGGGTCCCGAACAACGCTCCGGGGCTCCCGCTTGGCTCCGGGGTTGAAAAAGACCGCCCCCGCCACAGGCGCCTCGATGTAAAGAATCTTCCCGGTGACGGCGAACACCACCGCGTCACCCCCGGCCACCTGCTGCCCGTCTTCGAACAGCCACTCCACCTCGTTGAACCCGCCGGCCAGGACCAGGAAGGGCTCCGTCAGGCCGAAAAACACCCCTCGCCCCTGTGCTTTCGCCCACAGGCCCTGCCCGGGGAAATAGCGGCGATCTTCCGGAATATCGACCCCCCGCCCCAAAAATTTTTCCACAAACGGCATCGTAACCTCCCCCGATATCTGATGACAGTCTTCCTATCTATCGCCATGCCGACCGCCAAATGTCAAGGCACGCCTTGCGTGCACGCCCCGCTCGATGTTCGCGCCCCGGATTGCGCCGACGCCCGGCACGGCGCTCAACAGCCGCGGCGGCACCGGGTCCCGCGCACGCTTCTTGACACATTCGGTTCCGATTAATAAAGTCTTTCTTTCGGTTTTGCAAATCACCGACAAACCGCACAACCCATCAAGGGGGCTATTCGAATGACCGCCGCGACGACAAAGGGGCTAATCATCGTAAATACCGGAAACGGCAAGGGAAAAACCACTGCCGCCCTGGGGCTGGCCCTGCGGGCCGCCGGCCAGGGGCTGCGGATCCTGATCCTGCAGTTCATGAAGGGCCAAAAAAACGTCGGCGAATACAAGGCCCTTGGCCGCATTGGGCTGCCGATCACCATCCGGCAGTTGGGAAGGGCGGGATTCGTCCACAGCCGGGCCTGCGAAACCCTGGATATCGCCAAGGCCTACAAGGGACTGGAATTGTTTCGCGAGGCGCTGACCGGCGGCGAATACGACATGATCATCCTGGACGAAATCAACGTGGCGGTTTCGTTCGGCCTGCTGGAGATAGAAGATGTCCTGGCGGCAATGGCCGACAGGCCGCCGAACGTCCACGTCGTGCTCACCGGTCGCAACGCCCATGAAAAAGTGGTGGCCATGGCCGACCTGGTGACGGAAATGCGCGAAATAAAGCACCCCTTCCAGCAACACATCAAGGCCCAGAAGGGCATCGAATTCTGATTTTCCCCGCCCCGTCAAAACCATCCCCATTGGGCCGAAAAATCAACTTCGGGACGATTCAACCGGCCGCCTGTTTGTCCTAAGATGCCGGCTGTACCGCCAAACGGCGGCCGCGTGCCGGAAACAGCCGCGCACCGCGAGGCCTGGACGCAGGCAACCCGCCGGCCGCGGCGGGCCAACGGAGGATACCTATGGCCGAGGGAACAGAAAAGCGTTACATCTACCGGACCACGGGCGTGTGCCCCCCGGAAATCCACTTCAGCATCGAGAACCGGCATCTGCGCGATGTGCGCTTTGTGGGCGGCGGCTGCCCCGGCAACGCCGAACTGGTCTGCCGCTTGATCCGCAACCGCCCGATCCGCGAAATCCTGCCCCTGCTCGACGGCATCGACTGCCGCAACGAGACGTCCTGCCCCAAGGAGCTGTCGCGGGCCCTCACCGGGGCTATGGAAGGCCGCCTCACCCCCGCTGACTCCTTCCGCCTGGTGACCGACCCCGTCCCCCGCGGGGCCGTCGCTCTGGTGGGCGAACTGGGCGGCGACGGCCGCATCCTGGAAATCATCACGGCGGCGGCCGAACGCAGGGGCGCCGAGGCCGTTTACTGCCTCGGCAACCTGACCGACGGGCACGCGCCCTGCCGCAAACTGATCGAGACGATCCGGCGGCACGACATCCTCGCCGTGCTGGGGGAGCGCGACTGGCGCTGCTCGCGCCCGGCGCAAAACGGGTCCCGGACGGCCATGTCCCCGCGGGATCGGGACCGCCTGGCGCAACTGCCCCAGGTGATCCGCTTCACCCTGGGGGACAAGTGCGGCGTGGCTTTCTTCGGAGAATACCTTCAGCGCATGCCGGGTTATTCCGACTACGAGCCTTTCGCGTTGGAGATGAACATGGTATGCGGGCTCACGGATTTCATGCGCGATGAGAGCGTCTTCCCCGCCCTCGAGGCCATGACCCCCCAGTTCGCGGCCGACATCATCATTTTCAGCCAGACCCGGCGGTGGGGCTGCCGGGAGGTGGGGGGGCGACATTTCATCAGCCTGGGGCCGGCCCTGGACGGGGAAAGGACCTTGTGGGGATTTCTGCGCATCGCCGGTGACGAGATCCGCTTCAGCATCGAAACAGCGGATGAAAGGACGAAACCATGACCGAACCCGTGGTGGTGGATGTACTGCTCACCGATTTCAACCAGTGAGTGGCGTGTGTCTACATGGCAGAATCGGTAAAGGTTTTACCGAAAGACGTACAGCGGCTCATCGACGTTCACGAATGGGACATGCGAACCCGCGAGGGGGTGCAGCGTTTCCGGGAACTCAGGGCCAGGTCGCTGCCCTCGGTGGCCCTGGACGGGGAACTGGTCTACGAGGCCCTGATCCCCATGCAGGAAGAGCTGATCGCCGAAATCCAACGCCGTTTCAGAGAAAAAAACCGGGAGAGCTGACATGTATCTCGAAGACGTCAACATCACGGGCTTCAAATCCTTCTCGGAAAAAACCGAGATGAGCTTTCAACCCGGCATCGGTGTCATCATCGGCAACAACGGTGTCGGCAAGTCCAACATTCTGGATGCCATCGTCTGGGCGCTCGGGGAAGACGACCTGGAGCGCGTGCGCTGCTACGAGCCCGGGGAGCTGTTTTTCGCGGGCAGCAGCGCCTACCCGCCGGCCGACACCATCCGGGTGGAGCTCAACTTCAAATCCGAAGACCGCCGGGAGGCCCCCGTGTTCCGGGTCACCCGTGAAATGGACCGGCGGGGGACGAACCGGTTCGCCTTCCAGGGGGAGCCCGTCGATCGTCAGGACTTCCACCGGCACCTGGCGGACCTGGGGCTGGGCCAGGCGCTGCAAACCATCATCCGCCAGGAGCGCATCAACGACATCCTGCTGGCCGACCCCCGCACCCGGCTGGGCATGATCCGCGCCACGCTGGGTGAAACCGCCGGCGAAAATCCCGGCCGATGCCTCCGCGAGGAGGTCTTTCCCCTCTTCCGGCGCTACATGTCCTACCTGATGCCCCTGGCCGAGGTTCGTTTCGATCTCGGCGACGGGCAGCGTTTCGACATCGAGACCACGCTGTCCGGCAACCGCGTGCGACGGGCCCACCAGCTGTCCGGCGGCGAGAAATCGGTCACCAGCCTGGCCCTCAAGATCGCGCTGTTCAGCCGGCTGCAGAGCCCTTTCTACCTGCTCGACGAGGTGGAGCCGGCCCTGGACTACATCAACCACAAATCCATGCAGGCCTTCCTCCGGGATGTTGCAGACGGCAAGCAGCTCATCATGATCACGCACCTGCGCAGCACCATCGACCTGGCCAACACGCTCCACGGCGTGCGCACGCGTTTCGACGGGTCTTCCTTCATGAAGTTCTACTTCGTCATGGATGAGCGCCTGCTGCGCCTCTACAAGTGCTGCTGAGACCGCCGGGTGCCGGCAGGACGGCCTCAGCCGGAAACGACGCAGGCCCGCAGGCGCCGGAGTATCGGGTCGGGCGCGACGCCCCAGGCGATGAAAACCAGCCGGGTTTCCCGGGCCGCCTCCCAGGGCAGGTAATCGCTCCTGCCGCCCACGTGGTTGAGCATGACGGTCCGGTCCGCGAAACGCAGGGGCCCCTTGACGCGAAACACCTCCCAGGGCAGGCCCTGCATGAAGCGCCTGAAGGCGGCCTCGTCCAGCGGGCGGTCGGTTTGAAAGGTGAAAGACACGAAGTCGTCGCCGCGGACGGGCGCCCGCTGCTGCGATTTACCGTCGGGGGCGCGATATTTCCCGAAAAAGAGGGCGGGCGCCGGGGAAGGTCCCTCGGCAGTCCCCGGGGGCCACAGGACTTCCGGGTCGATGCGGCAGCGAACGGTGGGGACCACGCGGGCGTGGGGAATGGATTCGTGGATTTGCGCCAGGTAGAGCGGCACCTTGTCCTTCTCCACCAGGTCGATCTTGTTGAGCAGGATCAGGCGGGCCGTTTCGAGCTGGCTGAAAAACAGCGGCCCGAACACCTCGCGGGCCTCCCAGAAATCGGCATCCAGGACGGTCACAACCTGGCTGAGCCGCATCCTGCGGCGGATGGCGGCATCTCCGAAAACGGACAGTATGGCGGCGGGGTCGGCCACGCCGGAGGCCTCGATAAACACCCGCCGCGGCGCAAAGCGCCGCCACACGGTGTCCAGGGATTGCTTAAAATCCCCGCTTAGTGTACAACAGATGCAGCCGCTGGAGAGCTCTACGATGTCCGAACCGCTTTCTTTGAGCAGGGCCCCATCGATGCCCGCATCACCGAACTCGTTGACCACCACCACGGTGCCGGACAGGTCGGTCCGCCAGGAGAGGATGTGCCGGAGGAGCGTGGTCTTGCCGGCGCCCAGGAAGCCGGAGAGCAGCACGACCTGGGCTTTTTCGGCGCTGCGGGTGTCGGCGGCATCCGTCATGAACGTTTCCTCCGGGTTTCATGCCGCCGTCGGCGGGCGGCGTCTACGCCTTGCGAACCTCTTGGCAGGAAGCATAACAGTGCGGCCGGGCGGTGTCAATCCTCCCGGGGCGGCATGTGCCCGGCCCGTCAACGACCGCCGGAGAAGCAGATGAAACCGTTCAACTGGCAGGAGGAACTGGACCGCGAGGGCCATCGCCTGGTTTTTTCCGGGCAGACCTTCGCCATGCACTGCCATCACTACAACATCAACCTCCAGAAGATGCTCGAAGAGGCGCTCGGCCAGGCCGGCGTGACACTGCTCTACAACGCGGCCGAAGAGGCCAGTTTCCACAACTTCGAATACCTCTTCGCCCGCTACGACCAAATCAAGACGCTGAAGTCCAAGCTGGAGATGGTGGCCATCATGTACCAGAACTGCGGGCTGGGGATCATCCACTTCCAGCGTGTCGGGGCCGACGGCGGCAGGCTGGTCAGCCCGGCCAGCCACCACGTCACCGGCTGGCTGGCCAAGCACGGACGCCGGGAGGCGGCGGGGTGCCACTTCTCGCGGGGATGGATCGCGGGCGTCATGTCGGCCCTTTTCGGCAAACCACGCGGATACTACGCCGTCTCGGAACCCCGCTGCAAGATGAAGCGCGACAGGGAGTGCGTCTTTGAAATAGGAGTCCGCTAAATGGCCATCGACGGCAACAAGATCATTCACGCGGTCATGGAGGGCAGCCGCATTCGGGAAGCCAAGGGCATCATTCCCCTTTTCGGCGTATACCTGTCCATCCTGTCGACGGTCTACTACAACCGCATCAATTTCGAGTTCGAGCGGAAAATGCGCGGCCTGGGGCAGGCGGAAAAGGCCTGTGCCCTGCTGGTGGCCGCCGCCCAGGAATGTGGCTACGCCACTTTCCAGGGAATCCGCAACTCCTGGGAATGGGAAGAAATCGTGGT
This sequence comes from uncultured Desulfobacteraceae bacterium, assembly GCA_964476595.1. Lineage (GTDB taxonomy): Bacteria > Desulfobacterota > Desulfobacteria > Desulfobacterales > JALSRD01 > JALSRD01. The sequence goes on from CAYZCL010000008.1 coordinate 10,480, forward strand.
TCCCATGCTGGAGTCCAAGGAGGACCAGATCCACGGCTTCACCGCCGTCGCGATCGCGTTCGGGTGGGGCGACCTGAGCGTCGTGGAACTGATCCCCGAGGAAAAGCTCGTCATCCGGGTGAGCGATTCCTACGAAGCCAGCGGCTACATCAGGCAGTACGGCTATTCGACGTCCGGGAAATGCTACATGCTGCGCGGTGTCACCGGGGCTTTCATGGACCTGCTCTACGGCGAGGACTACCCCGACGGGTGCTTTTCATTCCTGGCCGAGGAAAGGCGCTGCCGCGCCAAGGAGGACGGCTACTGTGAGTTCATTGCCAGAAAATCACCTCGGAAATGTATGCTTTGAGGGGTTGCAGGCGACGCCGCGGCGGTCCTGCTGGGAAATGCTGGGCTGCGCCAAGGTGCTGTGCCCGGCGTACGGCACGCGCGGGGTCGAGTGCTGGCTGATCCCAAAAACCCACTGCGACGACACCTCCGACGACGACTTCTTCCGGAAGCTGTCCTCCTGCCTGACCTGCGCCTACTTCCGCATGCGCGGGGAACGCCACCAGCGGGGCTGGAATTACTTCATCGCCGAACAGCTGCACCGGTACAACGCCAAGGCGCTGGAGAGAATATACCAGAAGGAGGAGAGCTTCGTCGAAATCCTCAACCGCATCCCCGACGGCCTGTTCACCACCGACCGGGAGTGGCGCATCACCTACTTCAATCCGGCCGCCGAAAAGATCACCGGCTTCTCGGCTTACGATGCCGTGGGCATGTTCTGCAAGGACGTCTTCAAGAACCCCATCTGTGAAACCAACTGCGCCCTCAAGCGGGCCGTGGCGGAGGGGTGCGACATCCACAACCAGGAATACGAAATCACCGACATCAACGGCAACCAGGTCCCCATCATCTGCTCCACCTCCGCCTTCCAGGACAGCCAGGGCAAGATCACCGGCGGCCTGGAAATCTTCAAGGACATCTCGGAACTCAAGCGGCTGCAGGAGGAAATCGCCCGGCGGGAAAAGAAGTACCGGCGCATTTTCGAGGGCAGCCACGACATGATCTACACCTCCACCATCGACGGAACCCTGCTGGACATCAACCAGGCCGGCATCGAAATGCTGGGCTACACCAGCAAGCAGGAACTGCTGCGGCTGGGCTCCGCCACCCGCCTGTACCGCAACCCGCGGGACAGGGACCGTTTCATCGAGCGCATGAACCGCGAGGGCTATGTCAAGGACTACGAGGTGGACTTCAAGAAGCGCGACGACACCACGCTGCACGTCCTGATCTCCAGCCGGCGGTACGAAAACCCCGAGACCGGCACCATCGAATACGAGGGGATCATCAAGGACATCACCCACCGCAAGCAGAGCGAGGAGATGGTGCGCCAGCGCAACCGCGAACTGTCGATCCTCAACAGTATCGCCGTGGCCCTGAACCACACCATGGACCTGGACGACATCCTCGGGATCACGCTCAAAAAGGTCATCAAGGTTCTCAAGCTCGAGCGCGGCGGGCTTTTCCTGATCGACCGCCCCAACGGCGCCATCCGCCTCAAGGCGCGCTACAACCTGCCGGAGGTGGGAACGGGCGACCGCGACGAGGTGGTCTTCAGGGACGCCCTGCTGGAGAAATCCCTGACCCGCAAGGACGTGCGCCTGATTCCGGAAGCGGCTTTCCCGCCTTTCCGGGTGCGCTACCGGGCCAGCGGCTACCAGACCGACCTGTGGCTGACCTGCTTCCTGATCACCTTCAAGGGGCGCGGCGTGGGTTTTTTCGGCCTGCAGCTGCCTTCCAAGCGCGTGTTCAGCCAGCACGAAATCCACCTGCTGGGCTCCCTGGGCAATTTCCTGGGCGGTGCCATCGAGAACACCCGGATGATGGCCACCATCCGCCAGCACCGCCATGAGCTGCGGCGCCTGACGGAAAAGCTCTTCCAGAGCCAGGAAGACGAACGGCGGCGCATCGCGCGCGAGCTGCACGACGAGGCCGGGCAATCGCTCACGGCGGTCAAACTGGGGCTCGACCGGCTGGAGGAGCGCCACGCCGGCAACAGTCCCGAGCTGCGCGCCGAAGTCCGCGAAATCCGGCGCATGATCAACCGCACGGCCTCGGAGATCCGGCGCCTGTCGTACCACCTGCACCCCACCATGCTGGTGGACCTGGGACTGGAGCCCGCCCTGAACCTCTATTTCGGGGAGATCCGAAAGCACTCGGGGCTGGATATCGAGTTTCACATGGTCGGGTTCGACCAGCGGCTGGAGCCGGACATGGAAACGGTGCTCTACCGCTTCAGCCAGGAGGCGCTGACCAACACCCTGAAGCACTCCGGGGCGGAGCGCTTCACGCTCTCCATCATCAAGAGCTACCCCAGGATCATCTTCCAGGCCGAAGACGACGGCACCGGTTTCGACACCCGCGTGGTGGGCCGGGACCGCCAGTCGCTGGGCCTGCTGGGAATGCGCGAGCGGGTTTCCCTGCTGGGGGGAAAATTCCGCCTCCGGAGCCGGCCGGGCAAGGGCACCCGCATTCGAATCGAAATCCCCGTCAGGAAAGAGCTGTTTCATGAACCGACCTATTCGCGTACTGCTGGTTGACGACCACACCATCGTGCGGCAGGGCCTCGCCCGCCTGCTGGAGGAAAAGCCCGAACTGAAAGTGGTCGGCGAGGCCACCAACGGCCACACGGCCATCGAGAAGGCCCGCAAGCTTCGGCCCGACGTCATCATCCTGGACATCGCCATGCCGCGCATGAACGGCATCGAGGCCGCCAAGCGGCTGCGCAAACAGTTGCCCGACACCAAGATCCTGATCCTGTCGATGTACTCCCACGAGCACTATATCCACGAACTTCTGGAGACGGGCATCTCCGGCTACCTGCTCAAGGACTCCAGCGGCCGCGACATCGTCAAGGCCATCCACGCCGCCATGAAAAACGAAACCTTCCTGAGCCCCTCCATCTCCAAGGTCCTGGTGGAGACCTACCGGTCGCCCCACAAGAGCTTCCCGCGCACGGAGCGCTACAAGAAGCTGTCGAACCGGGAGCGGGAGGTCTTCCAGCTGATCGCTGAGGGACACTCCACCCGCCAGATCGCGGACATGTTGTGCGTCAGCATCAGCACCATCAAGTCTCACCGGGCCAACATCATGGAAAAACTGGACATCGATTCGCCGGTGAAGCTGATCCGTTTCGCCATCCGCCTGGGCCTCGTCGACCCCGATCTCTGACGCCGACCCCGATCACCGCCTGCGGCCGTCCCCGCGGCGCACGCCCGCCGAAAACCGGTCCCCGCCACCGGCGAAAATCAACTGCCCCGCCCCTACAAATCGTCCTTTGGACGATATTCAAACCATCTCCGCTCCGTTACTATTCCCACCGCAGGCAAAAGGTGTTTCCACAGGGGGCGCAAACAGGGGCAAATCGATACCGGTTTTAATTCAAAACGAGGAGGGAATGATGTTTCGACTGGAAACCGAGCAAAAGGTATGTGAAGTCGGGGGGGTGAAATTCGGCGGCCAACCCGGAGAATACCCGTGCGTATGCGTCAGCTCCATCTTTCAGAAGGGCGACCGGGTGTTCGAGGGCAAGCGCAAAGAGGGGTTCAACGAGAAGCGGGCCGAAGAGCTTCTCAAAACCCAGGATCGGCTGGCACAGGAGACCGGCGTACCGGGCATGGCCGACATCGTGGCCAACACCGGCGAAGAGTTCAAACGGTTTATCGACTTCGTGACCTCGGTCAGCGACATGCCCTTCTGCATCGACGCCTGGGTGATGAAACCCAAGCTGGAGGGGGCGGCCTACTGCGCGGAAAAGGGCCTGCTGGACCGGATGTTCTACAACAGCCTGACGGTGTGGGAACAGGACCTGGAGACCGAAATCCGGGAGATCTCCCAGATGGGGGTCAAACACGTCCTGCTGGTGGCGTTCGACCAGGAAGACCAGATGCCCTCGGGCCGCATCAGCGGCACCCAGAAACTGCTGGACGCCATCGAGAAAGTGGGCGCCGAATTCGAGAGCATCTTCGTGGATACATCGGTGATGAACGGGCCGGCCACGGCCTTCTGCGGTGTCGCCAACCGCATGATCAAGGAAAAATGGGGCTTCCCGGCCGCCAGCGCCCCCAGCAACGGCTCCTACATGGACCTCAAGCGCTTCAAGGACATGTGGGGATTCAAGGGGTGGTCGTCCACGGACGCGGCCCTCGAGGCGCTCTCGGCCTTCTGGTATCACGACATGATCTTTTCGGGTCCCATGGCCGGGGCGACGCGCATTCTTCCGGCCGTCGCGGAAGCCGAAGCGTTCCTGGCCACGGCCGTGTTCGCCGAGACCAAACAGCTGCCCAAGGACCCCAATCATCCCCTCTTCAAGCTGTTCCCCGACTTCGTCGAGCAGCTCAAGACGCTGGCGGGCTGAAAAGGGTCGTTTCGTTTTTTCACGGGTTGCACCCAATTTTCCCCGGTGACCGACCGGCGCTCCCGAATCATCCCGACACCGGCTGCGGCCGACCGGGGAGAGCGGGAGGCGGCCTGGCCCGCCCCCGGAATCCAGAAAGGAGTTTTTCGTCATGGCAGAGTTGACACCCAAGGAAAGAGTGCTGCGCTTTTTCAACCGTGAGCCCATCGACACAATGCCGTTTTTCAGCGGCATGGGGATGGTGCTGATGCCGGCCATCAAGAAACTGGGCTACAAGTTTCCCCAGGTTCACGTGGACGCCGAAAAGCTGGCCCGCTCGGCCATCGAATCGGCGCGCATGTTCGATCTCGACGCCATCGTGGTGCCCTTCGACATGTGCTGGGAATCCGAGGCCCTGGGCAACACCATCAGCCTCTACGAGGACTCGGAGGACATCCTCTACCCCACCATCCCGGAGAAAAAGTGGAAGGTGCTGGAAGATGTCAAGATCACCGACGACGACATCGAAAACATCATGACCCGCGGCAGGATGCCGCTGATTCCCGAAGCGATCAAGATCATCAAGGAAGAGGCGCCCGAATACCCGGTGGGCGCCTGGCAGCTGGGACCTTTCACCCAGTGCGGCCAGACCATCGAACTGGACCAGGTGCTCAAGGGCGTCTTCAAGAAAAAGGACCTGGTGGCCTCCATCCTGGACCGTTTCACGGACATGATCATCGAGATCGGCAAATCCCTGCGGGCCGCCGGTGCCGACTACATCACGCTGCGCGAACCGGGGGTGGCCGCCGACCTGCTCAGCCCGCGCACCTTCAAGCAGGTCATCCAGCCGCGCCTGACCAGGATCTTGGAGGCCTGGGATTCCCCCAAGGTGCTGCACATCTGCGGGTCCACCGACCCACTGGTGGAGATGATGAACGAGTGCGGCGCCGACGCCCTCAGTTTCGACGTCAAGAACAATATTCCCGAGACCCGCAAGAAAGTTGGTGACGACGTGATCGTGTTGGGGTATTTTGACGTCTTCAAACTGCCCTGTGCCGAGGAGACCACCGTGGAACAGGCCGTCGAGGGCATCAAGGAAAATATCACATCCGGCGTCGATGCCATCTGGCCGGGATGTGACCTGTGGCCGGACATCAAGGAGGAGAATTTCCGGGCCATGGTGGCCACGGTGCGCGAGATGGGCGGCACCCCCACACCGGCGGTGGGCCGGCTGTAATTTCGATGCAGCCTCCCGCCTTACCCCGGCCGGAGCCGTGGTCGGCGGGGGAGCACCTGTACCAATCACCAGCAGAATGAGGAGACAAATAAATGGCATCCAAAGAAGAACTGCTCGAAAAACTGAAAAACGGCGTGATCGAATACGAGGAAGACGAGGTCAAGGAAGCCGCCCAGGAAGCGGTGGACGCCGGCTTTGACGCGCTGGAAATGATCATGGACGGCCTGGCGGCCGGGATGGAAGTCGTCGGCGAGCTTTACGACAAACAGGAGTACTTCGTACCCGAGGTACTGATGTGCGCCGACGCGCTCTACGCCGGACTTGACATCCTGCGCCCCCACGTGCCCAAGCGCGAGGGGGGGCTCAACGCTCAGGTCGTCATCGGCAGCATCCAGGGCGATGTCCACGACATCGGCAAGAACCTCGTCAAGATGATGTTCGACGTAGCCGGCTGGGAGGTCCACGACCTGGGGCGCGATGTACCCCTGGAAAAATTCGTGGAGGAGCAGCTGCGCACGGACTCCGAAGTGGTCGCCATGTCCGCCATGATGACGACGACCATGCTGGGCATGAAAAAAGTCATCGCCATGATCAAGGAGAAGAATCCCAACGTGGCCATCATGCTCGGCGGCGCCCCGGTGACCAAGGACGTGGCCAACCTTTTCGGTGCTGACGGCTATGCCGAGTCGGCCGGAAACGCCGTATCCGAAGGCATCAAGATGATCAGCCGACTGCGGCAGATGCAGGGCAAGGAAGGCAAATAGCTCCGCCGGCGGCAAACACCGCAGTCCCGGTAGAGGCCCTGCGGCCTGTTCCGGGATTGCGCACTTCTTTCACCGATCCGATGTTTGCGCACCGGCCCCTGCCGGCGACACACGCGTCCGCCGGCGCGGACGGCAGGAGCGTAGGCGTCAGCCGGCCATAACATTGTGAGGAGGACTACCGCGAATGGATGAAGACAAAGTGATGGTGATATTCCAGCCTTCGGGACGCCGCGGAGAAGTTCCCAGGGGGGTCAATATTATCGAAGCCTCCCGTTTGCTGGGAGTGGACATAGAGGCGCTGTGCGGCGAGAAGAAAGTCTGCGGCAAATGCATCGTGCGCATCGAGGAGGGACACTTCGAAAAGTACGGCATTACCTCCGGCATGGACCACGTCAGTCCGTGGCAGGAGGAAGAGGACAAGTTTATTAACGAGGAACGCAGGGCCAAGGGGTTCCGCCTGGGATGCGTCGCCAAGGTCGAGGGCGACATCCTGGTTTTCGTGCCGGAGGAATCCAGGGCCGGCAAGCAGGTGGTCAGCAAGGCCGCCCGCGACATTCACATCGAGCACAATCCCGCCGTGCGCACCTACTACGTTGAAGTCGACGCACCGTCCTTCGAAGAGCCCACCGCCGATTTCGAAAGAGTCTGCCGCGGCCTGGAAAGAGACTACGGACTCAAGGACCTGACCATCGACATCTTCACCCTGCGCCAGCTGCCCAACGCACTGCGCGAGGGGAACTGGAGCGTCACGGTGAGCGTGTGGAACGAAAAGGAAGTCATCCGCGTGCGGCCCGGGCGGGCCGAGCACGCCTACGGCATCGCCATCGACGTGGGCACCACCACCGTGGCCGGGTACCTCTGCGACCTGAACACCATGGAGGTCATCGAGACCGTCTCCATGATGAACCCGCAGTGCAAGTACGGCGAGGACGTCATGGCGCGCATCACCTATCACATGACCACTCCCGACGGCCTCCAGCGCATGAGCGATGACATCATCGAAGGTGTCAACGACCTGATCGGGAAGGCCGTGGCCAGCACCCACCCGCCCAAAAAGAAGAAGAAAAAGAAAAAGGGCGAAGAAGGACCTGACGAGTACGTGGAGGTGCCCGAGGAGGGCAAGCAATACTTGCGCCTGGGACTAGAGGACATCGAGGACATCACCATCGGCTTCAACACGGCCATGCACCACATCTTCCTGGCGCTGAACCCGGAATACGTGGGACTGGCGCCTTTTCCGCCGGTGATCCACCACAGCATGGACATCAAGGCGCGCGACCTGGGTATCAAGGTCAACCCCTCCACCTACCTGTTCGTACTGCCCATCGAGGCCGGCTTCGTGGGCGCCGATAACGTGGGGGTCCTGATCGCCGAGGAGCCGTACAAGCACGAGGAGAATCAGCTGATCATCGACATCGGCACCAACGGTGAGCTGGTGCTCGGGAACCGCCACAAGCTGATCTCGTCGTCGTGCGCCACGGGACCGGCCCTCGAGGGCGCCCAGCTGGCCTTCGGCATGCGGGCCGCGCCGGGGGCCATCGAACGCATCGAAATCGACCCGGAGACCAAAGAGGTTGACTACAAGGTCATCGGGCGCGAGGCCTGGCGCAAATTTTCGGAACCCAAGGAGATGAAGGCCAAGGGCATCTGCGGCTCGGGCATCCTGGACGTCCTGGCGGAGCTGTACCGCTCCGGCGTCATTCTCAAGAGCGGGGTGTTCAACAAAAAGGCGCTCAAAGGCCACCCCCGCTTCCGCAAAAACCCGGACACCAAGCAGCCCGAGTTCGTACTGGCCTGGGCCGAGGAGTCCAGCATCGGGAAGGACATCGTCATTACCCAGAAGGATATCCGGCAGATCCAGCTGGCCAAGGGGGCACTCTACGCCGGGTGCAAGCTGATGGTCAAGCGCATGGGCCTTGAGAAAGTCGACACGGTCAAGATCGCCGGCGCTTTCGGCACCCATGTCGACCGCGAAAAAGCGCTGATCATGGGTCTCTTCCCGGACTGCGAAATCGAAAAGATCCAGAGCGTGGGCAATGCCGCCGGCGACGGCTGCCGGGCGGCACTGCTGAACGTCAAGAAACGGGTCGAGGCCAACTGGTGCTCGCGCAACGTGGAATACATCGAACTGACCGTCGAGCCCAACTTCCAGCAGGAGTTCATGGAAGCCATGCAGCTGCCCCACATGACGGACGAATTTCCGCATCTCAAAGGACTCGTACCCGACGAGATCCTGAACCAGTAGGGCGGCCGGGACCCATGGGTGGAAAAGCAGGAAAACCGGCACCGATCGACAGTTGCGTGGTCATCGAGGCAGGCGTGTGCGGGTTCAGCTGCAGGATCCGGGCCCGCCGCACCGGGAGTCGCGAAGTCGCCCTGCGGATCGATGAAACCGAGTGCCGGCAGATACAGCGGCTGGCAGACAAACTGGACACCATCAGTCTGCAACAGCTGTTCGCCCCCTTTTCGAGCAACCCGGTTTACCTGGCGGCCCAGGCCGCCGGCTGCCACGGTTCCTGCGCCGTGCCGGCGGCGGTGCTCAAGGCCGCCGAGGTGGCCATGGAAATGGCGCTGCCCAGGCCGGTTTGTATGCGGTTTGAAGACTGTTCCGAAAACGAAGAAGAATCGTAATGAAAATCCAGAAAGTGATTCCGTTCAAAGCCAGAGAGGGAATTTCCCAGGAATTGGTTCAGCAGCTGCTGGAAAAGGGAAAGCAATACGGACTGAACGCCGTCTTTCCTTTTTCGACCGACAGGATCGTCGTGGCCCAGTGGGTTCAGCTCAAGTGCCGATACGGCTGCAGCCGGTACAACACCAGCTGGTGCTGCCCTCCGGCCACACCGGATCCCGAGAAAGCCCGCGCCGTCGTCGACGAGTACTCACTGGCGCTGCTGCTGGTGGGCAGCACCAGCTGCGTGGACTTTTACCTGAACAACAACCGCAAGCGCACCAAGCAGGTGCGCTGCTGGAAGGGCACCGTCAGCCTTGAGCGCATGCTTTTTCTCAAGGGGTACTACAAGGCATTCAGCCTGGTGGGGGAGTGCTGCGCGCTGTGCAAGACCTGCGCCTATCCCGACGACTGCCGCTTCCCACAGGAAAAGCGCCCTTCCATCGAATCGTTTTCCATTGATGTCATCGGCACGTTGAAGAATCTGGGAATCTCACCGCGGGTGGCTTCTCACAAAAATGAGAGTTACAGCTACTACGGCATCATTCTGCTGGAATAGATTCCCGGGAAAATCCCGGTCAACACGTTTGAGAGGGGGTGATAAAAGCGGTATAGGAATCCCGTTCACCCAATGACACCACATCATCCGCAACACAAGGAGGGGTAACAATGGCCAAACAGATGCTCATTGATGCCTACCGGGGGAAGCGCACCGAAAAGCCCCCGTGGGTACCTTATGCAGGTGTTCACTGTGCTTTCCTGATCAATGAACCCGCCGACAAGATGCTGCAGGATCCCGAATTGCTGGCCAAGGGCGTAGTCCACACCGCCAAACGCTACAAGGCCGACGGCATCCCGCTGGTGTTCGACCTGTCCGTGGAAGCTCACTCGGTGGGCTGTGAACTGAAATGGTGGCCCGACAATGTGCCTTCCGTCAAGACCCATCCCTGCTCGGACAAGACACCGGCCGAAGCCGGACTGCAGATACCCACCAAGGATGCGGGCCGCTGGCCGATTCTGTTTGAAGCCGCGCGCATCGCCAAACCCCAGCTCGACGAACTGGACTGCGTGCTGATGGGGCTCTTCTGCGGACCGCTGACGCTGGCCTCCCACCTGGCCGGCGTGCGCATCTTTACGGATGTCTACAAGAACCCGGATTTCGCCTCGGAAGTCTGCAAATTCGCCGGCGAGATCGGCGCCGTCGCCGCCGGTTTCTACGCGGAAATGGGTTGCGAGATCATCGCCATCGTCGATCCCGTGGCCTCCCAGATCAAGTCCGAAACCTTCCAGAAGTACGTAACCCCCAACTCCCAGCCGGCCATCAAGGTCATCCACGACGCCGGCATGACTTCCTCTTTCTTCATCTGCGGCGACGCCACCAAGGTGATGAAGGACGTCTGCACCATCGGCACCCACGGCTTCGCCATCGACGAGCAGATGAACATGAACTTCATCCGCGACCTCGCTCGCGAGCACAAGGTCGGATTCGGCGGCAACCTGAAGCTGACGCTGGCCCTGAGCCTCGGCCTGCTGTCGCCCCGCGAGGACGCCATCGTGAGTTTGGCTGCAGGAGGTCAGCACGGATACACCTTCGCCCCCGGCTGAGATATGCCCTACGATGTTCCGGTGGAACATATGGACCAGGCCATCGAAGCCCGCGACTGGTTTGAACAGTACTATGCCAAGTATCCGGAGTCTTGGTAAAAAACACAAAAGGGAGGATTCGGATCATGGCGGACAAGATTCACATAGACGTTTTGACACTCGACAGTGTGCAGTGCGCGGCCTGTGGATACATGATGGAGTCCATCGCCGCCCTGCCCACCGATGTCCAGGAGATGATCGAATACAAGGAGTGGTCCATCAAGAACAAGGACGGCATCGGCAAGTTCCTGGAATTGAAGGGCAAGGTGCTGCCCACCATCTGCATTGAAGGCGACCTCGTCTTCGAGAGCATCATCCCGCAGTACGAAGAGCTCATCGACGAGATGGCCGCCCGGGCGCCGACGGACGATATGCGTGAACGCATCAAGTCCCTGCGCGGTGTCGGGTTCGAATTCGACAAGATCCAGGAGAACCTGAAAAAGGCCGGTGCCGGCCTGAGCACCCGCACGGATTCCAAGGTAGAGTAGAGACCCGACTACCTTCCCCGAGGAACCCCCCGCGGCGGGGGGGTTCCTCCTTCTCGTTCCGCACGCCGCCCGTCAGGAGGAACGCCGTGAAAACCAGTGATGTCATCGAAAAATTCCGGCAGGTCATCATCTATCACGGTTTGCCCCAGACCGATATGGCCCTCTACGGGATCACCTGCCCCTACTGCGGAAAATCCGACCGCCTGCGCAAGCTGGACCCGCCGGGATCGCTGACGTCCCTGCCCGATAGGGATGTTTCGCTCTATGAAGACCTGTACGGCCGTCTCGTCGACACGGAGGCTTCCCTGGGCGTCTGCAAGTTCTGCCTGAACATCGTCGGCCTCGCGCAAAACGGGGTTGCAAGGCCGCTGCAGACCTGAGACAAGGGGGCCATCCGGCCACGGCGCGCGGCAGGAATCCGGCGACAACCGCCGGCATCGGAATTATCTGGAAGGGAGCCGAAAAATGAAAATCGAAATTCTGGGTTCCGGCTGCCAGCGTTGCAGCCAGCTCTATGAAAACACCCGGGCGGCGGCGGCCGAACTCGCCGACAAAGCCGAAATCGAAGTGGTCAAAGTGGAGGACATTCAGTATTTCGCCCGCAAGGGGGTGTTCCTGACACCCGGCTTCGTCATCGACGGCGAGGTCGTCTCCACCGGCAAGGTCCCCACAACGGCCCAGATCAAAACTATCATCGAGGAGAGACTCTGACCCATGTCCGATGTCACCCACGTATACCTGATCACCGGTTTTCTGGGCAGCGGCAAGACGACCCTGCTCAACCGCATCATCCAAAACTTTCCCCCGGACCGGAAACTGACCCTGCTGGTCAATGAATTCGGCGAAGTTGGGGTGGACGGCAGCCTGGTGGAAGGTGAAGACATCGACATGATGGAAATCAGCAAGGGCTCCATTTTCTGTGTCTGCGTCAAGACCGACTTCATCAAGGGCCTCTATGAACTGAACACGCGATTTCAACCCGACGTGCTGCTCATCGAATCCACGGGCGTGGCCAACCCCTCGGACCTGAAAAAGGACCTGAAACTGCCCATCTTCAACGACCGCTTTCGATTCGAGGAACAGTTCTGCGTCATCGACGCCGCTCACTTTCTGGAGGCCTACGGCGTCTACGCCTCCTTGGAAAAACAGATCGCGTCTTCCAGCGTGTTCATCATCAACAAAACCGACCTCGCCTCTCCCTCGCAGATAGCCGAGACCAAGGAGGTCATTGCGCGATTTCACCCTGACCCGCTGTTTATCGAGACCACCTACGCGGAGTTTCCGCTGGAAAAATTTTTCGGTCCCGGTTATGGTAAACCCTCGACCGGGGACGGTCGCGCCGAAGACGGCAAGCTGACGGAGGCCGAACTGGAAAGCTTCATCGAAGAGATGCTCGACAGCCCGGACCTGGAGATCACCCCGCCGGACCTGCTGGTATCGGCCGCCTACCAGTGGACCGGGAAAGACCTGGCCGAAGTGCGCGCCATGGCCGACCGCCTGCCGCCGGGGGTGCTCAGGGCCAAGGGGCTGCTGGAAGAAGACGGCCGCATGGTGCTCTTCAGCTATGTAATGGGGGACTGGTCCATCGAGCCGACGGAACGGACGCTGGACGAGGTGGAAAACCCGAACATCGTCGTCTTCATCGCACCACCGCCGGTCATGGATGACATCGAAGCCGCCGTCAAAGACGGCCCGTGGGTAAACCGTGGGATTTACCAGCCTTTTCAGTCACAAGAGGGAGACGCCTGATGGAAGTCATGGACAAGATGCCGTTGATCAAGAACATTCCTTTCTCGGAAGCCCATACGCTCATCGACCTGGTGAACTACGAACAGGGACGCGTGGTCAGCCGCACGCTGGCCCAGAACGACGCCGTCAGCGTGACGCTGTTCGCCTTCGACCAGGGGGAGGGGCTGAGCACGCACGCCGCCCCCGGCGACGCACTGGTGCAGGTGCTCGACGGGAAGGTGCTGCTGACCATCGGCGGCAAGGAGGTGCCCGCCGAAACCGGGCAGGTGGTCGTCATGCCGGCGGACATTCCCCACTCCGTCCAGGCGGTGACCCCCTTCAAGATGTTGCTGGTGGTGGTCAAGAAACCCAAGAAAGACTAACCGCCGCACCGGCCGGGAGGCTTCGCAGCCGGTTCGGCGGCAATCGCGGGGGAGACTTGCGATGGATGAAAACCGCTACGACCTCATGGTCGCCGGAATGGGACCGGCGGGCATCACGGCCGCCATTTTCGCCCAGCGGCTGGGACTGAAAACCGTGGTCTTCGGCGACGTGCCCGGCGGCAGCGTCTACATGATCGAGGCCCTGACCAATTTCCCGGGCCTGACGGGAGAGGTTTCGGGTACACAATTCGGGACGCTGGCGTTCGCCCAGGCCCAGCAGGAGGGGGCTTCCTTTCCCATGGCGCGTCTGGAACGCCTCGGCGCGGAGAAAGACGGTTTCCGGGGGATCGATGTCAACGGGAGCCGGTACCGGGCACCGGCCGCCATCGCAGCGACCGGACGGACGCCGAAACCGCTGCCGGGCATCACGACGGACCTGCGGGGGGTCCACTTCTGTTCCGTGTGCGACGGCCCGCTTTACCGCGACAAAAACGCCGTACTGGCGGTGGTGGGCGGCACCAACGCCGCGGCGCAGCACGCGCTGACGATCGCCCGGGTGGCCCAGAAGGTCCTCATGATCTGCCGCCTGCCGTCACTGCCCATGGACGCCGCCCACCGTTCCCAGGTAGAAGCCCGGGAAAACATCGTCATCATGGAAAACACCACCGTCACCGGGCTGAAGGGCACCGACCAGGTGGAAGCCGTGCTGGTGTCCGACGCCCAAAATGCGGCCGCAGAGGTTCCCGTGGACGGGGTTTTCCTGGCCGTCGGATGGCAGCCCAACACGCAGTTCCTGGACCTGGAAGTCGACAGGAACGCCGAGGGGTATCTGCTCACCGACGGGCGCCTGATGACTTCCTTTCCGGGTCTTTTCGCCGCCGGAGACGTCCGCGACACGGATCTCTACCAGGTTCTGACGGCCTGCGCCGACGGCGCCCGCGCCGCCACTCACGTGATGGAATTCCTGAACCGGAGGTGAAAATGGACCCCGTGCGAGTGACCGTTCTGCACGAGGGGGGGCACTGAGTCCCTTGCGTGTACATGGCCCGGGTGGTCGAATCCGTGGTTCCCGAATTCGGCGATGCGGTATGCGTCGAAATCGTCTACACCAGGGACCTGTCGGGTGCCCTGCGCTACGCGGAAATCTCCCGGCGCCTGGGCCGGCCGGCCCCCGTGCCGGCCATCCTCATAGAGGACGAACTGGTATTCGAACAGACCCCCCCGGCCGAGGCCCTGCAGACCGCCCTGGCGGAGAGGTGCCGCCAAAAGAGCGGATGAAGTACTTGCGAAAGGCTTTGGTCCGCACCCGGGATGAGAGAAAGCGCGATGCCCTCCTGCCCTGAGGAAAAAAACGAGGCCCGCCGGTGGTACCGCCGCGCGCGACGCCTGATGCAGTCCGGTGAATACAGGCAGGCCCTCGAGGCCTGGTGCCGCGCCATCGATGCCGATCGGGAATACGCCGCCGCCTATTTTTTCCGGGGGGCGTGCCAGTACATGCTCGGGCGTTACCGAAGCGCCGCCGCCGATATGGATGCGGCGGCCCTCTTCGGGCACCGCGACGCACAGTTGTGGAGCCGGTACGAAACGGGCGGGCGCGACGACGAGACGGAAGGCGACGACGGGGGAACGCGCTGAGGGGCACTCACCCGTCCGCCAGAGAGAGCAGCTTCAGGGCCGCTTCAGTGGGCAGGCACTTGCCGGCGGCCACCTGCGCGGCGGTCTCCCGGAACGCTTTTTCCACTTCCGGATGGCGGTAGAACCGCTCACGCAACCCTTCGGCGACCAGGTCCCACATCCAGGCCACGGACTGCTTTCTCTGCTTTGCGCCCAGTTCACCGCTGGCCAGCAGCGCCGTTCGGTGGCGGCGGATGGTTTCCCATATCTCGTCGAGTCCGGCACCCGTCCTGGCGCTGCACGTCAGCACCACCGGCCGCCACGCGCGGTAAGGAGGCAGAATCAGACTCAGCGCCGACTCGTAATCCTTGCGGGCCTCTTCGGCCCTCTCCACGTTGTCGCCGTCGGCCTTGTTGACCGCCACGGCATCGGCCATTTCGAGAATCCCCTTCTTGATGCCCTGGATCTCGTCACCGGCGCCGGCCAGCATCAGCACCAGGAAGAAATCCACCATGGAAGCCACCGCGGTTTCCGACTGTCCCACCCCCACGGTCTCCACGATGATGACATCGAAACCGGCGGCTTCGCAGACCGCCATGCTCTCCCGCGTGCGGGTGGTTACACCGCCCAGGGTCCCGCCGGAGGCCGACGGCCGGATAAACACCTCGGGCCGACGGCAGAGACCGGGCATGCGGGTCTTGTCCCCCATGATGCTGCCGCCGCTCTTGAGGCTGCTGGGGTCCACGGCCAGCACGGCCACGCGGTGGCCCTGATCCGCCAGCCGACCGGCGAAATGCTCGATAAAAGTACTCTTGCCCACCCCGGGGACACCCGAAATGCCGATGCGCTGTGCCTTTCCGGTGTTGGGCAGGACCCGCCGCACTACCGCTTCGGCCCGCCTGCGATGTTCGGGCAGCCGGCTTTCGAGAAGGGAAATGACCTGCGCCAGGACGTGCCGGCGGTGCTTCAACAGCCCGTCGACATAATACGGCTCAGGGAGAAGCGCCGGCGGCGGCAGGCGCAGCCGGGGCCCGAAGGCCCCCTCCAGCCAAGCCTTGAGCCTGTTGCGTACGGCCGCCGCACGCTTTCCCCCGGACAGGGTGCGGAGCAGGGCGGCATCCATTTCCACCACCTGAATGCCGTGCCGCGCCACGTCGTCGGGGGGCACGGCCCGCGCACCGGGATCCGCATTTTCTCCGCGGCCGCGCGGCATCATCAGGATAAAATGATCGCCGTTCTCCACCGCCATAGCGGCGATGCGTTCGGGGGACATGCCGGGCGGCGCGATATCCACGTCAAACCCCATGTCCGCCAGGCTGGAACCCACGCTTCTGACGGCCGTCTCGCTGTGATCGGCCGAGGGGTCCGCCATCAGGACGCGCGGACGACGGCCGTGGCGGATGAGAAAATCGACGACCTCCCGACTGCCGCCGCTGCGGCCGGCGTCCCCCGTTCCGGCCGGTGGAAGGGAAAGCCACTGTTCCGCGTGCAGGCACAGGCCCGTATCATCCATGGAGGTCAATCCTTCCGGGCAGGCCGTCCAGGGCCGCACTCGGGGTTGCAACGGGCCTGGATCCGATATATACTTCATCGAAAAGCGGGTCTGCGGCGGCTTCGATGAAGGATGCGCCGGCCCATTTTACGATTTTCCAATCCCGAAACGGAATCTGCATGGCACCTCGAAAAAAAATACTCATTGAAGTCATGTACAAAGCCGATTACTGCCTGCCCTGCTACTACATGGACGAGACCGTGCGGCAGGTCATCCCCAAATACGCCGACCGCGTCGAGTATCGGCGGGTGGATTTCATGATTGGAAAGGGCCGGCAGCGGTTCCTGGAACTGTCCTATTCGCTTTTTGGCAGGGACGCCGTCCACCGTCACATACGCCTGGCACCCGTTCCGTCCCTGTTTATAGACGGCGAACTCTTCTTCGACGCCATCCCGCCGCGGTTCGAACTCGAAGAAGCCATCGAAGAAGCCCTCGGCGGGCAACCGGTCGCCGGCTGATTCACTTCTCGATTCCCACCCTGGCGCGTACGCCCTTGCGATAGTAGTGTTTGATGTCGCACATTTCGGTGACCAGGTCGGCGTTCTCGATGATCCGCGGCGAGGCATAGCGTCCGGTAATCACCAGTTCGAGGTCGTCGGGTTTGTTGACGATCAGGCCAAGCAGGTCCTGGACGGCAAGCATGCCGTATTTGGCCGCCACGTTGGCCTCCTCCAGGATGACCAGGCTGTATCGCCCCGAGGACATGATCTCCTTCACGCGAACCAGGCCCCGGTGCGCGGCCCGGATATCTTCCGGCCGCGGTTTGCCGTTGGTGAAACGCCCCAGGCCGAATTGCTCCACGGTGATCAGGTCCGAAAAGCGCTTGAGCGCCTTGATTTCGCTGTAGTCGCCCATCTTGATGAACTGCGCGATGTAGACCTTCAGCCCGGCCCCGGCGGCACGAATCGCCAGCCCGAGGGCGGCCGTCGTCTTGCCTTTGCCGTTGCCCGTGTAAACCTGAACGTAGCCTCTCATGGCTCATTTCCCGACCGCGCAATTTTTAACCCGGCGGCGGTCCCCGTCGATGTTTTCCCGGAAATCCCGGCGGTTCCGCCGCCCATGTCCCCCGGTCCGCCCCGGGCGAAATTTGCGTGTATCATAGGCGGTCGGCGCCGATCCTGTCAACACCCGGGGAAGCATCCCCGCAGGGGCTCACGGCGCACAGGCGATGCCTGCCCGCGCCGGTCGCCCCGGCCGTCCTGCGATTGCTTTGAAAGCAGCGCCGAAGACCGCCCCGGCGCCGCAACATTTCCGGCGGCTCGCCCCCCCGCCAACGGAAGCACGATCATTTTTTCTTGAACACGGCCAAATGATCCCTATAATGAGATGAAACAGCACCGAAAAACCGGAAACAGCCGTCTATTGCGATCACCACTCACAAGGAGGAATACATGGGTTCGAAAATGGAAGAAGTATGTTACACGCGTGAAGCCGGGCTGGCCAAGGCCCTGGAGATGGCCGCCAAGAGTTTCGAGAGCTACAAGGAAGCCTACCCGCGCCTCAAGAACCGCTCGGCCCGCATGCTGATCAAGGAGATCGCCCTGGAGGCCCTGGAGCACAAGTACACCCTGGAGAAGGCCTTTTTCGAAGAGACCGTGGCCCTGCAGGAAACCGGCTACGACCCGGGCCCCAGCCTTCAGCTCACGGTGATGCTCGAAGACCGGCAGCTGGAGGACAACGCCACCGACCAGGACATCATGATCTACGCCATCCACGACAAGAAGCGCCTGGTGGACTTCTTCAAGAAGATGGCCGACCAGTGCGGCGGCGCTCCCATGGAGGGCATGTTCACGCGCCTGGCCCAGGAAGCCGAGGAGCACCTGCACAAACTGGAGAACCTCTACGAGAGCGTCTACATGCCGGACAACTAGTCCTGCGCCACGACGGGCCGTCGATCCCTGACCAGCGCCCGGTAGAGGGCCTGCTGGCGCTCGATGGCCCGGCGATAGCGGGCGTGTCGCCGCGGGTCCGGGCGCACGCTGCGGACGGGAAGAGACGACAGGGGCCGCGGCCCCTCTGATCGCCCCAGGGCCGCGGCGGCCAGCAGGGCCGCCCCCCGGCTCGAAACCTCCTTTTCCGGGTGCAGGTGCACCGGCCGCCCCAGTACATCGGCCAGGATCTGCAGCCACAGCGGCGAAGCCTGGACGGCGCCCCCGCCGACGATGATTTCGTGGCCTCGCGCCAGGTATGGCCGCAGGGCCTCGTACACCAGGCACAGGCGACAGGCCACGGCTTCCAGCGCCGCGCGCACGATCTCCAGCGAGGTGGTGGCGCCGGTAAGCCCGTAGATCACCCCCCGCGCCCCACCGGCCCATCCGGGGCTGCGTTCCCCCTCCAGGAAGGGCAGCAGGGTCAGTCCATGGGCGTCGGGCGCCATGGCGGCCAGGCGCCGCTGCATCTCTGCATCCGGCGGCGTCGCCAGCAGTCCGCGCAGCCAGGCGAACACCGATCCGCCCTCGTTGAGGGCCCCGCCCAACAGGGATCGTTTTTCATCCACCACGTAACACCACAGTCCGTCGGGCGGCTCGTCCACCGCCTCCGTCACCACCGCGCGCACGGCCGAAGAGGTGCCGATGGTGACGGCCACGCGGCCGGCATCCTGGCAGTCGCTGCCGACGGCGGCGGCCGCACCGTCGCCCACGGCCGGGAACCAGGGGATGCGTGAAAGCGCGGGCCAACGGTCGGCAAAAGGCGCCCGCAGCCCCCGGCGGGGAAGCGAGGCGTCCGTCAGCGGTGAAAGCCGGGCGGCGTCGATGGGCAGGCGGGCGAGCAGCTCCGTATCCCAGCACAGGCGGGTGCGGTCCAGCATGCCGTTCCAGGAAGCCAGGCAGGTGGAAACCGCGCTGTCACCGAAAAGGGCCGTCTCGAGGTATTCTCCGATGGTCACCCAGCGCCTGACACGGGAAAACAGGCACGGGCGCGTGCGCGCCAGCCACCGCAGGCGGGCCGGCAGGTAACTGGCGTGCAGGTAGCAGCCGGTGCGCCGGTGCACGGCCGCCTCGTCGATTTCGCGGGCCAGCTGCCGGGCGTCTTCCTGGGCCCGGCTGTCGGCGTAGGTCATCAGGGGCGTGACCGCCCTTCCCGCCGCGTCGACGCCCAGGATGTTGCCGGCGAAGGTACACACCGCCACTGCGGCGATGTCCGCTGTGCGGTCGGGCGCCGCCTGCAGGACGCGGTCGATGACCCGCCAGCATTTTTCCCGCAGCGCGTCGGCGTCGGCCTCGCTGGCCCCGTCGCCGGTCGTGCGGACACCGGTGGCGACCGACGCCCCCGTTCCGGCGAGGTGCCGTCCCCGCCCGTCGTAAAGGCCGCCGCGCACCGAGGTGCTGCCGATGTCCACGGCCAGGACGATCACATCACGGCCCCCAGCTGCCAGGGCACCATCTCGAGATCGCCCATGCCGGCCCGTTCGCTGCAGGTCTTTGCGCCCGAGGCCGTCTCCAGGAGGGCCTCGAAGATGCGGCGGCCCATCTGCGCCACCGTGACCCCGCCCTCCAGGATGACGCCGCAGTCGATGTCCATGTCGTGCGGCATACGGCGGTACATGGCGGTGTTGGTGGCCAGCTTGAGCACCGGCGCCGGTTTGGCGCCGAACACCGAGCCGCAGCCCGTGGTGAACGCCACCAGCGTGGCGCCGCCGGCCAGCATGCCGGTGACCGAGACGGGATCGTAGCCGGGCGTGTCCATGAAGACCAGCCCCGGTTGCGTCACCCGCTCGGCGTAGCCGTAGACCTCCGTCAGCGGGCTGCGGCCGCCCTTGGCCGCGGCGCCCAGGGACTTTTCCCAGATGGTGGTCAGGCCGCCGGCCTTGTTGCCGGGCGAGGGATTGTTGTCCATGCTGCCGCCCCAAGTCTCGGTGTAGTTCTCCCACCAACGGATGCGCGCCATGAGCCGATCGGCCACTTCCGGGCGCACCGCCCGGCCGGCCAGCAGGTGCTCGGCGCCGTATATCTCCGGGGTTTCTCCCAGAACGGCCGTGCCGCCGCAGGCCACCAGCAGGTCCACGGCGGCCCCCAGGGCGGGGTTGGCGGTGACGCCCGACCAGGCGTCCGAGCCGCCGCACTGCAGGCCCAGGCACAGTCGCGCGGCCGGCACTCGCCGGCGCCGTACGCGGTGGGCGTCCGGCAGGATCTCGCGGATGCGGGCGCAGGCGCGTTCCACGGTGGCCCGCACACCGCCGCACTGCTGGATAGTCAGGGCCGCCGA
>CAYZCL010000009.1:0-12476 GCA_964476595.1 uncultured Desulfobacteraceae bacterium
ATCGATGAGTTCGAAGCTGCTCCTGCCGGCGCCGGGCGGCTTGGTCGTCATGGCGTTACCTCCTGAAAACAAACCCCCTGGCGCCGGACGGGCAGCAGGGGGTAGCATAATCGGGTTGTCGTTTTACGGTTCGGTATCCGCCGGAGACTTCTTTCCCCCGGCGGATGTGTGCGTTTCAGCCTAGTAGGGGGCCGAGCTGACCACAGTGCTGACTTCCTCGATCTTTCCGGTCTTGAGGCGCTGTTTGTAGATATTGACCATATCCTGGTAGACCTGGAAGACCTGGAAGAAACCGTGCCAGTGCGCGTAATCCGGGGCGTTCATAGCAGCGCCCTGGCGTGCACGGCGACCGGTGTGATGCCAGAGGTAGTACTCCAGTTCCTGAAATCCGTCGTTCCAGGGATCCTTGCCCAGCAGGCCCTTATCGGCCAGCTCCTTGTGCATCTTGCTGGCGCCGTCCCAGTAGGTGTTGTAGAGTTCTACCGCCATCTCAAGGGTCTTTTCCTGAGCCTTGACGTGGGTCGTACTGTGGCAATTGGCGCACACCTGGCGCATGAGCGGACCGCCCTTTTCGCCGTTGCCGCGCTCACCGCTGCGCACCACGCTCTTCTTGTGCATCAAATCCCACTTCAGGCGCTCCTGGACGTTGTGGGTGGTATGCAGGTCGCCGATGCCGCTCATGTGGCAGGTGGCGCAGGTGGGCGCCAGGTAATCACCCGGTTCCCATGCGCCGGGAGGGCTGTCGTACTTCCACTCTTCCCCCTTGACCTGGTAGAGCTGCCCGTGTTTGCTTTCCAGGTAGATCTCGATGTTGGGGTGGTCGGGACCCAGGTGGCAGGCGCCGCAGGCCTCGGGCTTGCGCGCGTCGGAGATGGAGAAGGTGTGGCGTTCATGGCATACCGTGCAGGTGCCCACCGAGCCGTCGGGATAGCGTGTGCCCACGCCGCCGGGCCAAGTATTGTTGATGGGCTTGTTGTCCGGCCCCAGTTCGACGGTGGTACCGTGGCACATCTGGCAACCCGAAGCCCTTGACCCTAGCATGAATGGCTTGATGCCCTTGGGCGTGCCCAGATTATAGGTCAGCTTGGTGCCGTCGAACTTGGCGAACCCCTCGTAATAGAACTGCAGCTTGACCAGCTTGCCGCCGGCCTTGGAGGGATCCATGATCGCCTTGGAGGCCAGCTTGGCGTGCCCGCTCTTGAGGAACTGGTCCACCTCGGTGGGATGGCAGCGCGAGCAGGTCTTGGACGACACCATGGGGGAGATGAAGGTGCTGCCGCCCTTGAGGCCCTCGCACTGGCTGGCCATGGGCGAACTCTTGTCCACCACGTGGCAGTCGTAACAGGAGATGCCGGCGTGGCTCATGCGGCCGTCTTTCCAGCCCGCCACGATGCCGGGAGTCTTCTTGGAGTGGCACTCGATGCATTGCAGCGCTTCGGGGGTAAAGCCTCTCTTGATCACCAGTTCCTTGGCCATGCTTTTCAAAGGCTGGGTCTCCTGTGCCCACCCGTTGGCCACCGCTGCCGTCAGGAGCAGGACCATGCACAAGATACCCAATCTGGCTGGCGAAAACTTCATTGCACGCCTCCTTTCTGTGAAGAACTGCATTGCTGAAAAAAAATATGGCTATGTTTTGTTTTCGATTCCGAAAAACGCATTGGCCTCTTCGATCATGTTCTTGTGCCCCACGTGGGGGTGGCAGTCGACACAGCGCTGGGTGATGTCTCCGCGCAGATAGGCACGGTGGGCCAGGAAACCACCGCGCGGCATACCCGGTGGCACCAGCACGTGGTGGCACTTGCGGCACGCGCTGTCGAAGGTGAACTTGCGCCGGTTTTTTTCGGCATTGCCGGCCCAGTCGAACGTCTTGGGGTCGATGTAGAAATTCTGGATGACATCACCGGTGCCGGTGACGGCCTTGGTGATCAGGAACTGGAAGAAATCGCCGTGGGGCAGGTGGCAGTCCACGCACTGGGCGGCGAAGCCCTGGGGGTTCTGGCCGCCGTGTACGGCCTTGGTCCAGGCCGCGCGGAAGGGGACCATGATATGACAGCTGGCGCAGAAGGTGTCCGTGTTGGTCGTTTCGATCATGAAACCGGAGGCCAGCACCATCATGATGGTCAGAACCGCACCGATGATCAGACCGAACCACCATCCCTTTCGACTGCCGGACTTCTTGGTCGTCTTGTCAGACGCCATCGCGTTACCTCCTGATGCCTAACCTGAATTCGAAAGAAACGGACCCGTGTTATCTGAGAAGGCCCCCGGAGCTTGCGCCGACCCGCCGGTCGTGTCGGTCCCGCGGTAACGGGGTGGCGGACGGATGCCAGAATATTGCCATTTTAATACCAAAAACACGGGTAAAAAAAGGGTAAAAGCATGTAAAGAATCTGTAAAAATTACGGTGTTGATCGGCCGGGCGAAATTTGTTATCCTGCCTCACGATTTCAAGCGCTCACCCAAACTCGCATCACGGGGACGGTCGCCCGGTGTTTTCACGCATTCGCCACCGTATTTCTCTGAAATACGTCGTCATCACGACGCTGGTAATGGTCGTCGTGTTCGGGGGGCTATTTTTCTGGATTTCCGGCCGGCACACCCAGCTGATTATCGCGCAGGTGGAGAAGCAGGCCCTCATCCTGTACCGCCAGATCGTTCTCACCCGCCAATGGGTCTCCGATCACGGGTACGTGCTGGTAGCCGGCGAGCCCGCCCACACCGGCGGCCGGCGGCTGCGCCGGATCGAGGCCGTAGCCGGCTGCGCTTACACCCGCATCACCCCGGCCGGGCTCACGCGGCGGCTCTCCAGGCTGGCCGCCGGCAGCCAAATGTACAGCTTCAACATCACCAGTGCCGGCCGGCGCAACGGCGACCGCGCCCCCGACGCCTTCGAACGGCGGGCTCTGGAGCTGTTCCGGCAGGGGCGCATGGAGCCGATCAAGAGCATCGAAGTGGAAAACGGCGAACACGTTTTTCGTTATGCCGCCCCGCTGGAGGTGCGCAAGAGCTGCCTGTCCTGCCACCAGGGCGCCGGCTTCCGCCTCGGTGGGGTGGGGGGCTGCATCAGCGTACTGATCCCCTTCGAGTCGGCCTACCGTTCCATCCGCCGCGAGCGCATGATCCTGCTGCTCACCATGTCGGCCATGGCCGCCGGGATCGTGGCCGTGCTGTTTTTCTTCGCCCGTAAGATGATCTTCAACCCCATCCACCACATCAAGGACCTGACGGCGCGCATGCGCGACGAGGCGTTCCACGGGGACGACGCCACCCGGGGCGACGAGCTCAAGGAGTTCGCCGGGCTCTGCTACCAGATGGACCGTAAGCTCAAGTCCTACCACCAGGAGCTGGAAAAACAGATCGCCGAGGCCACCCGCGATCTTTCGCGCACCAACCGGGAGCTGGCGCAGGCCAACCGCGAACTGCGGGCCCTGAACGCCGCGCGCATCGACTTTTTCAGCGAGATTTCCCACGAACTACGTACGCCCCTGACCTCCATCAAGGGCGCCGCCGACATCATGGCGCGCAAGGCCTCCTGTACCGAGCCCGTGTACCTCAACATCATCCAGAAGAACACCGACTACCTCATCCGCACGATCGTCGATTTCCTGGACTACTCGCGCATCGAGGCCGGGCGGTTGGAACTGGATCTGCAGGACACCGACTTGGCCGAACTGGCCGGCGAGGTCATCGCCGCCCGGCAGCCGGAGGCCGTGAAGAAGCGCATCGACATCCACCTGCAATCGCGTGGGACCTGCATGGCCCCCGTGGATCGGCACCGCATCTACCAGGTGCTTTCCAACCTGCTGGCCAACGCCATCAAGTTTTCCCCCGGCAGCGGCGAAATCGTGGTGGGCCTGCGCGACGAGGGGGAACACGTGCGCGTGCTCGTGAGGGACCAGGGACCGGGCATCGCACCGCAGTACCAGCAGGCGGTCTTCGACAAGTTTTTTCAGGTTCCCGGCCGCAAGGCCCCGGACGGGCTCTTCAAGGGCTCTTCGGGGATCGGGCTGGCCATCTGCCGGGCCCTGGTGACGGCCCATGGAGGCCGCATCTGGGTGGAGAGCAGCCCCGGCGCCGGCAGCCGTTTCGTGTTCACGCTTCCCAAGACTCGCAAAGACCGGGAACAGGGGGAAAATGCAGAAAAAGCCTGATTCGTTGGCCACCACCATCCTGATCGTCGACGACGATCCCGACATCCTGATGATCCTGGAGGAGAACCTCAAACTCGACGGCTACCGCATCTTCTGCGCGCACGACGGCCGCGAGGCACTGGACATCTTCGGCGCCCGCCGCGTCGACCTGATCGTGCTCGACCTCATGCTGCCGGACCTGGACGGCCTGCAGATCTGCCGGACCGTGCGGGCTGAGTCCCGGGTGCCCATCATCCTGCTGACGGCCAAGGACGCCGTGTCGGACAAGGTGCTGGGACTGGAGTGCGGGGCCGACGATTACATGGTCAAACCCTTCGACTACCTGGAACTGGCGGCGCGCATCAAGGCGCGGCTGCGCCGTGCCGGGGGGTTCGAGGCCGAGCCACCCCCGGTGATGGAGGCCGGGGTGCTGAAACTGGACGCGGCCGTCCGCCAGGCGCGGCTCAACGGCCGCGAGGTATCCCTGACCAAGAAGGAGTTCGACCTGCTGCAGCTGTTGGTGCGCCATGCGGGCCGGGTGCTGGACCGCGAGACCATCCGGCGCACCCTGTGGCCCGACAACCGCCTCTACAAGTGGAGCCGCACCATCGACGTGCACATTCAGCACCTGCGGGCCAAGCTGGAGCCGGACCCGGACACGCCGCGCTGCATCGTGACGGTGCAGGGTGTGGGCTACATGCTCAAGCCCGAGGGGTTCGAAACCGGTCCGCGGCGGGGGGAATAAAAAGGCGCCCGCAGCCCGGCTGGGCCGGGGCGGGCGAGGGGAAAACCCCCGCAAAAGGCCTTCTGACGGGCCCTCTCCGGGAGTGCTGAAGGGAGGATGAAAAGCGGCGGCCGGACGGGCCGCCGCTGTATCGTTTTGTGGACTAATCCAGGCTCAGGGCCACGTAGTGGGAATACTCACCGTCGCGGACCAGCAGCAGGATGGTCCCGCCCTTCTGGGCCTTGGCGATGATGCGCTCGAACTCATCCACCGACTTGACCGGCTTGCGGTTGACTTCCTCGATGAGCATGCCGCGGCGGATGCCCGCGTTGGCCGCCGGCGAATCCGGCTGCACCTCGGAGACCAGCACGCCGCTCTTGCCCTTGTAGCCGAACTGCTCGGCCAGTGCCGGGGTCATTTTCTGCACCGTCAGGCCCAGCTTGTCGAGCTTTTCCGCCGCCGGTCCGTCGGTGGCCGCGGCCGTGCCGCCCTTGTCGGGCAGCTTGCCGATGGTCACGGTCAGCTCCTTGCGCTTGCCGTCGCGCAGCACCACGATGGATTGCTCCGAACCGGGCGTGGTGAGGGCCACGCGGTTGCGGAAGGGACCCACTTTCTTGACCGGCTGCCCGGCGAACTCGACGATCACGTCGCCCTGCTTGAGGCCCGCCTTGTCGGCCGGCGATCCCTTGCTGACGTCGGCCACCAGCACGCCCTGGCTGTCCTTGAGCCCGAACGACTTGGCCAGTTCCGGCGTCAGGTCCTGGATCATGATGCCCAGGTAGCCGCGGGTGACGTGGCCGGTCTTGACGAGCTGGTCGAAGATGACTTTGATCATGTTGATGGGAATGGCGAAACCGATGCCCATGTAGCCGCCGCTGCGGCTGAAGATGGCGGTGTTCATGCCGACCGCCTGGCCGTCGAGGTTGACCAGCGGCCCGCCGGAGTTTCCGGGGTTGATGGCCGCGTCGGTCTGGATGAAATTCTCGTAGTCGCTGATGCCCACGCTGCTGCGGCCCTTAGCGCTGACGATGCCGGCCGTGATGGTATGCGACAGGCCAAAGGGGTTGCCCACGGCGATGACCCACTCACCGACTTCCAGTTTGTCCGAGTCGCCCAGGGGCAGCACCGGCAGGTCTTTGGCGTCGATTTTGATGACCGCCACGTCCGAGCGCGGGTCGGTGCCGATAATCTTGGCCGTGAACTTGCGGCCGTCGACCAACGTCACGGTGATCTTGTCGGCGTCCGCCACCACGTGGTTGTTGGTCAGGATGTAGCCGTCATGGGTGACGATGAAGCCGGAACCCTGGCCGACCGCACGGCGCTTCGGCGAGGGCTGGAACGGACGCGGGTGCCCCTTGGGAAGGGGTTGTCCAAAAAAGCGGCGGAAAAAGTCATCTCCGAAAGGTGCCGGGAACTGCGGCATCTGGCGGGCGCTGACTTCTTTTTCAACCTGGATGAAAACAACGGCCGGTGATACTTTCTTGGCCACCGAGGCGAAGGCCTTGCCGGTTTCGCGCAGGCTTTCGATGGCCTTCTCCTGGGCCTGCAGCGGTGCCGCCAGCACCAGCGCCAGCACGATGGTGACCAGAGCCGCCGGGAGTCTTCTTCTGAGAAAAAGAGATGGGTGATGATGGGGTGTCTGCATATTACCTCTCCTTTCGATCGGCGGGAGTCCCTCCCGCGCTTGGGATGCACCAAAGGTAAACCATAAAGTCCGACTGTCAACATCGTCCCCCCCGCCGACTTCCGGGTGTGCGTTTTTTTTAGCCAGGCGTATTGCCAAACGTGTGCAAGCGGCTTATTGTTTAAAGCAAACACGAGAAATCACGGAGGAACCCCCGATGCGTCCCAACACCAACCAGTTCAACGTCGGCCCGCAGGAGCCGGAAATGCACGTCAACCGGCCGCCCGAGAAGAAGATGTGGCAAAAGCAGGGCCCTTTTTCGCTGTGGTATTTTGTGATCATGTTTCTGCTGTTCTTCTTCCTGCAGTCCACGCTGCAGGTCCACAAGGAGCAGATCCCCTACAGCCAGTTCCAGCAGTACGTCAAAGAGGGCAAGGTGCAGGAGTGCGTTATCAGCGGAGATACTATTATCGGCACCCTCAAGCCCGACGCGTCCGAGCCCGGCAAGCCGCGCCATTTCATCACGGTGCGCCTGCGCGATCCCTACCTCGCCGAGACCCTTGCCAAGCACGATGTAAAGTTCAGCGTGGCGGTGCAGAATACCTTTCTGCGCGATTTGATCGTGGGGTGGATTTTGCCCTTCGCGTTCATCTTCCTGCTCTGGAGTTTCCTTTCCAAGCGCATGGGCACGGCCGGCATGAACTTTCTGAACATCGGCAAGAACAAGGCCCACATTCATGCCGAGAACCTGCCACCGGTGACCTTCGAGGACGCCGCCGGCGTGGACGAGGCCAAACAGGAGCTCAAGGAGGTTGTGGAGTTCCTGCGCCACCCGGACCGTTTCCAGCGCCTGGGCGGCAGGATGCCCAAGGGCGTGCTGTTGGTGGGCCCGCCCGGAACCGGTAAGACCCTGTTGGCACGGGCCACGGCCGGCGAAGCCAAGGTGCCTTTTTTCAACATCAGCGGGTCCGACTTCATCGAGATGTTCGTGGGCGTGGGCGCCGCCCGCGTGCGTGACCTCTTCGACCAGGCCCGCAAGAAGGCTCCCTGCATCATTTTCATCGACGAGTTGGACGCCATCGGCCGCCAGCGCGGCGGGCCGGTGGCCATCGGCGGACACGACGAACGCGAGCAGACCCTCAACCAACTGCTGGTGGAGATGGACGGGTTCGACGCCACCGGCGGCGTAGTGGTACTGGCGGCCACCAACCGCCCCGACGTGCTCGACAAGGCCCTGCTGCGGCCGGGACGCTTCGACCGCCAGATCGTGGTGGACAAGCCGGATATGAAGGGACGCGAAGCCATCTTGAAGATCCACACCCGCGACCTGAAGCTGGCGTCGGACGTGGACCTGGCGGTGGTGGCCCGTCGGACGCCCGGTTTCGCGGGCGCCGACCTGGCCAACGTGGCCAACGAGGCCGCCATCCTGGCCGCGCGGCGCAACCACGATGCCATCACCATGGAGGACTTCGAGGCCGCCATCGACCGTGTCATCGCCGGACCGGAGAAGAAGAGCAGTACACTGAGTCCCGAGGAGAAGCACCGCGTGGCCTATCACGAGTCCGGGCACACCCTGGTGGCTGAGTTCGTGCCTACCGGCGAACCGGTGCACAAGGTTTCCATTATTCCCCGCGGCATGGGCGCGCTGGGTTATACGCTGCAGCTGCCCGAAAAAGAGAAGTTCCTGGCCACGCGCAATGAATTACTGGACCAGATCGCCATCCTGCTGGGCGGTCGCGTGGCCGAGGAGATCGTGTTCGGCGACGTGTCCACTGGCGCGCAGAACGATCTGGAACGCGCCACCGAGATCGCGCGCAACATGGTTTGCACTTACGGCATGAGCGACCGGCTGGGGCCGTTGACTTACGGCAAGAAGCACCAGTCCCTGTTCTTGGGATCGGAGTACGGTGAGGAGAAAAACTACAGCGAGGAAACTGCCCGCGTCATCGACGCAGAGGTGCAACGCCTGGTAGAGAAGAACTACCGGCGGGTGCGCGAAATGCTGACCGAGAAACGCGGTCTGCTCGACGCGTTGTCCGAACTGCTGGAGCAAAAGGAAGTGCTCAGCGGAGAGGAAGTGGCCGAACTCATGGAAAACTACCGTCGCACGCAGGATACCCGCGAGGAGGCCGCAAGGGCCGCCCGGGAGACCCGTGAGCGCGTTGCTGAAAAGCAGAACGCGGCCGCAGGGGCCGTCGGCGGAGACGAGGACGTGCGGCCGGCTGACGCGGCTGTCCGGACTCGCGGAGCACAAGAAGCGGATGCCCGGAAAGGACCGGGGGCCTCCCCGGCGCCGGACAAGGACGACTGAACCGAGGCGCCGGTCACTTGGCTTCGGCGGCCGCCGGGCCCGGGGCGCCGGTGTTGCGGATCAGTACCAGGATGATGCAGACCAGCAGGATGGAAACGCATCCCAGGGCCGCAAAGGTGTACTCGATGCCCCAGGCCTTTTCAATGCGTTCCACCAGTTTTACCGCCAGGGCGCCCACGCCGAAGGTCATCACGAATTTGATACCGTAGGCCGAGTGGTGCAGACGCCGGGACGAGAAGCGCGCCACCAGCGTGTTCTCGGGCGGCTGCATGCCCAGCAGGAAAAAGAAGTAGACCATGGACAGGGCGGCCAGCGGGAGGTTGGTGGTCACCGTCATCAGGAATACCGCCGGGATGGTGATCATGTGAAACAGCAGGTAGCAGTAACGTGCGTCGAAACGCTGGGCGGCCCTCCCGCCCACATACTGGCCGAAAATGCCCACCATGAAGATTACCGATGTTACGGCGGTGGCCACCACGTTGCCCGAGAGCGCCCGTCCGGCCAGGTGCGACAGGGACTGCAGGATGCCGCCGGTCTTGAGCTCAAAGTAGGCCGGCAGGATGACGGTGGTGCCCCGGTAGGCGATTCCGCCCAGCATCATGGCCGCCAGCAGGATGAGAAATGCCTTCAGGTTGCCGTTGTCGCCGGCTCCCGGCGTTTCCCGGGCGCGGGGTGACTCGGACAGCGGGAAGGCCAGCATCAGGGCGATGCCGGCGGTGTTAAGCAGCGCCAGAACCAGGTAGACGGTGCGCGGCCCCCAAAACCAGTTGATGATACCCGTCAGCAGCGGGGCGGCCGCCAGGCCCAGGTTGCCGGCCATGCCGTTGTAGCCCATCCCCAGTCCTACGTGTTCGAATTCCCGTGAGATCAGCCCCAGCCCCGCCGGGTGGTAAATGCCCGCAAAAAGCCCCAGAAAAGCCAGCGCCAGTTTGAAAAGCGGCGGGTTGTCGACCCACAAGGCGGCCGCCAGGCAGCTGACACCGGCGCCCAGGAAAAAGAGCATCATCAGGCGGCGGGCGCCCCAGCGGTCGGCCAGCATGCCCCAGGGAAGCGCCGTCAGTCCAAAAAACAGGTACATCCAGAAGGAGAGCTCCAGCACCCGGGCGATGCCGATGTGCATCTGGGCGGTCAGCGGCATCACCAGCGCCGGGAAGACGAGCATGTTGAAATGGCTCATGAAGTGACCGAAGCAGGTGATCAACAGAATGCGGCGTTCACGGGGGGTGATCATGGCGGGGTCGCGGCCTCTCTTTCACGGCGCTGCACATCGAAAGCGCGCTCGGGGTTGAAATCATCGTCTGCCGTCCGGCACTATAATCTTTTCGGCGGGCCTGCGCAAGGCCCGAGACGGCGTGCCCGCCGCCCGGCCGGCGGGCACGCCCGGGGGGCACGGCACATCGGGCCGCAGGATATCTCACCGAAAAAACAAGCTGTTGACAAATCGGTGAAAACATTACTATAGAAACAAATTCAGAGTATTCTCCGGTACCGGCCTGCGCCGGTAGATGCGCCAGTGCACCGGTTTCAGAATCTCATTCGGAAATGGGGCGGGAAAGTGGCGCATGGAACCCGCCCGCGCGGAACCGGTATTTGACCGGTCAATCTAAAGCAAGGAGGGCAGCATGAAAAAAGAGCGTCGCAGTTTTATCAAGAAAGCGGGGCTGGGCGCCGCCGCCATCGGCGCCGGCATTGCCACCAGTGCGGTTCCGGTGATCGCCAAGGAGAAAAAATTTCGTTGGAAGATGGTCACCACCTGGCCGCCGCATTTTCCGGTGCTCGGTGAAGGGGCCGACCTGTTCGCCAAGTGGTGCGACGTGATGAGCAACGGCCGGCTGAAGATCACCGTTTACGGTGGCGGTGAACTGGTGCCCCCGCTGGGTGTTTTCGACGCCGTCAGCCAGGGTACCGTCGAGATGGGGCACGGGGCCGCCTATTACTGGGCCGGCAAGGCACCCGCGTCGCAGTTTTTTGCCGCCGTGCCCTTCGGCCTGAATGCCCAGGGCATGAACGCCTGGATCCTGACCAGCGGCGGCATGAAACTGTGGGAAGAGGTCTACGCCCCTTTCAACGTAAAGCCCCTGCTGGGCGGCAACACCGGCGTGCAGGCCGGCGGCTGGTTCAACAAGGAGATCAACAGCATCAGCGACTACAAGGGCCTGAAGATGCGCATCCCGGGCCTGGGCGGCAAAGTGGTGGCCAAGGCCGGCGGCAACGCCGTGCTGGTGGCCGGCGGCGAGATCTACACCAACCTAGACCGCGGCGTCATCGACGCCACCGAGTGGGTCGGACCTTACCACGACCTCAAGATGGGATTCTACAAGGCTGCTAAGTACTACTACTGGCCGGGCTGGCACGAGCCGGGCACGGCACTGGAAATCACCGTGGGCAGGAAGGCCTGGGACTCGCTGCCCAAGGACCTGCAGGCCATCGTCGAGGCGGCCGCTTACCGTTCCAACATGTGGATGCTGTCGGAGTTCGAGAGCAAGAACGAGGCCGCCTTGGAAGAACTGGTCAACAAGCACCACGTCAAGGTTAAGATGTTCCCCGAATCGGTGCTCAAGGAGCTCAAGAAGCTTTCCAAGGAGGTCCTCGACGAGCTGGCCGCCAAGGATCCCATGAGTAAGAAGGTGTACGAGCACTTCCTCAAGTTCAAGAAGAGCAAGAATGCCTGGGATGCCCTGACCGAGGAGCAGTACCAGAAATTCAAACACCTCTAAACCGGGTCGCCTGAGAACGAACGAAAAAAGCGGGGCCGACGGCTCCGCTTTTTTTGTGCCTATATGCCCGCGGCGTTTCGCTGTCGGTCAGTCTCCCAGCAACACCGTCGGCAGCCAGGTGATCGACTCGGGGATCAGGCAGATGACCGCCAGTCCGATGAGCTGGATGATGACGAAGGGAATGATGCCCTTGTAGAGATCCATGGTGGAGACCTCCGGCGGACAGACCCCCTTGAGGTAGAACAGCGAGAAGCCGAAAGGCGGCGTCAGAAAGGAGGTCTGCAGGTTGACGGCGATGAGCACCGCCAGCCACAGGGGGTTGACGCCCATGCTGATCATGATGGGCGCCAGCACCGGCACGTGGATGAAGGTGATTTCGATGAAATCCAGGAAAAATCCGGCAATGAAAATGATGCTCATGACGATGAAAAGGATGCCCCACTTGCCGAAGGGCAGGCTCTGGATCAGCTCGCGTACCAGGGCGTCGCCGTCCAGCCCTCGGAAAACCAGGCCCAGCGTGGTGGCGCCCACCAGGATGATGAACACCATGCAGGTCAGGGTGGTGGTGGACTTCATGACGTCCATGAGCACCTGGAAGCTGAAACGCCCGTAGATGAGCGTCAGCAGCGTGGCGCCCACGGCTCCCACCGAGGCCGCCTCGGTGGGCGAGGCGATGCCCGCGAAAATGGAACCCAGCACGGCCAGCATCAGGAACAGCGGCGGCACCAGGGCACGCGCGACGCGCTTGAGCATCTCCTTTCGCGAGATGGCGGCCAGTTCCTCGGCGGGGATGGGCGGGGCCCACTCGGGCTTGGCGATGGCCACGATGGCGATGTAGAGCATGTAGAGCACCACCAGCACCAGGCCGGGGATCACGGCGCCCACGAACAGGTCGCCGATGGGCACGTTGATGATGTCGCCCAGCAGCACCAGCACGATGGAAGGCGGGATGATCTGGCCCAGGGTGCCC
>CAYZCL010000010.1:0-56358 GCA_964476595.1 uncultured Desulfobacteraceae bacterium
ACGGCGGACACCCAACAGTTGTACAGCCACCCCCTGCACCCTTACACCAGGGCCCTTCTCTCGGCCGTCCCCATACCCGATCCGACGATCAAGCGCAAACGCATCGTGCTGGAGGGCGATGTCCCCAGCCCCCTTAATCCCCCATCAGGCTGCCACTTCCGGACACGCTGCCGTTTCGCCAGGCCCCTCTGCGCCGAGACCGAGCCGCCGCTGATCGATATCCGGGCGGGGCATGCCGCCGCCTGCCACTTCGTCTCCCCGGGCCAAGAGGACGGTCCAGAACAATCCGCTGCGCCTTGACAGTCCGCTCGCCGCCGATAAGGCACAGCCATTACCGAGCCGATCTTTCCGTCATTGACTTTTCTGTAAACCGGGGCACATGCGCCCGGTGGAGGCAGCCGATGCAGCGATTCGAGTACAGGTGTGCTTTCATCTGGGGAGAAACCGAAAGACATCGACGGAATACGGCCGGCAAGGCCGGGAACCGGCGACCGCAAACCGGGTGGGGTTCTACTTCAAGAGGCCGCTCGGGCCCGACTCCTGAGCCAGCCGCCGCACCAGCGCCTCGGCGGCTTCCATCAGCGCACCGCTGTCGTGCCCGCCCTGGTAGCAGTCCACCAGGAAGACCGCGTGGGCCGCGGCCACCGCCGCATCCACCCGCTGGTCGTCGATGCAGTAGGCCCGGCCGACCCGGCCCAGCGGGAAGTCCTGCTTGCCCCAGCACCCCGACACCCAGGGTACCACGGCCGGGTGCTCGATCAACAGGCGCACCGCGTTTTCGGCCCCCGCCACGGACCACAGGAAAACCGGCGCACGGCGCGACAGCAGCTCCAGGGCGGCCGGCGCCGAGGGGCGCAGCGGCCGCCGGCCGCGGCGGTAAACGCCGGCCAGGGTGCCGTCCACGTCCACCAGCACGGCGGCCGTCAGGGGGCGCTTCCCGTCCCAGGGTTTCCGCGTCAGGGCTCCAGCCGTCATTCGTCGATCTTCCCCTCTGCCGGCAGGCGGGTCGCCACCCGCAGCCGACCGTCTATTCCTATTGTCCGCCGTCGGGGCCGTCGACTGAAATGCTTTTGCGGCCGAGGTCTCCCCCTTTTCAGGGAAATTGCGGGACACCACCGGGCTTACAGGAAAACCGCCTGCCACCCGACCCGCCGGGGCGCACCCCGCCCCGCAGGCCGGCGGCCGGGTATTTTCGCCGACGGTGCGGCACCAAATTCAAGGAGGCATCTCCAGCGGCCTGCCGCACTCGCCACAGGGACAAACCAATGTCGCGATGGATTGCCGACCTGGTGTAGTGAAAAAAAGCTCTCGGGCGATGAAAACGAACCGGCCGTCCTGGCCTACGGCGGCGACCAGCCCGCCAGGCGCCGCGGCACGGCGGTGCGCCCCGGCCTGTCCTGTGAGAGCGCGAACAGCGGGATGGTCAGGCGGCGTGGCCGTCTTCTCCGGCGGCCAGGGGTTTTTGCGGCAGGGGGGTGAAATCGGCCACACCCAGGAAATCGGCCAGGCGCTGCTGGGCCTCAATGAAGCCGCAGCGCTCGCGCAGCATGATCAGGTCGTAGATATCCCAGCCGCGGTTGCACTCACCCAGGCAGTGGAAGCGCACCTCGTCGCCGCCGTCCACATAGACCCGAAAGCTGCTCCCGGCGTCGGCGTGGAAGGGACAGGCCGAGCGGAAGCGCATCTTGCCCACGGGCTGGAACTCGACGTTCAACAGCCGGCTGGCGTAGTTCAGGATGGCCTCCAGATAGGCCACGGATTTCAGGTCTGCATAGGTATTCATGTGAGATCCGGCCCTTTCCGGTGGCGGTTGGTTGTCTGCGTCCGACGGAACGCCGCCGCGCGGGGGCGGGACATCCCGGTTTTCTCTGATTATCGCGCCTTTGGCCGTAAATCTTGAGGCCGAAGGCGCCGCTTGGCCCCGCCGCGAAAAGCGGGCCGAAAATCCCATAAAAAATAAATAGCTTGCTTTCGGCCGAAAAGGTGTTAGCATAGGAACCATCAACACGGCTTCGCCGGCAAGCGGCGGAGCGGTTTTTTTCTGAAGGAAGGCGTCATTTACAATGCAGCATCCTCCAGTTGAAAATTTTGAAATTTCACAGGAAAGGAGGATGTCATCATGGCCAACGGAACAGTCAAGTGGTTCAACGACCAGAAGGGGTTCGGCTTCATCGAACAGAAAGACGGCCCCGACGTTTTTGTCCACCACACCGCCATCAACGCCAGCGGCTTCAGAAGCCTGAGCGAGGGCGACGCGGTTTCCTTTGACATCGAGGACGGGACCAAGGGTCCCTCCGCCGCCAATGTCACGGTAAGCTGATTTCAGTACGGGGGGCATGTCTCCGGTATGTCGGGACGTGCCCCTTTTTATTTCAACAAGAGTGAATTCCGAAAAAGACGGACACCGGCACCACCCCGCCTTCCGCACCACCCTTCGGACACCTCACTCGCTGCCGGGTATCTTTCTCTGTCCTTGAACCACCATCGGCCCGCCCCGACGGGAGGCGCCGACGGCGCCCCGCGGCCCGCGCCGCCGGGTGAAGCCTGGCGAAAGGTATTTTGCATGAACATCTACATTGGAAACCTGTCGTACGGAACCACCGAGGAGACACTCGAGACGCTGTTCGCCGAGTACGGCGAAATCGCCAGCGTCAAGGTGATCAAGGACCGCTTCTCCGGCCGCCCGCGAGGGTTCGGATTCGTCGAGATGCCCAGCAACTCCGAGGCCGACCAGGCCATCAAGGCGCTCAACGGCAACCGCATCGACGGCAACAACATCAAAGTCCGACCCGCTGACTCGGGCGGGAAAAAACGCAGGAAAAAGCCCTTTCGCAGAAGGGGCTACTGACCCAACAAAAGGAAAAAATCATTTTGAACTTCGACACATTTTCGTTCCACCCCCGCGTGGCGGCCGGTATCGCCGCCGCCGGGTACACCACCCCCACCCCCATCCAGGCGCAGGCCATGCCCGGCGTCATGCAGGGCCGTGACGTCATGGGACTGGCCCAGACGGGCACCGGCAAGACGGCCGCCTTCGCGCTGCCGATCCTGCACCGCCTGGCCACAGGGCCACGCGGCGCCGTGCGCGCCCTGGTCGTGGCCCCCACCCGTGAACTGGCCGAACAGATCCACCAGGACTTCACGCGCCTGGGCGCCCGCACCGGCCTGCGCGGCACATCCGTCTACGGCGGCGTGGGCATCACGCCCCAGGTGAAGTCCCTGCGGCGCGCCGACATCGTGGTGGCCTGCCCGGGCCGGCTGCTGGACCACATCGGCCGCGGCACCGTGGACCTCTCGCAGGTCGAGGTGCTGGTGCTCGACGAGGCCGACCAGATGTTCGACATGGGCTTCCTGCCGGACATCCGCCGCATCCTGACGCACCTGCCCGAGAAGGGCCGCCAGACGCTGCTGTTCTCGGCCACCATGCCGCCCCAGATCCGGCGCTTGGCCGGAGAGGTCCTGGACAGGGACCACCTGCGCGTGCAGGCCGGCCAGGACACGCCCGCCGAGACCGTCAGCCACGCCTTCTACCCGGTGGCCAAGCACCTGAAGACCGCCCTGCTGCTGCGCCTGCTGGGCGACACGCCCACCGACGGTGTGCTGATCTTCACGCGCACCAAGCACCGCGCGAGGCAGTTGGACGGCAAGCTGGCCAAGGCCGGCTTCTCCTCGACCTCGCTGCAAGGCAACCTGTCGCAGTCGCGGCGCCGCGAGGCCATGGAGGGCTTCAAGTCCGGCAAGTATCAGGTGCTGGTGGCCACCGACATCGCTGCCCGCGGCATCGACGTCTCCAACGTCTCGCACGTCATCAACTACGACATCCCCGGCACGCCCGAGGCCTACATCCACCGCATCGGCCGCACCGGCCGGGCCGAGCGCAGCGGGCAGGCCTTCACCCTGATCACCGACGAGGATCGGCAGATGGTGCACGCCATCCACGGCGCCGTGGGCGCGGCCGTTGAGCGGCGCACGATCGAGGGCTTCGACTACCGGGCGGCGGCCCCCCGCAGCGGCGCCGCCCCTGCGCGCAGGCCGCGCGGCCCGCGCAAACCCGGACGCAACCACGCCGCCGGGCGCGGCCGCCGCGGCGGCCGGCGTTCGGCCGAGGGCGCCTTCGCCTGGCTTTCCCCCCAGAAGGCCTAGCCGAAAACGGCCCTTTGAGACAGGCGCATTTCGACAACCCCAACGCGGGAGGTGACGCATTGGCAAGATCCCACTACTCGTTCAACAAGCGCCAGAAGGAACTGGCTAAGAAGAAAAAGCAGGAAGAAAAGCGCCAGCGCAGGCTGGCCAAGCGCAACGCCGCGGCGGAGGAAGAAAAGGCGCCGGAGGACGGAGAGGACGCGGTCGCGGAGAGCTGAGCCGCGGCCGACTGCCGCAAGGGCCGTCGCAGATCCCCCGTTTCAACCCGGAAACCGTACCCGTCGCCGGTCTCCCCGTACGGCCAGCCACCGTCCGCGCTCCGGAGCCCCGGCGGCGATGTGCGGCCCACCCGGAGCGGCCGCCATGACGATCCCGCCCGAAAGGCTTGACAGCGCGCCCCCAAATGGTCTTACTTGACGGGACCGCCTGGCCAACCAGCCCGCGCCGGGACCCCTGGCGCGGGAGACACGGGACCCGTTGAAAAGGGGAGGTTTGCGAAATGACGCCACCGCTGACGCGCCGCCGCTTCCGCTTCCAGCGTTTCGGCCGCACCAACCACCTGCGCATCGACTCCTGGCAGGACCTGGAGGCGGTGCTGGAACTCGACGAGGCCCTGTGGGTGGCCACCACGGCCCCCACCGCCACCATCAACTGCGACCCGGTGTTCCTGGACATGATGGACACCGACCGGGACGGTCGCCTGCGGGCCGACGAAATCAAGGCCGCCATCCGCTTCCTGTTCGAAAACCTGTCCGACCACAGCGGCATCACACCCGGCAACACGCGCCTGGAACTGGGGGCCGTCGAGGGAGAGTCGGAAACCGGCGCGCGCATCCGCACCTCGGCCGGGAAGATCCTGCGGCGCAGCGGCAGCACGGCCGACAGCATCACCCTGGAAGAGGTGCGCGCCATCAAGACCGAGGTCCAGCAGGGCGGCCTGGACGAGGCCGGCATCGTGCTGCCCGAGGCCGCCGACGACGCGCGCATGCGCCGCTTCATCGAGGACATCATCGCCACGGTGGGCGGCCGGCCGCACCCGGCCGGCGCCGAGGGCATCGACCGCGAGTGCCTGGAACGCTTCCTGGAGGAGTGCCGGCAGTACCTGGACTGGCTGCGCCTGGCCGACCCGGCGGCGGGCGAGACGGCCTCCGAGATCCTGCCCCTGGGCGAGGCCACCCACGAGGCCTACGAACTCTTTCTGCGCCTGGACAGGAAAATCACCCAGTACTTCCTGCTGTGCAACATCCAGCGCATCGACCCCGAGTTCCTGTCCCACGCCCTGTCGCCCGGCACCGACTCCCGCAGCACCAACCTGCTGGACGTCTCGACGGCCGAGTCCTTCCTGGCCGACGCCCCCCTGGCCTGGCCCGACAGCGAGGGGGTGCTCGACCTGTCGGGCGTCATCAACCGCTACTACAGCCGCGACCTGGAGCGTTTCACCACGCAGGTGCTGCAGCCGCTGCTGGGCGGCGAGGTGCGCCGCCTGGACCAGGCCGCCTGGCGGTCCGTGTGCGAACGCCTGCGGCCCTACCGGGAGTGGATGGCGTCCAAGCCCGAGGTCTCGGTGGACGGCATCGCGGACAGCGACGTCGCGCAGTACGTGGAGGACCCCTTCTTCGCCGACACGGCCGCGGCGCTCATCGAGGAGAGCCACCGCACGGCCTTCGTGCTGGACAACATCCGCGAACTCGAGCGCCTGATCCTCTACCAGGCCTACATCCTGCCCTTCGTCAACAGCTTCGTCAGCTTCCCCCAGCTCTACGACCCCGACAGCCGCGCCCTGTTCGAAATGGGCACCCTGGTGATGGACGGACGCCACTTCACCCTGGCCGTCAAGGTGCTCGACCGCAAGCGCCACGTGGAGTCCAGCACCGCCAGCGGCATCTTCGTGATGTACGCCGAGGTCTACGGCGAGGACCAGGAGAAGCTCTACGAGGTGGCCGTGCCGGTCACCTCGGGCAGCCGCGGCAACATCCGCGCCAACAAGTGGGGCATCTTCAACGACATTCACGGCAACGAGTGGCACGCCCAGGTGGTGCAGGTCATCGAAAACCCCATCAGCCTGTCCGAGGCCGTGGCGCACCCCTTCGTGCGCGTGGCGCGCTCGATCATGTCGCGCCTGGAGAAGGTTTCGGCGGAGACCGAGCAGCAGCTGAGCTTGGGCGTGCTCAAGGACGGGGGCAAGAAAAAGGGCGACACCCGCCAGAAGGGCGGCGACATCTCGCCGGCCGGCCTGCTGGCCGGCGGGGGCGTGGCCCTTGCGGCCATGGGATCGTCGGTGGCCTTCATCACCCGCACCGCCGCCCAGCTGAGTCCCGGCATCATGCTGGGGGCCCTGCTGGCGGTGGTGCTGGCCATGGTGGTGCCGGCGGCCATATCGGCTTTCTACAAGCTGTCCAGCCGCGACCTCTCCGCCATCCTGGAGGGCTCCGGATGGGGCGTCAACGCGCGCATGAAACTCACCCGCCGACAGGCGCACACCTTCACCTACCGCCCGGCCCGCCCGTCCGGCCGTCCCTGACCCCCGCGGCGCAGCCGCGCGATCTCGAAGAGCGGCAGCCGCAGCCGGCCCACGCCCGGCACCGGGCGCCGCTGCCGCACCGTAAAGCCGCTGCGCCGCAGAAAGGCGATCACGTCGCGCGCCGCGTGGTAGTGGTCCCGGGGCTTGGTCTTACCGATGATCCTGCGGCCCAGCTCGTAGAGGCGGTTTTCGGTGGGCAGCGAGACGACCAGGTGACCGCCGGGTGCCAGGTGACGCCCGATGAAGCTCACCGGCAGCGACAGGTCGCGGAAGTGCTCCAGCACGTCCAGCGCGGTGATGACGTCGTAGGTGCGCTCCAGCCGGCAGTCGGCGATGTCCGCCTCGACGATGCGCACGTTGTCCAGCCCGTAGGCCTGCACGATGCGGCGCGCGTCGGCGGGGTCCAGGTCGATGACGTCCACCTGTTCGAAGCGGCCGCACAGGGCCTTTAAAAAAACGCCGCTGCCCCCGCCGAAATCCAGTACTTTCTCCCCCCGCCCGTGGTGCCGCTCCAGCAGGTCAAAGGCGTCGACCAGGCGCGACCAGAAGATGGCGCGCGCCGGCCACAGGCGGTGGGTGTAGATGTTGCGCTCGTTGGTGACGTCGGTGAGGGCCACCAGTTCACGGTAGGGGATGACCACGGCGGCCGCCAGGCGCCGCCGGCGGCACAGCGCGCCGAACACGTCCGCCAGGCACAGGCCGGCCGCCAGGCACAGGAAGGGCAGCGCGTAGAGGTGGTAGCGCGGCATGGGCACCGGCGCGTGCACCAGGGTGTAGAACAGGCCGAAGGTCAACGCCACCAGCACCATGGGCCAGTTCTTGCGAAGCAGCCACCCCAGCGTGCGGCAGGCGGCGGCCGCGTACACCACGCCGGCCAGCAGCAGCAGGGGCAGCAGCAGGAGCAGCGGCAGCAGGTTTCCCTGGAAGTAGTGACGCGCCGCCGCGGCCAGGCCGTCGCGGTTGAGCACGTCCAGCGTGCCGCGCCCGCCGGTGGTGACGCCCAGCAGCTCCAGCAGGGTGGGTGCGTCGGGGATCAGCACGGCCGGGCGCAGGTAGAGGTACAGGGCGGTGAGCGGGTGTTTCCTCACGGCCTCGGCGAAATACTCCTTCATGCGGGCGATGCGCGCGCCGTCGTCGGCGTAGCGCTGCGGGTGGCGGGCGAACGTCTCCTCCAGCTCCCGCAGCATCCGGCGGCGCAAGGCCTCGCCGTCTTTCTTCTCCGCCACCGAGACCACCGCCGAGGCCAGGTTGACGGCCGAAAAGCCGATGTTGGAGCTCAGCCGGAAGCCGGCGCCCACGGCGCTGTTGCGGGCCATCCAGGGCGTCACCAGGGCGCAGAAGAACACCAGCGCCACGAGGGTGCGCAGGGCCCTCTTCGCCACGCCGCCGCGCCCCACCACGAAAGCCGCCACCGACAGCGGCACCGCCAGCAGCAGCCCCACCGGCTTGGTCAAGGCAGCCAGCCCCAGCAGCAGGAAGCAGACGATCAGGTTCTGGGTGTGCCGCGTGGCATAGTACTTCATGAAGAAGTAGAGCTGCAGCGCGGTGAGAAAGGCGAAGAGCGTGTCGGCCAGGAGCAGCGGCGCCTGGGCGACGGCGGTCACGCTCAGGGCCAGCAGCAGCGCCGCCGTGACGGCCGCGCCGAAGCCGCCGGCCAGGCGCGTGGTCTTGTAGACCGCCAGGCAGGTCAGGGTGCTCACCAGACAGGAAACCACGACCACTAGGGCAATGCTGCCGTTGCCGACGCCCAGCAGCACCGTCAGGAAAAGCGGGTAGCCCGGCGGGCGGGCGGTGGCCGGCAGCGGACTGCCCACGTCGCGGTGGTAGCGGAAGTCCACCGCCAGGGCGCGCGCCGGGCCCGTGTAGCTGGGCGTGTCGGGCCGCAAGAAGCGCTGCGTATCGCCGGACAGCAGCCCCGGCAGACTAACGCCCAGCCGCAGCACGAGCGCCAGCAGCAGCACCGCCAGCATGACCCCCCGGCGGCGGCGGCGGGCGGCGAAATGTTCCCGCATGCCGGGCAGACGCTCCTCCAGCTCGGCGCGCAGCGCGCCCATGGCCGCGAAACGCCACCGGAGTACCGTCAGGAAAGCCAGCAGCCCGTCCCGGGAACGGATCTTCTTGCCCTCGCGGGCCCGGCGGGGGGTGTAGCGCACGGCCACCTCGCGGATCTCGAAACCCAGGCGGATGAGCTTGGCGGTGATCTCGGGCTCCCAGTCGAAGCCGTCACCCTCGAAGAGCAGGGCGCGGATCAGCGGCCCGTCGAAGCACTTGTAGCAGGTGGGCTCGTCGGTCAGCACCGTGCCGAAGAGCAGGTTGACCCAAGCCGTCAGCAGGACGCCGCCCACGAAGAAGGCCGGCGACGAGACGGCCCGCAGGGCGTTGGGCGAAAGGGCGCGCGAGCCGTAGACCACCTTGCACTCGCCCGCCGCGATGGGGGCCACGCACTTCTCGTAGTCGCGCGGGTCGTACTCCAGGTCGGCGTCCTGAATGATGACCACGTTGCCCGAGGAGTGCCGCAGGCCCTCGCGCACGGCCGACCCCTTGCCGCCGTTGGCCTTAATGATCAGCCGGGCGGTACGCGCGGGCGTGTCCGGGTTGGCCGCCAGCCAGCGTTCCACGATCCCCCGCGAGCCGTCGGTGGAACCGTCGTCGACCACGATGATCTCGCGCCGCAGGGTCAGCGGGCAATCGCGCACGCGGTCGAGCAGCGCCGCAATGGTGGTCTCCTCGTTGTAAAGCGGGATGATGACGGACAGGGTCCTGCAACCCCGGGATTGCGGCCGGCCTTCCACCTTTTCAGCGCCCCTCCGGATCCGCCGCCGGTTCGATGTCGTCGATCTGCCGCGGGTCGAGGTACTGCTCGGCATAGCGGCGCGGAATGTCGGCGTCCAGGAAGAGCCGCAGGAGCCGCCCGTCGATGTGCCCCTCGGCCTGCATGTTGCGCATGACGGCCACGGCCTCGGACAGGGTCTTGCCCTTCTTGTAGGGCCGGTCCGAGGCCGTGAGGGCCTCGAAGATGTCGGCGATAGCCATGATGCGCGCCGCCACCGACAGGTTCTCGCGGCTCAGCCCGCGGGGGTAGCCGCTGCCGTCCACGTTCTCGTGGTGGGTGCCGGCGTACTCGGGAATGCGTGCCATGTCCTCGGGGTAGGGCAGCCGTTCGAGCATGCGGATGCTCATGATGACGTGCTCGTTGATCTTGAAGCGCTCCTCGGCGGTCAGCGTGCCGCGCTCGATGCACAGGTTGTAGATCTCGCCGTGGTTGTAGAGGTACCGCGGCACCTCCAGCCGGAACCCCTCACGGCGGTAACCCTCGGCGTCGAAGCCGACGCGCGCCACCAAGTGCTCGGGACGGTCGGCCAGCAGCGGTTCGACGGCCGGCAGGGGGCTCTCCTCCCCGCTGCGGCGCTGCAACTCGACCTGTGAAAGCCCCAGGCGGTCGTCGAAGTGCCGCAGCCAGGTGCGCCCGGCGATGGCGCGGATGCGCCGCCGCTTTTCCCCGGTCATGCGCTCCCCGCCCAGGTTGCAGCACGCCACGAAGGCAAAGTCTTCGGTCAGCTTCCGCTGCTCGCGGACCTTCCAGTTCTGCACCGCGGAACGATCCTCACCATCCAACAGCCGGCGGCAGGCCGCGATCTCTATGTCCCGCCAGAGCACCTCGAAGCGCGTACGGATCTCGTGGATGCGGTTGTAGATGGTCTCCAGGCGGGTGGCCTTGTCGACCACGTACTCGGGGGTGGTGATCTTGCCGCAGTCGTGCAGCCAGGCGCCCATCTCGAATTCGTGCCAATCCTCCTCGGACTCCAGGCGGAAAGATTCGAAGCCCGCCCGGCGACTATCGCCCACGGCGCGCGCCAGCATCATGGCGATGACCGGCACGCGCTTGCAGTGCCCGCCGGTGTACGGCGACTTGGTGTCAATGGCGTCTGCGATCAGCTTGAAAAAGCTGTCCATCAGCTCTTTCTGGGCGCGCTGGTAGGCGTAGATGCTCTCGGCCATTGAAACCAGCGAATCGGAGAGCTCGGACAGCTCGATGATATTGGTCTTCACCAAGCGCACCTCGTCAAAACACCGCCGCCGGATCTTGTCGTTTTCAGCCATCAGCGCCCGCACGGGGGCGATGATGCGCGACGTGGCGTAGAGCGTCAGGGCAACGCCCGGCACCAGCACCAGCAGGGCCATGCCCAGGGCGTAGAGGATTTTCTCCAGGTAGGGCCTGAGCATCACCTCGGCGTCCACGCTGAAGCCCAGGCGCGTTTTGGCGCCCAGCTCGCGGGACAGGTCGGTGACCATGGCGAAAACCGTGCGCCCGCCTTCCTCAAGGCTGAGCATGTGGTCCGTCTCGGCCCTCTTGAGGCCGTCGACCAGCGCCGGCGCTGGCCGCCGGCCGCCGGCCAGCGAGGAGGCGATGACGGCGCCGGCCCGGCCGAACAGGTAGACCTCGCTGGTGGGGGCGAACAGCTGCCGGCGCAGCATGGCGTTGATGTTCGACAGGGTGAAATCGACCGCCAGCACCGCCCGGCCGCCGGCGATGGGTCGGGAAAAGGTGATGCCCGTGCGGCCCAGGTTGCTGAAAAGATAGGGATCGCTGCGGGTGGTGCCCCCCGCCTTCAGGGCCTGGGTGTACCAGGGACGCCGGTCGGCGCGGTAGCGCGAAGGCTCCCGGCGGGCGGCGAGGACCTCGAAGTCGTCGTCGAGGAAATCGAAACGGCGGATGCGCACGCCGTCGGTGGTCATGACGCGGATCACCGTCCAGCGGGTGGCGGGCGGCGCATCGAACACCCGGGCAAGATCGGGGGCGCTGTGCATGTTGACCACCTCGAAGAAATTGCCGTCGGCATAACCCGTGTAAATGGCGTAGATGTCGTCGGACACCAGGTTGTGCGCCAGGCGGGCGACGGTCGCCATCGGCAGGTCGCGGCCCACCGCGTCGTCCAGGCCCGGGTACAACGCCATGGCGTGGAGCAGGTCCCTGACCCGCTGGTCGCCCGCGCGGATGTGCAGCGTGATCTTTGCGGCCGTCTGCCGGAAGGTCTGCCGGGTGGCTTCCAACGCCATCTGGCGGCTGAAATAGTACTGCAATCCCAGCAGCGCGCCGACCACCAGTCCCATCACGATGAGAAAGCTGCCCAGGATATCGGTGCG
The DNA here is from genome assembly GCA_964476595.1 of uncultured Desulfobacteraceae bacterium. Lineage (GTDB taxonomy): Bacteria > Desulfobacterota > Desulfobacteria > Desulfobacterales > JALSRD01 > JALSRD01. Next base: position 11,810 of record CAYZCL010000010.1, read on the forward strand.
AATGTGTATGCGGCCAAACACGGCGAAGGACCCCCTGCGGTGTGGTGAGCAAGCGTCTGCAACGCCCCTGACTGTAATGGCCGGCCGCAAAAAATGCAATACACCAGTTTACCGCATCCTGGGAAACGGGTTGCCCAATCATGGGAAACCTACTACCGAAAGTCAACCGGGCATGCTGTAATATCAGCCAGATACAATTCCGCACAATCCGGCACAGAACTTGCAGTGGAGTAAATAGTGAGGCGCGCGGTCGGAAGGGTCGAAATGCGCAACCGGAAAAGAGGAGGCGATCGCTGCGGCGATCCGAATGAACATCCCTGTCAAATATCCGCCCGTGCCCTGTACCCGGCAACCCCGGGGCAGGGAGGCTGCCGCCACCGGACCCGGAGAACCGCTCTCCGACAGCCCCGTGCGACCGGCGGCCAGGGCGGACCTGCCCCACCGTCCCGCCGGCGGAGACAGTCCGCCACCCGGAGGGGAGCCGGCCGCTGCGCCGGCTCCCCTCCCCCGCATCCCCCAAGGGGTCGCTGATCGACATCTTCGTCTGATGTGCGGCAGAATCCGCCGCCGGACAAGACAGGGAAATCGTATCCCGGAAGGGGCGGAGCGCGTTTACCCGCCGGCCGGCGACGGTTCGGCGGCCGCGGCCAGTTTTGCACGCTCGGCGGCGATCATCTCCGAAAACCGCACGCCATCCCTGTAGGCGCTTTCCAGGAAGCTCTCCTCGGAATCGATTTCGACATTGGCGGTCATCAGTTCCATGCTAACGCACCGGTCATAGGCCGAACGCGCCAGCACGGCCGCCAGCCGCTCCCAGTCCACGGTACCCGTGAAAAGCGGCAGGTGCTGATCGCCGGAGCCGTCGTTGTCGTGCAGGTGGACCGCAATAAGACGATCCTTGAAGGCCTCGAGGTCGGTGAGGGCCCGGTCGTAGAGATTGCCGTGGCCGGAATCGTAGCAAAATCCCAAAAAGGATGGATCATACTGCGCAAAAAGCCGCTTCAGGTGCCGCACGTTGGCGCGGTCCAGGTTTTCCATGGCGATGCGGACCCCGTTGTCGGCGGCATGGCGCTGCAAGGCGTCCATCGATTTCTGCACCTGGCTCCGAAAAAGACCCCGCTGCGGTTCTTCCTCGGGTTCCCCCGGTATGTGCAGGATCACCACCCGGCCGCCGAGCCGGGCGGCCATCTCGATGCGGTTCCGCACCAGCTCAACCCCCGCCAGGCGTTCATATTCCCGCAGAGAGTAGTACTTTTTTTCTACTCCACAAGAGGCGTGCAGGTCCAGCAACCTGAGGCCGAAAGCATCCAGCCAGGCGGCGATCTGGTCGATCTCGTACCTGGAGTAGATGAAGTCCGTGTGGTAATGATAGGCCCAGTGAACATGGGAAAAACCGGCATCGGCGATGCGCCGCAGGTAAGGCTCCGGGCATCCCCGGCTGGTTCGGTAATCAGCGGTGATGGACAGTTCCAATGGCGTTCCCTTTCGATAAAGACCGGGGCGGGCATCCCGCGCGGCAGACGGGTCGGCGGCGGCCGCGGCCGCCGACCCGTCTGTCGGTTTCCCGGTTCAACGTCTACTGGACATAGGTGTACTTCAGATAGTAGTTCTCGGCCGCCCGGGGACGGTAATCCTTCACCTTCGTGCTGATGGCCTCGAAGGTCACCGGCTCGTAGAGGTAGATGAACGGCGGATTCTTCTGCATGTAGCGCTGCAGTTCCACGTAGAGGGCCGCCCGGGCGTTGTCATCCACGGTAACCCCGATCTTGTCCAACAGACGGTCGATCTCGGGGTCCGACCATGCCGAATAGCTGGCTTTCATGCCGCCGAGCGCGCCCCTCAGCCGGGGAAGCGCTTCCCCCGCCCGCTCCGACCAGCTGTCGCCGAACAGGGGCGGAAGCTCCTTCTTGGCTTCCAAGTCCCAGTACTTGCCGGACTCCATGATGGACAGGTTGGTGTTGATGCCCACGTCCCTGAGGTATCCCTGGATGGCCTCGCACACCTGCTCAAAATTGGTGTAGGCGCCGGCCGGGCAGGCGAAATCGATATCGAACCCCTTGGCGTAACCGGCCTCCTTGAGCAACGCCTTGGCCTTGTCCGGGTGATACCCGAACGGCTTGATATCCTTGTCGTAGCCGAGGTTCCCGGGCGTGACCAGTCCGGTCGCCGGACGCCCGTTGCCGTTGAACAGGGCGTCGAGAATGGCCTGGACGTCCACGGCGTAGTTCATGGCCCGGCGCACCTTGGGGCTCTCCGTGGGCAGCCCCTTGCCGGAGGTAAGGTTGTTGAAGGCGACGTAATAGACCCGGTCGACGTTGTAGCTGAAGGCCTTTACGTTGGCGGCCCCCTTCAGGCTGGCGGCCTCCTCGGCGCTGAGCCGGCCGACGATGTCGACCTCACCGGTCTTGATGGCGGCGACGCGGGTGGAAGACTCCGGGATGGGCCGGAAAACGAGGGTCTTGACCTTGGGGTAGCCCTTTTCCCAGTAGTTGGGGTTGGCCTCCATCACGATGCGGTCTCCCTTTTTCCACTCCTTGAACACGAAGGGGCCGGTGCCGACCGGATGGGCCAGGAAGGCGTTTTCGCCGACTTTCTGGTGATACTTCGGGGGGATGATGCCCCAGTCGTTGCTGATGTAACGCAGCAGCAGCGGGTTGGGCTTGTCGCCCGTGGAAGCCTTGACGGTGTAATCATCAATTTTTTCCATGGACTTGACGATGTTGAAGCGGTCGCGCCACTTCATGCCCTTCTTCTTGCCGCGCTTCCAGGAGTAGATGACCGCGTCGGCGTTGAAAGGCTCGCCGTTGTGAAAGGTGACGCCCTTTCTCAGCTTGAAGGTGTACTCGGTACCGTCCTTGGAGATGGTCCAGCTCTCCGCCAGGGCCGGCACGATCTTGCCGCTGTCATCGGTCCAAACCAGCGAGTCGAACAGCTGGTTAGCCACGTTGGTGGCGTTGCGCTCATCGGCGACGGCCGGCTCGATGGCGTTGGGCATGGTGGACAGGGCCACCCGCAGGGTGCCCTGGGGGGCGGCCAGTCCGGCACCGGCCGACAGGCCGATCGAAAATGCGATAGCCAAAATGAACATCAGACGCTTCATGAAAACTCCTTTCCTTCCTTTCCGTTTGTGTTTTCCCCGAGTGTTCCGGTTCGGGAAATGCGGTGACGCACCGAAGACCTCGGGGTGCCCTTCCTGCAAAAGGGAAGTCCTTCTGCCTCCCGTTATCCCGCTTTCGGTTCATCCTGTAAAGACTTTTTCGTGAGGCCCGGTTCGCGGTCCCGGGATCCCCCGTTCCGGTATACCGGAAAGCGCGCGCAGAGCGCCATCACCTGCCGCGATACGCGCCGCAGCGTCTCGCGGCTGTCGCTGCGCGACATGGCAGCGTCCATCAGATCGGCGATGCGGGCCATTTCGGATGTCCCCATGCCCCTGGCGGAGACGGCGCCGGTGCCCAGCCGAAGCCCGCTGGGCTTCCCGGTTCCTGCCGCATCCCGGGGAATGAAATTCCGGTTGGTGATGATCCCCACCGACTCCAGCGTCTGTTCCGCCGTGTTTCCGTCCAGCCCCCTGGGGCCCAAGTCGACGACCACTTGGTGGGTCTGTGTCCCGCCCGTGACGATGCGATAGCCCTTCTGCTCGAAAGCGGCCGCCAGCCGCACGGCGTTTTCCAGCGTGTTTCGCTGGACGTCGACGAAATCCAGCTGCCGGGCCAGCTTGAAAATGAGCGCCTTGGCGGCGATGGCGTTGACCGCGCTGGTCCCCTGGCAGCCCGGAAAGACGGCCGTGTCCAGCCTGCGGCCGTACTTTTCGCGGCCCAAGATGACGCCGCCGCGGCCGCCCATCATGGTCTTGTAAACCGTAAAGGTCACGAAGTCGCAGTGGGGCACCGGGCTGGGGATAACTCCGGCAGCCACCAGGCCGGCGATGTGCGCCATGTCCGCCAACAGGTAGGCCGAGACCTCTTCCGCGATGCGCGCCATTTCCCGGTAGTCGATCAGGCGGGGGTAGGAACTGGCGCCGACGACGATCATCCTGGGTCTGAATCTCCGCGCCAGCGCCCTGACTTCCCCGTAGTCGATGCGCTCGGTTTCGGGATCCAGGCCGTAGTGCCTGAACGCGAAACACCTGCTGGTGATCGAGGCGCGGTGTCCGTGGGAGAGATGGCCGCCGTGGGGCAGGCTCATGGCCAGGATGCGGTCCCCCACCTCCAACACCGAGAAGTAGACCGCCAGGTTGGCCGAGGTGCCGCTGTGGGGCTGCACGTTGACGTACTCGGCGCCGAAAAGCGCTTTTCCCCTTTCGATGGCCAGGCACTCGACCGCGTCGGCGTTTGCACACCCCGCGTGGAAACGCCGACCCGGATACCCCTCGATGGTCTTGATGTTGAAAATCGACCCCATGACCTCCAGGATCGACCGCGGGGGGTGATTCTCGGCGGCGATGAGGTTGAGCGTGTTTTCGATTCGCTCTTCCTCCCTGTCCGCCAGGGCAGCGATTTCGGGGTCGTCTTTGCGCAGGTATTCCATGGCCTCGATTCTCGTACCGGTTCACGCGGGGGAACTGGGGCCCTGCAGGGGGCGCCCGCAGCGGGCCACCCGCTCCTGCGGAAACCGGGAAGGGAAACCCAGCTCCCGCCCCGGGTCGCATTTACCGCCTCCCCCCCGCCGCCGCCGTCCGCGGGTGCACCCCGAAACCGCCGGCCGGGAAAAATACCGACGCAAATCAGGCAACCACGGAACCGTCGCCCATTCCAGCAAGATGGGTGCCGGGTGTGCGGGGGATCGGCGCGGAGGTACGCCTTCCGTCCCATGTGTCCCCAACTGACGGTTTTATAAGGGTTTCGTTTCAGACACGCCCCAGCGCTCCCGGAAATGGCGGGCAGTGATCGACGGCTGAAATTTATCATTCCTGATAAATTCAAACTAGGCGCGGGACCTATTCACAGGCAAAACGCCTTGCAAATCACAATATTATCATTTATGAAAATCACATTGGCAAGATTTTTCAAAACGGATAAGCCGGCGGTGCCGGTTCAACCGCCCCCCGGGAAGGGACGGGAGGCAACGCAAGCCGTCGGAAGATTCGACCGGCGCAAGGGAAAAAGCGGCACGCATGGGAAAACTACAGTCGATTCGATCGGTGGCCCAGCACGTGGTCAGCGCCATCGCCGCGGCCATGGGCGTCGACGTGGCCATGATCGGCGACGACTGTCGGCTGGTGGCCACCAGCAAGACGTTCCTCGAGAAAAGGGGCACCGACATCAATCGCACCTTCATCCGCAGCGTCATGACGCGCGACGTTTTCGTCCTGCCGAACCCCGGGCACAACCAGCTCTGCGCCGGGTGTCATTACGAGGGCGACTGTCCGGAGACGGCCGAGGTGGTTCACACCATCCGCTACGGCGGGGAGGCGATCGGCGTGATGCTGATGGTGGCCTATACTCAGTCGCAGAAGGAGAAAATTCTCAACAACACTGCAGAACTGCTGGAATTCCTGCGGGAGATGGCCAACCTCACCTGCAACGAGATCCGCCTGCGCGAAATCCTGGAGAAGGAAAAGGTCACCCGCCAGCACCTGGAAACCACCATCCGCTTCGCTGACAACGGGATCGTGGCCATCGACCGGCGGGGCCGCATCATCGAACTGAACAACCGCGCCGCCGAAATCCTGGGCCTGCGCCGGCAACGCGCCATGGGAACACGGCTGCAGCGCATCATTCCCCACCAGGTACTGCGCGACCTGGTCGAAGGCGGAACGGGCGTCAAGCGCCAGGAGGTCGTCGTTGCCGGACCCGAACCGCTACACCTGCTGCTTTCCGGCAACCCCGTGGCGATCGACGGCAAAACCGTGGGCGCCGTCATCAGCGTGCGCGACATGCGCGAAGTCCGGCAGGACATCTACGAGTTTTCCGAAAAGCAGATCGATTACACCTTCGACGACATCCACGGCAACAGCGCCGCCATCGACACCGTCAAACGGTACGCACAAAAGATCGCACGTACCGACTCCACGGTCCTGATCCAGGGCGAAAGCGGGACCGGCAAAGAGCTTTTCGCGCGCGCCATTCACGGCTACAGCCACCGGGCCCGACGTCCCTTCGTGCCCATCAACTGCGCGGCCATCCCGGAGTCCCTGCTGGAAAGCGAATTGTTCGGCTACGACGAGGGCGCGTTTTCGGGGGCCCGCAGGGGAGGCAAACCCGGCAAGTTCGAGATGGCCGGCGGAGGGACCATCTTCCTGGACGAAATCGGCGACATGCCGTTGCACATGCAGGCCAAGCTCCTGCGCGTACTACAGGAAAAGACCATCGAGAGAATCGGGGGGGTCAACCCCATCCCGGTCAACATCCGGATCATTGCGGCCACCAACCAGGACCTTCACGGCATGGTAAAGAAGGCGCGGTTCAGGGAGGATCTGCTGTTTCGGCTCAACGTGATGCCGCTCCACATCCCGCCGCTGCGCAGACGCCCGGACGACATCCTGACCCTGGCGTGCTACTTCCTGAAAAAATACTGCCGCAAATACCGGCGGGACGTCGAAGGCATCACCGACGAGGCCCGCGAGCGCCTCGTGTCCTATCACTGGCCGGGCAACGCCAGGGAACTGGAAAACGCCATCGAGTACGCGGTCAACGTGGAAACGGGCCGTTCGATCCGCCGCGCAAGTCTTCCGCCGGCCGTTTCCAGGGCGCGGCCGGGCGCCCTGAAACCCCTGGCCGCCAAGGTCCGAAGCTACGAACGCATGCTCATTAACGAGGCCCTCGAAACCTACGGCCACTCGCTGGAGGGCAAGAAACGGGCGGCCCGGGAACTGGGCATCAGCCTGCCCACCCTGTACCGCAAGCTGGGGGCGGTCCGCAGCGCTGCGCGGTGAAACCGCCACCCGGCCGAGCGCATGCAGGGCTATCGCAAAGAACAGCCCGCCCTTCTTCACGCGCCGCCGACCTGCCCTCTTTTGCCCGCCGCTCCGCCAACTGCGCACCGCCGAAGCCTGACCGCCCCTGCTGCACGGATGGACCCGGACAACGAGGAGCGCCCGCCTGGCGCCGTGCTTGACTTATCGCGCAGGATACGTGCATATAGGTAGGTACCGTGATGCGGCAGGGGCCGCAACACGCGCGAGGCGAACGCTGAACCGGGTTCCGGGACATTCCGGGAGCCTTGGCGCGCACCGTCCGGGGAGATTTTCCGGGGCGGGCGTGGGAGCGCAATCCGCATGAGCACGATTACGGCCGACGAGGCCTTCCTTGGAAAAATCGACGTCCATGACCGGCTGCGGTTCGAGACCAAGTTCGACTATCCTTTCGTGGAAGGCGAACGGCAGAGCCGTTACGTGGTGGAGGCCTACTTCTTCATCCCCGCCTCGCTGCAGCTCAACGCCCACTCCTACCCCATCGACGACTTCTACGGCGACATCAAGGGGTACGTACGTTTCAAGACGCCGCGCATGACGCTGGAACAGCTGCTGTCGGATACCAACGAACTGTCCCCGTTGAAGCGCATCGGCGACTACGTGCAGGACCTGGTCGTGCACGGGGGCGACCGCCGCGAGGACATCATTTACGAGAGCAAGATGCTGGTGGCCATCCTGCGCGCCGCGCTGCGCGATGTCACGCTGCTGATCCGCAAGCTGGTCGGCACCGGCCACCGATCCGGCCCGCAGGACGCCCGCACCGTGCTGCACCGTGCCCTGGAACACACCCGCGAGGTGATCGGTACTTTTCGCGGACACCTGCAGCGGGCGCTGTCACCGGTGACCTCCGACGAATTTCGCCAGTCGCTGAACTTCATCGACGAGTACCTCAGTCTGACGGTGGAATCCTTTGCGGTGCTGGCCTGCGACGAGTTGGAGCGCATTCCCGACAGCGCATCGAGCTGCGACGAACTGCTGGCGCTCATCGTGCAGGAGCGGCGGCACCGGGAAAAACGCGGTTATCCTTCGCTGCCCGAACCGGAATCCGACAACGAGCAGTTCATCTACCGGCTGAGCATGTTGAAAAAATACGTTTCCAGCATCCTCTTTCTGGAGATCGCCCGCAGCTCGGCGCGCAAAACGTACGAAACCACCCTTTTCGCCATCGGCGCCGGCCTGGCCATGCTGTTCTCGACCCTGGTGGTCTTCTTCGCCCAGTCGCACCTGGTGCGTTTCAGCTGGGCGCTGGTAGTGGTCTTCGTGTGCAGCTACATGATCAAGGACCGCATGAAAGAGTACCTGCGCCACACTTTCGACCGCTTCATCTCCAACCACTTCTGCGACTTCGAAACCAACATCTACGACCCCAACCGCAACGGCCACAAGCTGGGCAGCAGCCGGCAGCGGGCCCTGTACCTGCCGGCCGAAGAGGTGCCGGCGGACGTGATGCGGCTGCGAAACCGCGGGCGCACCGAACTGCTGGTGGAGCGCGAGTTCGAAGAGCAGATCATCCGCTACCAGAAACAGATCGTACTGCTGCCCCAGGAGCTCGAAGAAATTCACGTGCGCGTGCGGGCCGTCACCGACATCATCCGCTTCAACGTACGCCATTTCCTGGGCAACATGGACGAACCCGTCAAGGAGGTGCGCATCCTGGACCCCGAGACCCACCGTCCGCGGGTCATGCCGGCCTCCAAGGTGTACCACCTGAACGTCATCTTCCGCTTCCGCAAGGAGCGCGACGACCACTACACGTTCAAAAAACTGCGCGTCATTCTCGACCGCAACGGCATCAAGCGGGTCGAGGCCTTCAACGAGGCCAACGCCTCCTGAGAGCGACGCGGCACGCTCAGGCCTCCAGAATGCGGCGCAGTTCGCGGCTCAGCGCCTCCACATCGAATGGTTTCTGAATGAACCCGGCACACCCGCGCGCCATGATGGTTTCGGCCTGCCCGGACAGGCTGTAGCCGCTGCAGAGCAGTACCCGCGCCTCCGGGTTGTGCGCCTTGAGCCGTTCGAAAACCTCGCGGCCCCCCATGCCCGGCATGATCATGTCCAGCACCACCAGGTCGATGCGCGTCGCCATGCGGCGGTAGAGGTCCACGGCTTCCTCGCCGCCCGTGGCGGTCAGGACAGTGTAGCCCAGCTTTCTCAGCAGCGGGGCGTTGGCCTTCAGGATCATCTCCTCGTCGTCCACCAGCAGGATCGTTTCCGCACCTCCGGCGATCTTTTCGGGCGCGGCCGGGGGCGTGTGCCGCTCGACGGCATCATCCACGGCCGGCAGGAAGACGTAGAAGGAGGTGCCTTTTCCCGGTCTGCTGCTGAAGTCGATGGCGCCGCCGTGATTTTTGATCACCCCGTAGCTCGAGGCCAGGCCCAGGCCGGTGCCTCTCCCCATCTCCTTGGTGGTGAAAAACGGTTCGAAGATCTTCTCCTGCACGGATTCGTCCATGCCCACACCCGTGTCCGATATGGACACCTTCACGAACCGGCCCGGGGTGATATCGAAGGTATTGAGCAGCGACTGCTCCAGCACGGTGTTGCCGGTCTCGATGTAAATGTAGCCGCCGTCGGGCATGGCCTGCCAGGCGTTGATCAGGATGTTGAGCAGGACCTGTTCGATCTGGCTCGGATCGGCGATCACCGTCCAGAGGCCCTGCTGGTATTTTTCGATGATGCGGACTTCCTTGCGGGTGCGCCCGAAGAGCTTCAGGGTGCGCTGAACCGTTTCGTTGAGGTTCACCGGCCGGCTCATGTACTTGCCGCCCCGTGCGAACCCCAGCAGCTGACCGGTCAGGTCCGCACCGGTTTTGACGGTGGCCTCGATGCTCTTGAGCTTTTCGTAATGGGCATGGCGGGGATCGGTCTCCAGCAGCATCAGGGAGACGTTTCCCTGGATGCCCATCATCAGGTTGTTGAAATCGTGGGCCACACCGCCGGCCAGCTTGCCGATGCTCTCCAGGCGCTGGACCTGCTGGATGCGCTTCTCCAGCGCCTTCTTTTCCCTTTCGGCCGCCAGCCGTTCGGTGATGTCGAGGACCACGCCGCGGAATCCCGCAGGGCGGCCGGCGCTGTCGTTGATGACCGCCGCCGAGGTCTCCAGGATGCGCCGGCTGCCGTCTTTGCGGATGACGGTGTAGCGCGAGAAACGCTCCGGCGCTCCCGTCCGGCGCATGGCATCGAATTTGCCGGCCACCCGCGCGGCCGTCTCCTCGTTCATGAACCGGTGATAGTTCAGCCCCCGGATCTCTTCCGGGGCATAGCCCAGAATGTCGGCCAGCGGCCGGTTGCCGAAGGCCAGGTTGCCCTCCAGGTCGATTTCGAAATACCCGTTTTCCATGTTTTCGATGATCGAACGGTATTTCTCTTCGCTCTTGCGCAGCTGGGCTTCCTTTTCACGGCGCATCTCGATCTCGCGGCGCAGCTGCACGTTGGTTTCCTTGAGCACCCGGGTGCGCTTCTCAACCTCCGCCTCCAGGAACTGCTGGTGACGCCGCAGCGCCATCTCGGCCTTCTTGCGGTCGGTGATCAACCGCAGCGAACCGACGATTTTTGCGGGCCGACCGCCGTCGCCGGACTGCAGGACGGCGTTAATGGAGCAGTGGTGGACGGTCCCGTTCCCGTCGGTCAGCATAATTTCATAATCGCTCACACTGCCCTCGGCGGCAAACTTCTCCATGAGCGCCTCTCTCTGCCGGGGATCCCGGTACAGGCGTGACAGGGACTCGCCGATCAGATCCTCCCGGGTGTAGGCGGTCAGTTTTTCCACCGAGGGGCTGATCTCCAGCAGGATGCCGTCCGGAGTGCTCTCATAGTAGATGTCCTGGATGTTTTCGAAAATGGTGCGGTACTTTTCCTCCCCGCTGCGGATGGCCTCCTTCATGCAGGCGAACGAGTCGGCCGTTTCCTGGAGTTCCTTGTACACGGAGTGCGTATCAAAGCGGCTGGTGAGGTCGTTCTTCTTGATGGCCTGGGCCTCCTTTTCAAGGCCCGCCAACGGCCGGATGATGCCGCGCGCCAGCCACAGGCCGAGGGCCGTGGCCAGGAAAGACAACGCCAGGGTGATCAGGATGTTGTCGCTCCGGTTTTCCTTCAGGGCGCCGATATAGTCGTCTTCCGGCACGTATACCCCGATGATCCAGGGCCACTGTCCGTTCTGAAAGGGGGAAAACATGACCTGGTAGGTCTGGCCGCCGTAGTCGAAACGGCCGAAGCGTGCCTTTTGGAGCCGCAGCAGGCCATGGGCGTCACGCCGCCAGTCGATGGCGTGGAAGGCCGCCTGGCTCAGGCCGTCGTCGATCTCCTCGATGGTGACCAGCCGGAATGCGTGCTGTTCTCCCTCGTTCACCCGGATCTTTTCCAGGTCCGGGAACGCCACCACATCCCCGTTGCTGTTGATCATGAAAGCGCGCCCGTTTTTGCCGATGCGCAGGCGGCCGATGAAGGTGGACAGGTGGTCGATTTCGATGTCCACGCCGACGATGCTGCGCAGCCTCCCGCCGCGGTCGTATATCGGGCCCGCAATGGTGATGCCCGGCTTGCGGGAAGTGTAGAAAATGTATGGGTCGGACCAGGCCACGTCCCGGGCCTGCAGGGCCTTGCGGTACCAGGGTCTGACGCGCGGGTCGTAGGTATCGTGCGGGTCGTCCTCCCGGGAGACCACCGCCAGGTGGCTGTCGCGCCAGGTCAGGTGTGTCCGCCGCACGCCGTCGCGGTGGGTGAGGACCTTGGTGCGGAACCCGCCGGGTGAACGTGCCTCCGAGCGGCTGACGTAAAAGAAATCGCCGTTGGGTTTTCCCACGTAGATGCCCGCGAAGTGGGGATAGGTGGCCAGTTGCCCGAGGAAATACTTCTCCAAGACATCGCTACGGCCCTCGGCGCCGCTCACCACTTCCGATGCGATCAGCCGGCGGGTGAGGGAAGCCGCCCCCTGGGCCAGGGCCAGGTGATTGTATGATTTTTCGCGAGTCAGGTCGGTGATGTTCTGCATGATGTCCCGTGCGTGGCGCACGAGAACCCGCTGGGACGAGAGGTAGGTGGTGGAGGTGATGATGAGCTGGGTACCCCAGATCAGGCCGAGACAGCCCAGAATCAGGGCCCATCGAATCGGGATTTTCATACCGCCCCCTTTTCATGATGCGGAATACCGGCGATCGGGCGGCGGGTTTCACGCACCGTGATTTCCCGCCCCGTTCCGTTCCCGCGTTCCGTTCATACCACATATCCATCCCGCCGCCAAAGCGCATTGCGGCCTCACCCGCCCCGGCCGTTCCGCCGAGGCTGCGGCCGGATAAATATTTTCCGTCCGAAAGCCGATAAATCCACTGATGGACCCCGCCTGCGGCACCCGGGTCCGCGGGGACGGCTCCGGCGACAGGATAGTCCCTGCATGAAAGCAAGATTGCATGAGTGCCACGACCACGACGGAAAAATCGGACCGCTACGAACTGCTCGAACGCATCTGAGAATCACCTATGAACTGCAGAAGGACATCAGCGCCGACTTCGACCTCGAGGTCTTCCTGTCCAAGATCCGGAGCGCACCTACGAGTTTCTGGACTACGACCAGGCCGCGATCCTGCTGGCCGACCGCAACGCGGAACTCCGCGTCCAGGCGCGCAAGTGCCGCCGCCCGGGTCCCTTTCCGGGGGTGTCCTCCACGCTGAACGGTTATGTCGAAAATAAGAGAGATGGCCGTGCTGTCATCGGAAATCCTCACCGACGGCCGTTTCCGGGAGGCCGCCTCCATGATTTCACGTGGCGTGCGCTCGTCCATGGCGGCCCCGATTCTTCACGACGATGAACTGCTGGCGCCATCGTCATTGAGTCGTTCGAAAGCACGACCGCCTTTTCCGAAAAAGACCTGCGCCTGGTCACCACCATCGCCTGCCACGTGGCCCAGTTCATCCGCAATTCCCTGCTGCACGACGAGCTGCAGCAATTCTTCTACAGCTCCATCTCCACCCTCTCGGCCATGATCGACGCACGCCACCCCCTGACCGCCGGCCACTCCGAACGCGTGGCCCGCTATTCGATGATGATCGGCCGGCAGCTGGGCCTGACGCCCGAGCGCCTGGAGGGGCTGCGCCTGGCCGCCCTGCTGCATGACATCGGCAAGATCGGCCCCCAACCGCATCCTTCTCAAGCACGGGAAGTTTACCCCGGAAGAGCGCGAAAAGATGAACGAGCACCCCGTTATCACCCGACGCATTCTGGAAAAATTTCATTTCCCCAAACACCTGAGCCGGATTGCGCGGGTCGCCGCCCTGCACCACGAACCGTGCAACGACCGGGGATACCCGCGGGGCCTGACCTGCTCCCCCATCCCCCCGGAAGCCAAGGTCTTCGATGTGTTCGACGCCTTGCCTTCACCCCGCGACTATCCCAAATACAACGCAGAAAAAAAGATGCTCGACTGTGAGCGCATGCCGCTGCCCGATGTACTGGCGCTCATCGACCAGCAAAGCGGTCGGCAGTTCGACGACCGGGTGGTGGAGGCCTTCCGGAAATGCGTGCCCGAAGCACTGCTCTGTTACCGGGGCACCCACTTCGCGCCAGAGTACGTCGACGGCGTACTGCAGGGCATGAAGATCCTGTTGCCGCAGGCCCCGCCGCCGGAGCCTGGACGCCGCCCGCATCGCGAGCCTTCCGGGGAATCGGTCGGCACCGGCGCCACCACGGTGGCGGTCGTGCGTACCTCACGACGGTCGCCTTCCCGCCGAACGGCAACCCTGCGCAAAACGCTTTGCTTCACGCCCGGACGGTGATATGATGGTCCGTACCGGAAGTTCAAAGGGGGAGACCAATGGGTATCGGAATCGGATTGCGCTGGCTGATTCTGACGTTGGCCGTGCTGCTGACGGCCTACATCATGGACGGTATCCACGTGTCGGGATTTCTCTCCGCTTTTTTCGCCGCCGCGGTGCTGGGCGTGCTGAACGCCCTCTTCCGGCCGATTCTGCTGATCCTGACGCTTCCCATCAACATCCTGTCCCTGGGCCTGTTCACCTTCCTCATCAACGCCGCCCTGCTCAAGATGGCGTCGGCCGTCATCCCGGGCTTCGAGGTGACGGGTTTCTGGACCGCGATCTTCGGCTCCCTGATGATCAGTATTATCAGCTGGCTGATGACCTCCATGGTCAACGACCGCGGCGACATCGAGTATATCGACCTGAGAAAATCCGACGACGACCGCTGGCAGTGACATCTAGACCGTCAGCCCGACGTCGTAGATCCGGTGACACGCCGGGCAGATGAAAAGCCACCGGGTGACGCCCGCCTCTTTCCGCAACTCGATCACCTGCCTCAGCAGGTTCTTGTCCGTGGCTTTCATGACGGCCTTCTTGCGCACTTCGGGGTTGACGTACGCGATACGGGGGACGAAAAGATCTCTAACATCATCGCGGCGGGCGGGGGGATTCAAGTGTTGGGGGGCCGGGAAAGGGCGGCCGCGGCCGGCGGCGGGCATGCACGTCCCGATCCCTGGCTTCTCCGGGCCCCTGCGTATGCGGGGGAACAGGCCACGGCAACGGCTTCCACGCAAAAAGGAATTGCCTGGATTGTCCCGGGGTCCGGGACCTCAGCCGCGGTGCGTCGATACCAGGCGGCGCAACTGCTCGATGATGGACAGGCCCACGGAGATGGGAAAGCCGTCTTCGCTGGCCTCCGCCCGTACCGTGACCCCGTCCACGCACCCGTTGGCCACCAAGTACTCGGCGATGACCCGGGGATCGATGCGGGCGAAGAGGTCCCGCCTCACCAGGTGGCTGAGGGCGGCGATCACCCCGTAGACCCCCCAGTTGGACACCGCCGCGATGACCAGTTCGTCGCAACGGGTCACCGCCGGTATGATGTCGATCTGTGCCAGCGCCTCGTGCACGTTTCCCATGCCGATCTCGTTGCCGCCGTCACCGAAAGCGATGGTGGGGCAGTCGCTCTCGGTCAGGAAAAGGTCGAACTTGGCCGTGAAAGCCGAGATGTCCCGACGGTGCATGTTGTAGTAGCGCCCGTCAGCCGCCACGCCCGGGCGCTCGATGGAGACGATCAGCCCGGGATCGAGGTCCGTCAGGGCCCGGCGGGCGGCGGCACGGCTGGCGTCCCAGTCCGCAAACGACAGTTCGTGGGTGGTGAAGTCGCGGGCCAGGATGCGGGAAATGGGGGGCGCACAGACGAAGACGGGCCGGCTGCCCAGCTGCTGCAGCACCCGGTAGAGAGCGATGGCGCCGATGGGGCCATCGCTCTCGAAGCTGCCCGAAACGGGAAAACCGGTGCCCACGAGCACCGTACCGCGGTGGTCCAGGATCATTTGCGCGGCCCGACCGCAGTATCCCGGCCGCAGGGACCGGGACAGGCGGTCCATGCCGCGGTTCCCGTGCTGCAGGATGATGGCTTCGATTTTACGCGAGAGGGTCTGCATGCCCTGCCGTTCTGCCGGTCGCCGCCGGCTTATGTGAAGAACAGACTGCGCCGAAAAGAAGCGGTCGCCGACCTACATACCAGAACGGCTTGCCGGAAACAACCACCGGCGGCAGCGTGCCCGGGGCCGTCGCAGACAGCCCTCGGCAGGCGCGTTGCGGGCGCCCTGCGTCGTCCGGGTTCATCCGTGCAGCAGGGGTGGGCCGGCTTCGGCGGGACGTTTTCCGGTCTTAACCATTCACCGCGGCCGGCGAATGTGCTATCAGGTCTTCATCGCCCGACGGAGGGGAATTCGCGTTCTGCTTCCACCCCGTAGACACAGGCGGCGAAAGAGGCGAGACGGACGGGGCGGTGCACCGCCCCGGCGGACAACCGGCTTTGCGGGGGCGTTGCAGGTCCTTTGACCAGGCGGGGGAAATCTCATGTCCTACACGGTGGAAATCACGGTAGTCGGAGCAGGCGTGGTCGGGTGTGCGATCGCCTGGGAGCTGGCCCGCACCGGCCGCGAGGTGGTGCTGGTGGAAAAGAACCCCGGCGTGACCCGCGGTGAGAACCAGTCCTCCCGCAACTCCGGGGTGATTCACGCCGGCCTCTACTATGACCGCGACACCCGCCCCTTGAAGAGCCGCCTGTGCGTGGCGGGCAACGAGATGCTCTACCGTTTCTGCCGAGCCCACGGCGTGCCGGCCTGTCGCACCGGCAAACTGATCGTGGCCGTCTCCGAATCCGAGCGCGAGACCCTAGAGATCTATCGGCGGCGGGCCGAGGAAAACGGCGTTCCCGTTCAGTTATTGGACGCATCCCGGGTCCAACTCCGGGAACCCCGCGTGCGGGCCGCCGCAGCCCTGCTGCTGCCCACCTCCGGCATCATCGATCCCGCCGCCCTGGTGGCCCGCCTGTACCACCTGGCCGGCGACTGCGGCGTGCAGGTCTTCCCCGAAACGCGGGTGGTAAACCTGGCGCCGGCCCCGCAGGGGGTCGACGTGACGATAGAATACCGAGACGGCGCCCGCGACACCTACCGGTCGCGCACCGTGGTGAACGCCGCCGGCCTCTACAGCGACGACATCGCCCGGCTGTTTGATCCGGCATCTCCCTACCGCGTGGACCCCGTGCGCAGCGAAACCATGAAATTCTACCGCACGCGCCGGCCGGAGCTGTTTCTCGAGGGCATGAACGTCTACCCCACCCCCCGGCGGGTCACCACCGCCCGGGGATCCTACTTCACGGTAGGCGTGCACCTGACGCCGACGCTGGACGGCACCGCACCCGGCCGCGACGCCCTCGGTGCCACGGTGACGGTGGGACCGCTGAACCGGGCCGCCCGGGACAAGTCGGACTACGGCGGCGCCTACCGCCCCGAGACGGTTTTCCTGGATGCCGTGCGGTCCTTTTTTCCCGGCCTGCAGGCCGCCGACCTGGAGCCGCACCAGGTCGGCATCCAGGCCCGCCTGGCCGGCCACCAGGACTGGGTCATCGAGTTCAGCCCGGCCGGTCGGCGGTGCCTCAATCTGCTGGGCATCGATAGCCCGGGGCTGACCGGCAGCCTTGCCATCGCCCGGCATGTCAGGCACATGCTGGCACCTGCGCGGGATGCACGCAAATCCCGTCGAAGCGCGTAGAGGCCCGGGATCGCCCCGGCGGAAACCGGGCGCCCGGATGAACCCGGCGACAGGACGGACGGTCCTTCCGGCGCGGGACAAAAGAAAAGGGGGTTCAGAATGGCTGAAAAATTTTTCGGAAATCGAAGTGGCCGGGCTGACGATTAACAACCGTCTGACCATGGCACCCACCTACCTGGGGTATGCCGGCGAGGGCGGCACCGTCAGCCCCATGCTGCTGGACCACTACCGGCTGATGGCCCGGAGCGGCGTGGCCATGGTGGTGGTCGAAAACAGCACCATGGATTTCGAAAACGGGAGCGGCTCCACCCGTACCCTCCGGGCCGACACCGACGACAACCCGGACGGCTTGAAGCGGCTGGCGCAGGCCATCCGGTCCGAGGGGGCCCTGGCCTGTCTGCAGATCAACCACGCCGGGCGCTTCGTCGGCGCCGCGGCCAAACCGGTGGCGCCCTCGGCGGTGGAAACCTTCGGGAGAACGCCCCGCGAACTGGCCCCCCATGAAATCAACCGCATCGCCGGCCCCGAGTGGCCCCGGAAAGTCGCCGCCGGCCGCAAGGACGAGATCATCCACTGCAACCCCGAGTGCCCGGACGCCTGCATGCACATGGTGATAAAGGGTACTGTCCGCAGTGGCCGCCCGAAAAGGTCAAGCAGTGGAAGGCCCGCTTCGTGTAACGTTCAGGGGACTTCTTCCCACAGCCGCCGCACCAGGTCGCGGCTGACCGCCAAGTACCGGAAGCGCTCCCGGGGATCGCCGCAAAAGACCTCCAGCGTGACCGTGCCGCCGTACCCCGCGCGCTTGAGGGCGGCGACTACGTTGTGCCAGGGGATGACGCCCACGCCCAGCGGCATGTGCTGATCGGCGTTGCCGCGGTTGTCGGAGAGATGCACATGGCGGATGTGGGGTCCCAGCCGGTCGAGAAAGACGTCGAAGCCATCGCTCCCCAGGTTGGCGTGCCCTACGTCCAGGTGCACTTCCAGGCCGGGCGCGGCCGCCATCAGCCGCCCGATAACCGCGGCGCGGTCGAAAGGGGCGGTAAAGTTTTCCAGGACCAGCGTCAGCCCGTGGTCACGTGCCATGCGCACCAGCGGGGGAAGGGCCGACCGGTTGAGCTCCGGCAGATCCGCCTTCATGGCGGGCGGGCAGCTGTAACAGGGGTGCAGGTTCATGACCGAGGCGCCCAGCCGGTGGAAAATACGCGCGCACCGCTCGAGCACCGCCAGGCAGCCGCCCCGCAGGTCTTTAAGGGGATAGGCCCAAGGCAGGCAGGGATCGGTGTGGCCCACCACCGCCAGCCCGTAACGACGGCAGAGGTCGGACACCCGCCGCGTGTCGATTTCCAGGGCCGCCGGGCCCTCCAGCGTCAGGTCCACGAAATCGTAGCCCGCCTCCCCGATGGCCTCGATTTCATCGTAAATCGAACGCCGGGGGTCATTCATCACACCGATCATGATCTGCATGCCGCCCACCAGGACTCTCCGGGACCTTTTCGGCCGCCGCTCCCCGACGGCCGCCGGTCTGCCTTTCCGCCCATACCACAGGCGCCGCCGCGGGTAAAGACAGGGCGACGCATCGGCCGCGGCCATACCTGCTATCCGTGCTGCCCGACCCCCGCTATCCGGACCCGGCCGACCCGGGAGGGATGGGGAAAGTCCCCGAAGCAATAGACGCCGGACGACCTTCGCCGCCGTCACTCCGGGGATTGCCGCGGATGCCTGCGGGGGCATCGTCATATCGAACAGGGGCCGCGGCAGTGGGTGATCCCGCACTGCCGCCGGGCGCATGGTCCTGAAACCCTTCCCGATTTGACTTGACAAAACATCTTTATCTTTGTAAATTTATTCCTTTAATATGGAGGAGGTGGGTGTTGACAACAATATCTTTCATCGAAAGGAGAGGAGCACATGGCAAATCTGGTTGAACCTCACGGCGGAAAGGGACTGACCTGCTGTCTGCTCGAAGGCGACGAACTGGCGGCGGAAAAGAAAAAGGCCGAGGGCCTGAAAAAGGTTTCCATTTCTCCGCGCGTCAAGGGTGACCTCATCATGATGGGCATCGGCGGCTTCAGCCCCCTGACAGGCTTCATGACCCGCGCCGACTGGAAGGGCGTGTGCGAAAACTTCCTGCTGGCCGACGGGACATTCTGGCCCATCCCGGTGACCCTGGATGTCAGCGCCGAAGATGCCGGCGCCATCAAGGAAGGCGACGAGATCGCGCTCTACGATCCCGAAGGCGATGAAATCATGGCCACCATGCAGGTCACCGAGAAATTCGAGATGACCGAGGCCGACAAGAAGTTCGAGTGCGAAAAGGTCTTCATGGGCGAGGGCACGCCCACGGCCGAGGAGTTCTGGAAGATCGCCAAGGACGACCATCCCGGCGTCCAGATGGTCATGAACCAGAAGGAATTCAACCTAGCCGGCCCGGTCAAGGTGCTCAGCGAGGGAGAGTACCCCACCAAGTACGCCGGGATCTACATGCGCCCCGAGGAGTCCCGCAAGATCTTCGAAGAGCGCGGCTGGAGCGAAGTGGCCGCCCTTCAGCTGAGAAACCCCATGCACCGCTCCCACGAGTACCTCTGCAAGATCGCCGTGGAGGTGTGCGACGGCGTCTTCATCCACTCCCTGGTGGGCAACCTCAAGCCCGGCGACATCCCGGCCGACGTGCGCGTCAAGTGCATCGACGTGCTGGTCAAGAACTACTTCGTGGAAAAACACGTCGTCCAGGGCGGGTATCCTCTGGACATGCGCTATGCCGGCCCCCGCGAGGGACTGCTGCACGCCACCTTCCGCCAGAACTACGGCTGTTCGCGCATGATCATCGGCCGTGACCACGCCGGCGTGGGCGATTTCTACGGCATGTTCGAGGCGCAGACCATCTTCGACAAAATCCCCTACCCCGAGGAACCCGGCAAGGCGCTGCTGTGCAGCCCGCTGAAGATCGACTGGACCTTCTACTGCTACAAGTGCGACGGCATGGCCTCCCTGCGCACCTGCCCCCACGGCAAGGAAGACCGCGTGCTGCTGTCGGGCACCATGCTGCGCAAGCTGCTCTCCGAGGGCGGCGAGATCCCGGATCACTTCGGGCGCGACGAGGTTCTCGAGATCCTGCGTGAGTACTACAGCGGCCTGACGGAAAAGGTGGAGATCAAGCTGCACGGCGCCGCCACCGGCGAATAGCACCGACGGTCTGCAGCTGAACCGGCAGGAGAGAGCGACAAACGACAAAAAAAAGGAGGCCCCGCTCACTGGAGCGGTGGCCTCCTCTTTTTTTGCTTTAAACGAACAGGCGAATGCGGCTTACTTGCGGCCGATGTACTCGTTGTAGGCCATGGCCGTGGTGCGGTAGACCAGGTGCGCCAGCTTGGAGAAAGGCGTGTAGGCGAACAGGCTCCAAACGAACATCAGGTGCAGGAAGTAGATGACGGCCGACAGCCCGACGAAGCCCGCCAGGCGCGCCATTTCGGTCAGCAGGCCGGTGGCGCCCAGCGCCAGCACCAGGCCGATCAGGTACCAGTCCCAGTACCCGGACACCTGGTCCTTCTTGGCCAGGCGGTTCTTGAGCAGCAGGGCCGCGCCGATGATCAGCGACAGGGCGCTGATGTTGGCGATCCACTTCACGGGGTTGACCTGGGTGTAAGGCCCCTCGATGTGGAAGACCCACTCGGCCAGGAAAAAGCAGCCGGTCACGATGAACAGCCCGATGAAGCTGTAGAGTACCATCAGATGTGCCGTGGAGCGGTCGCGGTTCTCGGAGCAGTCGTTGAACTTCTCGTGCTTCATGATGGTCGGCAGGATGCGCAAAAGAGCCTGTCCGAATCCCACCGGGTCGATGGTCTGCTTGTCGGTCCTTCCGTCGGCCAGGGCATTGGCGTGCATGTCGGCCACGAAACGCTTGAGGCCCAAGGCGAACACCGCGATGGCGCCGGTGAAGGTCGGGATCATGATGATGTCCACCAGGTAGTTGTTGATGTAGTCGGCCTGCCACACGGCTTCGTGGGGCGCGAAGTTGAGCCAGTTGACGCCGAACAGCTTGAACACCATTCCCAGCACCAGGATGATCACGGCCGGGATGGCCAGCAGGATGGGCAGCTTCCTGGGGTCCGCCACGGCCTTGGCCAGCGCCCTGGGCGTGGCGTACTCGAAAATGTTGTAATTGCGCATGGCCATCAGGGCGTCGCCCGGCTTGGCCCCCCGCGGGCACAGGGTGGAGCAGTCGCCGCAGTTGTGGCACAGCCAGATGTCGGGGTTGCCCACGATTTTGTCCTTCAGCCCCCAGGACGCGGCCAGCATCTCCTTGCGGGGAAAGGGATGGGTGTCCGGCGAAATGGGACAGGCCACCGAACAGGTGGCGCACTGGAAACACTTCTTCAGGTCTTCGCCGCCCAGCCCCGCCAGTTCATTGATAAATCCCACATCAGAATCAACATGGTATGCTTCCGCCATAATGATAGCCTCCTCGTTTTCAAACGGCAGATGTCAGGTGCCGGGCAAGCCCCCGGCACCGTGGATCCGGTCAGCGGATGTTAGAAGCCCTTGAAGGGGTTCGGTCCCAGGTCCTCGACCATTGCCACGAAGTCGTTGATGATCTGGGGCAGCTTGTCGTAATCGTCGATGGCCACCTGGAACTGGGCCACGCGCTCGTTTTCCAGCGCCAGGCTCTGCAGCGCATCGCCGATCTTCTTCATGCGGATGTCGGCCAGCTCGCTGCCCTTGACGAAGTGGCACTGGTAGTCGTCGCCGTGCTTGCAGCCCAGCAGGAAAACGCCGTCCATGCCCTGGGAGAGGGCGTCCTTGATCCAGATGACGTTCACCGAACCCAGGCAGCGCACCGGGATGAACCGCACCTCGGCGGAAAAGGACATGCGGTTGAGGCCCACCATGTCCAGCGCCGGGTAGGCGTCGTTCTCGCACACCAGGCCCAGGATACGCAGCGGCGGCTCCTCGTAGTCGTCCTCGGAGGGGACACCGATGGCCTTCACCATGGAGCCGATGCTGTCGATGTTGTAGTCCGCGAAACCGATGATGCGCTCGGGACAGGCCCCCATGCAGGTGCCGCAGCGGCGGCAGCGGGTGGGGTTGGGCTTGGGCGTGCCGCGTTCGTCGTCGTCCAGCGCCCCGAAGGGGCACTCCTCGGTGCAGCGCTTGCACTGGGTGCAGCGCTGGAAAAAGAAGTCCGGAAAGGTCATGTCGCCGGAGCGCGGGTGCACCGACACGCCGCGGTTGACCGACTCCAGGCACTGGATGGCCTTGAGCGCCGCCCCGGCCGCGTCCTCGATGGACTCCTCCACGGTCATGGCACGGCGCACGCCGCCGGCGGCGTAAATGCCGGTGCGCTGGGTCTCGTACGGAAAGCAGATAAAGTTGGAGTCGGCGTAATCGTCGAAAAGGGCGTTGTCGCGGAAGCCCGGTCCCTGGCGGTAGGCCAGGTTGATGACCGGGTCGTCCTTGGTCACGGGCACCATGCCGGTGGCCAGCACCACCAAGTCGGCCGGCACCTTGATCTTGTCGCCCAGCAGGGTGTTGTCGGCCTCGACCACCAGTCCGCTGCCGTTCTTGGAGACCCCGACCACTTCACCCTTGGAGAGGAAGATCCCCGGGTCCTGCTGCATGCTCTTGTAAAAATTCTCCCCCAGCCCCGGCGTGCGCATGTGCTGGTAGAAGACGTAGGCCTTGCCGTCGGGGTAGTCCTCGCGCACGTAGCCGGCCTGCTTGAGCGCCACCAGGCTGGTGACGGCCCCGGTGTAGGCGAAATCCGAGTCGTCGCCGGCCCCCGGGCTCTGGACGAAGACCACCGTCCTGGCCTCCCTCCCGTCCGAGGGGCGCGTGATCTTGCCGGACTTGGCCATCTGCTCGAACTGCACGTTGGTCACCACGTCGGGCAGTTTGCCGTAGCCCAGGTGGTCCAGTTCGCCCTCCTCGGGCTCGTAGGGGCGCCAGCCGGCGGCCAGGATGACGGCGCCGAACATCTCGCCGTTGGGATCCAGGGTCAGGATGTCCTTCTTTCCCTCGTTGTACTCCATGTACTTCTTGTGCAGGGCCTCGGCGTCCAGCTCCTTGCCGTTTTCGTCGACTTTCATCTCGTCGGGTAGGGGAAAGGGAACGTCGAACTCGATCTTTTCGCCGGGCTTCTTGAGGGTCACGATGAACTCGCCCGGCTCGCCGGCGATGCGCGCCACCACGGTCTCGGTCCTGACCACGATGTTGGGGTGCGCCTCCACGGCCTTGATCCTGGCGGCCACCACCGGCGCGATGGGACGCTCGTATGGATCGGACAGGGGCAGCTGCTTGCGCCACTCGGCGGCGTGTCCGCCCAGCTGTGCCTCCTTTTCCACGATGGTGACCTCGTAGCCGGCCTCGGCCGCGTCCAGGGCCGCGGACATGCCGGTGATGCCGCCGCCGATGACCAGGATTCTCTTGCTCAGCGTCTCCACCTTGTAAGGCTCGGGCAAGTCGACCTTGGCCACCCGGGCCATGCCCATCTTGAGGTAGTCCTCGGCCAGCATCTGCACCCGGTCGAAGTGCACGCCGTCGTCCTTCTGCTCCTCGGTCAGGGCCGGAAACTCGGAACGCGGGTGGGACCAGACCACCTGTTCGCGCAGGTTGACGCGGTCCACGATGCAGCCGGGAAAGCGAAACACGTCCGTGTTGACGCGCCGCGAGCAGGCGGCGATGACCAGGGTGTTGACCCCGTCGTCCACGTCTTTCTGGATCACGGCCACGCCGTCCTTGCCGCACAGGAACTCGTGGGTTTTGACGGGCAGCCCTTCTTCGTCGGCAACGGCGCTCAGGGCCTCGATGTCCAGCGCATCCCCGATACCGCAACCCGTGCAGATATAGACACCATATTTTTTATCCATGGTTAACCTCCTACCTTCTCACCAGGGTTTGAATCGCTTTCAAGGCCATCCCCGTTGCATTCTGATTGGAAGACACGACGTCCGCCGGTTTGTTGGCGCAACCGGTGGCGAACACGCCGCCCTTTTCGAAGTCGTTGATGAAAAATCCGTCGGCGTTCATCTTCAACCCGGCCGGCAGGCTCATGCCGGCGGCCGTCGGCTGCATGCCGGTGGCCAGCACCACCATGTCCACCGTCTGGTGGATCTTCTCCCCGGTGACGGCGTCCTCGGCCGTCACGGTGATGTTGCGCGTCTCGGTGTCTTCACTGACCTCGGCCACCTTGCCCTTGATGAAGAATACGTTTTCGTCTTCCTTGATCTTCTTGTAGAACCGCTCGTAGCGGTACCCGGGGGCCCGCAGGTCGATGTAGAAGATGTAGATCCTGGCGTCCGGGTAGCGCTCGCGGACGTAGGTGGCCTGCTTCAGGGAGGCCATGCAGCAGATGTAGGAGCAGTAGGGCAGGTGGTTCTCGTCCCTCGAGCCGGCGCACTGCACGAAGGCGATACTGGCGGGTTCCTTGTCGTCCGAGGGCCGCAGGATCCGGCCCCTGGTCGGTCCGTTTGGAGACGCCAGGCGCTCCATCATCATGTTGGTGATGATGTTGGGGTACAGCCCGAAGCCCAGGTTGTCGATACGCGAGGCGTCGTAAGGCTCCCAGCCCGTGGCCCAGATGACCGCCCCCACCTTGAGGGTGATGGTCTTTTCGGTCATCTCCAGGTCCACGGCGTCGTACTTGCACGCTTCCTTGCAGCGCTTGGCGTCCTCGGTGCCGATGATCTGGGGCGAGATGACGTAGCGCGCCGGAAACGCCATCTCGAAAGGCAGGTAGGCGCCCTTGGTGGTGTCCATGCCGAAGTTGAACTCGTTGGAGATCTCGGTCTCGCACACCCTGGCGCACTCGCCGCAGCAGGTACAGTTCTCGTTGACGTAGCGCGGCATCACCTTGACGGTGGCCTCGTAGTCGCCCGGCTGCCCGTCGACCTTGACCACCTCGGTCATGGTCATCACCTTGATGTTGGGGTTGTCCTTGATGCGCCGGAAGTTGATCTCCAGACCGCAGGTGGGCGGGCACAGTTTGGGGAAGTACTGGTTGAGCTGCGACACTCTTCCACCGAGGTAGGGATTCTTTTCCACCAGGAACACCTCGTAGCCCACTTCGGCGGCTTCCAGAGCCGAGGTCAGCCCGCTGATTCCGCCGCCAACCACCATGATGCTTTGACTAGCAGGGGCCGCTTTGTCTTGAGTCATGCTGTTCCTCCGTGCAGTAAAATTGGGTTTAGGGGTGAAGATTTCCGCGCCGGGTCTGCAGCGCGCTAAGAGGAAGACGGTTATAAAACCAATGGGGACGTCGCCTGTCGGCCGTGTCCCGATACCTGAGGATTCCGGGCGGGCGCCGAAACCTTCAGGTACGGGGGCACGACTCGGCCGGGGGCCGCCTGATTGCTGCGGGTCAGAGCAAAAACAGGGCCTTCAGGCGCCGTGCGGCGCCTGAAGGCACACTGTTTTAGAGGTTCATCCGTCACACACCGGGTGGACGGAGCGGTTCAAACAAAATCAGTCTTTGAAGATCTTGACGTAATCCCGCTTGAAGACATCCCACTTCTGCTCCTTGGGATCGTACTTGGAATTGACGAAGCAGAACCAGTTCTCGTCGTCCTGTCCCGGGTAGTCCGCCTGGTAGTAGAAACCGGGGTAGCGGGTTTCCTTGCGGAACTGGATGTGGCGCAGATGGGCCTCCACCGTCCAGATGCGGTGGATGATCTCCCAGGCGCGCAGCAGTTCGTGCAGGTCGCCGGCGGCGATCTTTTCCCAGTCCTCGCGCATGACCGCCAGCATATCCATGACGATCTCCAGGCTCTTGCTGGTGGTCTGGTAGTACGTGGCCGTTCCGCCGCCGTACTCGTGGGTGGCCTTCATCAGGCGGTACATCATGCCGTTGGGCTTGATGTAGTTGGGGTTGATGTCCACGGCCGTGGTGTAGTCGCAGTGATCCAGGAAGGTGCGCACCGGCTTGTAGACCAGGTCCACCAGTTCCTCAGTCGACTGCGCCAGGGTCGGTGTGAAGTCGGCATGATCCAGCGCATAGCGCACCAGCTGCTTGGCGGCCAGGCGTCCCTCGGCATGGGAGCCGGAGGAGAACTTGTGACCCGAGCAGCCCACGCCGTCGCCGGCGGTGAACAGCCCGTTGACGGTGGTCATGCGGTTGTAGACCTTGCCGTTGTCGGCCTTGACCTTGTAGGAATCCGGGACCCAGGGCAGATCCGGTCCGGAGGCCCACAGGCCGCAGCAGCCGGAGTGGGATCCCAGCAGGTAAGGCTCAGTGGGCATGACCTCGGAGTTTTTCTTTTCGGGCTCGGTGTTGGTGGCGCACCACAGGTTGGCCTGGCCGCAGGTCATGTCGAGGAAGTCTTCCCACGCCTCGGCCTCAAGGTGCTTGAGCTCTTTCTTGTCCATGGTCTTGCCCAGTTCGGCCAGGGCGGTCACGGTGTCCATGATGATGGGTCCGCGGCCTTCCTTCATCTCGAAGAGCATCAGGTGGTTACGCAGGCAGGTGGGCGTGATGGCCGCCGTGCCGTAAGGTGCGTACTTTTCCAGTTCGGCCTTGGCGGCCTCGCTGGTGGCGTAGTTCTCGCCCAGGCCGTTGAGGGTCTTGGCTTTGAAGAGCAGGAACCAGGCGCCCACGGGACCGTAACCGTCCTTGAAGCGCGCCGGGGTGAAACGGTTCTCCATCATGGAGAGCTCGGCGCCCACGCGCATGCACAGGGTGTAGGTGGAGCCGGAGTTCCACACGGGGTACCAGGCGCGGCCCTTGCCCTCACCCACCGAACGCGGCTGGTAGATGTTGACGGCGCCGCCGCAGGCCACCAGCATGCTCTTGCACTTGAAGATGTAGACCTTGTTCTCGCGCACGGAGAAACCCACCGCGCCGGCGATCTGGTTTTCCACGTTGGCATCCAGCAGCAGCTCGACGATGAAGACGCGCTCGAGGATGTTCTCCTCTCCAAGGGCCAGCTTGGCGGCCTCGGCCACGATACGCTTGTAGGACTCGCCGTTGATCATGATCTGCCATTTACCGGTACGGACCGGGGTGGCGCCGTCCTTGAGGGTCCCCATCTTGAGGCCCTTCTTGCCGTCGAGGTTCTTGCCCTGCTCGTCTTTCTTCCAGATGGGCAGGCCCCACTCCTCGAACAGGTGCACGGAATCGTCCACGTGGCAGCCCAGATCGAAGATCAGGTCTTCGCGGACGATGCCCATGAGGTCGTTGCGAACCATGCGCACGTAATCTTCGGGGGTGTTCTCGCCGATATAGGTGTTGATGGCCGACAGGCCCTGGGCCACGGCGCCGCTGCGCTCGAGGGCGGCCTTGTCCACCAGCAGTACGGTCTGGTCATCCTTCATCCACTTCTTGATCTCGAAAGCGGCCCCGCAGCAGGCCATGCCGCCGCCCACGATCAGGATATCGACTTCGCGCTCCTCAACTTCAGGATCCCTCACCGCCTTAGTTTCACCCAAAGGTTTGTTCGGTAATGCCATATCAAGTCCTCCTTAAATTTCTGAATTGCGTTGAGAAAGGAAAATGATCCTGTCGTGGACAGGTTAGACCAGCTGGTCCGGGGACGGTTCGCACAGCGTTTTGCCGTCGGCCTCCTCGGTGGACAACAGCGGGCTCTCGATGTCCTGTCCCTTCAGATCCAGATACGCATTGGCTGTACCTTCAGGCGTGGTGCGGATGGGGAATTTGAATCGTTTGACGGTACCGTTTCGGAACTTGCAGGTCCACATGACGTCTTCGGTACCCAGCATGGGCATGATGCTGCTTCCCAGGGGCACGAAATCGGAATAGCCGCGCACTTCGATGGCCTGGGTGGGGCAGATCTTGACGCAGGAAAAGCACTCCCAGCACTGATCCGGCTCCTGGTTGTAAGCCTTCATCGCATTGGGGTCGAGCACCATCAGGTCGTTGGGGCAGATGTACATACAGGCGGTTTTGTCACCACCCTTGCAGCCGTCACATTTCTCCTGAATGACAAAACTTGGCATTGATTATACCTCCTGACTGGTTTGAATTAGGATGACCCGATTGCTAACGGTTTTACCCTTTCGATACCCTTTTTTCCTTTTGCACCCCCTTCCTTGTTGTGGAGTCCGAAAAAAGCTTTTCGGCTGGTTAAAAGAGTTGACTGAAAAGCATGCGGGCAGGGGGTCTGAAGCTCCCCCATCAAACGTCCCCGCCACGATGGTTCCACGTCGAATACACCCCGTAAAAGCCCTTTTGGGGCGAATAATCCTGTAATTGTTGCAAGTTGATACCATTACCATCGGACTTTGCCATTGTCAAGGATTTTAAGTGACTGTAAATGTATAAATAACATACAGTTCCAAGCACATGGCGACGATCCCACATATGGTCTGCAGGTCTTCCGGGACCACAACATGTAGGTGGGCCGCAGCCGGGAATCCGCTGGAGGTGGGAGGATTTTCGATTGACGCCCGGGACGCCGGCGTGTAGATGCTGGACCATGATGAAACGCCTGCGCAGCGGTGATACTTTCCGCTTTGACTGCCACCCGCGGGTGCCCTGCTTCAACGCGTGCTGCCGGGACCTCAACCAGTTCCTGATGCCTTACGACATCCTGCGCCTGCGGCGCGGCCTGAAACTGGATTCACACACCCTGCTGGCGCGCTTCTGCCGCCTCCATGTGGGCCCCCGCTCCGGCCTGCCGGTGGCCACTCTGGCGCCCGCAGACCCCGTCGACCTGGCCTGTCCCTTCGTCACCCCCCGGGGCTGCCGCGTCTACGAGGACCGGCCTGCTTCCTGCCGCACCTACCCGCTGGTGCGCGTGCTGTCGCGTTCGCGGGCCACCGGCCGCACCGAGGCGTCCTACCTGCTACTCCGGGAACCCCACTGCCGGGGATTCGAACAGGCGGCCGTGCGCAGTCTTTCCGAGTGGATCGGCGATCAGCGGATCGCGGTCTACAACCGTTTCAACGACCCCCTGCTGGCCATCATCAGCCTGAAAAACCGCCGGCACCCCGGGCCGCTGGAGGCCGACGCCCAACAGCTCTTCCGCCTGGCCTGCTACGACCTGGACACCTTTCGCCGGGCCATCCGTGAAGACCGGCTGCCGGGCGGCCGCACGCCGGGGGAGGAACTGCGGCAGGCGGCCGCGTCCGGCGACGAGGATCTGCTGACGGCGGGCTACCGCTTCCTGGAAAAGGAACTCTTCGGCGGGGAGGGACCGGAATGAAAATCGAGGGCAAAACCGCCCTGGTGCTGGGAGCCGTCAAGGGCATCGGCAAGGCCGTGGCCCTGGACCTGGCGCGGCGCGGCGCCCGGGTGGCCGTCAACTACTGGGACTGGGAGGAGCACCTGCCGGCGATGCGCCGCGATTTCGAGGCCGTCGGCGCACAACCCCTGATCCTGCACACCGACCTGCTGGACACGGAGCGCATCGCACCCATGGTGGCGCGCGTCGTCGAACGCTTCGGCCGCCTGGACATCCTGATCAACAACATCGAGCGCGGCGGCTGGCCCGTGGTCCACGGCCCCTACGTGCGCGAACAGTGGGACATGGAGCAGGCCACCACGCTGCGGGCCAAACGCTGGGTCTTCGAGGCCGCCCTGCCGCACCTCAAGGCCGCGGGCGACGCCGTGGTGGTCAACTTTTCCTCCATCGCCGCCATCGTGGGTCGCAGCGGTCCGGCCGGCCTGATCTTCAACGACGGCTACGCCGCCGCCTGCCGGGCGGTGTCGTCGTTCACCGAGGCCTGGGCCCGCCGGGGGGCCCCCGAGGTGCGCGTCAACGAGATCATGCTGGGCATCGTGGAGACCCGCCACGGACCGGGCACCCGTGGCTGGGGCCTGCTGGACGAGGGCCGGCGCGCCGCCGTGGTGGAGCACACCCTGCTGGGCCGCACCGGCACCCTGGACGACGTGGTGCGTACCGTGCGCTTCCTCATTGCGGACGCGCCCTTCATGACCGGCAGCGTGCTGCGCCTGGACGGCGGCTACGTCCTGGGCGGTGACCCGGTACCGCCCATGCCCGAAGGCGTTGTCTAGCGCGGCGCGATCTCCTTCGACCGGACCCCCCAGACGTACAGCTTGACCCAGGCGAAACCGATCCTGAGCAGCTCCGCATCGCCGGTGCGGGCCTTTTTGACCAGCTTCGACGGCACCCGGTAGCGCTTCAGGAAGCTGCTGTGGAACACGAACTCGCGGAAGCGGTCCATGTTGTAGGTGGCCATGAAGGCCATCTTGCCCTTGGGGCTCTCCATCCCGCCGGGCCCCCATGGATCGCGGTAGAAAAGCCCCCGGACCTCGGCCCAGCGCGCCGTCATGCGGTGGTAGACGGCGGCCTGCTGGTCCCGCTCCCAGGTATGGGGGGTCCACTGCCGGGTGCTGTCCTGGCCCCGGCAGAAATCCGGCGGCCGGAAGAAGTGCACGATCTCGCGCGGGC
This sequence comes from uncultured Desulfobacteraceae bacterium, assembly GCA_964476595.1. Lineage (GTDB taxonomy): Bacteria > Desulfobacterota > Desulfobacteria > Desulfobacterales > JALSRD01 > JALSRD01. The sequence continues at coordinate 42,120 of CAYZCL010000010.1, forward strand.
GGCCGTCGTCGCCGAAGACCACACCCTGCTCCACCGGGAAGGTGCGGCAGGTGTCGGGACGGTCGGGGTAGACCGCGCAGCCCCCGGGCGTCAGGAAAGGGCAGGTCTTTTCGGCGTTGTCGGCCATCCTCAGCAGCACGTCGGGAAAGAAGCTGCCCTCGCGCATGACCACGTCCACGTGGCGGTCCAGGAAGGCCTCCGACGAGATGCCCAGGCGGTTTTTCAGGCGTACCACGTCGTACGGATAGAGAAACAGGTTCAGGTTGCGGCAGCAGCGGTTGAAGCAGGGCACCCCCGGGTGGCAGCGGAAGCGGAAGGTGTCGTCCGGTCCCAGGCGGCGTCCCGGCAGCTGGTCACGTCGGGCGGGGTCGATGGATTTCATGGGAAAATTCCGTTGCGTAGCGGGTTCACGCTTTTTCCTCTTCGCACGTTTCGGGATTTTCACCGACCAGCATCTGGGCGATGGTCAGCCTGAGCCGACGACGCGGATCGATGTCGAAGGCGCTGCGAAAATCCCACTCCAGCGCGGCCAGCTCCCGGTAAAGCGGCGTGCGGTCCAGGGGAACGTAATCCATGTGCCCGTATCGTTCGGTGAACAGGGCGCAGCCCGGTCCGCGCACCATCCGCCCGTCGGGCCGGATGAAGTGATGGGGCAGACCGTGCAGTCGGCAGATCATGGTGCGGTGGCTGTACAGACCGCACGGGCCGTCTTCGTTGAGCGGGCACATGTAGCCGGCCTGCCGACCGCCGTCGGCCTGCGCCCGGCAGGCCTCGGCCGCACGGTGGCGGAAGGTGCGCCGCCGCTCTTCGCCGGCCGCGGCCACCCCCTTGAGGAGATAGTAGTACTCCAGGTGGGTGTGGTGGTAAAAAACCGTCCGGCAGCAGTTGTCCCCGCATCCGGTGCACTGGAAGCCGTAGCTCTCGGCTGCCCGTCCGTAGGCGTCATCCATCTTCTCGTAGAGTGCCTCGAGCCTGGCAAAAAGGGGCGCCAGGGCGGGCGAGGAAAACGGTATGGGGTCGGGGCGGTAAAAGGGTTTCATGGTCAGATCAACGGCGAGGGGAAAAACAGGCGTTCGTATAGGTTCAGAGCGTAGCGGTCGGTCATGCTGGCGATAAAATCACAGACCACCCGCCGGGTGTCCCGGTCCTCGCCGTTGCAGCGCGCCATGTCGAGGCTGGCCAGCTCCTCGTCGAGCCGGTCACCGTTTTCCAGGAAGTAGGCGTAGAGCTCCGAGAGGATCTTCTTGGCTTTCAGAAATTCGCTGTGCACCTGCTCCGAGCGGTAGACGTTGTCGTAGAGAAAACCGCGCAGTTCCATCATGGCGTCGTGGATGCGCGGGCTCAGACGCAGTTCCAGGCGGCCGTCGCCGTCGCGGCTGCTGGAAATCAGGTCCCGGATCATGGTGGTCGCCCGCGAGGAGTGGTCGTGGCCGATGACGTCCAGGCAGGAGGACGGCACCTGGTCGTAGCGCACCACCCCGCTGCGGATGGCGTCGTCCAGGTCGTGGTTGAGGTAGGCCATGATGTCGGCGATGCGCACGATCTGGCCCTCCACCGTGCAGGCCCGTTCGGTCGGGTCGTCGGGGATGATCTTGCCGAAGCCCTTGGAGTGCTTCAGGATGCCGTCGCGCACCTCGTAGGTCAGGTTGAGCCCGCGGCCGTTGTTCTCCAGCACGTCCACCACGCGCAGGCTCTGCTCGTTGTGGGAAAAATCGGGGTCGAAGATCTCCCTGAGGGCCGTCTCGCCGCTGTGGCCGAAGGGCGTGTGGCCCAGGTCGTGGCCCAGAGCGATGGCCTCGGCCAGGTCCTCGTTCAGGAAGAGGGCCCGGGAGACCGTGCGCGCGATCTGGGCGACTTCCAGGGTGTGGGTCAGCCGCGTGCGGTAGTCGTCGCCCATAGGCGTCAGAAAAACCTGGGTCTTGTGCTTGAGGCGCCGGAAGGCGTTGGAGTAGACGATGCGGTCGCGGTCCAGCTGGAAGGCGCTGCGCACCGGGCAGGGCTTCTCGGGGTGCAGCCGCCCCCGCGTGGCAGCGCTGGGGCAGCCGTAGGGAGACATGAAATTCGACTCGCGCCGCTCGAATTCTTCGCGAATGGACATGGTGGCCCGGCACCCCGGGAGTTGTGGGTTTCCCGCAGGCCGCCTGCGGGTTTATCCTTTACATTATTCCCAAAGGATTTATTTTATCGGTAATCGGAAAAAATTGCAAAGAATTTCTGGATCGGCCCCATGAATGGACACCACCTCATCCTGGGCGAACTGCAGGACTTCGTCACCGGCAAGACGCTGCCCGACACCCACGACGAACGCTACCGGCAGAAGCTGGCGCGCTTCCTGGTGGAGCGGCGCGGTTTCGCCCGCAGTGAACTCCGGCCGCGGCGCGTCATCCCGCTGGACATCGACGGGCGCCGGGAACCGGCCGTAGTGGATCTGGCCGTGCAAATCGACGGCCGTTGGGTCATGATCGTCAAGTACGGTCCGGGCTCCCTGGTCACCCGGCACCGCCCGGCGCTGGCGGCCTCGCGCCTGTTGGCGCCCTACCAGATCCCGTGGGTGGTGGTCACCAACGGCGAAGACGCCGACGTGCTCGACGGGGCCGACGGCCGCGTGCTGGGCAGCGGCCTGGCGGCCGTCCCGGCGCGCGAAGAGGTGGTGCGTAGACTGGCGGCCATGGACCGAACCCGCATTTCGGAGAAAAGACGCCGGGGAGAGGCACGCATCCTGTACTGCTATGACATCGACGGGCGCTGCCCCTGCGACGGACCGCCATGCGAAATCGAGTAGACCACGGCGCTTTCATGCAGCGGGCCATCGAGCAGGCCCGCCGGGCGCTGGAGGAAGGCGAGTTCCCGGTGGGCTGCGTGCTGGTCCACCGCGGCGCCGTCATCGCCGATGGCCGGCGCGCCGGCAGCGGCCGCCGGCGGCCCGACGAACTGGAACACGCCGAGATCGTGGCCCTGCGCAACCTCAACCGGCTGGCGGACGACATCGCGCGGGAGGAGATCACGCTCTACAGCACCATGGAGCCCTGCATGATGTGCCTGGGCGCCATCATGCTCAACCGCATCGGCACGGTGGTCTACGCCTACGAAGACGTAATGGGCGGCGCCACCGGTTTTCCGCGGCGGCTCCTGACGCCGCTGTACCGCGACAGCCCGGTCGAGATCATCGGCCCCGTGCTGCGCGAGGAGAGCCTGGCGCTTTTCCAGGCATTTTTCCGCCGGCCGGACAACGTCTACTGGCGCGACAGCCTGCTGGCGCGCTACACGCTTCGGCAATCCCGCCCGCCGGAGGACGGTGCAAATTAGGGGCATCAAAGGAAATTTTTCATTTTTTTATTGCTTTTCGCCGGCGCATTATATATGGCACTTGCCAAGACGGTTGCCGCCGCCGAGCGGCAAGCAAGTGTGGTGCGCCCTGACGGGAGCGTCTTTGCTTTTTCGACAATTAGTCAAACCAGGGAGGTGCAGGCATAGCTTTACCGAGAAGACCCCGCAGAAATGACAGATCGGATCGCACGAGAATCAATCGCAACATTCGGGCGAGGGAAGTCAGGCTGATCGACCCCGACGGCAACCAGGTCGGCGTCATGCCCACGTACAAGGCCTTGGCCATCGCCGGCGATCACGGGCTGGATCTGGTCGAGATTTCGCCCACCGCCAACCCGCCGGTGTGCAAGATCATGGACTACGGCCGGTACAAGTACGAGCAGACCAAAAAGAAGCAGGAGGCCAAGAAGAAGTCCACGACTTTCCAGCTCAAGGAAATCAAGGTTCGCCCGAAAACCGGGGAACACGACCTGCAGACCAAGATCGGCCACATCAAGAAATTCATCGGCCGGGGCGACAAGGTCAAGGTCACGGTGATGTTCCGCGGGCGGGAAATCACCCTCACCGACAAGGCGCGGGAAGTTCTCCAGAAAATCGCCGAAGAGACGGCCGACATCGCTGCCGTGGAACAGATGCCCAAGTTCGAGGGACGCACCATGATCATGGTGCTGGCCCCGCGGTAGCCGGCACGGAACCGCCTCCCGGAAACCGTCTTCCCCGGTTTCCCACGGCCGGTTGCGGCGAAGCGAAGCCGAAGACAGCACACGGACAGCCCATGGCGTGAGCCGATATTCATTATCGTTCACGCTTTCAATTTTTAACGGATCCGCAAAAATCCGCCTCCCGGCGGCGGCCGCAGGAACGGACTTTTTTGCGTGATCGCTGTTTTTTACGACAGACACCGAAGGAGAGGACAAGATGCCGAAAATAAAAACCAATCGTGCTGCAGCCAAGCGTTTTAAGCGCACCGGCAGCGGGAAGGTGGTCTTTTTCAAATCCCACGCCAGCCACATCCTGACCAAGAAGTCCAGCAAGCGCAAACGCTACCTGCGGCAAAGCCAGATTATTGACAAGTCCAACATGAAAGAGATAAAATTACTGCTTCCCAACGGCTGAGCGGCGGCGGGGCCCGGCGCCCCGCGGTTCGCGCCGCCACACCAGCGGGAAGGCGTCTGAATTTCGTAAACGCGAGCGGCCGGGGGCGCCGGGCGCCGTCGAGCCGCGTATCAGGAGAACGAACATGCGAGTCAAAAGAGGTTTCAAGGCCAGGAGAAGGCGCAAGAAGATTCTTAAGCTGGCGCGGGGCTACCGCGGCGGCCGCAGCAAGCTGTACCGTACCGCCGCCGACGCGGTGGACAAGGCGCTCATGTACGCCTACCGGGACCGCCGCCAGAAGAAGCGTGATTTCCGCCGCCTGTGGATCAGCCGCATCAACGCCGCCGCGCGCATGAACGACCTGTCCTACAGCAAGTTCATCCACGGCCTCAAGCTGGCGGGGGTCGAACTGGACCGCAAGGTGCTGGCGGAACTGGCCGTGTCGGATCCCCGGGGTTTTGCGCACATCGCCCAAATGGCCTCCGAGAAGCTGTAGTGACCCCGGGCCGGCGCCCGTAAAGAAACAGAGCGGACAGCACCGTGGAAAAATCCATCGAACAGATCCATGACGACGCCCTGCGGGAAATCGAAACCGCATCCGACGACGAGACGCTGAAGCAGATCGCCGTGCGCTACCTGGGCCGCAAGGGCGCCGTAACGGGATACCTGCGCAGCATCTCGCAGCTCCCGCCCGACCAGCGGCCGGCGGCCGGCAAGCGCGCCAACGAAGTCAAGAAACTGCTCGAAGCCGCCATCGAGGACGCGCGCGGGCGCATCACGGAAGCCGCCGCCCGCGCCGGCGGCGACATCGACGTGTCCCTGCCGGGGCGGCCCACGCGGGCGGGCAGCCTGCACCCCGTGACGCGCATCAACAACGAGGTCTGCGCCATCTTCAGCCGGCTGGGCTTCGACATCGCCGAGGGGCCCGAGGTCGAAAGCGACTACTACAACTTCGAGGCACTCAACTTCCCGCCCCACCACCCGGCCCGCGACATGCAGGACACCTTTTTCGTGTCCGAGGCCGTGGTTCTCAGGACCCACACCTCGCCCCTGCAGGTGCGGGTGATGGAAAAGACGCAGCCCCCCGTGAAGGTGATCGCGCCGGGCAAGGTCTACCGCTGCGACTCCGACCTGACCCACACCCCGGTGTTTCACCAGGTCGAGGGCCTGCTGGTGGACCGCGACGTGTCTTTCGGCGACCTCAAGGGCACCCTGACCACCTTCATCCACCAGCTGTTCGACGAGCAGATCAAGCTGCGTTTCCGCCCCAGCTTCTTCCCCTTCACCGAACCTTCGGCCGAAGTGGACATCATGTGCGTCATCTGCCGCGGACGCGGCTGCCGGGTCTGCTCGCACACCGGCTGGCTCGAGATCCTGGGCTCCGGCATGGTGCACCCGGCGGTGCTGGAGAGCGTCTCCTACGACACCTCCCGCTACAGCGGCTTCGCCTTCGGCGTGGGGGTCGAACGGCTGGCCATGCTGAAATACGGCATCGACGACATCCGTCGCTTTTTCGAAAACGACATGCGCTTCTTATCCCAGTTTTAACGCACCCTCAGCAACGGCGGCAAAATGAAAGTTAGTCTCAGCTGGCTCAATGAATACATACCGGTGACCCTGCCGGTGGCCGACCTGGCCGACGCCCTGACCATGGCGGGCCTGGAAGTCGGCGCCGTCGAAGACCGCTACGACTACCTCGAAACGGTGGTCGTGGGCCGTGTGGCGGCCGTCACCGACCACCCCAACTCCGACCACCTCAAGCTGTGCCGTGTGGAAGCCGGCGACCGGGCGGTGTCGGTGGTCTGCGGCGCGCCCAACGTGGCCGAGGGCATGCTGAGCCCCCTGGCGCGGCCGGGCACGGTGCTGCCCGACGGCACGGTCATCCAGGCCAGCGTCATCCGCGGCGAGACTTCCGAGGGCATGCTGTGCAGCGAGATCGAACTGGGCCTGGGCGAAGACGCTTCGGGTATCATGGCCCTGGACCCCGGCCTGACGCCGGGCGAGAACCTCAAGCAGGCCCTGGGCCTCTCGGACCCGGTGCTGGACCTGGAGCTGACCCCCAACCGGCCCGACTGCCTGAGCATCATCGGCATCGCCCGCGAGGTGCGTGCCATCCAGAACGGCGAACTGAAACCGCCGCCCGCCGAAATCAGCGATAGGGGACGCGACATCGACGGGCTCACGTCGGTGACCATCGAGGCGCCGGACCTGTGCCCGCGCTACACCGCCCGCGTGTGCGTGGACGTAGCGGTGGGACCGTCGCCCTTCTGGCTGCAGGACCGCCTGATGTCCGTGGGTCTCAAGCCCATCAACAACATCGTGGACATCACCAACTTCGTCATGATGGAGACCGGCCAGCCGCTGCACGCCTTCGACCTCGACCGGCTGGCGGAAAACCGCATCGTGGTGCGCACCGCCGGCGAGGAAAAAAAGTTTACCACGCTGGACGGCAAGACGCGGGAGCTCAAGCCGGAAATGCTGATGATATGCGACGGCCGGCGTCCCGTGGCCGTGGCCGGCGTCATGGGGGGGCTGGATTCGGAGATCGAAAACGACACCCGGCGCGTGCTGCTGGAAAGCGCCTGCTTCAACCCGGCCAGCATCCGCCGCACGGCCAAGGCCCTGGGGCTGAGCACCGATGCGGCTTACCGCTTCGAGCGCGGCGTGGACCCGCTGGGCACGGTGGCGGCGGTAAACCGGGCCGCCCTGCTGATCGCCGAAACCGGCGCCGGGCGCCTGGTCGACGGCCTCATCGACGCCCACCCGCGGCCGGTCGAGGCAGCCTGCATCACGCTCGACCCCGTGCGCACCAATCAGCTGCTGGGAACCGACCTGTCCGCCGACCGGATGACCGACCTGCTGGCGTCCGTCGGGTTTGCGGTACAGCCCGGCCGGGACGGCTCCGAGGTCCTGTCCGTAACGGTGCCCACCTTCCGGGTGGATGTTACCCGCGACATCGACCTGGTAGAGGAAATCGCCCGCCTCGAGGGTTACAACAACATCCCCACCACCTTCCCGCGCATCGACACCGCCGGGCACCGCCCCAATCCGGCGCTGGACCTGCGCGACGGCGTGCGCCGGCTGATGACCGGTTTCGGGTTCACCGAGGCCATCAATTACAGTTTCCACAGCCTGCAGAGCCCGGACCAGCTCAAGATTCCGCCGGACGACGACCGCCGCCGCATGGTGCGGGTGCTCAACCCCCTCACCGAGGACCAGGCCGCCATGCGCACCTCGCTGGTGCCCGGACTGCTGGAGTCCGTGCGGCGCAACCTGTCCTGGGGAACCCGGGACCTGAAGCTCTTCGAGATCGGCAAGGTTTTCTTTGCCGCCGACACGCCGGCGCAATTGCCCGAGGAAATCGAGATGCTCGGCGCCCTGTGGACCGGCGTGCGCCGGCCGGCGGCCTGGCTGAGCAAACCTGAACCCTGCGACTTCTACGACCTCAAGGGCGCCGCCGAGGGACTGCTGCAGGCCCTGGGGATCGGCAACCCCGTCTTCACCCGGCAGCCGCCGGAGGCCTGCGCCTACATGCGCATCGGCCACAGCGCACGCATCCTCGTCGACGGCCAGGCGGTCGGCACCGTCGCCGAGGTGGCCGCCGAGGTCCTGGCCGGCTTCGACATCGGCCAGCCGGTCTTCCTGCTGGAAATCGACCTCAACCGGCTGCTGCCGCTGGTGCCGGCCTCCCGGACGCTGAAGCCCATCCCGCGTTTTCCGGCCGTCACCCGGGACGTCACCTTCATCATCGACCGCGACATCGAAACCATGTCGATCCTGGAAAGCCTGCGGCAGATGAAAGAGGAACTGGTGGAGGACGTGTACCTCTTCGACGTCTTCGAGGGCGACCCCATCGCGGCGGGCAAGAAGAGCATCTCGTTTCGGATCGTGTACCGCTCGGCCAGCCGCACGCTGGAAGACGACGTGGTCAACCGGAAACACAAGGCCCTCACCGACAGGCTCATCGAAAAGTTCAACGCCAGCCTGCCGGGATGAAAACCTGCACAGCGAGGGTTGAAGCGATAAGGCACTGAAACCGACTCAGAATGGGACTGCCTCATGGCCGCTGATCAGCACGCAAAACCCGTTGTTCCCGACAAGCTGTATTTCAAGATCGGGGAGGTCAGCCGGATCACGGGACTGCCGGCCTACGTGCTGCGTTTCTGGGAAACCGAGTTCCGGGGGATCCACCCCAAACGCACGTCCACCGGGCAGCGCATGTATCGCAAAAGCGATGTCGAACTCATCCTGGACATCAAGCACCTGCTGCACGAAAAGAAATTCACCATCCGCGGCGCCAAGCAGCACCTCAAGGACCGGCGCAAGGCTTCCCAGGCGCCCCCCAAGGCGCTGAGCCTGAACGAGATCCGCTCCGAGCTCCGGAAGATCCGGGAGCTGCTCTCCTGAGTCCGCCCCCGACCCGGGAAGCGCCGAAGCGCGGGCGTCCAACGGGAACGTCCGGGGGCCTGCGTGTACGGACGGGCCGGTTCGTCATCGCACCCGTCCGGGCGGCCTCGGTATTTTTCACAAAATTACAACAAAAGATATTGACAGACGGTTTCTTTTGCTTTAATTAGTAAGATTGGTGAGCGGGCATAGCTCAGCTGGTAGAGTACAAGCTTCCCAAGCTTGGTGTCGCGAGTTCGAATCTCGTTGCCCGCTCCACCACTTCGAAAGTCCGCCCTTTCGTTTATCGGGTTGCACAGGTGGATGGCACGAACGTTGTGGTTGCGGGTGAGTTTTTCCTTCTGTACTTTAACGGAAAGCGTGTAACGTGAACAGTTAACTTTTTCCGCTTCACGGGACAAAGACCACATGAATGAGAGGAAACGGGCATTTTGCCCGTTTTTTTGTTATTCGACGACCGGGAAAAGGGCGTGAAACGCAGACGGTACCGGAAAACCGGCGGCACGACCGTCACCGAAAAACAGATCGCGGCTTTCGTGGAAACGGCACGCTCGCTGGGAACCGCCCTGTGCGATGCCGAGGGGCTGGAACTGGTGCACGTGGAGTATCAGCGCGAACCGGCGGGAAGGGTTCTGCGCCTCTATATCGACAAGCCGGAAGGGGTCACCCTGGACGACTGCGTGGCGGTCAGCCGCCAGATGGGCGACCTGCTGGACATCCATCTGGACGTCGAGGTGTCCTACCGGCTGGAAGTGTCTTCGCCCGGCGAACAGCGGCCCCTGGGCCGGCGGGATGATTTCACGCGTTTCGCCGGCAGACGGGTTGAGATCAGGGTCCGGCAGCCCGTCGGCAATCGCAGGAAGTTCAAGGGGACTCTGCTCGGCATGGACGGGGAGACCGTCAACATGCTGGTGGACGGCAGCCCGGTCGCCATCCCCTTCGGGGAAATCAAGCGGGCGCGGCTGGGAAAACAAACGGAGAATAATAGGGATGTTCATCACAGACATTAAACGCGTTGTCGACCAGATCAGTCGGGACAAAGGCATTGACCGGGACGTGCTCATCAGCGCCCTGGAAGAGGCGGTGAAGTCGGCGGCCAAGAAGAAATTCGGCAGCAAGATCGACATCGAAACCCAGTACAACGAGCGCACCGGGGAGATCGAGGTCTTTCAGTTCAAGGAGGTCACCGAGACGGTGACCGACCCGGAGATCGAGATCAGCCTCGAGGAGGGGCGCCGCCTGGACCCCGGATGCGAGATCGGCGACAGCCTGGGCACCAAAATGGACACCACCACCTTCGGCCGCATCGCGGCCCAGTCCGCCAAGCAGGTCATCATCCAGAAGATGAAAGACGCCGAGCGCGACGCCGTTTACGCCAGTTTCATCGACCGCAAGGGTGAGATCATCAACGGCATCGTGCAGCGCTTCGACCGCGGCGACATCATCGTCAACCTGGGGCCCACCGAGGGCATCGTGCCGGTGCGCGAACAGGTTCCCCGGGAGAACTACCGCCGGGGCGACCGCATCCGGGCACTGATCCTCGACATCCTCTACGAAACCCGCGGTCCCCAGATCGTGCTCTCCCGCACGCATCCCGATTTCATGGTGAACCTCTTCAAGACCGAGGTGCCGGAAATCAGCGAGGGCATCGTCACCATCATGGGCGCCGCCCGCGAACCCGGCGTGCGCGCCAAGATCGCCGTCTCCTCCAACGACTCGGACATCGACCCCGTGGGCGCCTGCGTGGGCATGAAGGGCTCCCGCGTCCAGAACGTGGTCCAGGAACTCAAGGGGGAAAAGATCGACATCATCCCCTGGCACGTGGACCCGGCCAAGTTCGTGTGCAACGCCCTGGCCCCGGCCGAGATATCGCGAGTCATCATCGACGAGGAAAACAAGTCCATGGAGGTCATCGTGCCTGACGAGTTCCTGTCCATCGCCATCGGCAAACGCGGACAGAACGTGCGCTTGGCCTCCAAGTTGACCGGCTGGCACCTGGACGTCAAGAGCGAATCGCGCTACAGCGAGGACATGCAGAGCGGCTACGACTCGCTGGTGGCCATGGAGGGCATGACCGTCAGCCTGGCCGACGCCCTGTATGAAAGCGGCCTGTACTCGGCCGAGGAAGTCAGCCGCGCCTCGGTGGACGAACTGATGCAGATCCGCGGCATCGACGAGGAGACCGCGCTGCAGCTCATCGAGGCCGCCGAAAAGCAGCTGGCCATCCAGGCCGCCGAGGCCGAACGCGAAGCCCTCGAGCTGGCCGAACAGGCGGCCCGCGAGGAAGCCGAGGCGGCCGCCGCCGAAGCGGACGGCAGCGAAGCGGCGGACGCGGACGAGGCGGACGAAGCGACCGGGGCCGAATCGGCCGCGGTGGATGAGCCGGCCGGCGAAACGCCGCCGGAGACGCCGACCGCGGACGACGCAGGCGGCGATCCGCAGGCGGCTGCCGACGACGCGCAGGAAGCACCGGCGTTGGAAGACGACACCGAAACCCCTGAGGCGGCCGAAGCGCAAGCGCCGGCCGGGGGGGGCGCCCCGGTGCCGGACGAGTCCCAGGAGCCGGCGCCTTCACCGGCCGACGAAGAAAACAAGACGGATGCCGCCCGAGACGTGGCGTCGTCCGAGTAAGACGGGATGAACGGCCGGGCAGCCGCCGGCGAAACGACCGTTTCTAAATGCAGAAGCAAGTGCAGAAGCAAGGGGGATGAATGGCAAAGATCAGGATATATGAACTTGCCAGAGATTTTAACATGACCAACAAGGCGCTGCTGGAGAAAATCCGGGATCTCGACCTGCCGGTCAAGAGCCACATGAGCTCGCTGGACGAGGACGCCGTCGCCAAGATCAAGGCCCACATTTTCGGCGGCAAAGGCGAACAGGTCGAGGAAACCCGGGTGAAGCCGACGGTCATCCGCCGTCGCCGGAAAGTGGTCGCCAAGGAACCGGAAGCGCCGTCCGCGGAAGAGGCACCGGCCGAAGAGGCCCCGAAGGTCGAGGAGCCGGCCGCCGAAGCCGCGGCCGAAGCACCGCCGGAGAAGGCCGCCGTGGAAGCGCAGCAACCCGCCGCCGAGACGGCCGAGGCGGAGGCCGCCGCGCCGGAAGAATCCCCCGCACCCGAGGAAGCGGCTGCAAAACCGGCGGCCGGCGTCATCCGGCGGAGACCGAAAGAGGCCGCCAGGATCGTGAAGAAAGCCGAGCCCCCGGCGCCGGTGCAGCCGGAAGCGCCTCCCGCGGAAGAAACACCGGCCGAAGAGGCCCCGAAGGTCGAGGAGCCGGCCACCGAAGCCGCGGCCGAAGCACCGCCGGAGAAGGCACCGGAGACACCCGACACCGAGGCGGCGGCCGAGAAGAAGCCCGCCGAAAAGGCCGAAGCGCCGGTCGGCGGGAAGCCCGCAGACGAGAAGGTACCCGCCCCCGAGAAACCGGCCGAACCGGTGGTCAAACCCCTGGCCCGCATCAAGAAGCGCCTGGCCAAGAAGGAAACCCCGGCCAAGATCATCAAGCTGGGGCCGCCCCCGGAACTGCGTACCGAAAGGCCTGCCGCGACCGGTGTGCCGGGACCGCCGGCGGGAGCCGGGGACCGCGACGCCGGCAAGAAGGGCCGCAAAAAGGACAAGGACCGCAAGTTCTTCAAAAAGAAGATCTCTTTCCGCCGCAAGGCGGTGGTGGAGGGCGCCGATCTTTACAGCGGCGGCGGGCGCGGTCGCCGGGGCCGCAAGGGCGCCAAGGGCAAGGCGGCCTCGGCCTCGGCCCAGAAGACTCAGATCACCACGGCCAAGGCCATCAAGCGCCGTATCAAGATCGACGAGACCATCGTGCTCTCGGATCTCGCCAAGCGCATGGGCATCAAGTCCAACGAGCTGATCATGAAGCTCATGGGAATGGGCGTGATGGCCACCGTCAACCAGACCATCGACTTCGACACCGCCGCGCTGGTGGCGGCCGAGTTCAATTACGAACTCGAAAAGGCCGTCTTCGAGGAAGAGGCCGTGCTCAAGGTCCAGGAGGACGAACCCGGCAAGCTGGTGGAACGCCCCCCGGTGGTGACCGTCATGGGCCACGTCGATCACGGCAAGACCTCCTTGCTGGACGTCATCCGCAAGACCCGCGTCACCCAGAGCGAGGCCGGCGGCATCACCCAGCACATCGGCGCCTACAAGGTCGAAACCGACAAGGGGCAGATCGTGTTCCTGGACACGCCGGGCCACGAAGCCTTCACGGCCATGCGCTCCCGGGGCGCCAGCGTGACGGACATTGTGGTGCTCGTGGTGGCCGCCGACGACGGCGTGATGCCCCAGACGGTAGAGGCCATCAACCACGCCCGGGCCGCAGAGGTGCCCATCATCGTCGCCATCAACAAGATCGACAAGGCCAACGCCGATCCCGAGCGCGTGCAGCGTGAGCTGGCCGAAAACGGGCTGACGCCAGAAGACTGGGGCGGCGACACCATCTTCGTCAAGGTCTCCGCCAAGCAGAACCAGGGCATCGACGAACTGCTCGAGATGATCATGCTGCAGGCCGAGATTCTGGAGCTTAAGGCCAACCCCGACAAGCTGGCCTCCGGCCACGTGGTGGAGGCCAAGCTGGACTCCGGGCGCGGCCCGGTGGCCACCGTGCTCATCCAGGAGGGCACCCTGCACACCGGCGAGCCCGTGGTGTGCGGCGTGCACTACGGCAAGGTGCGTTCGCTGATCAACGACCGCGGCGAGCGCATCGAGTCGGCCGGACCGGCCACGCCGGTGGAGATCCTGGGCCTTTCGGGCGTGCCCATGGCCGGCGACGAACTCATCGCCCTCAAGGACGAGAAGGACGCCAAGCAGGTATCCGAACACCGCCTGCAGAAGCAACGCGCCAAGGAACTGGCCAAGACCAGCCGCATGAGCCTGGACAAGCTCTTCGAAAAGATGAGCGAAGGCGAAATCAAGGACCTCAACATCATCCTGAAGGCCGACGTGCACGGCTCTATCGAGGCGCTGCGTGACTCGCTGACCAAACTGTCCAACGACGAGGTGCGCATCAACATCGTGCACGCCGCCACGGGCACCATCACCGAGTCGGACGTCTCGCTGGCCGCGGTGTCGGACGCCATCATCATCGGCTTCAACGTGCGGCCCTCGCCCAAGGTGCAGGCCCTGGCCAATGACGAGCAGATCGACATGCGCTACTACAACGTCATCTACAACGTCATCAAGGACGTCAAGGACGCCATCGTGGGCATGATGTCCTCCACCTTCGAGGAGCAGGTGCTGGGACAGGCCGAGGTGCGCGAGGTCTTCCACGTGCCCAAGGTGGGCGCCATCGCCGGCTGCTACGTGACCGACGGCAAGATCGAACGCGGCCGCCAGGTGCGCCTGCTGCGCGACGGCGTGGTGAACTACGAGGGCAAGATCGCCTCGCTGCGCCGCTT
>CAYZCL010000011.1:0-22552 GCA_964476595.1 uncultured Desulfobacteraceae bacterium
TTCAGACCGCCGATGGGCAATACCTGGCCGCGCAGGGTTATCTCTCCGGTCATGGCAACTTCCCGGCGGGCCGGCTTCCGTGTCAGAGCCGATACCAGGGCGGTGCACATGGCAATCCCGGCCGAAGGGCCGTCCTTGGGAATGGCGCCCTCGGGGATGTGGATGTGGATGTCGAACTTCTTGTAGAACTCGGCGTCGATCCCCAGCCGGCTGGCGCGGGTGCGCACGTAGCTCACCGCCGCCTGGGCGGACTCCTTCATGACGTCGCCCAGTTTGCCGGTGACGGTCAGTTCCCCCTTGCCGGGCATGATGAGCACCTCGATGCATAGCAGCTCGCCGCCCACCTGGGTCCAGGCCAGGCCGGTGACGATGCCCACCTGGTCCTGCTCCTCGATCTGGCCCATGCGGAAGGGTGGGGGACCGAGGTACTTGGCGATGGACTTGGAGGTGACCATGAACTTTTCCCGGCTGCCGTCCTTGACCACCTCGCGGGCGATCTTGCGGCAGATGGAGGCGATCTCGCGCTCCAGGTTACGCACGCCGGCCTCGCGCGTGTAACGGCGGATGATGGTCAGGATGGCGTTCTTGGAGAACACCACGTTCCTGCCCTCCAGGCCGTTGAGCTTGATCTGCTTGGCCAGCAGGAAGTCCCGCGCGATGTGGTATTTCTCGTACTCGGTGTAGCCGGGCAGGCGGATGATCTCCATGCGGTCCTGCAACGGCAGCGGGATGTCCGGCAGCGTGTTGGCCGTGGTAATGAACAGAATGTCGGAAAGATCGTAGTCCACGTCCAGGTAGTGGTCGTTGAAGCTGAAGTTCTGTTCCGGGTCCAGCACCTCCAGCAGGGCCGCCGACGGGTCACCGCGGAAGTCCATGCTCATCTTGTCCACCTCGTCGAGGCAGAAGACGGGGTTGTTGACGCCGGCCTTCTTGAGGGACTGGATGATCTTGCCGGGCATGGCGCCGATGTAGGTGCGGCGGTGTCCGCGGATCTCGGCCTCGTCGCGCACGCCGCCCAGGGAGATGCGCACGAACTTGCGCCCCGTGGCGCGTGCCACCGACTTGGCCAGGGAGGTCTTGCCCACGCCGGGCGGTCCCACGAAGCACAGGATGGGCCCGCGCACCTTTTTCACCAGGGCCTGCACGGCCAGGTATTCCAGAATGCGCTCCTTGGGTTTCTCCAGGCCGTAGTGGTCCTCGTTGAGGATCTTTTCGGCCTCTTCCAGGTCTTCCTGCACCTCGCTGGTCTCGTACCACGGCAGGCTGAGCATCCACTCGATGTAGTTGCGCACCACCGTCGACTCGGCCGACATGGGCGCCATCATCTTGAGCTTGCGGAATTCCTGCTTGGCCTTTTCGGTGGCCTCCTTGGACATCTTTTTCTCTTCGATCTGTTTTTCCAGCTCCTTCAGATCGTCGGTCAGATCGTCCTCGGCCCCCATTTCCTTGCGGATGGCGCGCATCTGCTCGTTGAGATAGTAGCTCTTCTGCGTCTTTTCCATCTGCTCCTTGACGCGGTTCTTGATGCGCTGATCCATCTCGTAGATGTCGATCTCCAGCCGGATGAGCTCCAGCAGCACGGCCAGGCGCTCGCTGAGCGGCCGGGTTTCCAACAGGCGCTGCTTGTCCTCCAGCTTGAAGGAGAAGTGGGCCGCCAGGGTGTCGGCCAGCTTTTCAGGGTCCTTGAGCGAGGCCACGCTGGACTGCAGGTCCTTGGAGATGCTCTTGTTGATCTTGGCGTATTCGTCGAAACTCTCCAGGATGGCCCGCATGAGGGCCTCACCCTCGGCGGTGGAGATTTCCTCGCTGGGAAAAGGCTCCAGCTCCACCTGGAAAAACTCCTCGGAGTCCAGGTAGCGCACGATGGAGGCGCGCTGCTTGCCCTCGACCAGGGCCTTGACCGTGCCGTCGGGCAGCCGCAGCAGCTGCAGCACCTTGCTGATGGTGCCGACGCCGGCGATGTCCTTGTCGGTGGGTTCGTCGATGCCGGCGTTCTTCTGTGTGGCCAGGAAGATGCTCTTGTCGTTGGCCATGGCCTCGGACAGGGCCTTTACCGACTTTTCGCGTCCGACGAACAGCGGGGCCACCATGTGGGGGAAAACCACGATGTCCCGCAGGGGCAGCAGGGGCAGCACCACTCTGCCGGACGTAGTGGGGAATTTCTTGGATTTCAGGGAAAAGTTGATCATTTTCACCTAACCTCGCGGCCGGTGCACCCCGCGCGGGGGCGCACTCTCGTTGTTCCTGCGGGCGCCGCGCCGCCGGTTCAAAAGGGTGGGATTACCGGCGCCAGGCAGCGCCCCTTGCTGTTCAAGCCTGTTTCTTCTGGGGTTCGTAGAGCAAAATGGGGTCTTCCCCATGCAGGATCACGTCTTCGCCGATAACGCATTCTTTGACGTTTTCGATAGAGGGCAGTTCGTACATGATGTCGATCATGCTGGCCTCCAGGATGGCCCGCAGTCCGCGGGCGCCCGATTTGCGCTTCAAGGCCTCTTTGGCGATGGCGGCATAGGCGCTGTCGGTGAATCGGAGGTTGACGCCTTCCATCTCGAACAGTTTCTGGAACTGTTTGACCAGTGCGTTCTTGGGTTCCTTGAGAATCCGGATGAGGGATTCCTCGTTGAGTTCATCGAGGGTGGCGATGACAGGCAGCCGGCCCAGGAACTCGGGAATCAGCCCGAACTTGATCAGGTCTTCGGGCCGCACCAGCTTGAGGATCTCGCCGATGCTCTGCTTGTTCTCCTCCCTGATCTTGGCGCCGAAGCCCATCATCTTGGAGCCCATGCGCTGCTTGATGATCTGCTCCAGCCCGGTGAAGGTGCCGCCGCAGATGAACAGGATGTTGGAGGTGTCCACCTTGACGAAGTCCTGCTGGGGGTGTTTGCGGCCCCCCTTGGGCGGCACGCTGGCCGTGGTGCCCTCAATGATCTTGAGCAGCGCCTGCTGCACGCCCTCGCCGGAGACGTCGCGGGTGATGGACGGGTTGTCGGACTTGCTGGCGATCTTGTCAATCTCGTCGATGTAGACGATGCCGCGTTTGGCCTTTTCCACGTCGTAATCGGCGTTCTGCAGCAGCGACAGGATGATGTTCTCCACGTCCTCACCCACGTAGCCGGCCTCGGTCAGGCTGGTGGCGTCGGCGATGGTGAAGGGCACGTTAAGAAAACGGGCCAGCGTCTGGGCCAGCAGGGTCTTGCCGCAGCCGGTGGGGCCGATGAGCAGGATGTTGCTCTTCTGGATTTCCACGTCCCCGGTGACCACGGTGGAGTCCAGACGCTTGTAGTGGTTGTGCACCGCCACGGCCAGTATCTTCTTGGCCAGGTCCTGCTCGATGACGTATTCGTCGAGCATGGCCTTGATTTCCTTGGGCGTCAGGTGGCGTTCGGGCTGCGTACTGGTCTGCTCACTTTCCTCTTCGATGATCTCGCTGCAGAGCTGGATACACTCATCGCAGATGTACACCGCAGGTCCGGCAATCAGTTTGGTCACTTCTTTCTGGCTTTTGCCGCAGAAGGAACAAAACAGATCGTCGTTCTTGTCATTTTTTTTGGCCACCTTATTCCTCCGTGTTATCGAGATGATCCAGATCGTCCCGGTTTTTGATCACGTGGTCGACGATTCCGTAATCCTTGGATTCCTCACCCGACATGAAGAAGTCTCGGTCCGTATCTTTCTGTATTTTCTTTAATTTCTGCCCGGTGTGGTGGGCCAGGATTTTGTTCAGGGTGTCTCTCAGGCGCAGAATTTCCTCGGCCTGGATGGCGATGTCCGCCGCCTGGCCCTGGGATCCTCCCATGGGCTGGTGTATCATTATTCGTGAATTCGGTAAAGAGTAGCGTTTGCCCTTGGTGCCGGCGGCCAGCAGGATGGCGCCCATGCTGGCGGCCTGCCCGATGCACACCGTGGCGATGTCCGGCTTGATGTACTGCATGGTGTCGTAGACCGCCAGGCCGGCGGTGACCAGGCCGCCGGGTGAATTGATGTAGAAATTGATCTCCTTGGCCGGATCTTCAGACTCCAGGAACAGGAACTGGGCGATCAGCAGGTTGGCGATTTCGTCGGTGATGGGTGTGCCCAGGAAAATGATCCGGTCCTTGAGCAGCCGCGAATAGATGTCGTAGGCGCGCTCACCTCGGCTGCTTTGTTCGATAACCATCGGAATTAACGGCACTTATGTTCCTCCTTGGCGATGATTTGGCGTATCCGGGGCGGCACACGCAGGCGGGTGCCCCGTCCCCTGACCGCACAAAGGCCGTCCTCAGGCGTCTTCGGCGCTTTTCTCGTCGGCGCCGCTCTCTTCGCCCGCGGCTTCGGCCTGTGGTTCGACTTCTTCTATCTCACTACTGTCAATAATAAGTTCAATCGCCTTCTTTTCAAGTAAGGTGTGCTTGAAAGCGTCGATTTTGTCCGGGTTGGCCTCATAATAGGCCTTGATGCTCGCCACCGGCTGTCCGATGGCCCGGGCCATGTCGTCAAACGCCTTGTCCATTTCCGCGTCGCTGACCTCCAGCTTTTCCTGGGCGATGATCTTGTCCAGGATCAGGTGACGCCGAACCTGTTTTTCGGCGGTTTCGCGGTACTGTTCAGCGAGTTTTTCGCGGGTCAGTCCGGCGTCCTCCAGGCGCATGTTGCTGGAGGCGAAGGAGCGTTCCGTGTCGGAAATGATGTGCTCAAGTTCATAATCGACCATGGACTGCGGCAACTCAAATGAAACCCGCTCCAGCAGGGCCGAAAAAACCTGCTCGTTGAGTTCCTGCTCGGTGCGCTTGGCATAGCCGTTTTCCAAGTTCTTGCGGATCTCCCCGCGCACCTCCTCCAGCGAGCTGTAATTTCCCAGGCGCTTGGCGAATTCGTCGTCGATGGGGGGCAGGACTTCTTCCCGGATTTCCCTGAGCGTGACCCGGAAGGTGACCCTGGCGCCGGCCAGCTCGGGGTTTTTGTAATCCTGGGGAAACGCGATCTCGAACTCGCGCGTCTCGCCGACCTGCATGCCCTTGATCTGTTCATCGAAATCCTCCGAAATCACGGCCTTTCCGATCTGGACCGCGAAGTTCTCGGTCTTGCCGGCGGCCGGATGCGGCTTGCCGTCCACGAACCCCTCGTAGTCGATCAGGGCATAGTCACCGTCCTGCAGACCGCGCTCTTCCTCGATGGGCTTCTGGGCGGCCAGGTTCTTCTGCAGCATCTTGAGCTGCAGCTCGATTTCCTCGTCGCTGACTTCGTAGCGGGTTTTCTTGAGTTTCAGCCCGGAAAAATCGATGTCCTCCATAGGCGGCTTGACTTCCACCGTGGCCTTGTAGACGTAGGGCACCGAGGGGTCCAGCGCGGGCGGATCGATCTCCGGCCGCCCCACGATGTCCAGCTTGGTCTCGGCGAGCGCTTCCACAAAGGTCTCCTGCAGGAGCCTGGAGGAGACGTCGGCGTCGACGTCTTTCCTGTAAAGCCGTTCAAGAACTGAACGCGGCGCCTTGCCGGGGCGGAAACCCTTTATCTTAGCCTGTTTTTTCAGTGTGTTATAGGCCTTGTCGAGTTCCTTGGCGATTTTTTCTTTGGGAATTTCGATCTCGAGCACCTTTTTAACCGGGCTCACCTCTTCGACGCTGACTTTCATAATGGTCCTTTCGGGGATCGTTCTGCTGTGTGACTGTTTACATCCCGCCCGCCGGCGACCGGGCAGACCCCGGCGGGCGTTGCGGTTTCATAAAAATAAAACAAGTGCCGGAAAGCGCACCTCCAGGCACTGAAAAACAAGCGGTGGTGCGAGAGGGGAGACTTGAACTCCCATTCTGTTTCCAGAGCTGGATCCTAAGTCCAGTGCGTCTGCCAATTCCGCCACTCTCGCACGTCAACGGAGCTGTATGGAAACTCCCCTGTCGATCCGGCCATAGCGCTTGACATCGGGATGGTTATCCCGGAAACTGAAACGGTGGTTGAAAAAAGCCCGCCAGAAAGGCCGGAACCGGGTTTTTATAAACCTTCAATCTAATATTTAATTTCAGGGGTGTCAAGAAAAATAAGATGATGGCGCGGCATCCTAAGGCATCGAAAACAAAACCGATCCGCTTTTTCGTCTTCCCGGCGGCTCTGGCCCTGATTTGCCTCCTGGCCCCGGCCCGCCCGTGGGCCGGCTGGCGCGGGGGCGCGACCCCGCTGCCGACGGTCGTGCTGGATCCCGGGCACGGCGGCAGCGACATCGGCGCCCGGGGGCCCTCGGGCCTGAAGGAAAAAGACGTCGCCCTGTCCCTGGCCCGGGCCCTGTCCCGGGCCCTGGCCGGAAGCTGCCGCACGGTGCTGACCCGCGACGACGATTACGGGCTTTCGGCCGCGGAGCGCACCTCCATCGCCAACCACCGCCGGGCCGCGCTCTTCATCAGTCTGCACAACGGCGGGGGGTTCAGCCCCGCCGTGGAGGGCATGGCGGTTTATTACTGCGGCCAGACCGCCCGGGAGACCCTCCCCGAGGCCGACGCTTCCGCGGATTCGAACCTGGCGTCCTGGGACGCCGTTTATCTCCGCCACCAGGCCGCCAGCCGCCGCCTGGCCCGCCTGCTGGTCGACCGGCTGGAACCCCTGGCGAACGAAGGCGAAGTCGATTCCGGCGCCCTCCCCCTGCTTGTGCTCAAGGGCGCCGATATGCCGGCCGTACTGGTGGAAACCGGCTGTCTGACCAACCCCGTGGACGAACAGAAGCTCACCGATCCCGACTACATCCGTGCCGTGGCCGCCGCCATCGCCGTGGCCGTGCGGACCTTTTTCCGAACGGCGCCGCCGTAAAATCTCCGCCGGCAGGCTCTAATCGTGCCGCATTCCGCGCACTGGGGCCGATTTTTTCGACGGTCCGTCCCCTTGCGCACCACGGCAAAGGGTGTTATGTTTTTTAATATCGGGGCGTGGCGCAGCCTGGCAGCGCGCCTGCTTTGGGAGCAGGAAGTCGGAGGTTCAAATCCTCTCGCCCCGACCAATCAAAACAATGGATTGGATGACGAATTTTCTTTCCGGACCAACCATTTTCAGTTAACCCGTCCGGAAAGGAGGGCCGTTGTGAGCAACGCATCGGCGGCTGCAAAACTTGCCTGACAGTACAACATCGAGGAAAGCACCCCGTTGACACCGTTCAAAAGTAATTGAATTCCGTCAATAAAAGAAGGATGGCCGGACATACCGCTTTGGGGGCAGCCGCAATTTTCAGCAAGCAAGAATGATACGCTTGGCGGAGCAAACGCCGTCTGGAAAGTACGGCTGACGCCGGCAGCCAGGACGATTCCTGAATAAGCACCATACCCCGGCTGCCATCCACCAGCACTTGCATGTCATCGCGCGGACGGGCGGCAGCCGTCTGCGTGTCCAGGACGGCCGGAATGCCGTATTCATGGGCCACAATGGGCATGCGAGAGCGGACCGCCCGTATCGGTGACCACGGCTGCCAGCCAGGCCAAACAGCAGCGCTCCGACCGGGCTGGTCACTCCCGTGCGCTGTACGGCGGCATGTTACCCCAACACCACCGTCCACACGCCGATGAGCGCATAGCCGATGCCATTTTCCCAGCCGGGACCGGTCATCGGCAGCAGGATGACAATGGTCGTCGAGCCGACCGGGAAAAGGCTGGTCGCTGCCAACAGGAGCGATTGCCAAAAGATGTGGGTCATGGATCAACCCTCCGTGCAGACCATGAAATCGAAGAGTTGTCCCAGCCATGCGGCCTGGGCATGGGGGTCGGCACGCCCTTCGCGCAGGGCGTTGATGAGCACCATAAAGTAATTGAAGAAAAAGACGTGGCCATCAGGGTGGCATCGGCTTTGCCGGAGAGCTCTCCGCATGCCTGGGCGGCGGAAAAATGGCGGCAATGTCGTTCACCAAGCAAAGCGGTTGTTCCTGAAAAGCCTGTCCCCATTCACCTTCCATGAAAAGGGTTTCTTTGAGCAGCACGGTGGTGAGGGCTTGGTTTTGCAAAGGATAGGCATACAGGCCGCGCGCCAGATGTACCAGCTGTCGACGCAGAGTCCAGTCCGTCTGCAAGGAGGCTACGGCCTGCACCAGGGCCTCTTCGAAACCCTCGTACAAGGCGGCACCCAGCAGGGCGGACTTGTCGGGGAAGTGCAAAAAAACCGTCCCGACGGCCACATCGGCAGTTCGGGCAATGTCGCGGATGGTGGTTTGGGCAAACCCGTTGGCGGCAAACGGATGTCTGGCGGCCTCCAGAATGCCCTGGCGGGTGACGTTTGCTCTTACCGACGGGAAGGTTTCGCGGACAAGGGCCGCTCCTTTGCTGAACGCATTCACTGAACACGTTCAGTATGCCAACCCAAAAACCGCTTCAGGAAAATTCCCCGTACATACGGGGAGTTGCGATAGATTCCTGTTGGCATGTTAAATGGCGTGTGTCAACTAATGGATGATAGTAATGAATTCTCCTACACACCATAAGAGGTCTTCAAAAACGGCCGCTGTTCTGGCGGGGGTGTACCTGCTGTTGGTTCTCGCCGCATTGACCATCCTGCTGCTGGCGGGGAAAAACGATTCCCTGGCGGGCATCTATTTCATCCTCATCACCTTTCCCTGGTTGCTGGTGCTGACGAAAGTGACGGGTGCCTTCGGCTTGGATTCCATGGCTTTCAACACCGTCTTTCTGCTGATCGGCGGCCTCATAAACGGGTTCATCATTTACAAGGTCGCCGCCTTCCTGTCGCGCAAGTTTTCCGGCAACGCCTGACCGGACCGTGCCTGCCGGCCGGTAAGCCGTCTTCCCGAAAAACGCTGCTTGTGGCGACGGGGGGATGCGCGGGTCACGGCCGGCGAAACCTGCCGTGGCGCAGGAAATAGAGGGTCTGGGCGATGACGCGCTCGGCGTTCATGATGAAGGGGTGGCTGGCGGGCACCACCAGGAAATCGGCCATGCCGTCGAGGCGGGCCTCGTCCACGGATACCTTGCCGTCGTTTTCCTTCGGGATCATGGCCGCGAACAGGGTGTCGAAGAAAGCGTGCCGGTTGCCGGTGATGACCCCCACCTCGTAGTCCACCGGGCCCAGGCGGTTGGGCAGCGAGTCCGCACCCGTTCCCAGTTCCTGACCGGCCGGTCCGTTAAGCCACCTGTAGAGCCACCAGTCGCCGAGTTTATCGGCCAGGAAACTGCCCCTGTTGGGCGGGCTGAGCATGACCACCCGGCCCAGGTTGGTCGGCTTTTGCCGGGACAGCGCCTGGCGCACCACGATGCCGCCCAGGGAGTGCGTGACGAAGTGGACGCGGCGCGCGCCGTTCCGCTCACAGGTGCGTAGCGCCAGGGCCAGTTCCTGTGCGGCGATGGCCTCGACCGTTTTTTCCCGTGAGGGGTAGTCGACGTTGACCACCCGGTAACCGGCGGTGGCCAGGGCGCGGGCCATCTTGTGCATGGACCGGCTGGTGCGCGCGAGGCCGTGCAGCACCACCACGCATTCCGCGGCATCCGGTTTGCCCAGGATTTCAAGGGGCGGTCCGGCCCCGTAAGCGGGGAGCACGAAAAGCAGGCCGGGCAGTAGGGCTGCGGCCACGCGCGCAAGGGGACTCACCACTGGCCCTTCAGCTCTTTTTTGGCTGCTTTGCGCACCCGTTCCGGGTATTCGTGGTTGAGGTACCAGACGCTGTCGAGGTCCGCCGGCGCCAGGCCGCGCCGTTGCGCCGGCAGGTCGGTGCGCAGCAGGAAAATGATGTCGCTGCTGGCCCAGGGATGGCGGTACCAGTAGTGATGGCCGGTGATGTCGAATCCCCTTTGTCTTTTGCCCCGGGAAAAATCGATGATTTCGAAATTGTCGATACGGTGGGTGCGCGCGAATTTCTCCTCTTCGACACCGGCTTTCTGCGAGCCGATGCGCTCGTCGCCGCCCATGAAGTCACCGGCCGCCCGCAGGACGTTGTCCGCGTCGGAAACCGTCACCACCACCTTCTGCGCCAGCCTGGAGATGGCCGGGAGTCGCTGCAGGAAAACATCCAGCGAGACATCCGAGGCCGCGAAGATGACGGTGCCCAGCTTGAACTGTTTTTTCAGTTCCTCCTTGGAGAGATGAATGTGTGTCCGGTACATCTCGAAAAGAGCCTTGGACGCCACCCGCCCGCCGGCACTGTAGCAGATGATGTTGATGCGTTCGACCATGGTGTAGCGCGCCAGGAAGTCAATCACGGTGTGCAGGGCCAGCGCGGAATTCCAGGCACGGTGGACGTCGGTGCCGAGAAGGTAGGTGAAAATGTTCTGGTGGGACGGCCAGGCGAAGGCGAACCCCACGAAGTCGCGGCCGGCGAAATGGTCGAGCTCTGCGGCCAGGGTAACCGCTTTCTGGAAATTGGTCTTGGCGCCGTGCACATAGAGCATGATCTCCTTGTCGGTCGCCCGTGCCAGTTCGGCGTCGATCGCCGATGCAAATGCCTGCAGCCCGGGCGGGATGATGTCCGGCAGGTGCTCGGCATACTTGGGGTCCAGTGAGGCCATCTCGAGGACGTCCTGCACCTGGAGGGGAATCGGTGCCGTGCGCTTGCGTGTGGTGGAGGCCCGGTACAGGTCGTCCCAGGAAGTCTCTTCGGTTCCCATGCGCACCACCGCCCGACCCAGGTGGAGATATTCGCCGATGCCGTTGCCGTAAGCCGTCCGCTCATCCCCGGTCTTTTGCCGTTCACGGTTGGTGGCGAAGAAAACCGATGTATTAACGGTTTTGTCTTTCGGACCGAGGTGGGCGAAAGGGTCCACCCCGGCGTCGGTGTACAGGACCGGTGTGGTCATCAGCGTCAATGGTTTGGGGGTCGAGCAGCCGGCCGCGAAAACGGCGGCCAGGATAAACGACCAGTAGAGTGATTTTATCTGCATAGCCGGGATTTGCCAAACTCCATAGGTTGTGCCACTATTGCAGAACGCTTCTAGTAGTTAATGCGAAGGCGGGCCAAAGTCAAACATGAACTCATGCACAACAGGCGGGGGCGGAATGGGTCGTTTCGGAGTACTGGTTTTGGGCGTTCTCCTGATGGCCGCGATAGCGGTGATTCCCGGCCGTGCCAACGCCGACCGGAGCTTTCGCTGCGGGACGAGCCTGATCGAAATCGGGGACGACAAGGAGACCGTGCTTTCCAAGTGCGGCGAGCCCGACGAGATCAAGCACTGGGAGGAAGACCCCAACAGTTATATCTCCCAGACCTACGACTACGAACAGGAGCGCTACCGGCTGCCCAGGCTGATCAAGGGCCCCGTCCTGATGGAACGCTGGACCTACGACCTGGGGGCCAACCGCTTCATCCGCCACCTCTATTTCCAGAACGGCGGACTCTACAAGATCGAGGCCGGGGAAAAGGGCGGCGGCTGAGCCCCACCCGGATCGCGCCGGCGCGTCACTGCATCTGGACGTCCCGGAACATGCGCGCCAGGTCCTGGATGTCGAAGCGGTCGGCGGCCAGGTGTTTCGGAAAGGCGATGAAGCGCACCTCGGCCGTTTCGGTGCCGGCCCGGTAAAGAATCAGGGCCGCCCGGTACTCGCCGATTTTCACGTTGTCCACCAGCGGGGTGTCGAAATAGGTGATCGTGAAGGGGCCCACCGGCCGCCGTCCGGTGGCCTCCGAGCGGATGGTGGCACGTACCCCTTGCGGCCCTACGCTCAGGATGTCCACGGTGGTGAGCAATTCGTCGAACCGCAGTTTGTCTCCGGCCCGGACTTTCGTCGGGCCCGAGTCGTAGCCGGCGTCGATGGTCAGGCGGTAGGCCTGCCGGCCCGCCACTTCGCGCATGATGTCCCGCAGGCGCGCTTTGTCTTCGGCAGCGGTCAACTGACTGTCGAGGTTTTCGAACAGCGGCTTGAGGTGGATGGGGACGTCCTGGAAATTGAGCGCCACCAGGCGTAGCAGCAGCATCTGCTGCCGCAGGTATTCGGGTTCCGCCCCGGCCTGGTTCTTCTGGAAGTAGTAGCCCATCAGGGTGCCGAACAGACGCATGCCCAGGTCGACATCAAACTCTTTCTGGCGGCTGGTCAGTTCGATGGCGGCCTGCAGGCGGCGGTTCTCCTCCTGGACCCTGGCGCGCTCGTCCTGCAGGATGTTGCCGTAGTAGACCACCGCGGCCGCGATAAGTGCGCCGAAAACCCCCTTGACGCCGATGTCCAGTATCTTGATGCCGGTATCGGAAATCTTCATGACAGCCCCTCACCATTTGACCACCAGGTCCTCGATGATTCCCTGCTCGCCGACCCGTCGGGAAAATACCGACAGGAAGTCGCCCCGTCGCACGCGAATCTCGTATTTTCCAGGGACCACGCCCCGAATCCTGAAGACCCCTTCCGCGTTGGTCATGGCCGAGTGTCTTCCGGGCCCCACCAGGGAGACGCTTACAAAAGGTTTCGGGGCCCCGTCACGCCCCCTGACCCGGCCGGTTGCGGTGACGGCGCCGGCCATCGCTGCTGACGCGCCGGCCAGGAGCGCAATGGCCAGCAGCAGGCAGGCGATGCCCGGCAGGATGGATCGTTTCCGGTAAGATTCGGACACATACATGACAACCTCCGGCGGATGAAGACATGACTTTGTGCGCGGTTTCAACGCGCGGCGGCCCGGAACGGAGGGCAGGCGGAAGAGATGGTGAGCGATGCCGCGGGATCGCGGAACCTCAGCCGAAAAGAACGGCCTGCAGCACGACTTTGCCCTCGGGCGTTCAGCAGCCCCCGGCGTTGGAAAATGGCCCCATCGGGTTTGCGTTTCAAAGAGACGAAAGCGGTGCCATCGGTCCCTGTTGAAAGTCCAGTACATTTCGGTCGTTCCCGCGGGCCGGCCATTTTTCATGCATTGATGGAACTTGAAGCCCATTTCTTCCGGGGACGATCGGGTGGATTCCACTAGTCGTCCATCGGTGGTGTTGATTCCCGATGAAAAAGCGCTGATGGTTACATTCACCATCTCGATTTCCCAGATGGGATTCCGTGTTTTGTCTTTCGGCTTAAGCGACACGATCCAGACCCTGGGGTAAACTTTTCCCTTGAGGGTGCCTCGGCCAGCTTTGGGCTTTTCCGGGCTGCATACTTGGAGATGACCAGGCCGTCGAAGCGGAGACCGAACAGCGCAGACCGGTGAAGGGGCGCTTCGGCAACGGGATCGAACCGCGGGTCGGTTTCCAGCGGATCGATTCGGCCCGCCTTCAGAATGCCGGCGGGTGCCGTGAATTACCTGCCGCCCAGGCCCGGGAGGGCAAGGGAGCCGGCATCGGAAACAAATCGTGGCGCAGGTTCCGGTGAGATTTTACGAAAGCCTGAATTCCAGAAGCGGAGAAAGAAGCGCAGATCGCCGGGAATGCCCGGCACGTAGGCGTCCTGCCGTAGCGGAGCTGCGAGTGCACGCGGTATCGCGGCATGTCTCGGCCGTGTCGGCATCCCCCCTTTCGGGTAGCGCTTCTGGTCAACGCAGCGGGGCAAGTCGGGTGTTTTCCGTTTCCCCCTCAAAGACACCCCGACGCATTCACTGAGGCGTGAGGGTTATTTTGTTTTTCGGTTTCTATGGCAGAACACGCAAAATTTGTGCAAAATTTTGTAATAATAAATATCCGTGTGTTTTCAAGAGGATGAGCGGGTGTAACCAAGAGAGCCTTGGAAATAAGGTAATAAATGAAATAAGATATATGTCTATTAGGTAATAGTCAGGAAAGGGAAATACATATTTGCGCTGGAAACTGACTGCGGCAAATTCCACGAACCGGTGCCGATACGACACGGTTGCGTGATTCGCCTGACGCGGGGGAGGAAAACCGCATCTTCTGCTGACAAACCGCCTCCGGCGTGCTGTTGACTGAAATGCTTATCGAAGTCTGGTGAAAATGGTCTCGATTGCGTCGATTTGCGAGGCCAGTGCAAAATCCGGATTGAATTCGGCATTCATCTAAAACAAAACACAACGGGAATCTATGTGGAAGGGAGTTACACCGACACCTTGGGAGTGTTGAATCTGCTGGAAAAAACAGGAAAAGTTTTTCCTGAAATTCACTCCGTTGTTCACTCAGGGGGGACAAAAAAGGGGGCAGCCGGATTTGGCTGACCCCCTGATGTTCCGGATGGCGTCCCCAAGGGGATTTGAACCCCTGTTGCCGGCGTGAAAGGCCGGTGTCCTGGACCAGGCTAGACGATGGGGACGTTGGCGCTTCTGGTGGGCCGTGCTGGGCTCGAACCAGCGACTCTCTGCTTAAAAGGCAGATACTCTACCGACTGAGTTAACGGCCCGTTAAAAACGAGCTTAATACCCGCGGGTTTTGCATCTGTCAAGCACAAATAGCCGCTGGGGCGCATAAAGTCAATGGGGATTTGGTCATTTGCGCCAGAATTCGGGGACCAGGAAGACGATCACGGTGAAAATTTCCAGTCGTCCCAGCAACATGCACCAGATCAGGATCCACTTGCCGATGACCGGGATCTGGGCGTAGTTCTCCACCGGGCCCACCATGCCGAAGCCCGGCCCGATGTTGCCCAGGGTGGCCGCCACGGCGCCGATGGCGGTGACGAAATCCTGCTCCAGGATGGTCAGCAGCAGGGTCGCGAAGGCGAACAGGCCCATGTAGAGGGCCATGAAACCCAGGATGCTGCGCATGACGTCCTCGGGCACGCGGTTGCCGCCGATCTTGATGTGGGTCACGGCCCGCGGGTGAATCAGCTGGAAAAGCTCCCGGTAACAGTATTTGAAGCACAGCATCACCCGCAGGCACTTCATGCCGCCGCCCGTGGAGCCGGCCGACCCGCCCAGGAACATGCACAACAGCAGGATGAACTGGCTCAGGACCGGCCATTTTTCGTAGTCGGCCGTGGCGTAGCCGGTGGTCGTCAGGATGGACACCACCTGGAAAGAGCCGTAGCGCAGGGCATCCGCGATCTTCTGGTAGACCGCCCCGTAGACGTCGAAGGACACCACCAGGATCAGCACGAGGGTGGCGCCCAGGAAAAAGCGGCACTCGGAGTCTTTCCAGAAGATCAGCGTCTTCCCCCGCAGGAACTGGAAATGCAGGGAAAAGTTGATGCCCGCCAGCAGCATGAACACCAGGATGACCATGTCGAAGTACAGGCTGTTGTAGTGGGCCACCGAGGTGTTGCGGGTGGAGAAACCGCCCGTGGGCATGGTGGTGAAGGTGTGGCACAGGGCGTCGAAAAACGTCATGCCGCCGATCATCAGGAAGAAAATCTCGGCCACGGAGATCAGGGCGTAGACTTTCCACAGGATCATGGCCGTGTCGCGCACCCGCGGCTTGAGCTTGTCCGGCACCGGGCTGGGCACCTCGGCCTTGTAGAGCTGCATGCCGCCCACGCCCAGGAACGGCAGGATGGCCACCGACAGCACGATGATGCCCATACCGCCCAGCCACTGGATGAAGCTGCGCCAGAACAGCAGCGACTTGGACATGGCCTCGATGTCGGTCAATATGGAGGCCCCGGTGGTGGTGAAGCCCGAGACGGACTCGAAGAAGGCGTCCACGAACAGGGGAATCTCGCCGTCGAGGTAAAAGGGCAGGGCGCCGAAGACCCCCACCAGCGTCCAGCCCAGGGTGACGATGGCCATGCCCTCGCGCTGGCTGATGGCGCGCTTTTCGGCGTCGCGGAACACGAAAATCAGCAGGCCGCCGGTCAGCACCGTCAGGCCCAGCGACTGCAGCAGGGCGATGATGCAGGCTTCCCGGTAATAAAGCGCGAAAACCAGGGGAACGCACATGGTCAGACCGAAGAAGAGCAGCAGCCTGCCCAGAATGCCCAGGATGGTGTTCCAGCGCATTAATGAAACTCCAGCTTGATGGACAGGATTTTCTCGATCTTGGGGACCGTTTCCCGGGTGGCGAAGACGATGATCTGGTCCTCGGCTTCGATGACGCTGTCGCCGGAGGGGATCAGCACCTGTTCACCGCGCTTGATGCCCACGATCAGGGCGCCGCGGGGAAACGATATTTTCTTGAGCGGTTTGCCGGCGATGCGGGAACTGCCGGGCACCACGGCTTCCAGCACCTCGGCCTTTTCGCTGCGGATGGAAATGGCCGACAGCACCTTGCCGCGCCGGATGTGCTGCAGGATGGTGTTGACCGCCGACTGGCGGGGGCTGACCACCTGTTCGATGCCGATGCTCATCATCAGCGGGAAATAGCTGGGGCGGCTGACCTTGGTGATGGTCTTGGAGACGCCCATCTCCCGGGCCAGCAGGGAAACCAGGATGTTGGTCTCGTCGTCGTTGGTCAGCGTGATGACGGCGTCCATCTCCTCGATGTTCTCTTCGTTGAGCAGGGTCTGGTCAGCCCCGTCGCCGCTGAGGATCACGGCCCGGTCCAGCAGGTCGGCCAGCTCTTCGCAGCGGTCGGGGTTCTTCTCCAGGATCTTGGTGTAGATGTCCTTTTCCTCCAGCAGCCGGGCCAGGCGCAGGCCGAGGCGGCCGCCGCCGACGATCATCACGCGCCGGATGTCTTCGGCCTGCTTGTCGAATTCCTTGAGGGCGTAGCTGAGGTTGTCCTCCTTGCTCACGAAGTAGATCAGGTCGCCGGCTTCCAGGCGGGTCTTGCCGCTGGGGATGATCAGTTCATCCTTGCGCACGATGGCCGCCACCAGGGGCACCGGCTTGCCGGTGGAACTGGAGAAGTCCGCCAGTCGCGAACCGGCCAGGCGGGCGTTCTGTTCCAGGCGGACTCCCACCAGCTTGATGCGGCCGCCGGCGAACTCGGCCACGTCGATGGCGTCGGGCACGCTCATGAGGCGGTCGATGGTCTTGACTACCTCGATGTCCGGATTGATGATGGTGTCGATGTAGGGCGGTTTTTCGCGCAGTTCGTTGTGGTAGTGGTCGAAGTCGGCGTTGCGGATGCGCGCCAGTTTCTTGATGGCGGGGGCGATGAACGAGGCCGCCAGGCAGGCCACCAGGTTGACCTCGTCGCTGTTGGTGACCGCCATCAGCATGTCGGCGTCCTGGATGCCGGCCTCTTCCAGCACCTGCGGGCTGGCGCCCGAACCGGACAGCACCTGCACGTCGATGGTGTCCGAGACGTTGCGCAGGGCCTTGGCGTCCACGTCGATGACCACCACTTCCATGTTTTCGTAGGAAAAGCGGCTGGCGACGTTGTAGCCCACTTCGCCCGCCCCGATGATGACGACTTTCACGGTGAGTCTCCTGTCGCGGGCAATGGCGCCCGTCGGTCTGTGGTGAAAAGCCGTGGAGAGACTACTACAGCCGACCGAGGGTGTCAATTCGGCCCTGACGACATTGGGAGGGGGGGACGGGGCTTGTTTTTTGGCCCAGAGGTCCTATGATTTGTGGACAGGCCGTCACCGATGCTTTTCCCTGAATGGATGATCCGCAAAGGAAAGTTCCATGCCCGTCATTCCAACACCGCAAACCGTCTTTCCGGCACCTTCGCTGCCGCGTCCCATGAGCCGGCGCCTCTTTCTGCTGAAGGCCGCCGCCGGGCTGGCGCTGCCCCTTTTCGGGCGCTCCCCGGCCCTGGGGGGCGGCCGGGCGGCCCTGCCGGCCGTCGACCGGGCCGCGCCGTCGGTCACCGAGACCGCCACCTTCGCCATGGGCTGATTCTGGGGCTCCGAATCCCGGTTCGGGATCGTCGAGGGCGTCGTTCGGACCCGGGTGGGATACACCGGCGGCAGTCGCAGGGACCCCACCTACCACCACCTGGGCGACCACACCGAAAGCGTGCAGCTGGACTTCGACCCGGCACGGGTCTCCTACGGCCGGCTGCTGGATGTTTTCTGGCGCAGTCACAATGCATTCGCCCGCGTGTGGTCGCGCCAGTACATGGCGGCGGTGTTCTGCCACGGCCCGGAGCAGCTGGCCCAGGCCCGCGCCTCGCTGGAGCGGCGGGCCGCCGACAGCGGGCGCAAGGTGACCACCGTCGTCCAGCCGGCCGGGACATTCTACCTGGCCGAGGACTACCACCAGAAATACCACCTGCGCCGGCACCCCTTCGCGCTGCGTGAGTTTGTGCGCATGTACCCGCGAACGCGCGACCTGATCGACTCCACGGCCGCCACGCGCATCAACGCCTACCTGGGCGGCGAGGGCAACCTGGCAGGGCTGCAGCGGGAGATCGGCGGCTTCGGGCTTTCGCCCTCCGCGGCCGCCACGCTGCTGGACGTCATCGGGCGCAGGAGTTGAACGGCAGCGGTCATTTCACGCGCGAAGCGGATGAATGGCGGGGGGACACGAGCGGCCGCAGCGCGGCGGCGACGGCAACGGCGGCTGCGATTTTCAGGGTGTCGGCCGCCAGGAAAGGCCGCACGCCCACGGACAGGGCCGCCTGCCACGGCAGGCGCGAGATCAGCTTGAGCCACACCACCCCCGGCAGGTAGATCATGGCGCAGCCGCACACCCCCGCCGCCACGTCCCGCGTCCACCGACGCCGGCGCCCCTGGCTGATGAGCCCCGTGACCACCACCGCCGGCAGGAACCCCAGCAGGTAGCCGCCCGACGCGCCCAGCAGGCAGCGGATGCCGGCCGCACCGCCGGGCAGCACCGGCAGGCCCAGGACCCCGGCCAGCAGGTAGAGCCCCACGCAGGCCAGCCCCCACCAGGGGCCCAGCACAAGCCCGGCCAGAACGACGAACCCGTTGTGCAGGGCCACCGGGATGCCGGCCAGGGCGAAGGGGATGCGGGCGGCGGCCCCGGCCAGTACGGCCAGCAGCACGGCCGTCAGGGCCTTGCGCGGGATGCCGGTTGCGTGCCGGGAGGTTTGCATGGCGGTGTCCAGGATTGCCGGGCTGTCAGGACGGCGCGTCGGCACGGTGAAAACAGTCGCCGTGGGTGACGGCCACGGTGACGCCGTCGTCGCGTCGCACCACCAAAGCGCCGGAGGGATCCATGTCCACGGCCCGGCCGCACACCACGCCGGCGCGGGTGACGATCTCGACACGGCGATGAAGGGTTGCGCTGCAGGCCTTCCAGCGGGCGATCACCCCTTCGCCGGCGGCCTGCGCAAAGCCGGCCTGGAGGCGGTCCAGGAAAGCGGACAGCAGCGCCCGCCGGTCCACCCTGCGGCCCAGCAGCGCCCTGAGGCTGACGGCGCGGGGCTCCCGGGAGGACGGGTCGTTGTTGACGTTGATCCCCATCCCGATGTTGATGAAAGTCAGCCGATCTCCCTCGGTTTCCATCTCGGCCAGCATGCCGGCCAGTTTGCGGTCGTCCACCAGGATGTCGTTGGGCCACTTGACGACCGCCGGGACCGCCAGGTTTTCCGACAGGGTGTCCACCAGCACCAGGCACGTGTAGAGGTTGACGCGTGCGCTCAGCGCCGGCGCGATGTCCGGCCGCAGCACCAGCGTGAAGTACAGTCCGCCCGGTTCGGAACGCCAGCAGCGATCGAGCCGTCCGCGGCCGCGGGTCTGCCGTTCGGCAATCACCACCGAAAAGGGCGGGCAGCCGTCGCGGGCCAGCTTGCGGGCCACGGTCATGGTGGAGTCCAGTTCGGCGTAATGATGGATCAGGGGTTCGCGGGGCCCGAATTCCCAGGGAAAAAGCGTGTCCGGGGAAGCCTGCAGCCGGTAGCCGTCGGCGTCGGCCGAGATGCGGTAGCCCAGGTCGCGCAGCTCCCGGATGTGGGCCGCCGCCTCGGGGGGTGCGAGACCCGTACGCTCTCCGAGAGCCTCAGTGGAGAGGCACGCCGCGCTTCTGAGTTGTGCGAGAATGACTGCTTTGGGTGAGTCGGCCATGTGATCGCCCCCTGGCAAAAGCGGCTGAGATTAGGCACAGGCCGGCGTCTGCGTCAATGGTTTTCAGCGGTCCGTCCAGGGCAATTGCAAGCCGCGGCCGGCGCGCGTGCCGCCTGACCCCCTTGTCATACGGGGTCGTCTGTGTGCGGGAGAGGGCAGGGTACGGCAGTGGCTGCCGCTCGAGAACAAGGTGGTCACTCCCGGTTGCGCCGGGACCTGCGGTGCGGGGGAAATCGGGGCAGGAGAACAGGAGAATATGCCGCAGGCGCACGGCAGCGGGGCGGGAGCCGGGATGGTCTCCCCTTCCGCTGTCGTGAGCCGGCGCCTGCGGTGAAACCCGCGGTATGGAAACCGCCGGTGGAAGGGCCTCAGGCCGGGTCCAGGGCGTAGTTGCGGATCAGAAACTTCAGCCGTTCGCGCTGGTAGGCGAGCAGGTGCCTGAACCGGAGCCGACAGTCCAGCAGCAGCAGCGAACGCGGGCCGGCGGCGGCGTTGATGCGGACGCAGACCGGTACCGGCTCGCCGACGCTTGTGACGGGCAGGTTTTCCAGGCGGAAACAGTGGTTGAGGTCCGCGGTCAGCAGGTCGATCGAGAAGTCGCCGCGGGGCGGGTTCTCGCTGCGCGCGCAGCGGTAGGTGAGGCCGCCCATGCTGATGTTGCGGATGGTGGCGGTCTTGACCACCGAGGGTCGCGTCAGCAGGAAGACCGCGTTTTGCAGCCTGTAGCGCTTATTTTTTCGACGGTCGGTGAAAAAGGCGAAACTCGTCATGGCGATGTCGTCGTGCGTCTGCGGCTGAGCCGTGATCGGTTGTTCTTCCATGGTCAACTCCTTGCTGGTTCGAGGCCGCGGGGCCGTCGGGGCGGAATGCCCCGGAAACCGGCACCGGCGGAGGTCTTCGCCGGGGAGGAGAGCGCCGGTTTCCGGGGGCCGGCCGCCGGTAAGACGCCGGGCGGCAACGCGGCGGACGGTCAACTCGTGTCCAGCAGACACGGCCTGCGATCGGCCGTCATCTCAGGGCCAGCCTGGGGTGGATCACCCCGAAGAACTGGCGGTCCAGGTAGTATTCCACCTTGTAGGGTTTACGGACCACGCGGTCCCGGATCATCCGGTCGACCAGCGGTTCGCGGTACTGCTCGAAAAACACTTTTTTCATGGCCGCCCGAAGGGCTTCCCCCTGCAGGGTCGCGCTGTCGGAATCGATGTAGCGGACCTTCCTGTCGAGTTGCCGGATGCAGGTGTCGATGCATTGCCGGTAACAGGCCCGCAGCGTGTCGTCCCCGTCCGATCCGGCCAGGGGGACCGAAACGCCGGCCGTCATCAGCACCACGGCTGTGACCAGGAAAACAATGCAGGGTCTCTTCATGCGCTTGCCCTTCCTGTTTGCGGTCAGAGGAAACGAACGGGATTTCGGCGAAACGTCTGCTAACAGGAATCGCAAGAGGCGTACCAGAAGCGGGGTGCGCACCCGTATTTGTGTGGGAATAATTATAATTATTTGAATATATATGAGATAATATGCCGGCCGTATTCCGGGAGGCCGGGTCCTGGAAGGGCTCCCGGACCCGGGGCCATCAAGCATGTAGACAGGGGTGGCCGGATATGTAAACCAAGTTGACAGACCTGCGCCGCCGGGCTATATCTAGTGCCTGTCGGCGAAGGCTTTGGCGCAACCCTTTTGTGGAGCCGGGGGCATCATGGACAAGAACGACGACAGGCAGGCGGACCTGGACCTCTTATTCGACGTTTCCACGTCGATCCACGCCATCTGCGACCTGGACGAGATGCTGCAGCACATCCTGGAGAAGATCCGGGCGGTTTTCAGCATCGAGGGCGCCTCCATCGCGCTGCACGACCCCCGCAAGAAGGAGTTCTATTTCATCCGCACGGTGGAAGAGGCCGGGGGGCGGTCGCACCCCACCATGGAGAAGATGCACTTTCCCGACCACCTGGGCGTGGCCGGCTGGGTGCTGCGCGAAAACCGCTCGGCGGTGATCCACGATGCCGACAACGACGAGCGGCTCTACCGCGAGATGGACGTCCAGCAGGACTTCCGGACGCGCTCCATGATCTGCGTGCCGCTGCGTTCGCGCAAGGGCACCATCGGCGTGCTCTACGCCCTCAACAAGATCCGGGGGCGCTTCACCGAGAAGGAGACCCGCCTGCTGGAGAGCCTCTCCGGTACCATCGCCATCGCCATCGAAAACGCCCGCCTCTACGGCGACCTCAAGGCCTACGCCAGTTCGCTGGAGGTCGAAAACCGCCGGCTGCGGGGCGAGGTGCAGGAGCGCTTCAACCTGCAGGGCATCATCGGGGCCAGCGCACCCATGCAGAAGGTTTTCTCCCTGCTCGATCGCGTCATCCCCACCACCATGACGGTGCTCATCCAGGGAGAGACCGGCACCGGCAAGGAGCTGGTCGCCAAGGTGATTCACTACAGCGGACCGCTCAAGGACCGTCCCTTCGTGGCCGAGAACTGCGCCGCCCTGTCCGAGAGCCTCCTGGAGAGCGAGCTTTTCGGCCATGAACGCGGGGCCTTCACCGGCGCCGTGAGCGACAAGAAGGGGCTGTTCGAGGTGGCCGACGGCGGGACCGTGTTCCTGGACGAGATCAGCGAGACGTCGCCCTCCATGCAGGCCAAGCTGTTGCGCGTGCTCCAGGAGGGGGAGATTCGGCGGGTGGGCGGCCATCGCCCCATCCCGGTGGATGTCCGCGTGCTGGCCTCCACCAACCGCGACCTGCTGGTGGAAGTGAAGAAGGGCGCCTTTCGCGAGGACCTGTTTTACCGCATCAACGTTTTTCCCATCGTGCTGCCGCCCCTGCGGGAGCGCAAGGAGGACATCCCGCTGCTGGTCACCCACCTGCTACGCAAGACGGCGGACAAACTGAAGGTCCCC
>CAYZCL010000012.1:0-3297 GCA_964476595.1 uncultured Desulfobacteraceae bacterium
CTGGGAAAACAGACGGCAATGGGGCTGGGCCAATTCCGCATCGAAACAGAAAACCACGATGGAAAAGATTGATCCCAACCAATTTCCGCGCCGCATCCTGCTGGCCGTCACCGGCCTGTCGCCCCAGGTCGTGACCGAAACCCTCTACGCTCTCGCCGTCGGCGCGGAGCGCCCCTGGGTGCCGACCGAGGTCCACCTGATCACGACGGGGGAGGGGGCAAGGCGGGCACGGCTGGCGTTGTTGCCGGAAGGCAAGGACTGGTTCGGCAGGCTGCGCAGAGACTACGGCCTGCCACCGGTCCATTTTGGCGCCGAGACGATCCATGTGCTCACCGATACCAAAGGTGAGCCGCTCGATGACATTCGTAGCCCGGCAGACAACGAGCGTGCCGCCGATGTCATCACCCACAAGGTGCGTGAACTGACCGACGATGGGCAAAGCCAGCTTCATGTCTCTATCGCCGGTGGCAGAAAGACCATGGGCTACTACCTTGGGTATGCGTTGTCGCTGTTTGGACGCCCCCAGGACCGGCTCTCCCACGTGCTCGTCAGTGAGCCGTTTGAATCGATGTGGGAGTTTTTCTACCCCACGCCCGAAAGCAACGTCATCGAGACACGCGACCGTTCTTTGGTCGATACCCGCGAAGCCGAGGTGACGCTGGCTGAAATTCCGTTTGTCCGCATGACCGGCGGCATGGATGAGCGCCTACTGGAAGGCACCGCGAGTTTCAGCGAAGCGGTGGCAGCCGCCCAACAGCTACGGGCGCCTGTTTTTCTGCGTATCGACCTGAAACGGCGCATCGTCGAAGCCGGTGGCAAGGCGATCGCATTGCCACCGGTGGAGCTGGCCCTCTACACACTGTTCGCCCGCCGTGCAAAGCAGGGAGAGCCGCCCATTGCGGCGCCACCGAAGGAGACGGGCGATTCCGGCTGGGCGCAGCGATTCCTGCATGAATACCGCCAGCTGAAAGGCGAAATGAGCGATACCGACAGAACCGAAGCGGCGCTTGCCGGCGGAATGGATGGAAATTATTTCTCCGAAAAGAAGAGTGTGCTCCACCGCTACCTGAACAAATCACTCGGCGTTGCGGCGGCACCGTATCGAATCGGTAGCCAGGGCGCGCAACCACGAAAATACGCATTGTCACTGCCGCCTGCCGCCATCGAGATCGTTTGACGAGAGGTGGTTCCCAAGCTTGGGAAACCGGCTTGGCATTTGTATGAAAGCTAGGATATCCGCAACCACCGAACACGACCGGCAGCAGCCGTCGATTACCAACACAATGGAAACACAGTGGAACCCATGAAGACGAAAAAACTGACCGTCAGCTTCAACACCCCGGCCTTTCTCGGCGACGCCAGGCAGAGCGGCCGCTGGCGCACGCCGCCCTTCAAACACCTGCTGCGCGAGTGGTGGCGGGTGGCCTGGGCCGAGGCCAACCACTATTCCCCCAACGTCAACGAAATGCGCCGGGCGGAGGCGCGGCTGTTTGGCGCGGCGGCGGACGAGACGGGCAGCCGGGCCCTGATTCGGCTGCGGGTGTCGCGCTGGGACAAAGGGAAACTAAGTAGCTGGAAACATTTGGAAAAAGACAGAGTTAAACACCCGGAGGTTGAGAAGACGGATTTCAAGGTAGGCCCGCAAGCCTATTTGGGGTTTGGTCCCTTGGATGGTCGGGGCGGAACCCGACTTCGTGAACGTGGTATGTGCGCCATCCAGGCCCGCGAAGAGGCAGAATTGAAACTGGCCTATCCAGAATCTGACAGTACCTTGATCGACCGGGCGCTGGCATTGGCCGATGCCTTTGGCGCGCTGGGTGGCCGTGCCAGAAACGGTTGGGGGTCGTTGAGCTTGACCGGCGATATGTCTTCAAGCGGCGATCAACGGCTGCCGCTCAGGGCATGGCAAGACTGCCTGGACAGGGAGTGGGCACATGCCATCGGTGAGGATGAGCAGGGGGCGCTTATCTGGCATACCCCATCCGTTCCGGATTGGGCAGGGCTGATGAAAACGCTGGCGGAGGTCAAAATCGGCCTGCGCACCCAGTTCGTCTTTCATAGCGGAAAGGGCGCTTCACGCCCCGAAGAACGCCACTGGCTCAGCTACCCGGTGACCAATCATTCGGTAAAGCCGTGGGATGATGCTGCAAAAAAACGAGAGGCAAAGGAATTGGGGATTGGAAACCGCCTTCCCAACACCCTGCGCTTCAAGGTCCGCAAGGATGACCAGGGCAAATTCTACGGTTTGATCTTCCACATGCCCTGCCTGCCGCCCAGGCAATTCAGGCCGGATCAGCAAACCGTCGAGCAGGTCTGGCGACAGGTCCACCAGTTTCTTGACGGGCAGAAAAACCTCCAGCGGAGCGCCTGGTGATGACCTACTTCAGCGATGCTTCCACCAGTCGCAATGCCGGCTCGATGGCGGCGATGGCCCGGAAATCCCGGTCCAGGGTCAGCAGCGGGACATCGTGCTCCACCGCCACGGCGGTAATCAGGCAGTCGTGGGGTGAACGGATGGTGACGCCGCGCCAGCGCAGGCGGGCGTACAGCGCACCCGCGGCGGCGTGGGTTTCTTTCGTGGCCTCCAGCATCGGGAGTTCGCCGAAGTGCGTTTCGAGCCGGATCAGTTCGGTTTCACCCCGTGCGCCCTGGAGCAGTTCCTGGAGAATGACCGGCGTGATGCAGGTGATGCCGCGTTGCAACCCGATGCGAAGCAGGCGTGTTTCCGGCCGGTCCTGGCGCCGCAGCAGCGCCACCCAGACCGAGGTGTCAATCAAATTCACGGGTCATGTTCCGGCGTGCTTCTGCCACATCGTAGTCGGGGTCGATCAGATCCTCATTCACCAGGTCGAGGATCCGACGCTGGGCCTGGCGCTGCACCAGTTCCCGCAGTGCCAACTCCACCACCTCGCGCTTGGTTTTGGCGCCCGAATATTTCATGGCTTCGGCCACCAGCTCATCATCGAGCACGATATTGGTTCTCATCGCAATACACCTCCTGATGTGTATTGTACCACCATGTTACAGGGAAAATCCGATGACGAATAAAGACAGACTCTGGCAAACCAAGCTGGCCGCGCGCCTGCACGACCCGGCGGAAAAGGCGCTGGTGCTGCTGCGCGACCGGGCCGGGCACGAAGGGGGCACGGTCATGGAACTGAAGAGCCTGCTGGAGATCAGCGAGGCCGACGAGCGTGCGGTGAAGCGCGCCGACTGGTGGGCCTCCGCCGCCGACCGGCCGCAGTGGCCGAAAGACCAGTGGGCGCAGGTGCATTGGACCAGCAGCCCGGTGCTGAT
>CAYZCL010000013.1:0-20081 GCA_964476595.1 uncultured Desulfobacteraceae bacterium
TGCGGGAGCGCAAGGAGGACATCCCGCTGCTGGTCACCCACCTGCTACGCAAGACGGCGGACAAACTGAAGGTCCCCGTGCCGCGCATCGCGCCGTCGGCCATGGACCGGTTACTGGGATTCGACTGGCCCGGCAACATCCGCGAGCTGGAAAACGAAATCCAGCGGGCCATGGCGCTGGCCGCCGGGGAGTCGGTGATCGGAGAGGAGTTTCTATCCGATAAGTTGCGCCGGCAGGGGGATACCCGCGGGGAGGGTGTCGCCCGCACGCTCAAGGAGGCCACCGAGAGGGTCGAGGTCCGCATGATCCGCGACGCCCTGCGTCAGACCGGGGGCAACCGATCACGGGCGGCCGCCATTCTGGGCCTGACCCGACAGGGGTTGCTCAACAAGATCAACCGGTACGGGATCGGGCGGTAGGACGCGGGGGGCTATTGGCGCAGGTAGAATCCCAGGTCGGCGCTGTGCAGTTCATTCTCGCAGAATTCGCCGCCCACATACGACCCGTCCACGGTGCGGACCTGGATGCGTTTGACGATGCGGGTGGCCTGGGCATCGTCCAGGCGGAAGCTGATTTCCACCGAATCGCCCTCCTTGATGAGCATGGGGCCGCTGCAGGTGAAGCCCACGCCCTTGAGCGACAGGTTTTCCACTGTTATTTTCCCCTGGGAGCCGTTTACGCGGTTGGTGTAGATGCCCGGCAGGTTGACGCTCTTGCGGAAAAAGCCGCGGAAATCCAGATCGAAGCGAAAGGTCCGTCCGCACTTGCAGGTGGCCTTTAGACGTTTGCTGCTGTTGCGGTAGGAAGAGACGTCCACCTGCCTGCTGAAGCCGCAGAAGGGGCACGTGATCGCTGCCTGCAGGTCCGCGTTGGCGTAAACTTTGATGGGTGTTGTGACGCTGGCCGTTTCCATAGAAGATGACCCCTTTAAACTGACCCCCGGTTGTGCCGCAGGCCTGCTCAGAGCCGTTCCAGCAGGCGTGCGTGAATGTTGTCGAAGCCACCGTTGGACATGATCAGGATCACGTCCCCGGCAACCGCCTCTTTCGACAGGAAGGCGATGATGCCGTCGGTGTCTGTGAAGTAATCGGCGGATTTGCCCCTTTTCTTTAGGTCTTCGACCAGTCGTTCGGAGGAAAAGCGCTGCCCCTCCGGAATTTTTTCGAGCAGGGGGGGACGGCGCACGCACACCAGGTCGGCGGCGTCGAAGGCGGCCGGGTAGACATCCTGGAAAACGGTGCGCATGCTGGTGTTGGTGCGCGGTTCGAAGACCGCGATCAGGCGGCCGCCGGCGGCGAAGGGCTTGACCGCCTTGAGGGTTTCGCGCACGGCCGTGGGGTGATGGGCGAAGTCGTCGATGACCGTGACGCCGCGCCGTACGCCGCGGATCTCCTGGCGCCGCCGCACGCCGCCGAAGGTCTCCAGCGCCCGCTGCACGGCCGGCAGGGGCACCCCGATGTCGTGGGCCGCGGCGATGACCGCAAGGGCGTTTCTAAGGTTGTGCCGGCCCATCATGCGCGTTCGGAAGACGGCGTAGGGGCGGCCCCGGCGGGCGACCTCGAAGGTCGTCCAGGGCGGTTCGACGGCGACTTCCGACAGCCGCCAGAAGGCGTCTGCGTGGCCGCCGCAGGTCTGGACGCGATAAGGGCGCCCGGCGATCAGATCGGCCACGTCGGGGTCCTCGTCATAGGCCAGCAGCAGGCTGTCGGGGGGCATTTTCCCCAGGAAGGCGTCGAAGGCGCTGCGGATGTGGTCCAGGTCGCGGAAGATGTCGGCGTGGTCGAATTCGATGCTGGTGAGCACGGCGACGGCCGGGCGGTAGTGCAGGAACTTGGGGCCCTTGTCGAAGAAGGCCGTGTCGTACTCGTCGCCCTCGAGCACCATGAAAGGGCCGCCGCCCAGGCGGTAGTTGCTGCCGAAGTCGCGCAGGATGCCGCCGATGAAAAAACCCGGGTCCAGTTCCGCGGTGTGCAGCATCCAGCTCATGAGCGCGGCGGTGGTGGTTTTGCCGTGGGTGCCCGTGATCACGATGGGCTTGCGGTCGGCCAGCAGGAAGTGGTTGACGGCCTGGGGCATGGAGCAGAAAGGCAGCCCGGCCGCGATCATCTGCTGCACCTCGGGGTTGTCCCGGCTGACGGCGTTGCCAACCACCACCAGGTCCGGCGGCGGCGCCAGGTTTTCCGGCCGGAAGCCGTCGTGGATGGGGATGCCCTTTTCGGCCAGGAAGGTGCTCATGGGCGGGTAGACGTTGCGGTCGGATCCGCTCACGTCGAAGCCCAGGTCTTTCAGGGCGGCCGCCAGGGCCGCCATGCCCGTGCCGCAGACGGCGATCAGGTGGATGCGCTGCACGTCCGCGTCGATGCGGTTGTTTTCCATATTCGGCACTTGCTATTTCTCCCGGGTTTTCATTAAAAAGGTATCAGCCGTATGGTATCCGGTTTCGGATGTGATCCGGCCTGATTTTGTACCATCATCGGGGCCATTTTACAAAACCTGAGTGGCGACCCGGAGCGTGGCCTGCACGGGGCCGGCAGGTGAGCACCGGAGGACGGGGAGGCGTGTAACCCATGAAGGGCTTTGAACTGGACGGGGATGTCGGGCGGATGCTGCGGGACTTCGCCGCCGGACACGGCCGGCTGACCGTGCTGACCGGCGCCGGGATTTCGGCCGAAAGCGGCATTCCCACCTTCCGGGGACCGGAGGGGTACTGGACCGTGGGCTCGCGCGAGTATCATCCCCAGGAAATGGCCACCTGGGCCATGTTCCGGCAAAAACCGCTGGAGGTCTGGCGCTGGTACCTGTACCGCCGGCACGTCTGCGGGGCGGCGCGGCCCAACGACGGCCACCGCGCCCTAGTGGACATGGAGCGGCTCTTCGGGGACCGTTTCATCCTCATCACCCAGAACGTCGACGGCCTGCACCTGCGCGCCGGCAGCAGCCCCCGGCGGACCTACCAGATCCACGGCAACGTGTTCTTCATGCGCTGCACCGCGGAGTGCTCGCGGCGGATCTACTCCATTCCCGAGGGCCTGGAAATCCGCTCGCGGGACGACAGCCTGCCCGAGGACGCCGACGGGAAGCTGCGCTGCCCGGCCTGCGGCGAACGCACGCGGCCCCACGTGCTGTGGTTCGACGAGACCTACGACGAGGATTTCTACCGCTTCCACAGCTCGCTGGCCGTGGCCGGGCACACCGACCTGCTCATCGTGGTGGGCACTTCCGGCGCCACCAACCTGCCCACCCAGGTGGCCTGGACCGTCAGCGGGCGGGGGGGCACCATCATCGACGTCAACATCGAACCCAACCCCTTCTCGCAGCTGGCGGAAAAGAGCCGCCGGGGGGGCTTCATCCGGCAGCCCAGCGGGCGGGCCCTGCCGGAGATCCTGGCGGCCTTCCGGGAGGGCCGGGCCGGGTGAAGCGCCCGCGCAGGGCGGGTATTGTCACGCCATTCGAACCACAGGAGAGGCACATGGAAAACTACGAGAAACTGGGCACTTTTTACCTGGGGAAAGTTTACGACACCGCAG
Source organism: uncultured Desulfobacteraceae bacterium (assembly GCA_964476595.1). Taxonomy (GTDB): domain Bacteria; phylum Desulfobacterota; class Desulfobacteria; order Desulfobacterales; family JALSRD01; genus JALSRD01. The sequence goes on from CAYZCL010000013.1 coordinate 3,528, forward strand.
CGGGGCAGCTGCGCGACGACCTGGTACTTTACGACGCCAGGGACCTGACCACCCACGCCGTGATCGTGGGCATGACCGGCAGCGGCAAGACCGGCCTGGGCATCGGCCTGCTGGAAGAAGCCCTGATCGACAACATCCCGGTCATCGCCATCGACCCCAAGGGCGACCTGCCGTCGCTGCTGCTGGGCTTTCCCGACCTGCGGCCCGAGGACTTCCTCCCCTGGATCAACCCGCAGGAGGCCCAGGCCAAGGGCATGACCCCGGCGCAGTTCGCGGCACGGCAGGCCCAGCTGTGGAAAAAGGGGCTGGCCGACTGGGGGCAGGCCCCCGAACGCATCGGCCGCCTGCAGCAGGCCGCCGACTTTGCCGTCTACACGCCAGGGAGCTCCGCCGGCCTGCCCATCAACGTGCTGCGCTCGTTCGCCGCCCCGCCGCCGGCCCTGCTGGAGGACGGCGACCTGCTGCGCGAACGCATCCAGACCACCACCGTCAGCCTGCTGGCGCTGTTGGGCATCGAGGCCGACCCCATCACCAGCCGCGAGCACATCCTGATCGCCAGACTCTTCGAGGACGCCTGGCGCCAGGGCCGCTCGCTGGACCTGGCCGGCCTGATCCGCGGTATCCAGAAGCCCGGCTTCGAACGCATCGGCATCATGGACCTGGAGGATTTCTACCCGGCCGGGGACCGACTGGCGCTGGCCATGCGGCTGAACAACCTGCTGGCCTCGCCGGGCTTCGAGGCCTGGCTGCAGGGCGAACCGCTGGATGCCGGGCACCTGCTGTTCACCGAGCAGGGAAAGCCGCGGGCCTCGATCTTTTCCATCGGGCACCTGTCCGACGAGCAGCGCATGTTCTTCGTTTCATTGCTGCTCAACGAAGTCCTGTCCTGGATGCGCACCCAGTCCGGCACCACCAGCCTGCGGGCCATCCTGTACATGGACGAGATCTTCGGCTACTTCCCGCCGGTCAAGAACCCGCCCTCCAAGGCGCCCCTGCTGACCCTGCTCAAGCAGGCCCGGGCCTACGGCCTGGGGGTGGTGCTGTGCACCCAGAACCCCGTGGACCTGGACTACAAGGGCCTGTCCAACACGGGCACCTGGTTCGTCGGCCGGTTGCAGACCGAACGCGACGCCCAGCGCCTGCTCACCGGGCTGGAGGGCGCCTCGGCCGGCGGCGATTTCGACCGCGGCGCCATGCAGCAGATGATTGCCGGCCTGGGCAGCCGCGTGTTCCTGATGCACAACGTCCACGAGAACGAACCAGCGGTCTTCCAGACCCGCTGGGCGCTCTCTTACCTGCGCGGCCCGCTGACCCGCGAGCAGATCAAGACCCTCATGGCCGAACGCAAGCGCTCTGTGGCCGAGGCGTCGCCCGTGCCGACGGCCGCCGTCGAAGCCGCCGGCGTGCAGCCGCCCCAGCCGCCGCGGGAGGTGGACGCCTATTTCCTGCGGGCCTCGGGCGCCGGCCAGGGGCTGACCTACTATCCCGGCGTGGTGGCGCGCCTGGACGTGCACTACACCAGCGCGCGTTACGGCGTCGACAGCCAGGAGGCCTTCGCCCTGGCGGCCCACATCGAAGACGGCCCCATGGCCCTGGACTGGGACGCGGCCGTGCAGATCGCCCTGGACCCCGCCGACCTCGAAGAGGCGCCCCTGTCCGGCGCGCGCTACGCCGACCTGCCGGCCGAGGGCCGCAAGAAGGGTTCGTACCGCAAGTGGGAAAAAGAGCTGGTGCGCTGGGTGCGCCAGAACCGCCCCCTGACCCTGTTTCGCAGCAAGCGCTTCAAGCTCACCAGCGATCCGGGGGAGACCGAGGGGCAGTTCCGGGCGCGGCTGGCCCAGGTCATGCGGGAGAAAAAGGACTTGGCGGCCGGCAAGCTGCGCCAGAAGTACGGCCGCCGTTTCGAGACCCTCAAGAACCGCCTGATGCGCGCCGAGCAGGCCATCGCGCGCGAGGAGCAGCAGGCCAAGGCCAGGCAGGTGGACACCGTGATCTCCTTCGGCACCGCCATCCTGGGGGCCTTCCTGGGGCGCAAGGCGGTCAGCGCCCGGTCGGCTTCGCGCATGGGAACGGCGCTGAAATCCGCCAGCCGCGTGCAGAAGGAGAAGATGGACGTGGCCCGGGCGCGGGAGACGGCCGAGGCCGTGCGCCGGCAGATGGCCGAACTGGAGGCCCGGCTGCAGGAGGAGCTGAACCAGCTGGAGTTCACCTTCGATCCGGCCGCCGAGGAACTGGACCGCATCCCGGTGCGGGCCAAGAGCACCGACATCGCCGTGGAGATCTTCGCCTTCGCCTGGCTACCCTACCGCAGTGTCGAGGGGCGGCTGACGCCGGACTGGGCCTGAAGGGCCCTCGGGTGTCCGGCGCCGGCCGTGGGGGATCAGGCTTCCCGGGCGATTTCGGACAGCACTTTTTCGGCCGCGGACACGGTGCGGTCGATGGCGTCGTCGTCGTGGGCCGCGGAGACGAACAGCGCCTCGAACTGGGACGGGGCCAGGTAGACGCCCGCCTCGCGCATCTTTTTATAATAGGAGCTGAAGCGCTCCAGGTCGCTGGACTTGGCGTCTTCGAAACTATGCACCGGTCCGGCGGTGAAGAAGAGGCCCATCATGGAGCCGGCCCGGTCGATGGTCACCGGAATGCCGGCCTTGTCGGCGGCCTGCTGCAGCCCGGCGGACAGGCGGGCGGTTTTTTCGTCCAGGGCCTCGTAAAAGCCCGGTTTGGCGATTTCCCGCAGCGTGGCGATGCCGGCGGCCATGGCCACGGGGTTTCCCGAGAGGGTGCCGGCCTGGTAGACGCCGCCCTGGGGGGCGATTTGCTCCATGAAGCGGCGCTTGCCGCCGTAGGCGCCCACCGGCAGGCCGCCGCCGATGACCTTGCCCAGGCAGGTCAGGTCGGGGTCGATCCCGTATCGGGCCTGGGCGCCGCCGTGGGCCACCCGGAAGCCGGTCATGACCTCGTCGAAGATCAGCAGGCTGCCGTAGCGCGTGGTGAGTGACCGCAGGGCCTCGAGGAAGCCGTCCACCGGCCGCACCAAGCCCATGTTGCCAGCCACGGGCTCGACGATGATGCAGGCGATCTTTTCGCCCTGTTCGGCCATCACCTTTTCGACGCAGGCGATGTCGTTGTAAGGCAGCGAGAGGGTGTCGGCCACGAAGGAGGCCGGCACGCCGGGGCTTCCCGGGATGTTGAGGGTGGCTACGCCCGAACCGGCCTCCACCAGCAGGGTGTCGGCGTGGCCGTGGTAGCAGCCGTCGAACTTGACGATCGTGTCACGGCCGGTGACGCCGCGCGCCAGGCGGATGGCGCTCATGGTGGCCTCGGTGCCGGAGTTGACCATGCGCACCATCTCCACCGAGGGCACGGCCTCGATCACCAGGCGTGCCAGTTCGATCTCGAGGTCCGTGGGCGCGCCGAAACTGGTGCCGCGCTCGAGGACCCGGCCGATGGCCTCGGTGACGGACGGGTGGCGGTGGCCCAGGATCATGGGGCCCCAGGACCCGATGTAGTCGATGTAGTCGTTGCCGTCGGCGTCGGTGATGGTGCAGCCCCGGGCGCTGTGGATGAACAGCGGGTCGCTGCCCACCGAACGGCAGGCCCTCACGGGGCTGTTGACGCCCCCCGGGATGACGTCCAGGGCGGCGGCGTACAGTTCCGAAGATCTGTCGTGTTTCATGGCGAGCGTTTCCTTTCCTGGAGAAGCGATGATGCGTTTCGGTCTGATGATCATACTGGCCTACGTGGCCGGTTCGGTGAATTTCTCGATCCTGCTCTTCCGGTTCCTGGGCCTGCAGGACCCCCGCAACCGCTTCAGCGGCAACCCCGGTGCCTCCAACGTCTACCGCCAGGCCGGCCCCCTGTGGGCGGCCGTGGTGCTGCTGCTGGACATGGGGCGCGCTGCGGCCGTCTCGTTGGCCGCCCTCCGCCTGTTGCCGCTCCCGCAGGTGCCCTGGGTCGGCCTGGCGCTCATCGCGGGTAACGCCTATCCCTGTTTTCACGGGCTGCGCGGCGGCAAGGGGGTAGCCAACTACCTGGGATTCGGGGCGGTGCTCTCCCCCTGGGCGGCGCTGGCGGGCATCGCGGCCTGGGGCACCGTGTTCGCCGTGTGGCGCAAGGCCTTCCTGTCTTCCTTCGCGCTGGTGCTGGTCCTGTCCGTCGGCGTACTGATCGCGTGCGGTGGCGGGGCCGTTTTCCTGTCCGGCACCCTGCTGACGGCCGGGTTCATCTTCTGGCGTCACCGGCAAAACGTGCGTGAATTGCTGGCCGAACGCCGCTGAATCAGTTGCGGGAAGGCTCCCGCGAGGGCCGCGAGGACAGCAGCTGGTAACAGCGCAGCAGGCGGTTTCCCAGGGCGCCGGCCAGGCGCTTGAAGAAGATGAGGCCGTTTTCGGGATCCTCGTTGAGGATCCGGGAGACGGCCTCGCTGTTCATGCGCAACAGGGTGGTTTCACCGTTGCAGATGGCCGTGGCCGAGTACTCGCCGCGTTCGATGAGACTGGACCAGCCGAAGGTTTCGCCCACCTGCCGGATGGTGTAGACCGATTCGCCCACGTCGCCGGTGATCAGCTTCACCTGGCCCTGGATGAGAATGTAGAAGTCGGTAGGCGGGGCGCCCTCGTAGAAGAGCACTTCGCCGTCCGGGTGGGATTCCCGCTGCGCCACTGCCATGATCTTGGAAACGAAATTCTGGTTCAGTCCCCAGAACAAATCCGCCTGTTTGATCGCCACCTCGCGGTTCCTCCTGTGCTGGATTGTTTCATGTGGGAAAAACGGATCGACGCCGTGCGAAGCCGCACCGCTTTTTCTAATCTACCCCACAACCCCCCTCGGGCGCAAACACAAATTTACAGGTCCCCGGCGGCGGCCGTCGAGGCCGCTGCCGGGGACTCAGGCGGACGGGTGGCGGCCCCAGTACAGGCAGGCGTTGATCTCGTACCAGGACAGCCCGGCAATCACCGGCCCGTGGGTGCACGGGCTGAGAATGCCGCAGATCACCAGGATGTCGATGACGTCGTGAAGATCCAGGGTCAGCCCGCACTGCCGCGCGACGGCTTGCATCAGCCCGGTTTCGGCCCGGTAGGCGCCGGCGTGCTCCCGGAGGCCCGCCACCAGGGAGGCCAGCGGTCCGGTCTGGGCGGCGGCCGCGGGCAGCGTGGCGGTTTCCTGCGTGAGGACCTCCCGCACGGCCCCCTCGGGGTCCAGGCGGCCCGTTTCCCGGGCGGACGCCAGCAGCGACCGCACCACCCCGGGCATGAAGTAGCGCTCGCCGGGCGCCAGCGACAACACACGGTCTTCCCAGGCGGCGCTGCGGCTGGACCTGACCGGAATCAGCGCCCGCTCCTCGAACGCCGCCAGGAGCGCATCGTCCCGTGCGTCGGGGGGCAGGTCCACGTTTTCGTAGGCCACGGTGTCCGCCGCCAGGGCGGCGTCCAGCAGCCGCGCCAGAATTCCGGCTTCCCGCTCGGCAAAGTGCGCCCGCAGGGCGGCCTGCAGGCGGTTGCGGGCGGCGGGACCGGTGCCCGGCGGCTGTGCGGTGCGGCTCTTCATGTTGTCGTCTCCCCGGGACGCCCGTGCAGCGGGCGGATGCTGGGGTTGAATTCGTAGATGGGGGTGCGCGCTTTTCCCGCGGGGCCCATGGGCGCCAGCTTGGGGCTGATGATGCCGCCGCCCTTGAGGATGGCGATCACGGCGCCGGTGCTGGCCCGGATGCCGTTGCGCACGCAGGCCGCGGCGATCTGGGTGCCGCGCAGCGTGTCATTGACGGCCTCGCGCGCCAGGTCCCGCACCAGTTCGGGCATTTTCCCCCAGTCCGGGGCACCCATGTCGCGGTAGAGGGCGGCGATGGCCCGCGGCGGGTCCCAGCGGCCGGTCCGAAGGGCCTCCGTCACCAGGTAGCGGGCGATGTTGGGCATCTCATAGGTCTGGCCGGGGGCCAGGACCATCATGCGGTCGTCCCACTCGGCGCAGCGCAGGGACGAGCGGGGGATCAGCAGTTTCTCCTCCCAGGCAAACAGGAGCAGGTCCTGGGTGCGTTCGCCGGCACGCCGGGCGATGGCCGCGTAGTCGATCTCGTCGTTTTCCCGGGCGGTCATGAGCACGTCGGCCAGCGCGTCCGCGAAATCCTCGCGGCAGATGGCGCCCAGGGCCCGGCGCAGGTTGTTCGGATCGTTCATCGGTCGCTTCCATGCCATGGGATTCCGTTTGTTTCACCGGGAGGCAAACATAGCACTTTTACCCGTGGCGCAAAACGCTTTTCCGCCGGTGTCGACAACGGATTTTCCGGCGCCTGTCTGGACATTCGGACATCCGGTATTAAATTAGTGGTGTCTCGAGGCGGCAGGGGTTCCCCATTTCCAAGGAAAGCGCCGCCCGTTGCGAAGATCCCCGGCCGGCCGGGCGCTGGACGCCTCGCAGGGCTGGTTTGTATACTGGCTGTCCCGACATACAGAACATCAGAGGAGTGAGGAATGAAAAAACTTGGAAACCTTCTGGCCGTGCTGCTGATCCTGGCCTTGATCCCGGCCTGCGCCACCACCAGCACCACCGCCCAAAAGGCGCCCGCCGTCACGGCCCTGGAGCGCATCGTGCAGAAGGGTGAACTGACCGTGGGAACCGCCGCCAGCATGCCGCCGTACAACATGACCACCAAGGACGGCAAGGTGATCGGTTATGAAATCGACATGGCCAACATGATGGCCAACGCCATGGGGGTCAAGCTCAATATCAAGACCATGGATTTCGGCAAGCTGCTGCCCGCCCTGGAAGCCGGTCAGATTGACATGGCCATCAGCAGCATCACCATCACCGGCAAGCGCAACCTGAAGGTCGCTTTCGTGGTGCCGTACGCCGTCACCGGCAAGGGGCTGCTGACCAGGGAAAAACGCATCGCCGAGGTCAAGGACCCCGCGCAGATCAACAATCCCAACACCACCCTGGTGGCCCTGAAGGGCTCCACCAGCGCCCTGTTCGTCCAGAAGCTGATTCCCAAGGCCAGGCTGGTGACCGTCGACGATTACCAGGAGGCCGTGAACATGGTCATCGAGGACAAGGCCAACGCCATGATCGCCGACTACGCGGCCTGCCTGGTGTCCGTGCTGCAGTACAAGGATGCCGGACTGGTGGCTGCCGTGGCGCCGCTGACCCGCGAGCCGCTGGGCATCGCGCTGCCGCCCAACGATTCCCAGATCGTCAACTGGACCCAGAACTTTCTCCACACCCTGGAGGGCACCGGGCAGCTGCGTGCCCTGAAAAAGCGCTGGATCGAAGACAGTTCCTGGATCGACAACCTGAAGCAGTAGCGCTGCACCCGGCTTGCGGACAAGCCGGGCGGACGCGAAGCGGAGACCGGAGCCGCTGTAACCTTTTGCCGAGCCGGGGCTCTAAGATAAGCAAAAGAATTTTCCGCGACGGGGACGGCGTCCGACGAGGGCGCCTTCTTCGCGGACCAGGATTTTTCACAAGGAGGTGTTTTTCATGAACATCGATCGTGCCGTGGTCGCCTTTGCGGGGGCCGTCGTTCTCATCACCGTTTTGCTGTCGGTTTTTCACAGTCCCTACTGGCTGTGGTTTACGGGATTCGTAGGCGCCAATCTGCTGCAGTCGGCTTTCACCGGGTTCTGTCCCCTGGCCAAGATTCTGAGCGCCATGGGCCTGAAGCCGGGAGCCGCCTTCAAATAAATCGTTCACCGGACGACGCGCCGGTATATCGCTGCACGGGAGGAGTCAAAGCAATGCCCATCTATGAATACAGCTGCGAAGAGTGCGGCAACACATTCGAAAAACTGGTTTTCGCGGGGGACAAGGAGAAAATCACCTGCCCCTGCTGCAAGAGCGACAAGGTCAAAAAGATGGTCAGCAGCGTGAGCTTCATGGGCGGCTCGGGCATCGGCAAGTGCGCCAGCGGAGCGCCCTCCGGCTTCTCATGAGCCGGGTAAGGTTCGACAGGTCGTCGAACACACCCGCACCCATCGACCATCGATTTGACCCGGACGGGGCCGTCGACCTGCGGCCCCGGGTCCGGGCGCAGCGTGGAGTCCCCCGCGGGAGGCGATTCCCATGCAGAAGGTTCTGATCACCATAGGTTTGGTGCTGGTCGTCGCCGGACTCCTGTGGCCCTTCCTGTCCAGGTTGCCACTGGGACGGCTGCCCGGGGACATTGTCATCGATCGCCCGGGTCTCAAGATTTTCATCCCCATCACCACCATGATCCTGGTCAGCGGGGTCGTTTCGCTGATCCTCTGGATCCTGCGCCGCTGAACCGCTCTCCGGTGCACGCCGCCTGCCCGATGGTTCTTGACTTGCCCCCCGAATGACCCTATAAATCAGCTCACTTTTCCGCTGCCTGGAAACCGCCGGGCGCCACCGGGAAACGGATCGAAAAAACCGCTGTGATCCCCGGCGTTTCTGTGGTAGATTCAACCCTTTGAGGTGCAGGTCGGGAGGCGATTTCACCCGTGATTAAAGAGCAAATCGAAAAAATGGTGCACCAGGCGCTGGACGAGGCCTGCCGGTCCGGCCAGCTGCCGTCTTCCGACGTTCCCGCCTTCGTGGTGGAGGAGCCGAGGGCCGAGGCCCACGGCGATTTTTCGACCAACGCCGCCATGGTCATGGCTTCCAGCCAGAAGATGGCGCCGCGCAAAATCGCCGAGATTCTGGCCGGGCACCTGCGCCAGCGGCAGTCGGAGGTCGAACGTGTGGAGATCGCCGGGCCCGGCTTCATCAACTTCTTTCTGCGTCCAGAGGCCTGGCACCCCGTTGTGCAGCGCATCGCCGAACGGGGCGACGCCTTCGGATCCTGCAACGTGGGCCGCGGTCGCCGGGTGCAGGTCGAATTCGTCAGTTCCAATCCCACCGGCCCGCTGCACGTGGGGCACGGCCGCGGCGCCGCCGTCGGTGATGCCGTGGCCGCCATCCTGGCGGCCTGCGGCTACGATGTCCAGCGTGAGTATTACATCAACGATTCGGGCCGCCAGATCCAGACCCTGGGACTGTCGGTCTACCTGCGGTTGCTGGAACATTTCGGCCGTGAGGTGGACTTTCCGGAGACCTGCTACCAGGGCGACTACATCCGCGCGCTGGCCGCCGAGGTCGCCGTCGCCGAAGGGGAGGACATCCTGCAGTGGCCCGAGGAGAAAGCCGTTTCACACTGCGCCCGCTACGCCTGCGAAAAGATCCTGGCGGGCATCCGGCACGACCTGGCCGACTTCGGCGTTACTTTCGACTGTTGGTTCAGCGAACAGAGCCTCTACGACAGCGGGCAGGTGGACGAGGCCATCGCCTTTTTCCGGGAAAAAGGGCTGATCTACGAAAAGGACGGGGCCCTGTGGTTCAAGACCAGCGAATTCGGCGATGAAAAGGATCGCGTGGTGGTGCGCAGCAACGGGCAGACCACCTATTTCGCCTCGGACATCGCCTATCACCGCGAGAAGTTCCAGCGCGGCTTCGACCGCGTCATCGACGTGTGGGGCGCCGACCACCACGGTTACATTGCCCGCATGGCCGCCGCCATTGAGGCGGGCGGTATCGCGCGGGAGCGCTTCGGGGTGATCCTGGTGCAGCTGGTCAACCTGCTGCGCGGCGGAGAGCCGGTGGCCATGTCCACGCGCGCCGGCCGCTTTGACACCCTGGCGGCGGTGATCCGCGAGGTGGGCCGGGATGCCGCCCGCTTCATTTTCCTGTCGCGGCACCACGAGAGCGCCCTGGATTTCGACCTGGAGGTGGCCCGGCAGAAAACCAACGACAACCCGGTGTTCTACGTGCAGTACGTGCACGCCCGCATCTCCAGCATCCTGCGCAAGGGGCGCGAGCAGGGCATGACGGGCGTGGCCTGGGACGCCGAGGCCGTCGGCCTGCTGACCGCGCCGGAGGAGATGTCGCTCATCAAGGCCATGGACCGTTTCCCGGAGACCGTGGCCGCCGCCGCCGAGATGCTGGAGCCGCACCGCGTGACTTACTATCTCATGGACCTGGCGTCGCTTTTTCACGCATACTACAACAAGCACCGGGTGCTCACCGACGACACGCGGCTGTCGCGGGGCCGGCTGTGCCTGGTGCTGGCGGTGCGGCAGGTGATCCGCAACGGGTTGACCCTGCTGGGCGTGTCGGCGCCCGAGAAGATGTGATCTCCCGGGGCGGCATTCATGACCACCAAGAAGCCAGCTTCAGGCAGCAAGGCCAGAAAGCGCTCCGGTTCCGGCGCAGCGGCACCCCAGGGCGCGCCGAAGCGCGGATGGCTGCGCGTGGCGGGCATCCTCCTGCTGGCGGTGTGGATGTTCGTGCTGGGCGTGCTGGTGGGCCGGGGGACCGCGCCGGTACGCTTCGATATCCAGAAGCTCCAGAAGGAGCTGGCGGCCCTGAAGGCCGAGGCGCTCAAGCGCGAGGCGTCAACGCCGCGATCGCTTGCCGGGGACACGTCCGCACCGGGGGGCATCGACCCCGCCGACCTGGATTTCTACGAGGATCTGCGGGCCTCGCGCAGCAGGCTGAACTACAAGCCGCCGCCCGTCCAAAAGACGCCGCACAAGAGCACCGCGCCGGTGGCGGCGCCGGTCCGGAAGCCGTCTTCCGGCAAAACCGCCGGACGGAAGGCCGCCCCCGAGAAAGCGGTTCGGCACACCCCCAAGACCGCCGCCGTCAAGAAGCCGGCCGCCGCACACAAGGTCGCCAGGGCAGCGCCGTCGGCCGCGAAAGCATCGCCGCCCCGGCGGCAGCTGACCATCCAGGTGGCTTCGGTGAAAAACCGGCAGGTGGCTGAGCGCATGGTGCGGGATCTGAAGAAAAAGGGGTATCCCGCCTACACGCGCATCGGCAAGGTGCCGGGCAAGGGCATCTGGTACCGCGTGCGGGTGGGACGCTTCGGTTCCCGGCAGGCCGCCGCCGGCGTGCAGGCGCGCCTGCGCCGGGACAAGTGGAAAGCGGTGATCGTGTCGCGGTGAAGCGCGAACGGCCGGGTTTCGACATCGGCCCGCCCGCACGGGGCCAAGGGGAGGCTCGACTTCAAAACAGAACCGTGCGGACCCGGGGTTTGCGCCCGGGGAAAAACAGTGAAAACGGCGTCCCGGCAACGGCCGGTTTTCCGGAGTCGACCGGCCGGATCGAGGCGCCGGCACCCGGAGGGGAAAAGAAACATGGCCACCAAAATCACCCGTGAGGAAATACGGCACGTGGCCGACCTGGCCCGGCTCGAACTGGACGACGAGGCGGTGGAGACCTTCGTGGGACAGATCGGAAGGATCCTCGAATACGTCGCCACCCTGGAACGCGTGAACACCGACGGAGTGGCGCCCATGAGCCACGCCATTTCCCTCAACAACGCTTTCCGGGACGACGAGCCGGGCGATCACCTGGACAATGACGAGGCCCTGGCCAACGCACCTGAAAAAGATGATCGCAGTTTCCTGGTCCCCAGGGTCGTGGGGTAGAGGGAGTCCGTCATGCAGCCTTACCAGCTCACCATCGCCGAAGCTTCCGACCTGCTGCAGGCCCGTGAACTGTCGGCCGAGGAATTGACCCGCAGCGTGCTGGGGCGCATCGAGGCCCTGGACGGTGAAATCGGCGCTTACATTTCGGTGGCCGCGGACCAGGCGCTGGCCGCGGCCCGCCGGGCCGACGAGGCCCTTTCCAGCGGCGGGGCCGGTCCCCTGACGGGCATTCCGTTGGCCGTCAAGGACCTGATCTGCACCCGCGGCGTGGCCACCACCTGCGCCTCGCGCATCCTGGAAAATTTCGTCCCGCCTTACGACGCCGCCGTGATCGAAAAGCTCCGGCAGGCCGGTGCCGTGGTGGTGGGCAAGGCCAACATGGACGAGTTCGCCATGGGGTCGACCACCGAGAATTCCGGCCTGCAGCCGACCCGCAACCCCTGGAACGCGGGGCACGTACCGGGGGGCTCCAGCGGCGGCTCGGCGGCCGCCGTGGCGGCCGACATGTGCCTGGGTGCCCTGGGTTCGGACACCGGCGGGTCCATCCGGCAGCCGGCCTCGCACTGCGGCGTGGTGGGGCTCAAACCCACTTACGGCCGGGTGTCGCGCTACGGCCTGGTGGCCTTCGCTTCCTCGCTGGACCAGATCGGTCCGCTGGCCAAGAGCACCCGCGACTGCGCCCGCCTGCTGGGCGCCATCAGCGGCCACGACCGGCGCGATTCCACCTCGGTACCCGAGCCGGTGCCGGACTACGAGACCGCGCTGGACCGGAATCCCGGAGACCTGACGGTGGGTATCCCGGTCGAGTTTTCGCTCAACGATGGCTTGGACCCAGAGGTGTCGGCCGCCGTGCAGGCCGCCGTGGCGACCATCGAATCCCTGGGCTTCCGCTGCCGGGAGGTCCGCCTGCCGCACGCGCAATACGCCGTGGCCGCCTACTACGTGATCGCCCCCTCGGAGGCCAGTTCCAACCTGGCCCGCTACGACGGCGTCAAGTACGGCTTCCGGGACGACGGCGGCGGGGACCTGCTGGAAATGTACCGCCGCACGCGCTCGCGGGGGTTTGGAGCCGAGGTGCAGCGGCGCATCATCATCGGCACCTACTGCCTGTCGGCCGGGTACTACGACGCCTATTACCGCAAGGCTTCCCAGGTGCGGGCGCTGATCCGCGAGGACTACACGCGGGCCTTCGAATCGTGCGACGTGATCCTGTCGCCCGTGGCGCCGACCCCGGCACCGGCTTTCGGGGAGATCGTCGACGATCCCCTGACCATGTATCTGTCCGACATTTTCACGCTGTCGGCCAACCTGGCGGGTATTCCCGCACTGTCCGTGCCCTGCGGCTTTTCCGGTGCCGGGCTGCCCATCGGGCTGCAGCTCAGCGCGCCCCATTTCGGCGAACAGGTGCTGCTGCAGGTGGCCCACCGCTACGAGCAGGCGGCCGGCCTGCAGGGCCGGAAGCCGCCCCTGGCCGGGTAGGCCCCCACCCGAAAAGCCGGGTGGCCGCCGTGCGCGATAAGCGGCCGCCTCGATGGCCCCGCGGCCCGGTGGGTCTCTTCTCTTTTTCGGGCGCGGCGTGGCCGGCGGAGGGAATCCGGGCAACGGCGGCGACGGCACGACGCCCTCTTCGGGCGGAAACGCAGCGACGAAACGCCGACAAGGAGGCCCCATGAGCAACATCCAGCCCCAGGGAGAGGAAGTCCGCAAGGCGGTGAAGTGGGTCGCGGAACAGCTGGAATACCAGCCGCAGAAAACGCTCGCCACGATTCTGGAACAGGCCGGACTGCGCTTTGACCTGTCCCCGCTGGAGATGGAGTTCCTGCAGCGTTTCTACAAGGAAGGCACAAAGGGGCTAAAGCAGAAGGGCACAGAGGGGAAATCCGCGCAATAATCGCGGTTTCCTTCGGGCAGCGGGTTGCCGAAAGAGTGCCTGGCGTGTTTCGGGGGAACGACATCGTTCATCCGGTCGGCGCCCGGACGGACGTCGGGGCGAGGGCGACGCACGATGGGCGCGGGGTTGCCGAAATGCCGCGTTTTCTCGCTTCACAGGAGCGCTTGAATGGGCAGGATCAGAATACTCCCCGAAGTGGTGTCCAACAAGATTGCCGCCGGCGAGGTGGTCGAACGACCGGCCTCGGTGGTCAAGGAACTGGTGGAAAACGCCCTGGACGCCGGCAGCGACCGCATCCGCATCGAGGTGGAAAAGGGCGGCCGCAGTCTCATCCGGGTGGCCGACAACGGCTGCGGCATGAGTCGCGACGACGCGCTGCTGTCCCTGGAGCGATACGCCACCAGCAAGATCGCCGGCGACGGGGACCTGTTCGCCATCCGTACCCTGGGCTTTCGCGGCGAGGCGCTGCCCAGCATCGCCTCGGTGTCGCAGTTCACCCTGTTGACCCGCGAAGCCGAGGCCGCCGTGGGCACCCGCATCCAGGTGGACGGCGGCACCCTGCGCGACGTGCGCGACACCGGCGCCCCGGCCGGCACCATGATCAGCGTGCGCCGGCTGTTTTTCAACACGCCGGCCCGCCGCAAGTTCCTCAAAACCGTCAACACCGAGATGGGGCACATCGCCGACACCGTCGGCCGCATGGCCCTGGCCCGCCCCCGCGTGCGCTTCACCCTGGTGCACAACGGCCGCACCGTCAAGGACTGGCCGGCGGCCGATGACGGCGCCCGCCGGGTGGCCGCCGTGCTGGGAGGCGACGTGCGGCCGCACCTGGTGCCCGTCGCCGGGCGCGCCGCCTCGGCATCCCTCACCGGCTGGATCTGCACCTCGCGGGTCAGCCGGGCCACCTCCCGCGGGATATTCGTGTTCGTCAACGGGCGCTTCGTTTACGACCGCAGCGTGCAGCACGCCCTGGCCGAAGGATTCCGGGGGCGCCTGATGAAGGGACAGTTCCCCGTGGCCGTCCTTTTTATAGAGGTGCCCTTCGACCAGGTGGACGTCAACGTGCACCCGGCCAAGCACCAGGTGCGCTTCGCCCGCCAGCGCGACATCCACGAGCTGGTGGCGCGCGCGGTGACCGATGCCCTCACCCGGGCGGAGAGGCCGCGCTTCGTTTCCCCCTCGGCGTCTTCCCCGCCGCCCGCGGGCGCGCCGCGCGTGGCGGATCCGGAACCGGTCTACGGCCGGGACGGCGGGGAGGGCGGCGCGCGTGAAACGCAACGGCGGCAGCCGCCGGACGGCCTGGAGCCGCCGCAACGCGGCTTTGGACAGCCGCCCGGTGAGGCGGACCCCCAGCCGGCCCCGGTCCGGATCCCGACACAGGCCGCGGCCTCCGGGCCCGCCGGGCAGGCGGACCTGTGGCCCCGCGGCTTTTTTTCGGAGCTGCACGTCATCGGCCAGTTCCAGGATACCTATATCCTGTGTGAGGCCCCCGGCCAACTGGTGCTCATCGACCAGCACGCCGCCCACGAGCGCATCTACTACGAAGACCTGCGGGGTCGCGCCGGCCGCGGCAGGCCCGCCGCCCAGCTGCTGGCACTGCCCGAAAAGGTCGAGCTGGACCACACCGAGGCCGCCCTGCTGCAGCCGCTGCTGCCCGAGCTGTCCCGCGCCGGGCTGGACATCGAACCTTTCGGCGGCACGACCTTCGTTATTCGCGCCGTCCCCCAGCCCCTGGCCGGCGTCGACCTGGCTCCCGTGTTGCGCGAGATGGCGGAAAAGATGGCCGCCGAGGGAGCGGTGCCCGAACCCGCCAGCCTGGTGGACGACTGCCTCAAGGTCATGGCCTGCCACGGCGCCATCCGCGCCAACCAGCGGCTGGCCCCGGCCCAGATTGAGGCCCTGCTGCGGCGCCTGGATCGCTGCCGCGACCCGGCGCATTGCCCCCACGGGCGGCCCACCTATATCAGCCGGCCGCTCAGGGAGATCGAAAAGGCTTTCGGACGCCTGAAAAAGTTATAGCAAAGCTTTAAAAAACCCTTGACAACCCGAACAGGGCTCATTAAAGTGCAACCGCATTGTCCCGTTGTGGGGGAAAGTTGCGCCCCGGCGGGGATGACGCCCAATAGGAAGGGAGGTGAAGAGGCTCGTTTTTCGTTGTTTGGCAGTACAGAATTATCAGGTGAAGTAAAATTTTCAGGTGATTATCAGGTGAGGTGTTAACCCCAAAACAAAAGAGGAAAGTGAAGATGAAAAAATTATTTGTGATCTTTGCGGCGCTGGCCCTGGTCCTTTCCGCCATACCGGCCATGTCGGCTGACTGGAATTTTTATGGCAGTGCTCGTATGGCGACTTGGTATCAGGATGGAAAAGCTCCGGCCCTGTACAATGGCCATGACAACGGCAATCTGGATGAAAGCGATTCCGAGTTGACATGGACGCTGCAGGGCAACTCCCGTATTGGCGCCAAGGTGAAACACGGTACGGTGAGCGGCTATTTTGAATATGGCACCGGTGTCAACCTGAGAAAGCTCTATGCTACCTGGAAGCCCGAGAACGCCAGCTGGAGCCTGCTGGTCGGCCAGACTTACACCCCGGTCAACATCTTCTACTCCGGCCAGGTTTACGGAGTGGACGAGGGTATGCTCTCCACCGGTCAGGCATACAACGGCCGTCATGGCATGATTCAGTTCGCTATCGACGGTTTTAAAATTGCGCTCGTCAATATCACCAAAGCCAGCAATCTGGGAACAAATTTCCGTTCGGATCCCAACAGCCCGGATCTGGATGCCCCCGGTGACGTGGATGTGTACCTGCCGAAAATTGAAGCTGCTTATCATTACGGCGCCGACCAGTTTTTCTTTGACGTTGTCGGTGGTTACCAGACCTGGACCGTTGAAAACCCCAATGGCTTCGGCACGGACTTCACCGTTGATTCCTGGGTATTCGGCGGTGGCGGTGGTGTGAACTTCGGCCCGGCTTACGTCAAGGGCGCCGCTTACTATGGACAGAATATCGGCAATTACGGAATCTGGACCAATGCAAGCGGGTACTTCGGTGGCGTTACCCTGAAAGACAACTCTTACACCGGTCTCGTCACCACCGATGCGGCCAGTGCCATTGTTACGTACAACCAGGACGCTGCGGGCGGACTGAGCTACGACACCGAAGACACCATTTCGCTGAGCTTCATCGGTGTGGTGGGTTTCAAGGTCAATGATATGGTCAGCCTGGAAGCCGGCGGAA
>CAYZCL010000014.1:0-32680 GCA_964476595.1 uncultured Desulfobacteraceae bacterium
TACCGGGGCTTCATACCGGGAGTGCAGTACCTGCGGGACATCAACGAGGGGCGCGATCCCTATCCCGAGGGCAAACGCGTGGTGGTCATCGGCGGCGGCAACGTGGCCATCGACTGCGTGCGCTGTTCCTTTCGTATCGGCAAGCAGGAAGTGCACCTGGTGTACCGCCGCACGCGCAAGGAGATGCCCGCCGACGAAGTCGAGATCCGCGACGCCGAAGAGGAAAAGGTGGAATTCCATTTCCTGACCACACCGGTGCGCATCCTGGCCGAAGACGGCAAGGTGGTGGGCCTGGAGTGTATCCGCATGAAACTCGGGGAGCCGGACAGCAGCGGACGGCGCCGCCCGGTGCCCATCGAGGGGTCGGAGTTCGTTTTCGAGTGCGATACCGTGGTGCCGGCCATCGGTCAGCGCATCGACCTGTCGCTGCTCGAGGGCGTCGACAACATCGAGACCACGCGCTGGAACACCATCGCCGTGGACGAGGTCACCAAGCAGACCTCGCACCCCAAGGTCTTCTCGGCCGGCGACTGCGAGACCGGTCCCGGCGCCCTGATCACGGCCTGCGCCGGCGGCCGCAAGGCGGCCCGCAGTATCGACCGCCTGATCAACGGCAAATCGCCGAACTACACGCGCGAAGACTATTTCGACCAGCTCTTCCAGACCTTCAAGGTCTACGACCCGGAGGAAAAAATCGGCATCCCGGACCGCCGCCCGCGCAAGCACCTCGAGATGCTGCCGCCCGACACCCGCAAGCGGACCTTCGACGAGGTGGAGAAGGGCTTCACCAACCCGGAGGCCATCGCCGAGGCGGCCCGCTGCCTGAGGTGTTACCGGGTCGCCACCGTGGCCCTCTAGGCCCATGGCCAGCCGGCAGCATCTTTCGCAGCTCAAAAAAGGCGCGGCCGCCTGGAACCGCTGGCGCAGTGAAAACGCGCGAACCGTCCCCGACCTGAAAAACGCCCGGCTGGGGGGCATGGCCCTGGCCGGGGCCAACCTCTCCGGCGCCCTGCTGGCCGAGGCCGACCTGAGCGGCGCCGACCTCTCCGGAAGCGACCTGGGCGGCGCCGTGCTGCTCAAGGCCGACCTGCGCGGGGCCTGTCTGGACGGCGCCCGCCTGCGTCGCACCCACCTCGAAATGGCCGACATGCGCCAAGCCAGCCTGATCAATGCCGATTTGACCACAGCGGAACTCAAGCACGCCGACCTGACCGCCGCCCGGCTGGGCACCGCCGACCTGAGCGGCGCCGACCTTTCGGGCGCCCGCCTGGAAAGGGCCGGGCTGGCATGGAGCCATCTGTCCCGGGCGCGGCTCGAGAACGCCGACCTGCGCCGCGCCGCCTGCCGCGAGGCGGATTTCAGCGGTGCGCTGCTCGACGGCGCCGACCTGCGGGGCGCCGACCTGCGGTTCGCACGCCTGGCCGACGCGCGGCTCAGGGGCGTGAAATACGACCGCAGGGGACGTTTTCTGGGAATCGGTCTGGCGGGCGCCTCCGGCAGCCGCCGGTTCATGCGTTTCGCCGCCCGACAGGACGTCATCGAGGAGCTGCGCGCCGCCGGCTGGTGGGGGAAGGTGCGCTACGGACTGTGGCTGGTGTTCGCCGACTGCGGCCGCACGCCGTGGACCTGGCCGCTGTGGTGCCTGTTGCTGGTGTTGTGCTTTGCGGCCGGCTATTACTTCGGACTAGGGCCGGAGGCCTTCCGGGGCGGCGTTGCACCCTGGCGTTTCGACGCGCTGCTGGCCTTCTCGCTGGCCAGTTTCGCGGGCCTCGACAGCGGCTGGCTCCAGCCGGCCAGCCCGGCCGCCCGCATGCTGACGGCCGTGGAGGCCTTCGGCGGCTACCTGATGCTGGCGCTGCTGGTGGCCACCGTGGCCGACTGGTGGTCGCGGCGCTGAGGCCGGCGGATCGGGCCGGCCCACCTCTAACGCTTTGGAAACCAGGGCTGTTCCGTGAGCAGGTTCTGCAGCAGGCGGTGCAGCACGCTGTAGGAGTAGAACTCCGTGGCCAGCGCGTAGTTGTGCTCCACCATCCGACGACACATCTGCTTGTCCTCCAGCACCTTGCGGGTGAGTTCGACCGCCTCGCCCGTGACGTAACCATCGATTTCGATCACCGAGAATCCTTTGGGCTTGATGTCCCGGGCGTAGATGGAATAGATGTTCACCACGATGGGCTTGCGGAAGTAGACGGCCTCCAGGAAGGCGTTTCCGAAACCTTCGAAAGTGGAGGGGTAGGTGACCAGGTCGGCGTGAGGGTAGATGTCCTCGAGGGTGTAGACCTTGCGGCCGTCGGGCAGGGAGCCGCGCTGCTCGTCGATGATGTCGGACACGAAGAGGGTGTTGACGCCCATCAGGCGGGAGTAGTCGCGCAGGCGCTGTTCGTAGTCGTGGCCCTCGTCGCCGGAGGCGTGGGAGATGACCAGCTTGGCCTTGCGGCCCAGGCGGTGTACCAGCTCGATGGCGTGTTCGATGCCCTTGCGCTTGACCACCCGCGTGGGCTGCAGGATGAACAGTTCGTCGTCCGCGATGCCCAGGGCCTGGCGCACGTCGGCGGCGTATGCGTCCGGCGGCGGGGGCGGGTTGTCGAAGTCCATCACGTTGGGAATGATGCGGCTGGAGATGCCGGTGCGGAAGCTGAGCTGCTCGTCGGCGAAGGAATTGATCACCGTGTGCATCACCGAAGGCAGCTCCGGCGGGTAGCACATGTGCAGGTAGTCGGAGACGGCGTTGATGATGAAGCGGTCGCGTTCCCAGTAAAAGTCGTGGTGGTGGGCCAGGGTGGGGATGTTGGTCTCGGCGATCAGTTCGGTGAGCGCGATGGCCAGCGGGATGTTGAGCGGGATGGCCAGCACGTTTTCCGGAACCAGCAGACCGATGTCGAACTTTTCGATGAATTTGTAGAGATGATCCTTCAGGTAACGGGCCAGCCGGTGGATTTCATGGGTGACCCTGCGGTGGCGTTCGGTCACCCCGAAGCATTGCTGGTGGAGGGCGGCGATTTCCGGGTGGCGAAAGTGCGCCTCGGCCACCCGGTAGGAACGATCCTCGGGACGTTCCAGTTCGCCGGCGAAATAGTGGCACTCCAGGCCGGCGGCTTCCATGACCTGGACCCATTTCTCCGATTCCAGCGAAACGCCGTCCGTGCCGGCCAGGCGGAACGACACGACCCCCACGTTTTTCAGATTCCACTGCCTCTTGTTCGCGATCATTTCCAGTTGCCTCCCGAAAGTCGTCAGCTTGCGGTGAAAGTCGATGCTACTTCGGCTGCAGGTCGATGATTTCCATGCGGTTGTTGCGTTCGGGGTGCTTGCGCGAGGGCCCCTCGGTGAGCACCACCAGTCTGCCGGAGATGCGCTGTTTTTCAAAGAAAGCCCGGATCCACGGCCGCCATGCGGTGGGATGGTCGGGTTCGTGCACCGGGAACACCCCGTAGGAGAAGCACAGCCCGCGGCAGACCCTCTCGTCGCTGCTGACGCCCACGATCCAGACCGGAAGACGGAACCGGGTGATGCGGCGGGCCGTGGCCCCGCTGCGGGTGGGGACGATGACGACATCCGGCGTGATGCGCTCCAGAGTGGTGGCCACACCCAGGGCGATGATGTCGGCCAGGTTGGTGCCCTCGTCGTCGACGGTGGCGGCTATCTCGTCGCGCAGGGGATGCCGGCCGCGGTGGGGCTCGATGGTGGCGGCGATGGCGGCCAGCATGGCGGTGGCCTCCACCGGGTACCTGCCGGTGGCCGATTCGGCCGACAGCATGACGGCGTCGGTGCCGTCCAGGATGGCGTTGGCCACGTCCGTGGCCTCGGCGCGCGTGGGACGCCTGCTGACGGTCATGGACTCGAGCATCTGCGTGGCGGTGATGACCGGTTTGCCGCGGCGGTTGGCCTGCTGCATGATCTTTTTCTGGGCCACGGCGATCTGCTCGATGGGGATCTCCACCCCCAGGTCGCCCCGGGCCACCATGATGCCGTCGGACGCCGAGAGGATCTCCTCCAGGTTGCGCAGGGCGCCGGCGCGCTCGATCTTGGCGATCACGAAGGGGGCGTGCCCCATTTGCGCGGCGGCTTCCTTGACGGCCCGCAGGTCGCCGGCGTTTTCCACGAAAGACTGGCTGACGGCATCCACGCCGTTTTCCAGGGCGAAGGCCAGGCATTGGCGATCGTGGTCGGTGAAGGCGCTGATGCCCAGGTCGATGCCCGGCAGGTTGAGTCCCTTGCGTGAACTCAGCGTGCCGCCGGCCTCCACGCGGCAGCGCACTTCGGGCCCCGAGACTTCCAGCACCTTGAGCTGCACGATGCCGTCGTTGAGGAAGAGGCGGTCGCCGGGGCGCACCGAAAGGGGCAGCCGGTCGAAGGTCACCGAGACGCGCTCGCGGTTACCGATCACCGCCTGTGTCGTGAGGGTGAAGGCGTCGCCCTTTTTCAGCTCGATGGGTTCCTCGGCGAAGTCGCCGATGCGCATCTTGGGGCCCGGCAGGTCCGCCATGATGGCCACGCGCCGGCCGGTTTTGCGCTCCGCCTCGCGGATTCCGGCGATGACCCGGCCGTGGCCCCGGAAGTCGCCGTGGGAAAAATTGAGACGGGCGATGTTCATGCCGGCCCGGATCAGCGCCTCGATGACCTCCGGGGAGTCCGATGCCGGACCAATGGTGCAGACGATCTTGGTTTTATTTTCGGAAAACCCCATGGTTGCCCCCTTCGCAGTCGTGGTTTGAATTTGCGTAAATATACGGATTTGCCAACATTTTTGTCAAGAAAAGATGTTCCCCAAGCCAAAAGCCTGCGCAATCGAACGAAACAAAACAATCAAAAATAAACACTTGACAACAAAAACGAACAGGTCTATAGGGCTCCTCGGATACCGCCATGAAAAAGCAAGCCACCATACTGCCGGCCCAGCGTCGGCAGCGCATCTTGGAGATTCTGCAGCAGGAGCCCATCATCCGGGGTGCCCGCCTGAGCGAGATGCTGGGGGTCTCGGAGATGACCATCCGGCGTGACCTGGACACTCTGGAGCAGCAGGGAATGGTGGAAAGAACCCACGGCGGCGCCATCCTGCGCCAGCAAAAGGTCGACGGAAAGTTCTTCTACCATCGCAGCCGCAAGCAGAACCCCGGACAGAAACAGTCCATCGCCCAGCGCGCGGCATCGCTGGTCGAGGATCACGACACCATTTTCATCGGCGAGGGGTACACCGCTTCGCAGATCCTGGGGCACATCGACCCGCAGCGGCCGGTGACCGTTTTCACCAACAACCTGGCCGTGCTCCCCGGGGCGGGTCGGACGGCCGCCGAGGTCATCCTGCTGCCCGGGGTCTACGATGCCGACACGCAGTCGGTGGCCGGTCCGCTGACCCTGGAGATGATCGAGCGTATCCACGCCGACAAGCTCTTCCTGGGCGCCGACGGACTGAGCCTGCGCAGCGGCATGACGACCCCCAACCTGGAGATCGCCGTAATCGAACGCAGCATGATCCGGCACACGCGGGGAAAGGTGATCGTCATGGCCGAACACACCAAGTTCGGAATGGTGGCCCAGGTGGAAATCGCGCCCATGGAACACATCGACGTGATTATCACCAACCGGGAGATCCCGGGGGATTTCCGAAATGACCTGGAAAAGCTGGATATCGAACTGATAATTTCATAATGTATATCCAAAAAGAACAAGTAGCTACGCAACAAACATAAACTTTTACAGAAAGGATGAGCCATGCAGGTTTACGTATGTGTCAAGCACGTACCGGACACGGCGGCCAACATCAAGGTCGAGGGAGACACGGGCTACAGCGAGGGGGTCAAGTTCGTGCTCAACCCGTACGACGAGTACGCGGTGGAAGAGGCGGTACGGGTGGTCAAGGAAAAGGGCGGCGAGGTGATCGCGGTATGCGTGGGAAAGCCCGCAGCAGTGGCGACCCTGCGCAGCGCGCTGGCGGTGGGCGTGGACCGCGGAATCCTGGTCAAGATCGACGAGCAACTGCCGGACGCGTGCGTGGTGGCGCAGGCGCTGGCAAAGGCCATATCGCAGGACGGCGAGGCCGACCTGGTGTTTGCGGGCCGACAGTCGGTGGACAGCGAGGGGATGCAGACGCACTACCGTCTGGCGGCGGCGCTGGACATGCCGGTGGTCAGCGACGTGGTGGCGTTTTCGCTGAAAGACGGCGGCGCGGTGGTCGAGCGTGAGTGCGGCGGCGGCGCGCGGGAGGTCATCGAGGTCTCTTTGCCGTGCGTGATCGGGGCCAACAAGGGGCTCAACGAGCCGCGTTACCCGAAGCTTCCGGACGTGCTCAAGGCCAAGAAGAAGCCGGTCAAGGAGGTGGACATCGCGTCTTTGGCCGTCGAAACGCCGGAGACGGGCTGCCGGTTGACGAAGCTTGCGGCGGTGCCCGACCGCGGCCAGGCGACCATGCTCTCAGGTTCGGTGCGGGAGATGGTCACAGAGCTGGTGCGCATCCTGGAAGAAGACGAGAAGGTACTCTAAGACGAGGAGACGAGCGATGGCGAAGATAGGGGTATGGATCGAGACGGGCGAGGACGGGGTCAAGGAGGCCAACTTCGGCGTGCTCACGGCGGCGGCCGGGCACGAGGTGTTTGCGCTGATCTGCAATGGGGACGCTGCGGGCTGCAAGGCGGCCTGCGAGCGCTACGGTGCGCAGAAGGTCGTGGAGGTTACGGCCGAGTCGGGCAAGCTGTCCGACAGCCCGGACCTGACGGCCCGGGCGCTGGCCGCAGCGGTGAAGGCGTATGACCTGCAGGTGCTCACGGGGCTGGGCAGCCTGAACGGCCGGGATCTTCTGGCCAGGACGGCAGCGATCCTGGACGCGCCGCTTTTGCAGGACTGCACGGCGGTGGATTTTTCGGCAGGCACGGTGGAGAAGTCGCACTTTTCGGGAAAGACGGTGGCGACCTTCGAATGCCGGGCCCCGGTATGGCTGTGCAGCCTGCGGCCCAACGCGGTGGAGCCCAAGGCGTCACCGGTAGCGGCCGAGGTGGTGTCCCTTGCGGCGCCGGTGTCCGACAGTGGAGCGGTAAAAATTCTCGAGGTGCGCAGGGACGCTTCCGGGGTGATGGAGCTGACCGAGGCGAACGTCATCATCACCGGCGGCCGTCCGATGGACTCGGCGGAGAACTTCAAGCTGCTGCACGAGTGCGCGGCCGAGCTGGGGGCGGCCGTTGGGGCCTCACGTGCGGCGGTGGACGCGGGTTTTGCGCCGCACAGCATGCAGGTGGGTCAGACGGGCAAGACGGTCTCGCCGCGGCTGTACATCGCCTGCGGTCTTTCCGGTTCGGTGCAGCACTTCGCGGGCATGAAGACGTCGAAGGTGATCGTGGCGATCAACACGGACAAGGACGCGCCGATCTTCGGCAAGTGCAACTACGGCATCGTGGGCGACCTGTTCGAGGTGGTGCCCGTGCTCACCGAGGTGCTCAAAGAGCGAAAATCGTAAACGGAAACGAAAGAGTAAACCCAGATACGGGGGCCGTAAAGGGCTATGAAAGACCAGGCGCAGGTTGTCATCATCGGCGGGGGCATTTTCGGGGCCAGCATCGCCTATCATCTAACTGAGGCCGGTTGCAACGACGTGGCGCTGCTGGAAAAGGGCGAACTGACCAGCGGCACCACCTTTCACTCGGTGGGGCTGGTCTCGCAGTTCCGGACCTCGCCCGCGCTGATGAAGGTGGTCAACTACAGCATCCGGCTGTTCAACCGCCTTAAAGAGGAGGTGGGCGACACCCTGGGGTGGCGCACGGTGGGCAGCCTGCGACTGGCCTCCAGCCCGGACCGCCTCAAGGCGCTGCAGCGCGAGGTCAGCCGGGCGCGGGCCATCGGCATCGAGGCCGAAATCGTATCCGACCGCCGAGCCCTCGAAATCGCGCCTTTCTTGTCACCGGAGGACCTCTACGCCGCGGTTTACGTGCCGGACGACGGGCACGTCGACCCCAGTTCGGTCACCTACGAACTGGCAAGGCAGGCGAAAAAGCGCGGCGCTGAAATCTGCACCGGCGTGCGCGTCACCGATATCCGGCTGGATCGCCGGGGAGCGGTGGAGGCGGTGGTCACCGACCACGGCACCATCCGCACCGAATGTGTGGTCAACGCCGCCGGACAGTGGGCGCCGCGCGTCGGGAAGATGGTGGGCGTGCACCTGCCCATCGTGCCCATGATGAACCAGTACCTGACCACCAAGCCCATCGAGGGTCATGAATTGCCGCCGGAGACGCCCGTCATTCGCGACCCGGACAACCTGTTTTACAGCCGCGAGGACGTGGGCGCCTTTCTTATCGGCGGCTTTGAGACCAACCCCAAGCCGTGGTCGACACAGGGCGTGGCCTGGGACTTTTCCCAGCAATTGCTCAGCGGCGAGTGGGAACTGTTCGAGGGCATCATGGCGGGCGCCATGCGGCGCATTCCGCTGCTCGCTCAGGCCGAGGCCATCGAACTGGTCAACGGGCCGGACGCCTTTACCCCCGACGGGTTTTACCTGCTGGGGCCGGTGCCGGAAGTGAGGGGCTTTTTCGTCGCTGCGGGCGGTTCGGACAACGGCATCGCCGGCTCGGGAGGCGTCGGCAAACTGATGGCCGAGTGGATCCTGGAGGGCGAACCTTCCCTGGACACCCACGAGATGAATGTGCGCCGCTTCGGGACTCACCTCGATCACCACGACTACCTGGTGGAACACTGCCGCGAGGTCATCCGCTACTACTACCACCTGCGTTACCCCTACGATGAAAACGAGTGGGGCAGACCGCTTCGGACTAGCCCCTTCTACCATCAGCTGCAGGAGCACGGTGCGGTATTCGGAGAAAAAAACGGCTGGGAGCGGGTCAACTATTTAGACCCGGGCAAACCGTGGAGACGGGCCGGCGCCGATCAGCGCAGCTGGGGGTGGGGCAAGCCGGACTTTTTCGACCGGGTCGCGCAGGAGGCGCGTGCCGCCCGGCAAAGCGCGGCGATCATCGACATGACCTCCTTCGGCAAGATCGACGTGAGCGGACCCGGCGCGGCGGCGTTTCTGCAGCACCTGGCCGTGGGCAACATCGACAAGCCGGTCGGGCACATCATCTACACCCAGTTTCTGAACTCCTCCGGGGGCATCGAGAGCGACGTCACCGTCACACGCCTGGCGCCGGACCGTTTCCGCGTGATTTCGGGCACCGCTTTCGTGTCCAACGACCTGGGCTGGATGCGCCTGCACCGGCCCGCAGACGGCGGCGTCACCCTGGAAGACGTCAGTGAGCAGTGGGGCTGCCTGGCCCTCTGTGGGCCGGAGGCCCGTACGATCCTGCAAAAAGTCACTGCGGACGACCTTTCCAATGCGGCCTTCCCTTACATGACGGCAAGGTCCATAACGGTGGCCGGCGTCACGGTGTGGGCCCAGCGCATCAGCTACACCGGCGAGCTGGGCTGGGAGCTGTACATCCCCTGGGAGCAGGGGCCGCAGGTGTGGGAAGCCCTCATGGGCGCCGGCAAAGACAGCGGCCTGCGGCCCATGGGGTACCGGGCGCTGGACTCGCTGCGCATCGAAAAGGGCTACCTGTACTGGAGCGCCGACATCACTCCCGCGGACAACCCATTGGCCGCCGGTCTGCCGGTGGATTTCGAAAAAGGGGATTTCATCGGCCGCGAGACGCTGCTCGCGTACCGCCGGAAGGGGACCCCGACACGGCTGTGCGCACTGGTGCTGGACGCCAAACACGGCCTCTACGGCGGGGAGTCGGTCTACCACCGGGACCGCCTGATCGATCGCATTCGCAGCGCGGCCTTCGGCCACACCATCGGCAAGGACATCGGCCTCGTCTACCTGCCGCCGGAGCTGGCCGTGCCGGACACGGACCTGTCGGTGGAAATCTTCGGCCGCCGGGTGCCGGCCCGGGTGGCTCGCATGCCGCTGGTCGATCCCTCCGGCGCGCGCCTGAGGTCCTGAAGGGGGCGCCGGTCGTCGCCGTCCCGCCCCCTCCCGCAAGCGGCCCTCGGTCACGGTGCGCCGTTCCGGCCCCGGGAATTTTTCGGAAACAGGCCTGCAGCGGCCTCGCCCACCCGCCCCGGCAAGGTGTATTTCTGTATATACATATAAACCAATAGTCTCATTGTATTTTCAGCCGGTTGGGCTGTTAACGCCTTGATATCTGCGGTTTTCAAAACGCCGGGAGGTTATGCAAACTATAACTAAACTTCATTCATTTTATATCATTTCTTATTGCAATCGCGGCGCAATGGTTGTAATGTAGCCACGTTCAGCGAGCAGCGGAGATAACAGGGGACAGGAACTACCCAAAACACCAAGAAAGGGAGGACGTGTATGAGAACCAAGACGAGAGCACTGTGCTGGATGTTGGTCGCTGTTTTTGCCTTCGGGCTGGTCTTGACCGCCGTTCCCGCCATCGCCAAGGACCTGTTGGTATACACGGCGCTGGAGGACGACGAACTGGCCATTTACAAGAAACAGTTCAAGATTGACCACCCGGAGATCAACTTGAAGATCGTGCGCGACTCCACGGGCATCGTGACCGCCAAGCTGCTGGCCGAAAAGGACAATCCGCGGGCCGATGTCATCTGGGGCCTGTCGGTGACCAGTGTGCTGGTGTGCGACAATGTCGGCATGCTGACGGGGTACAGCCCCAAGGGCCTCGACCGCTTTCACAAGGGGTTTTACGACGATAAGAACAAACAGGCCCACTGGGTCGGCCTCAAGGCCTACATGACCGGTTTCGTGGGAAACACCATCGAAATGAAGAAACTGGGGCTGACCATGCCGCAGTCCTACGCCGACCTGATCAAGCCCGAATACAAGGGATACCTGGTGATGCCCAACCCGGCTTCATCCGGCACCGGTTTCCTGACGGTCTCGGCCTTCCTGCAGCTCATGGGCGAGAAAAAGGCCTGGGCTTACATGGACAAGCTGCACGAGAACATCGCCGTCTATACCCACTCCGGCTCCAAACCGGCCAAGCTGGCCGGCAAGGGGGAATACCCCATCGGCATCTCTTTCGCCTACCGCGGCTTCAAGCAGAAGGCCAAGGGTGAACCGGTGGTGGTGGCTTTCCCCAAGGAAGGCTCCGGATGGGACCTGGAAGCCAACGCCCTGATCAAGAAGCCGCGCATCAAGAAAGAGGCCAAGGTATTCCTGGACTGGGCCATCAGCGATACCATGTTCAAGCACTACAGCAAGGTGTATCCCATCATCGCCAAGAAGGGCATCGAGGTGGTGGTCCCCGAGGGCTATCCCAAGGATCCCACCAAGCAGCTGATCAAGAACGACTTCTACTGGGCCGCCAAGAACCGCGCCCGTATCCTCAAGGAGTGGATCAAGCGTTACGACAGCAAGAGTCTGCCCAAGAAGAAGTAAATCCGAACGGCTCCTGATGGAGCAGGGGACGCGTCGGCCGGAGGGTTTCGCGGCCGATCTTTCCCGTGGAAATCCGAGTGCCGGCGTGCAGGCAGTTCGTCGCGCCGGCACTTTTGTTTACGGCCGTAGAAAGGATTTCAGATGGCTTCCGTTTCAGCCGCCCCGGCAACCCAAAACGAACCCTTTCTGGAAGTGCGCAACGTCACCAAAATGTTCGGCCGCTTCGTGGCTCTGGAAGACGTTTCGCTGGAGGTATACCCAGGCGAACTGGTCTGCATCCTGGGCCCCAGCGGTTGCGGCAAGACCACCCTGCTGCGGGTGATCGCGGGCTTGGAGGAGCAGAACGTCGGCCAGATCTTTTTAAAAGGCACCGACATCTCGCGCCACCCCACCTCCAAGCGGCAGTGCGGCATCGTTTTCCAGTCCTACGCGCTTTTCCCCAACCTGACGGCCGCCCAGAACGTGGCCTACGGCCTGAAAAACGCCGGTCTGGGCCGCGACAAGATCGCCGCCCGCACCCAGGAAATGCTGGACCTGGTGGGCCTGAGCGACCAGGGACGAAAGTACCCGGCCCAACTCTCCGGCGGCCAGCAGCAGCGCATCGCCCTGGCGCGTGCACTGGCGCCCAACCCGTCCATGCTGCTGCTCGACGAGCCGCTCTCGGCGCTCGACGCCCAGGTGCGGGTCTACCTGCGCAGCGAAATCCGGGAACTACAGCAGCGCCTGGGCATCACCACCATCATGGTCACCCACGACCAGGAGGAAGGCCTCACCATGGCCGACCGCATCATCCTGATGAAAGACGGTCGACTGATCCAGTGCGACGCCCCCCAGGTGATCTACCAGGCGCCCAAAACGCCTTTTGCCGCCGGGTTCATCGGTGCCATGAACTTTTTCCGGGGCTGGAAGGTGGCCGAGGACGCCACCGTGGTGCTCGACGACTACCGCCTGAAGATCGAAAACGGCCGGCTGAACGAACTGGTGGGTCGCGAGGTGACGCTGGCCATCCGCCCGGAAGACATCCGCGTAATGGAATCGGGTCAGACCGACATCAACATGCTGGAGGCCGAGATCCGGCACGTTGAGTTCCGCGGCGCTTCCTACCGCCTGCGCATGCGGCTCAAGCGCAGGGGGGATTCCGAAAAATCAGACGACTTCGAGGCCGACATGCCCGCCATCCGGGTCGATCGGCTGGGGCTTAAAAAAGGGGTGCGCGTCAGGGCCCACCTGCCCCCCGACCGTCTGTTGTGGTTCAGGGAGAGCGGTGAGCGATGAATTCTCCCGGGGTTGAAGTCCTGCGGGGGCTTCGCGCGGGACGGGATTGCACGATAACAGGTGCCGGTGGATCATGACTTCCTCTGAGATTGCCGAAACATTTCTGGATTTCAACAAGATCGCACGCCGGAAGGTGCGCCAGTACACCAGTTCCGAGAACTGGCTGCGGCGTTTCCTGATCTGGCTGCTGGTGCTGTGGATGACGGTGGCGGTGCTGCTTCCCGTCTACCAGCTGGTGGAGCGCAGTATGCACGCCGAGGTGGCCGTCAGCATCTTCGGCGAGGACGACGTGCGCGTCGGCGGGCGCCGGGTCTACATCAAGGACGGACAGGTCATCTTCGACACCACGCCGGTGCCCCTGCGCGAGGGTACCATTTCCCACGACGGCATGACCGTGGTGGTCGAAAACGGCAAGTTCCGCGAGGTGGTGTGCGAAAAGATCATGCTCTACGCCGAACCGACCATGGTCAAACCGGTGCGCGTGGAGCTCGGCGACGAGGCCTGGGTGATCGACGGCCGCAAGCTGTCGGAAGACGACTACCAGGGGCTGGTACAACGCTGGATCGGACTGAGCAACTTCAAGAAATATTTTGCCAACCGGGCGCTGTACTACTCGGTGTACAACAGTATGTTCGTGTCCGTTCTGACCACCCTGATCGCCGTCCTGCTGTCGCTGATCTACGCTTACGCCATCACGCGCACCAAGATCGCCGGCAAGATGTTCTTCCGCGTGGTGGCCATGCTGCCGCTCTACGCGCCCACCATGCTCTACGGCTTGTCGCTGGTCTACCTGTTCGGGCACAAGGGGTTTATCACCACGGGGTTTTTCGGGCACCTGCCCTGGCTGGCCTGGGACATCCACCTCTACGGGGCGGTGGGCATCATCATCTCCGAGGTGGTCTTCACCTTCCCGGCGGCCTACATGATCCTGATGGTGACCCTGCTCAACACCGATGCACGGCTCTACGAGGCGGCCATCAGCCTGGGTGCCGGCAAGGTGCGCACTTTTCTGACTGTGACCCTGCCGGGCATCAAGTACGGCCTGCTGAGCGCCATTTTCGTGTGCTTCACCCTGTGTTTCACGGATTTCGGCGCGCCCAAGGTGGTGGGCGGTAACTACAACGTGCTGGCGGTCGACATTTACAAGCAGGTCATCGGGCAGCAGAATTTCGGCATGGGCGCCACCATCAGTATCATCCTGCTGATCCCGGCGCTGATCTCCTTCATCGCCGATCGCATCGTGCAGCGACGCCAGGTGGTGGCCCTCACGGCCCGCAGCGTGCCGTACGCCCCCAAGAAAAACCTGTTCGTGGACACCTCCATGTTCGTGCTGTGCGCCATGATCGCCGGTTTCATCCTGGCCATGCTCTTTGCCGCCGGTTTCGGGTCACTGGTCAAGATGTGGCCCTACAACTTTCAGTTGGGGCTGTGGCACTACTCTTTCGAGGATGTGGGCGGAGGGGGTTACAGCGCCTTCTGGAATTCAGTGCGCATGGCCACCTACACCGCCATCATCGGCACCATGGTGACGTTTACGGCCGCCTACCTGATCGAGAAGACGCGGCGCATGCGCATTCTGCGGCAGGCCTCCTACCTGCTGTCCATCATCCCGCTGGCGCTGCCGGGCATGGTCATCGGTATTTCCTACATTTTCTTTTTCAACGACCCGCAGCTCAACATTCCCTTCACCAATATCAGCTTTGCCAACCCCTTCCACGCCCTTTACGGCACCATCTGGATCATGGTGATCGCCAATATCATCCATTTCTACACCGTCAGCTTCCTGACCTCCACCTCGGCCCTGCGACAGCTGGACAAGGAGTTCGAGACGGTGTCCGAATCCATGTCGGTGCCCTTTTACACCACCTTCGCGCGCGTTACCGTTCCGGTGTGCCTGCCGGCGCTGGTGGAGGTCTTCATGTTCTACTTCGTGAGTTCCATGGCCACGGTGTCGGCGGTCATCTTCCTGTACTCGGCCGACACGGTGCTGGCCTCGGTGGCCGTCGTCAATATGGACGACGCCGGCGACCAGGCACCGGCGGCGGCCATGTGCATGCTCATCGTGATGGCCAATATCGTCGTGCGTCTTGCCAGCGAGGGGGTCAACTACCTGTTCCGCAAGAAGACCGAGAGCTGGCGCCGGCGCTGACGGCGGCCCGGCACGGCAAACCGGCTTTTCAAACGGGGTCTTTTCTGCAAAGGCCCCGTTTTTTCATGTCGGGGGCCCAGGCGCTCTTTCAGGTACATAACTTCAAGTTATTCAATGTATTAATATTCTTATTTTGACTCATATCGTCGCCCCCGCTATAGAGGCGCCGATTGAGACCCTTACATCAGGAGGACCGTTTATGGACCGAAAACCTATGTTCCGCAGAAAAACGTCGATTTCGTACAAGACCGAGGAAAAGACGGTCATGCGCGGCTATAACCTGAGCGACCTGGCCGAGGAGGGCTACTCGTTCTGTGACGCGCTGTTCGTGCTCTACCAGAACCGCATCCCCACCGAGGAGGAGGAGAAGATGCTCAACTACGAAATGGGCGTCTTCCTCGAGCACTCCATGTCGCCCTCGGCGGTGGCCGCCATCGGGGTCAGCGCCGGCAGGCCCAACCTTCCCTGTGCCGTGGCGGCCGCCATCACCACCTTCGGCGGTGTGCACGGTCCGGGCGCGGCCCACGGCTACATGCTCAATAAATACATCGAGCGCGCCCTGGAAGAGGGCAAGAGCATCGACGAGATGGCCAAGACCCTGGTCGACGAGTACATGGACAACAAGCGGCCCGTGATGGGCATGGGACAGCCCCAGCACATCGACAGCGACCCGCGCGCCGAGCCGATCCACCTCAAGCAGGAGGAGCTGGAGCTCAAGGGGGTCTACCTGGAGTTCCAGCGTGCCGTGGAGAAATACTTCCACGAGCGGCGCAAGCGCGAGGGACGCTCCTACGTGGGCGTCAACGTGGTGGGTTCCGGCAACACGGCCCTGATGGAGATCGGCTTCTCCCCCAACGCCGGCTGGTGCATCGGCAGCGTTACACGCGGCTTCAGCTGCGCGGCCCACGCCCTGTTCAACATGAAGAAGGGACGCGCCTGGGGCGCTTCGCGCAACGAACCCATGGTGCAGATGATCGACCTTTCCATGATCAAGTACGTGGGGCCCGAAGACCGCGTGGTGCCCAAGCAGGAAGAGCGGCAGGAGTACGCCCGCAAACAGAAGGAAGAAGGAGAATACAAGAAATGGGTTATATAGACCAGGAAAAGGCCGAGGAGCTCAACCGCATCAAGAAAGAACGCCGGATCGGAAACCTCGACAACCCCAACATGCCCTACGATTACAGCCGCAGGGAATACGGGACCGTGCCGCGCGACACCACGCGGGCCCCGTTTCAGTGGGTGTCCGAGGTGGCTTACAAGAACGTGCACCGCATCGTGGCCCGCGGCTACGATACCACCGAGCTGATGGAAGAGGGCTACGGCGTGGTGGACGTCCTGTTCGTGGACTACCAGGCCCGCATCCCTACCGTTGAAGAGACGCAGATGCTCAACTACGTGATGATTCTGGCGCTGGAGGACGGCCTGTCCATGCCGGCGGCTATTTCACGCATCGTGGCCCACTCCAAGACTTTTCTCACCCAGGCCTGCGGCGCCTCGGTGCTGGCTTTCGGCCATGCCTACGGGGCCTACTCGGCCTTCGGCAACCGCCTGGAAAAATACATCCGCAAGGTGGACGAAGGCGAAGTCACGCTGGGCGAGGCCGCCGAGGAACTGGTGACCGAGAACCTGCACGACGAAGCCCTGGGCGTTTCCGGGCTGATGCTCAGGGATCCGGCGGCCAAACGAATGATCGCAAGGGCGGAAAAACTTGGTGTGGCAGGACGTTACATTGAATTTTTAAAGGAAATCGTCAAGGCCGCCCAGAAGGCCTCCGACACCCCCGTGGACGTGGACATGCTGGGGGCCAGCGGGGCGGTCATGATGGACCTCGGGTTCTCTCCCGAGGCCGCCTGGGCCATCATGGCGGTTACGCGTGCCTACGCTGCAGGCGCCCATTTCATCGAGGAGATCGAGCGCAGCGAGTACACCCGCCTGGGGCAGGAGCTGACCCCGCCGGAAGACTACGACGGGCCGGCGGAACGGCCGGTGCCGCCGCTCAAGGATCGCGCCAGGATCGCCAAGTCGGCGCTGTGCCGCACCCCGCAGGAGTGGAAGCAGCGTTTCGAGGAGATGAAGAAGCTGCGTGGCAGCGGGTTCGCCATCGTCGAGGAGATCGAGGATCCCAGCAAAAAGTCCGGCATCAAGAAGGTCGGCAAGCTCTAAGGCTGCTGTCAGGCGGAAATCGCTATCAGGTATCCGCTGTCAGGGATCGCGTGAGGAATGGATCGGCTGGCAGGGGACGAAACGGAGGACAGGACAATGGAAGTGGTCAAACCGGTCAAACGCAACGTGCTGCTCAACCCCGGGCCCGCCACCACCACGGACACCGTCAAGTACGCCCAGGTGGTACCGGACATCTGCCCGCGGGAACAGGAATTCGTCGACATCATGACCGAGGTGCGCCGGGAACTGGTCAAGATCGTACACGGTGACCCGGAGAAATACACGGCCGTGATCTTCACCGGCTCGGGCACCATCATCCAGGACGTACTGGTCAATTCGCTGGTGCCCGAGGGCAAGAAGATCTGCGTGGTCAACAACGGCGCTTACGCCGCCCGCATGGCCGGGATCGCGGACTACTACGGGATTCCCTGCGTCAACCTGGAATTCGACACCACCGGCCTGCCGGACCTGGCGGTGGTGGAAAAGGCCCTGGCGGCCGACCCGGACATCGCCGTGGTGGCGGCCGTGCACCACGAGACCGGTACCGGCGTGCTCAACCCCGTCCGGGAGATCGGGCGCCTGGCCCACGACCACGGCTGCGTGTTCGTGGTGGACACCATCTCCACCTACGCGCTGAGGCCCATCGACATCGAGGCCGAGAACATCGACTTCCTGATGTCTTCGGCCCAGAAGGGGCTGGCCGCCATGACCGGTGCCTCCTGGACCGTCGGCCGCAGGGACGAGATCGAGAAGTCCAGGGACTATCCGACGCGTTCCTACTACTGCAACCTGTACATGCAGTACGACTTTTTCGAGCGCGTGGGCGAGATGCACTTCACACCGCCGGTGCAGACCATCTACGCCCTGCAGCAGGCCATCCGCGAGTACTGGCAGGAAGGCGAGAACGCGCGTTGGGAGCGCCTGACCCAGTGCTGGGAGGCCATTCACCGCGGACTGGAGGAGATCGGGCTGCAGTCGGTCATCGACAAGGACATCCAGGGCAGGCTGGTGGTGACCGTCAAGGCCCCTGAAGACGGGAAATTCGACTTCAACCGGCTGCACGATTACTGTTATGAACGGGGTTTCACCATCTATCCGGGCAAGATGTTCGGCCTCAAGACTTTCCGGCTGTGCAACCTGGGGGTGATCACCGCAAAGGACATCGAAGACTTCTTCGGAGTGGCCAGGGAAGCCTTCCGGGAGATGGGGTATTCGCTTCCGCTGCAAGTTTGAAGTTTGAAATGTGGGAGTCGGGTTTCGAGTGAACAGACAATAAGGAGAAAAAAGATGGAAGACAACATCCAGGAGATGTATGAAAGGGCCCGCAGGGCTTTCAAGGAAGTCGAGTTCTGGCCCCAGGAGAAGGTCGACGAGATGGTGCTCTCGGTGGCCTGGGAACTGCTCAAGGAAGATGTGCGCAGGAAACTGGGTACCTTGGCCGTCGAGGAATCGGGCATCGGCGTGGCCGAAGACAAGATCGCCAAGATCCGCAACAAGACCCTGGGAACCCTCTGGGACCAGCAGGGTGTCAAAACCTGCGGCCTGGTGGAGGAAGACCCGGTCCTGCAGATCCGCAAGTACGCCAAACCCATCGGCGTGATCGCCAACGTGGTGCCCTGCACCAACCCGGAGTCGACCATCTGCTGCCTGGCGCTGAGCACGCTCAAGACGCGCAACGCCCAGATCGTCTCGCCGCATCCCCGGACCCAGAAGACCTCCTACGAGACCGTGCAGCACGTGCGCAAGGGGCTGGCCAAGGTGGGAGCGCCCGTCGACCTGGTGCAGTGCATCCAGCAGACCAGCCACGCCAAGACCTCCGAGCTGATGGCCAACTGCGACTACGCCGTGGCCACCGGCGGCGCCGCCCTGGTCAAGGTGGTCTACGCCGCCGGCAAACCGGCCCAGACCGTGGGCGCCGGCAACGTTGTATCCATCGTCGACGAGACCGCCGACATCCCGGCGGCGGCCCACAAGGTGTTCATCTCCAAGATCGCCAACAACTCGGCTTCCTGTTCGTCGGAGAACGCCGTGGCCGTTCACGAGAGCAAGTTCGACGAGATGATGGCGGCGCTCCAGTCCGAGGGGGCCTACCTGTGCAGCACCGAGGAGCGCGAGAAGCTGCGCAAGACCATGTGGCCCGACGGTACGCACCTGAACCGCGACATCGTGGCCCACTCGGCCCGATTCATCGCCGACCTGGCGGGCATCGTCGTGCCCGAGGGGACCCGGGTGCTCATGGTGATGGGCGAGAAGATCGGCCCCGAAGACCGTTTCTCCGGAGAAAAGATCTCGCCGGTGCTGACCGTCTGGAAGTGGAGCGACTTTGACGAGATGCTGGACCGCCTGGAGAAGATCCTCAAGTTCTCGGGCGAGGGACACTCGGCCTCCATCCACACCGAGATCGACGAACGGCGGGTGAAACTGGCCCTGCGCGCCAACGTGGGGCGCGTGGTGTGCAACATGCCCCACTCATACGCCAACAGCGGCGGGTGGACCTCGGGGCTGCCCACCACCGACACCCTGGGCTGCGGCAGCTGGGCCGGTAACATCACCAGCGACAACATCAACTGGCGCCATTTTCTGAACTACACCTGGCTGGCGCTGCCCAAGGAGGAGTACATCCCCAGCGACGAGGAACTCTTCGGGGATTTTCTCCGTAAGTGGGGCAGTGACTAATCTGCCGGCCGGCAACCGGGGCGGCCGCCGGACCGCCCCTTTATGCGGACCCCGCGGGCATGTCAAACGCCGAACCGCTTGACGGACTGTACCGCGCGTTGCGGGACCGCCGCCTGGAAGCGGCGCTGGCGGTGTTGCAGCGTGACCCCCAGCGCCTGCCCGTTTCCCGGGTGGGTGCGCTGGTGGAGCGACTCGAGCGACGTTCCCGCCGGTTGCGGGCCGCGGGGGAAATCGGCGCCCGGCGAAGGACGCAGCGGCATCTTTTCGCACTCCGGGCGCTCATGGCCCACGGCCCGCGTCCCCGGAAAATGATCCGCGACGTGGAACTGGCGCCGGACTACGACGGCAAGTTCATGCTGATGCAGCTGGCCGGCGGCATGCTGGACGGCAAGCTGTGCCTGCGCGGCGGCGATGACTGGCACCTGGAAATCCTGCGCAACACGGCGGCCGAAATCCGTGACCTGGGCTTTTGCCGTGTCGAGGTGTTCGCCCTGGGGGGCGGCTTTGTGCGCCGCGAAGACCGGCGCCTGCGGCTGTGGGGAAGCAGCGACGCCTTCGGCCGCTGCGACATGGTCCTGGCTGCGGGGTTGCTGCGGCGCGCTTTTCCGGAAACCGACATCCGGGTCGAGGATTGACCCCGTGAGAGCCATCACCCTCCCACGGCCCATGGCCTGGCTGGTGGCCGTGGGCGCCAAGCGCATCGAAACGCGGCCGCACTCGACCCGCTACCGGGGACCGCTGGCCATTCACGCCGCCGCCGCCCCGGCCGCGGCCACGGACCCTTACCACCGCCGGGTGCTGTCGGAAGGCGGACTGAACCCGGACCGCCTGCCCGGAGGCGTGGTCGTCGCACTGTGCCGCCTGGCCGACTGCCGGGGCATCACAGCGGCGCAGTGTCCCTGCTATCCCGAGTACGCCTTCGGACGGTTTGTCCCCGGCTGGTACGCTTGGCATCTGGCGGATGTGCGGGCGCTGGACACGCCGGTGCCGGCCCGCGGGCACGCCGGACTGTGGCGCTGGCAGCCGGGAAAACACCTCCTGGAGGAGTCGCAACATGGATGAGAAACCGAAGAGGGCGCCGGGCGAGGCAAAAAAGGTCGAAACCGTCTTCGCCGGCCGCCTGTTTTCGTTCACCGTGGAGGACGTGCAGCTGCCCAACGGCGTGAACACGCGCATGGCTTTCGTACGCCACCCGGGCTCCACCGCCATCGTGCCGCTGACCGACGACCGGCGGGTGGTGATGACCCGGCAGTACCGTCACGCGGTGCGGCAATACCTGCTGGAGGTGCCGGCCGGTACCATGGAACCCGGGGAGCCGCCGCTGGACTGCGCGCGACGCGAGCTCGAGGAAGAGACCGGCCTGGTCCCCGGCCGCATGCACTGCCTGGGCCGCACCCACATCCTGCCGTCCTACTCCGACGAGGTCATCCACCTCTACCTGGCGCGGGACCTGACGCCCACCGCGCAACACCTGGACCGCGACGAGATCATCGAACTGGAGACCCACCCCCTGTCCCGCCTCATGGAGATGATCGCCGACGGCCGCATCACGGATGCCCTGACCATTGTCTGCCTGCAACGGACCTG
This sequence comes from uncultured Desulfobacteraceae bacterium, assembly GCA_964476595.1. Classification (GTDB taxonomy): domain Bacteria; phylum Desulfobacterota; class Desulfobacteria; order Desulfobacterales; family JALSRD01; genus JALSRD01. Next base: position 21,198 of record CAYZCL010000014.1, read on the forward strand.
GTTTTTCCTGGAGAACGCGTCAGGCTGACGGAAAAGCCGCCCCAGCCCGGGATGGTGGGTCCGCCTGCGGCGATTTTAGCAGTTTGCGCCCACATGAAGCAGCGTGGGGCAGTCCCTCAGAAGATCGACCGCATGTACCCCTGCGTCCAGCGGTCGATGCGCGTGATCAGCGCCCGCAGCGGCTCCGAGATGTACTTGTCGCGGTGGTGCACCAGGTAGAACTTGCGCGTCAGGGTCTTATCGGTCAGCGGGATTTCCGCCAGGCGACCGGCCTGGATCTCCTCCTGGGCCACCTTGCGGCTGATCAGCGCGATGCCCAGGCCGGCCTCCACGGATTCCTTGATGGCCCGGTTGCTGGACAGCTCCAGGGGGATCGTCAGGGACAGCTTGTTTACCCGCACCAGCTTTTCCAGCGCCTTGCGGGGCGCCGAACCCGGCTCGTGGACGATCATGGGGTGGTCCTCGAGGTCACGCGGGTCGAGAAGCTGTTTGCGTGTGATGGGATGGCCCGGCGGCACGATGAGGATCAGGCGGTCCTCGAGAATCTCCCGCAGGACGGTCTTGGGGTTGTCGATGGGGTAGGAGATGAAGCCCAGATCGCTTTCCAGGGCGACCACCTTTTCCACCACCAGGTCGCTGGGCAGAATGTTGACCGAAAGCGTGATGTGGGGATTGGCGCGGCAGAAGGGCGTCGTGATCGAGGGCAGGTAGTAGGCGCCGAAGCTTTCGCTGGCGTGAACGCGGATGTGGCCCTTTTCGAATTTCTGGAATTCGCGGATGCTCTCTTCGGCGAAGCGCTCCATCTCGAAGATTTTCTCGGCCACCTCGAAGAGGGCCTCGCCGGCATCGGTGAGCGCCATCTGCTTGCCGAAACGATTGATGAAGCGCAGGTCGTACTGTTCCTGCAGCCGCTGGATGCCCTTGGTGACGGCCGGCTGGGTGATGTTGAGCTCCCGGGCGGCGGCGCTCAGGTTGCCGTGCCGTGCCGCCAGGTAGAAGATCTTCAGCAGGTTGAGGTTCACCTTTTTATTATGACATCCGGTTATGGTAACGGTCCAAAGTATGATTTGCCATTAACACAGTCGAACCCGCCGGATCAACTGTTTTCGTTGCCCCCGTCAGGGCCGTCGCAAGTCGCCTGATGCGCCCCCGTTTCCCGGCGGATGGAGAGGGAAAAAGCCGCAGGCATGCCGGCAGCGATCTGCCATCGGCCGCGGACAGATCGAGGTTGGCTTTTTCCCGGGGTTGGGGTAAGGAGAGAAGACTCCCTCGATTCCCCAGGCATACGAAAACCATGCTTCTGTCGAAAAAACGAAACGCTCTGCCGCTGCTGATTCTTTTGCTGTCGGTGCTGGCGCTGCCCGGTGCGGCCGGTGCCCTCGAGCCGGGCGAAGTGCTGGTGGTGGCCAACGGCAGCGCCCGCAACAGCCTGTCGCTGGCCCGGCTGTACATGCAAAAGCGTGCTGTTCCCAAGGGGAACCTGCTGGTGTTGAAAACCGCCACCGCAGAGGTCTGCTCGCGCCGGCAGTACCGCAACGAAATCGCGGCGCCCGTGCGGCGTTACCTCGAAGCGCGCGCCGACGGTGGGAAATCCATCCGCTGCCTCGTGCTGATGGCGGGTGTCCCCTTGAAAATCGCGCCGTCCGACGAAAACCGCCTGCGTCGCATGCGGATGCTGCAGGAGGAGATCCGGCGCCTGACCGAACGGCAGAAGGCCGGCGGCGGGGAGAAGGGCGAGGACGGCGAAGGCCTCAAGGCGGCCCTGGAAAAGCTGCGCAGCGAGGTGACGGCCTTGCGGGCGCTCACCGACCAGGCCGCGGTGGATTCGGAGCTGGCGGTGGTGCGGGCCGCGCAATATCCCCTGGAGGGGTGGGTGCCCAATCCCTTCTTCTACGGTTTTCGCAACAAGCAGTTCACGCTGGTGAAAAAAGAACACGTGCTGATGGTCAGCCGGCTGGACGGGCCGGACCCGGCGGTGGTGCGCCGCATCATCACCGACAGCCTGTTCGTGGAAGCCCGGGGGCTGCGGGGAAAGGCCTATTTCGACGCCCGCTGGAAGATGCCGGCCGCCCGGCCCGAGAGCGGGTATGCACTCTACGACTACTCCATTCACCAGGCGGCCCGCATCATCCGCAAATCGGGCCTCATGCCGGTGGTCATGGACGATGCCCAGGCCCTCTTTCGAAAAGGGCAGTGCCCGGAAGCGGCGCTGTACTGCGGGTGGTACAGCCTGGGAAAATACGTGGACGCCTTCAGCTGGCGACGGGGGGCGGTGGGCTACCACATCGCCAGTGCCGAGTGCACCACGCTGCGCAGCCCCAAGAGCCGCGTGTGGTGCAAGATGATGCTCGAAAAGGGGGCGGCCGCCACTCTCGGGCCGGTCTACGAGCCATACGTGCAGGCCTTCCCGCTGCCGGAGATTTTCTTCTCCCTGCTGACCGACGGCTACCTGACCCTGGCCGAGTGCTACCTGGTCAGCCTGCCGTACCTCTCGTGGCAGATGGTGCTGGTGGGGGACCCGCTCTACCGGCCGTTCGGGAAACGGCGGCGGCAGTGAACCGGCGGGCCTGCGGTGTGCACAGGCGCCCGCCGGCGGGCGGTTTGCAGACGTCCGGCGGATCTACTTTCGACCGTGGGCCTTGCAGCTGCCCCCGGGCGCGTCGCGGATGTCGTTCTGGTGCCTGGCGATGGAGATGATCAGGGCCAGACCGGCCTTGACGGGATCCGGAACATCCTGGCTTTTGAGTTTTTCCGCTTCTTCACAGATGGCCTCGAAAGCCCGACTGATTTTCTCGGTACTCAACATGGCGTTCCCTCCACTTGCGGCAGTGATGCATCCCAGACGCTGACAACACGGTTCATTCGGATAAAGGCAACATAATGTCGATTCGCGCGATGTCAAAACCCATCGCGGATAGCCGCATGCGGACGTGACCGGCGAAGATCGGGATTGAAGAAAATCCGTTTCGTGCCGAAATACAGCTAGAGGATAAGGATCCGGCGGCGTAAGCGCTTGCCAAGCGTGTCGGCGGATGGTATCTGATGCTATTTTGCGAAAATGCCCGGTGCACCCGGCCAGCGGAGCCCGGTGACCCCAGATGAACCCCAACAGATGGAGCGTACGATGGCAAACAAGGCCCAGGCGGAACCTGTCGCCGGCAACAATGTTTCGGTGAGTCCCAACGGTGAAACCTTCAGACTGCCCGCCGAGGAAGACTACCAGGCGGAATTCGAGCGGCTCAAGGAACTGGCGGCCGCCCAGCGGGAAATGGGACGGCAGATCGTGGTGGTCATGGGGGTCGGTTTCGTGGGCGCCGTCATGGCCGGAGTGGTGGCCGACTCGGTGGATCCCAAGAGCGGCGAACCGCTCTATTTCGTCATGGGCATGCAACGGCCCTCCACGCGCTCCTACTGGAAGATCCCGTTGCTCAATCGCGGCGTCGCTCCGGTGGAAGCCGAGGACAAGGAGGTCGCACCCCTGATCCGGCGCTGCGTCCAGGAGAAAAAGACCCTGACGGCCACCTTCACCTACGATGCCCTGACCCTGGCCGACATCGTGGTGGTCGACGTGCAGTGCGACTACCAGAAAGAGACCCTGGGAAATGTCCGCAAGGGCTACGCTGACATCGCCGCCCTCGAGGACAGCCTCAAGATTATCGGTGAACGCATCGACCCCGGATGCCTGGTGCTCATCGAGACCACGGTGCCGCCGGGAACCACGGAATACGTGGCTTATCCCCTCATCAAGAAGGCTTTCGAAAAAAGAGGCCTCAACGACGCCGAGCCGTGCCTGGCGCACTCCTTCGAGCGTGTCATGCCGGGACGCAACTACGTAGCCTCCATCCGGGACTTCTGGCGGGTGTGCAGCGGCGTCAACGCCGATGCGCGCGAGAAAGTCACGCGCTTCCTGTCGGCGGTCATCAACGTGGACCAGTACCCGCTGACGGTGCTGGACCGTCCCATCGAGAGCGAAACCTGCAAGATCGTCGAAAACTCCTACCGCGCCACCATCCTGGCCTTTCTGGACGAGTGGAGCCTCTTTTCCGAGCGCAACGGCGTAGACCTCATCAAAGTGGTCGAAGCCATCAAGGTGCGCCCGACGCATTCGAACATCATCTTTCCCGGACCCGGCATCGGCGGTTACTGCCTGCCCAAGGACGGCGGGTTGGGAGTGTGGGCCTACAACACCTTGATGGGTTTCGAGGACGACATCTTCAAACTCACGCCGACGGCCATCGACATCAACGACACGCGCGCGCTGCACGCCGTGCAGCTGGTGCGCGACGCCCTGCGCAACATGGGTAAGATCGTGGCCGCCTCGCGGGTGGCGGTGTTGGGGGCCTCCTACCGGCAGGACGTGGGCGACACGCGTTACTCCGGCTCCGAACTCATCGTGCGCAAGATCACCGAAATGGGCGGAGAAGTGGTGGTGCACGACCCCTATGTCAAGCACTGGTGGGAACTGGAAAAACAGGACACCTACCCGGCTCCCGGAAAGTCCTGGGCACGCTTTTTCCGCAACCAGGAAAGCCTGTCGCGCACCCGGGTGCATCAGGAAATGCAGCCGGCGCTGGAACAGGCCGATGCCGTGGTGCTGGCCGTACGCCACGAGACCTACCTGCGGCTGAAGCCCGACGAAGTCGTAGAGATGACCGGTCGGCCGGTGGCCGTCATCGACTGTTTCGGCATCCTCGACGACGACGCCATCCGGCGCTACTTCGAGCTGGGATGCGAAGTCAAGGGGTTGGGACGCGGCCACGTGAAGCGCATCAAGGACAGCGTGCTCAAGCGATGAGACCAGGCGCGATAACGTCATACGCGCCATCGTGGGATAAAAACGCCGCGGTCCGCAGCGTGTTCTATCGCCCGCGTGCCGCCAGGATGCGCTCGTAGGCCTGCTGGATTTCCTTGAAACGCCGTTCGGCGAGTTCACGAAATTCCGGCCCCAGGTGATTCACCTTATCCGGATGGTACCGGCTGGCCAGCCGGCGATAGGCCTGCTTGATCTCTGCGGTGGACGCACCACGATCCACCCCCAGGACGCTATAAGGATCGGCGGGTTGCGTTTGGGTGCCTTGCGGCCGTGCACCGTTGCCTCCCCCCGTATGGTCGCCTTTCTCCCCCTGCCGGGCCCCCTCGGCGTGTGAACCGGAGGGCCGCCCTACACGCCGGCGCTGTATCGAACGTTGCAGCGATTTGTATAGCCACCACACGAAAAGACCGACCAGCAGGTCGTCCAGCCACCCCCAGCCTACCAGGAAATCGGGGACCAGGTCGTACGGATTCAGAACGTAGAGCAGGGCGATGATAGAAAAAAGGATTTTCATGGCTCTTGCACACGCGGGAATCCCGCCGATGGAAGAAGATGCCGTTGTTCCTGATTCTCCTTCCCTTTCATTTCATTAATATACCACGCCTTCCGTTCGAATGACAGCGATACCTCTTTACGGGACGGTTTTGCGGGCCGCCGGCCGCTTGTCATGAAAACAATTTAATAGGACTATTAAATATTTTAATAGTCTAAGGGGCGTCGTGGCCTCGCACATCCGGTTTCACGGCATGGCCAGACCAGGCAAGAGCGGATTGTGCTGTGTCAGCGGTGTGTCTGGAATCTGAATAAATTTTTAAAAACAAATAGATATGTTTCTGAAAAAAGCTTTTCTAAGCGATGGGCGATGTTTTGCCGATAAGATGGCATGAATATTGTATGAAGTGCTGTCTGGGAAGCATCGAATCATCACCAGAACGAGAGGTCGACATGAAAAAAGCGCAAGCGGGTTTTACACTCATGGAAATAATGGTGGCCACAGCCATCTTTGCCATCCTATGCGCCATCGCCATACCCAATTACATCGGGTGGCTCCCAGGTCACCGCTTGAGAAGCGCGGCCGCCGATATTCGTTCCAACATGCAGTTGGCCAAAATGCAGGCAATCAAAGAAAACCGTTACTATGCCATTGTTTTCAACTCCGGGGCGGACAATTACCAGATTGTCGATTGCGGATCCGACGGCACCTATAACACCGGTGACGACCAGGTTGTGAAAACGGTCAACCTCAACGAATACGGCAGCGGCGTAGCCTACGGTTACGGCAGTGCCACGACCAATGCGACCAGCAGCGGCGGCCCCCTGCCGGGCGACTATATCAGCTATGCGGTGCCGGCCAACAATGTCGCCATGTTCGCCCCGACCGGGTTGGCGCAGACGGCAACCGGGGCATTCAGTTCCGGTTATGTCTATGTCGAGAACAATCGTAACCAGACCTGTGCGGTGGGCACCAACACGGTAGCAGGCAATATCGTGCTCAAATACTGGAACAGTGGCGCCTGGAATTGATTTGATCGGGGGGAAGAATGAAAGAACAGCAAACTGGATTCACACTCATTGAGCTGATGGTGGCCATGGCCGTGGCCAGTATCATGATGGCGGTTATTTACGCCAGCTACCAGTCTCAAATTCAATCCCGCGTGACCCAGCAGGAAATGGTGAACATGAACCAGAACCTAAGGGCGGCGATGCTTTTGATGGAGCGGGAAATTCGCCTGGCTGGCACGGACCCGACGGGGAACGCGGGCGCGCAGATCGTTGAAGCCCGGAGCGATTACATTCACTTCACACGTGATATCACCGGTGGCGAATCCGACTCGATCGACAACGACCATGACGGTACGGTCGACGATCCCGATGAGTGGTACAATGGTACGACATCGGAGCGCGATGAGGACATCGAGTACCGCCTGACAAGCGATGCGAATCAGGACGGTGTCGCCGACAGTTTCCCCTGCGGCCTCGGCCGGCAGGTCGGCGGTGCCGGTGGCTTTTCCGTGGTCGCCGACAACATCCAGTCGCTGAATTTCGTCTACCTCGACGTCGACGGTAACGTCATCCCGCCCCCCGGCACCGGCAGTGCCGTGGACGATATTCGTTCCGTTCGCGTGACCATCACGGCGCGCACCAACAATCCCGTTATGATGCGCGGCGGACAGCCACGACAGCTGCAGTTGACCACCGAGATACGTTGTCGGGATCTGGGACTTAATTCCTAGCATGGAAGAAACAAAGAAGGAGGAACCCATGAGGGGTCCAGATAACAGGCGATGCCCAAGGGAAAATAAGGAAACAGGCTTTACTCTGATTGAAGTCATGCTGACCATCGCAATTTTTTCCATCGGCATTCTGGCGGTGGGTGCCATGCAGGTGACGGCCGGCCTGAAAGAGAATTCCGCCCGTGATTATTCCGTAGCCTATACACTTGCATCCGATCGCATAGAAAACCTACTGCTGCTTCCCTACAATGACCCTCTTTTGACGCCTGGCCAAGAGGCGGCAGCAGAGCAAGTCGGACCCGGCAGCAAGTATACCCGTTTTTACCAGGTAACCCAGAACACTAGTACCAAGACCGTCAGTGTCACTGTCAGCTGGTCCGGGGGATCGAAATCCGTTGTGCTCAGGTTTCTCAAAGCGCCTGTTCAAGACGTCAACTAAGGGGAGATGAAACCATCATGCAAACAAAAGGCTGCCGAAATACAGCAAGGATAAAGATGAAAGATCTCCGTTCGGCCAAACGTTTGGTGCGGGACGAGCGGGGATCGGTGATGGTCATGGCTATCCTGATACTCGCCCTTCTGACTATCATCGGGATCTGTTCCACTAATACTTCTGTCATGGAGTCCAAGATCGTCCGCAATACGGCCATTCGCAAACAGAATTTCTATCGTGCCGAGGCTGCCGTCATCCAGGCCGCCCAGCTTTTGCAGGATTTGAGGAACACAACCATTTTGAACAGTGAAAGCCGGTCCTATCTCAACAGCAGCGGATACCCGTGGCTGATCAATGACAACTCGGTGAATATGACCGATCGTAGCATTTGGGATCATGACGATGCCGGCAACGACGACAACGCTGAAACGGCCGCCATTGATCCCAACGTTTACTATGCCGTGGTGCGTGTCAATGTAGCCAAAAAGGCTTCGCTGGGAATGGAGAATCCGGACAAATTGTACGAGTATGCCATCTACGGGCTGTGCGGGGACACGGGTGGAGAAGCGCTGATCGAGGCCGGATTCAAAAAGCGGTATTAACCAGGGGGTGGATTCAATGAAGAATCGCAAAGTGCATCGGAATATAGGTACGGAAAAAACAAACGGCGGATTGTTTCGACCTCAACACCTCAAGACAACCATTGCCGTGTCTCTGGTCTTCGCGTGCTTTTTGTGGGTCATGGGAGTCATCTCGGCCTGGGCCATCGAAATCAGTCAGACACCCATGGCACGGAAAATCATGCCGGCGCCGGCCAATATCATGTTCATCCTGGACAACTCGGGTAGTATGGACTGGGAGATGATGGTGGCCGGGCAAGACAATGGAACCTTTCCCGGACCCGATGGCGGGTACACGTACGTTTTCAGCGATCCGGGCGACAATAATTACGACCCGACCAGCTGGTGGGGTAATAGCGTCGAGGACCTCAACCCAGGCCTGTGGAAAGCGCAATGGAACGGATACAACCGCATGTACTACAACCCCGAGGTCAACTATCAGCCGTGGCCGGGAATGCAGGATGTGGATATCGACAACGATCTGACCCAGGTACGTTCGAATCCGTATCGTGCCGGTGACACTTTCGACTTGACTGCACAATACCAGCAGGTGGCGGGCAGAGTTGAGACCGAAGTGATCGTCGACAACACGGACCCGGAATTCTCCAAATCCGATGACACGGACCCGCAGCCTGCCGATGCGCCGCACTGGGGATCGGCCTCGTATGACAACCAGTGGGGGAGCGACTATTATTATAGCCAGCCGACCGATGCGGATGGCAATGCCTGGGCGAGGTGGACGCCCGATCTTCCCCAAGCCGGAACTTACGAAGTGTTTGCGTGGTATCGCACCCTGGACAGCCGGGAGGATGATGTCACTTATGACATCATGCACGACGGTACGACTACGACGGTTTCCACCATCGGCAACGAGGCGGGGGGTGTCCAGATCAGCCACAATTCGGATGATGGCCAGGGGGACCAGTGGATTTCACTGGGATCCTTCGATTTTGTCGCCGATGGCACCGAATACGTGCAACTCAATTCCGTTCACACCAAAGACGGTTGCTGCAAATATACGGCAGATGCCGTAAGGTTTGTCATGCCGGTATCTCCCATCCGCATCAGCAACGCCCACTACTATGCATGGGATGACGCCGATGACGATGGCGAGGTAGACAACCTGGAAATCTACCTGGTCAACTTCGAAGAAGACAACGGGAACTGGGTTCGCAGGTATTACCAGTTCGACGACAAGAACGGCAATGACGAAGTAGAAGACGAAGAACTGATTGCAGTCGATTCAGGCAGCGTTCCCGATTCCATCAAACCCAAGATTTACGACGATACCGGCACGAATGTTCTACGCGAGAAAACAGACCGCGAGGACCTTCAGAATTTTGCCAATTGGTATTCTTTCTACCGTCGCCGAGAGCTTACGGCTAAAGCGGCGGTGGCCCGGGCCATCAACAGCATGGAGGGCGTGCAGGTCGGTTTGTACACCATCAATTACTATAGCGGGTATCACCCGGTTCGGCAAACGGTGCTGCCGGTGCATCTGGACACCAACGCCATCGTGGTGGACAACAAGGACAGTGCATTTTCTGTGAGTGGTAGCTGGAGTGAATCGGGGTCTCCCAATGAGTGGGAAGACAGTGCATATTACACAACGACCGTCGGAGATTCCGCCACTTGGCGGCCTGATATACCACAAGACGGCACATACAACGTCTATGCCTGGTGGAACTGTTACAACTATCGCGATCGATTGGCGGAATACACCATCGAGTACGACGGCGGCACGGATACCGTCGTTAAAAACCAGCGCGAAGAGGGGGGCAACGTCTGTGGAGAGTGGGTGTTGCTCGGGACTTACCATTTCTCCGAGGGAACTTCCGGTTCCGTAACCGTTACCCGCCGCGGCAGTGGAGGCGATTACGGAAGCAGCACGGTTGCGGACGCTGTCATGTTTGAACCGGTCAGTGGATCGGTCAACGTCGACGAAACCGACAGCTTGCTGTCTTTGCTATACGATATCGACTCCGCCGGCGGAACGCCCCTGCGGGACGCTCTTTTGAACGTGGGGCGATACTATAACCAGGACGACGGATACAGTGGAAACCTGGGAGATTCTCCGTTGGCGTCCGAAGAAGACGGCGGTGCATGCCAGCAGTCTTTTACGATTCTGATGACAGACGGCTACTATAACGGCCCGAGTCCCGGGGTCGGCAACCAGGACAGCGGTGAGGGGGCTCCGTATGAAGACAATTACAGCGACACGCTGGCGGATGTCGCCATGAAATACTACAAGGAAGACTTGGCGTCCGGTTTGCCGGATCAGATCCCGGCTGGGTTCTGTGATAAGGCCACGTGGCAGCACATGGTGACCTATACCGTTTCTTTTGGCGTGCACGGGACCCTGACTCCCCAGGACAACGATGGCGACGGCAAGGAGGATGACCCGTGTTTTCTGGATGACAGTACTCCGGATCCCGTGTGGCCTCAGCCGGTGGCCAACGATCCTACCGCGGTCGATGATCTGTGGCACGCTGCGGTTAATGGCCGGGGGCAGTTTTTCTCCGCCTCTGACCCCGACGAGTTGGTCGACGCTCTGGTGGCCGTACTGGAAAATATAGAATCGCGAACCGCTTCAGGCTCGTCAATTGCCGCCAACGGCGAGGACCTGAAAACCGGAGCCGCCCTTTACCAGGCCCAGTACGATCCTTCCAACTGGACGGGTGATCTGCTGGCCTACTCGGTGAATCCGGTCACCGGTGAGATCCAGGTAGACAGCCCGTTGTGGTCCGCCGCTGACGCCTTGCAGGCAGTCGATGCCGATAGCCGGTCCATCGTCACTTACGATGGCTCCGGCGCCGGCATTCCGTTTCGTATTGACGAACTGACAAACGACCAGAAAGATATACTCGATACAGACTGGGCAACGGATATTTCCAGGGCGACCGACATGGTCAACTATTTGCGGGGAGAGGAAATATCGGGTTTCCGCCCACGATCCCGGAAGCTTGGAGATTTGGTGCACTCCGCACCGCTGCTGGTGCACGGGGCGTTAGCCGAAAATGACGGCATCGACAACGACCTCGACGGAGAAATCGACGAGAGCGGCGAACGACGCATGGGCACGATTTTCGTCGGTGGGAACGACGGCATGTTGCACGCCTTCAATGCCGAGACCGGCGAAGAACGTTTCGCATATATTCCCAATATTCTGTTCAGCAATCTGCCCGACTTGACCGATAACGCATATGAACACCGGTTTTACGTCGACCTGTCGCCGTCAGCCAAAGAGATTTCAGACAGCGAGACCATTCTGATCGGCGGCTTGGGGGCGGGCGGCCGGGGCTATTTTGCGCTCAACGTCAACAATGCATATACAATCAGCGGCAATGCAGAGTCGACGGTGGCCAACATGGTGCTGTGGGAAT
>CAYZCL010000015.1:0-52022 GCA_964476595.1 uncultured Desulfobacteraceae bacterium
AAGGGATTTAATTTTCAGGGGGGCATAACCATTTTACCCGAATTGATCGCTCTGTGGCTGGCGTTAACCCTCTATACAGCCACGTTCATTGGAGAATACGTCCGTTCGGGTATTTTGTCGGTGGACAGGGGGCAACAGGAAGCGGCCCTTGCCTTAGGCCACCGCCCTTGGATGACGTACCGCCTGATCATAATCCCGCAGGCCATGCGGGTGATCACGCCACCGCTGATCAGCCAGTACTTGACCTTGGTCAAGAACTCCTCGCTGGCGGTAGTGATTGGATATCCCGATTTGATGCATGTGTTCGCGGGGACGGCACTGAATCAGTCGGGCCAGGCGGTAGAGATTATCAGTATCACCATGGCGGTGTACCTGACCATCAGCCTGGTAATCTCCCTGTTCATGAACTGGTACAACCGAAAATACGCTTTGAGGGGAAATTAGGAGCCCGCATGATCCGCAAATGGACACCCAAACCTTCACTGCCGCCACCGGTGCTGGAGGGAGGCGTGTGGGGATGGATCTACCGAAATCTGTTCTCATCCCCGGTCAATACTTTGCTGACGGCAATCGGGGCAGCGTTTCTCATTTGGATCATTCCTCCTTTTATCCGCTGGGCCCTGCTGGACGCCACATGGGTCGGCAATTCGCGCGCGGCTTGCGACAAAGTGGCCCAAAGCGGCGCTGTCGGTGCCTGCTGGGTATTCATAAAAGTCCGTATCGGTCTCTTTCTTTACGGGTTTTACCCGGAAACAGAACGCTGGCGGGTAAACCTGACCATTCTTGTTCTGGCGTTGGCACTGCTGCCCATTCTGGCACCAACTTTTTTTTCATCTACGCGCAGGCAGGTAGGCCTGGGGATCACCGGCGGGATCGTAGCCGGATTACTTTTCGGCGGGGCGGCGGCCGCATTTGTGTTCTTTTTCCTACTTCTTCCCCTGGCTCTGTCAGGGGTGTCTTTCAAAGGCCGCCTGTTTCCAGCTTTGACGGACCGCTTTGCCGGATTGCTGCTCAATACCGCCGTATCGGCGGTATTCGGCCTGCTGGTCTACTTCTCGCTAAGAACCGCCGGTGCCGCTGCCGCACCTGTGGCGGTGTTGTCATGTCTGCTGACTCTGCCCTTGTTGCTCTCAAAAGGGTTTGCAGTTCTCGCCTGGCGCTGGTTGTTTCTATTTAGTGTTTACCCCGTATTTGCATTTTTTATGCTCATCGGGGGGGTGGGGGGACTGTCCCATGTGGAAACGCACTACTGGGGAGGACTTTTCCTCACCCTGGTCGTCGCCGGCACCGGCATGGCCACGGCGCTGCCCATCGGCGTCTTTCTGGCCCTGGGACGACGCTCCGAGATGCCGGTCATACGCATCGTTTGTGTGACGTTTATCGAGTTTGTGAGAGGTGTACCACTTGTCAGCGTGTTGTTCATGGCCTCGGTTATGTTTCCGCTTTTCTTACCCGCGGGGATGCAGTTCGACAAGCTGCTGAGGGCCCTGGTTGGGATATCGTTCTTTTATGCGGCCTACATGGCCGAAGTGTTGCGCGGGGGACTGCAGGCCATCCCGCGGGGACAATACGAGGCGGCCCAAGCATTGGGATGGAGCTACTGGAAAATGATGTGGCTGATCATTCTTCCCCAGACCCTGCGCATCGTAATCCCCGGGTTGGCCAACAACTTTCTTTCTCTGATGAAGGATACCACTCTGGTGGCGGTTATCGGCCTGCTGGACCTGCTGGGCATCGCAAAGGCGGCCATGGCAGATGTAGAATGGCTCGGCTTCACAAAAGAGGCTTATGTCTTTGCGGCAGTGGTATTCTGGACATTTTGTTTTGGTCTGTCCCGTTACAGCATTTATCTGGAAAAAAAATATTACTCTCACTACCGATAAAACATTGCAAATCGCCAAGGTACGGGTTCACCGGCCTTACTAGCGTTTTGATTGCAGAATCAGGATCCTGCCATGTTAAACAGCGATAAACCCCGGGCGGCGGAAGCCGAAAAAGTCATCATCATTTCTCACCTTAACAAGTGGTTCGGGGACTTTCATGTCTTAAAAGATATCAACCTGGAAATCGCCAAGGGTGAACGGCTGGTCATCTGCGGGCCGTCGGGTTCCGGCAAATCGACCTTAATTCGGTGCATCAACCGCCTTGAGAAGCACCAGGAAGGGAAAATCATCATAGACGGGATTGAACTAACCAACGATGTGAAACGTATCGATCAGGTTCGACGGGAAGTGGGAATGCTTTTTCAGAATTTCAATCTTTTCCCCCACATGACCGTTCTGGAAAACCTGACACTGTCTCCTGTCTGGATCCGGAAAATGCCGCTGAAGGAGGCCCGTGAGTTGGCCTTCCACTATCTTGAACGCGTCAAGATTCCAGATCTTGCCGACAAGTATCCAGGGCAGATTTCCGGGGGACAACAGCAGCGAGTGGCTATTGCCCGGTGCCTGTGTATGAGTCCTAAAATCATGCTGTTCGATGAACCCACCTCCGCTTTGGACCCGGAGATGATCAAGGAGGTGCTGGACGTGATGATCGACCTGGCCCATTCCGGCATGACCATGGTGGTGGTCACCCATGAAATGGGATTTGCACGTACCGTGGCCGACCGGGTGGTTTTCATGGACAGCGGCGAAATCGTGGAGCAAAACGATCCGGAAAACTTCTTCAACCATCCCCAATGTGATCGCACAGTCCTGTTTCTAAGCCAGATATTGTCTCATGACTTCACCCGGTGACGAATTTCCCCCTATAACAATGAACGACATCCATTCTTCCACTTCCAGCGGCTCGCCGTTGAACATGGCTACCGCTGCAGAAAGCTTGGCCCAACAGCTGGCGACTTACTGCACCGATCTTTCATTCGCCGATATCCCCAAACAGGTGGTCACATACGCCAAACATCTAGCCCTGGATCTTTTCGGAGCCGCCCTATCCGGCGTAGACACCCCTGAGGCGAAAGCAGCCTGCCGTGCCGTAAGGGCTCTATCGCCTGCAGGAGGCCCCTGCACCTTATGGGGAACCGATCAGCACGCCAGCCCGAGCGGGGCGGCACTGGCCAACGGGATTTCGGCCCACGCTCGCGAATTGGACGATTTTGGCGGTGTGGATCATTCCGGGGCTGTTGTGATACCGGCAATTATCGCCATTGCCGAAGCCTGCCCTCCGGTTTCCGGGAGACGTTTCATAGAGTCCATGATCGTCGGATACGAAGTTGGGCGACGGGTGCTGGATGCCGCCGGCGGATACCGACCCCACAATCATGCCGATGGCTGGCATTCCACCGGCACCTGCGGAAGCTTTGCCGCCGCCGCTGCGGCCTCAAAAGCCCTTGGCCTGAGTCCTGAGCAGAGCACTTGGGCCATGGGACTTGCCGGCAGCTTCACTGGTGGAACGTGGGCCTTTGCGGCAGACGGATCCATGAGCAAGCGTTATCATGTCGGCCGGGCTGCCGAAACGGGTGTCATTTGCGCTTTTCTGGCCCAAAGCGGATTCAGTGGTCCAACCTGGATTTTTGAAGCCGGGTGGGGGGGGTTTCTGACAACCTATTGCCGAGCCGCTCCCTGCGCCGACAACCTGCTCCGCAATATTGGAGAGCCTGCCGCCCTGCTTCGCAGCGGGATCAAACCCTATGCCGCCTGTCGGGATATTCATAGCACCATAGACGTCATACTAGAAGCCAAACGCAGTCATGACTTGAGGCCGGAAGACATCGCCGACGTGACCATACGATGCACCCCCGAGATGATGCAAATGGTTGGGAAAAGAGCTGTCCCCAAGACCCGCCTGGAAGCGCAACTTAGCTTGACTTACAGTGTCGCCATAGTTCTGTTGAGAGGACGTGCATTTCTGGCCGAATATGAAGAGCCCTTTCTGTCCGACGCGCGCGTATGGCGCTTGGCCGAACGTGTGACAATAGTCTCTGATTCGGATTTGCCACTTGATTCAGAACCCTTTGTGGTCATCAACACCATGGACGGCCGAAAAATTGAAGGACACGTCGAACATGCCAGCGGGGCTCCCCAGAACCCACTGACATCCCAGGCCATTGTTGAAAAATTCGAGTCTCTGTCCTCGCGCACGCTTACGATGGACCGCGTCCATGGCCTTGAAACCACCATTTTCTCATTGGAAACACTGGACGATATACGTACAGTTACCGCATTGTTGTGCAACTGAGGGGCTCTCTTATGGGCTTGGCACTCCATGGGCCGAGATGACAAGGGTGCGATCATCGAAACCGTCCCCCGGACCGCCGCAATTCAACCCTCGATTTGCTGATCGGTGACCTTGCCTTTGTGCCCTGCGGCAACGAGGACACTCAGATAGCGAAGCCTGAGGACAGCCGGCGAGGAGGCCCCGGGTATGACGCGTTTTTTTTGTGGAACGGCTCCTGGAGAGGAACGAAAACCGGCACCTCGGCAGGAATTTTTGCCCTCCTTCCTGAATTCCCGGAATTGAATTCCATTTCCCCCGAATCCGCGTTTCCCAAGCCGACGTTTTGCGTGGGGTTCACAAAATATTTGTGAATCCAGAGGCTTGATGTCTTTTAAAATTTAGGATAGGAATTTATTTTGA
This sequence comes from uncultured Desulfobacteraceae bacterium, assembly GCA_964476595.1. Lineage (GTDB taxonomy): Bacteria > Desulfobacterota > Desulfobacteria > Desulfobacterales > JALSRD01 > JALSRD01. The sequence goes on from CAYZCL010000015.1 coordinate 4,579, forward strand.
TCATCGAAAAGTTCGCCGAAAAGAATGTATAGAGTGCCTGTCACTTCCGGAAATCGCGATATCCGTCAGGCAATAGAATCTTTAAGATTGCCGAATCGATCAACAATTTGCAAAGCCATTGCCGTTGACACATGTAACTTATCCATATGATAGCGAATTTAGTACGCAGAGGCAACTCGTAACTGCCGTGGACAATCAAACGGCAACTGCCCATCCAGTATCTTGGATGATACGGATACCTGAAAACCATATGCAGATGAAAGTCGAATGAAACGCTTTTCAGAAACACTGATTATTTCAGCGCTGGTTTTTTTCAGCGTCTTGTCTTTCGCTCATGCATCCCAAAAAGTCATTCGCGTCGGTGTTTACCAAAATAAGCCAAAGGTATTTATCGACAACAGGGGTGTACCCAGGGGATTTTTTATCGATATTTTAGAGCACATTGCCAGAGACGAAAACTGGAAACTGGTTTACGTTCCCGGCACCTGGGAGCAATGCCTGATTCGTCTTCAAAACCAACAGATAGACTTGCTTCTGGATGTGGCTGACTCCGTAACCCGGATTGGTCTCTTCGATTTTTCCAAAGAGTCTGTTTTTTCCAATTGGGCCGTTATTTATGTCCCCAAGGACTCAACGGTCGATTCCATCCTCGACCTGCGGAAAAAAACGATTGCCGCTATGCGCGGTGACGTCTCTTACGAGGAGTTCAGGGAAAAGCTAAAACGCCTGGACATCGGTTGCCGTTTCAAGGAAGTGGATAGTTTCGCCAGCGTGTTTCGCGCGATCGACCAAGGGGCGGTCGATGCAGGACTTATCAGTCGGCTTTTTGGCTTAGCAAACGAAGCCCATCACCATACAAGGCGGACGGGGATCATCTGCTGCCCGAAGAACCTTTATTTTGCCGTTCCAAAAAACAAAAACCAGTGGCTGATCAGGAGTATCGACCAGCACATCAGCCAACTGAAAAAAGACGAAAAGTCCATCTATTACACATCTTTTATGCAATGGATCGAGGGGATTCGACCGCGACGTCTTCCGCGCTGGCTGGTCTTGACTCTGCTATTCACCGCGACCATGCTGGCTCTTTTCGTGGCGGGCTTTGTAGCATTGAAAATCAAAGTAAACGCCAAAACAAACGAACTGGAAAAAAGCAACCAAGAACTGGAGGCCGCCCGCCAACGCCTGCTGTCCCAAATGAGTTCGCTTGAAACCATCAACGATATTGCCAATCGATTATACCGATCACTCGATTACAAATCCGTCGTGCAGCAGGCCGTTGATTCCATGGCCAACTACAGCCAGTCGCCGCTCGTGGCCTTTTTCGAATACAGGCAGGGGGATGACAGGCTGACTTTGCTGGCATCCAGCGGATTCGAAAAGGGGCTCCACCACGTTTGCGAAAGCCTTCCTGTCCACGGCAACTTGACCGGTGAGGCCATCGTGGCCAAGAAAATAATCATCTGTAACGACATTGAAAATGACCCCCGAATCGAAGCAAAGGCCTATCGTCCGCTGGTCTCTATGGGGTTAAAAAGCATCTTGGCTGTACCTTTGATCTATGGAGACAACGTTTTCGGGGTAATGAACCTGGTTTTCAGGGAAAAAATGCAATGGGAAGCCGATCAGCTCGAAACCCTGCTTTCCATCGGTAAAACGATTGCACTTGCATTGGCCAACGCACGGCATGTCGAGCAAATGAAACAGGAGATTGCCAACAGGAATCGGGCCGAAAAAGAAAAGGAGAAACTCCAGCGCCAATTGATGCATGCCCAAAAGATGGAAGCGGTAGGCACTTTGGCCAGCGGCATCGCCCATGATTTCAACAATATTCTTCAGGGAATATACGGCTATGTCCAGGTCATGATGTTTAACAAGAAAGAGGGGGATCCCGACCTAAAATTTTTAAAACAAATAGAGGAAATCGCCCTCAAGGCCAGCGGCGTTGTCCGCCAGCTATTGACCTTCAGCCGGGAGATAAAAAGCGAACTCAAACCAACCGACCTGAACCAAGTCATCAAGCACTCGTTGCGGCTGATCGAAAGAAGCCTGTCGAAGATGATCGAAACACGACTTTTGCTGGATCCGAACTTGAAGCTTATCCGGGCTGATAACGTTCAACTGGAACAGGTGCTGCTGAACTTGTGCATCAATGCCAGGCACGCCATGGGGGAAAGCGGACGCCTAACGATCCAGACGGAAAATGTCTGTTTGTCCAAAACGCAGGGGGACCGGCTTGGCCTAGATCGTGGAAACTATGTCGTTTTGTCGATCACCGATACCGGCCACGGCATGGAAAAAGATGTTGTCGAACGTATTTTTGATCCGTTTTTCACGACAAAAAAGAGCGGGGAAGGAACGGGGCTGGGGCTCTCCATGGTCTACGGCATTGTCAAACAGCACGGAGGGCACATCGTCTGCAATAGCCGGCCTCAATATGGAACCCGTTTTGATATCTATTTCCCAGCAATCGATATGGGCACCAAGGACGCCGATGCGGCCGAAACACAAATCCGGGCACATGGTTCCGAAACGATTCTGGTCGTGGACGACGAGCCTGCGATTCTGGATGTCAGCAAGCATCTGCTGACCCAGTATGGATACACGGTAATTACCGCCGAAAGCCCTGAAAAAGCAGTTAAATACTACGAGCAGCACAAAGAGGCTATTGACTTGGTGATTATGGATTTTTACATGCCGAAGACGAGTGGATTAACCTGTCTTGAGCGGCTCCTTGAAATCGATCCGGAAATCAAAGTAGTGATGTCCAGCGGCCAAGTCAGCCGGAAAATTAGGGACGATGTGTTAAAAGCGGGGGCCAAAGGATTTATCGCCAAGCCCTATCGCATCGAAACGCTGCTCACAACCATTCGAGAGGTGTTGAGCGCATCATCACCGTCTTGATTCGATCTTGTTTGGCGTCCCTTAAATGAGAGCGTTTAAGCATTTTCCGACGGCGCTAACGGAGTGTTTTTTCAGGCTTGTCGTTAGCTGGGGGCGAAGCCCGGCGTCGAGTCCGAATTCCAACGGCTTCCGGGGTGTCCATTGGCTAAAATAAAACCCATCCCTCCCGGAACCATTTCCGCGGTCCGACCGCCGCCCTGGAAGTACGCCTGCTTCAAACAAGACGCCATTCAGCGCGGGCGTGCCCCTGCCGGAGCAGGGGCACGTCACAATATTTAGCCGGAAAAGGCCACCGGCCCCCGATCAGCCGCCCGGGCCGAGGGCTTGAGTCGGTCCGCACGGGACGGATTGTCTACAGGCTCGATTGCTCTATAAACAATTTGTTCTCTTCGATGATCTCTCTGGCAATATCAACGGCCTCCTCCAAGCTCTGAATGCCGCCCAGGACGAAGCTGTCTCGCAGTCTGATCATGTATTCCTGATCGCCCTGCTTGTTGGCAATGGTTTGAATGTACAGGCTCATCCGAGAGCCGAGACGGATATACTGGGCACTTTGCAACACCTTGCCCTTGTAAGTCCAATGCCCGGCAACATTGTGCAACATGAAATCATGAATCTGCTTGGGAAAATCCATCCTCTTCTCCTTTGACTCTACGTCGTGGCGGTCTGCGCTTCTATTTTATCCATTTCGGTGACATCCCTGATGGCATTCTCGGCGCGGCCCACAACCACCGCGGCGGTGGCATCGCCCCAAACGTTGATGGCGGTTCGGAATTGGTCCAAAATTCGGTCGATGGCAAGAATCAAGCCGATCCCATCCAAGGGCAAACCGGCAGCGGTCAGCACGATTCCCATGGTAACCAGTCCGGCGCCGGGAATGGCCGCAGCCCCGATGGCGGCCAGCGAAGCCGTGATGAAAATGACGATCTGCATACCCATCGTCAGCTTCACGCCCAGCAGTTGGGCGATGAAGATCACGGCAACGGACTCGTACAGGGCGGTGCCGTCCATGTTAATGGTGGCGCCCAGGGGAAGCACGAAGTTTCCGATGCGGCCGTCCACGCCGGCGCGCTTTTCCAGGTTGCTCATGGTCACCGGCAGGGTGGCCGCGCTGGAGGCTGTGGACCAGGCCGTCATCATGGCCGGTGACAGGGCCTTCATGAGGCGCAAGGGATTGTAGCGCCCGAAGACAACAACCAGGATCGGCAACGTAATAAACCCATGGATGAAAAGCCCCAGTAGCACGGTGACGGCGTATTTGCCCAGGGCTTTGAGCGCTGCAAAGCCCAAATCCATGAAAATGGCTGCCACCAGCATGAAAATGGCGTATGGGGCGATGGCCATCACCGCCATGATCCCCTTTTGCATGATACGGTCGATGGCGTTGATCACCTGGGTCATGGGTTCGGAATCGCGGCCCACGATGGAGGCAAACACCGCCAGGAAAATGGTGAAAAAAATGATTTGCAGCACATCGCCTTTGGCAAAGGCGGCGGCCGGGTTCTTTGGAATCATGTTCACAAACGTATCGACGATGATGATGACGGGGCTGCGTTCACCGACCCCCTGCTTGCTCACTTTGGCCGGCACCTCGGTGCTGATGTTCAGCGCTGACAGCGCTTCCTTGTCGATGCCGATGCCGGGGTTGACGATGTTGACCACCACCAACCCGATCAACACCGCCAACGCCGTGGTCAGCATGTAATAACCGATGGTCTTGCCACCGATTTTGCCCAGTTTGCGTACATCTCCGAGGTTGGCGACAGCCATGAAGATGGAGGCAAACACCAGGGGGACGATCAACATGCGCAGCAAGCGGATGAAAATATCGCCGCCGTACTTGAAAAGGGTCTTCAAGTAAAATATGGGGCCCGTCGTAATGCCGGCTCCCATAGCGATATTGATGCCGATGCCCAGGCTGATACCGGCGACGATGCCGATGAGGATTTTCCATTGGAGATCCAGCCCTTTTTTCTTTTCCACACCACCCATATCAGTCACCTCCGTAGTAATCTTCGCTGATGTTGTAGCTGCGGGTAACGACGCGCGACTTAACCGGCAGGTATTTGCCCATGAACTGCACCACGTGTCCGTTGGACTGGAGTTCCAAGGCGAAAACATTCAGCATGTTCAGAAAATCCTGATTGCCCTTGCGGATGGCGAAACCATAAAAATCCGGTTTAAATGGGGGGTCCAGCACCACCAGCCGGAAACTGGCGCGTTTGGCGTTTTCCTTGAGCCACACTTTCAGAAAGATTTCATCGTGTACCATGATATCGGCTTCGCCTTTGAGCGTTGCCTCTGCGGCGGCCTCGTTGCTGGGATAGGCTTTGATCTGCGCTTGAGGGAAAAAGCGCGGGACGACACGCTGGGGGGCCTTGCCTTCGGTAACGGCCACAACGAGTTGGTTGGCCTTGCCGTTACGCAGCAGTTCGTCGTGCAACACTGCGTAGCTGGGAGCCGCAGAGATACCCAAGCGGGTGGTAGTGATTTTATTGAGCAGGATGGACAAGCCGGTATCGAAGTAGGGATCTGAAAAATCGACCACTTTGGCGCGGTTAAAAGTGATGCTCATACCGGCGATAATGATATCAATCTTGTCGGCACGCACCATGGGGATCAGATCCGAAAACGACTTGGGAGTGATGATTTCGACGTTGACGCCCAGCTTCCTAGCAAGCAGGCCGGCGATGTCGATGTCGACCCCCACCCGTTTTCCGTTTTGTTTAAAGGAAAACGGTTTGAATTGGGGATTAACGCCCACCCGAAGGGTTTTGCTGGAGACGACTCTCGACAGGACCGGCGAACTGCTCACGACCTCTTGAGCGAAAGAGGGGGTGGACAACATTATGACAAGGCACAATGCCGTGATCCACGCCCCGGCCGTACTCAGGCTGAAGTGCTTCATTTTTCCTCCTTCTTTCCATGACGTTGAACACAAACACGGGTGACAGCCAAAAAACAATTTCCGGAAGCCGCATGTCCTGGGATCGGAGACGCCGGCGGACAGAGCGGCCGCTACCATGCCGGCACTCCGCCGCGGTGGATCTTACGAAAGCCTGATGATAAAACGAGGACACAACCAGAAGCTCAACGGACTCCGGATGCGGATGAGACGGACGCCCGTCGGTTGTTCTACGCCAGAAAGAAAGCAAAACCAGTGCCATTGACCCGGCAGGCCGTCAAGCATCGCCGCTGGTTTTCGAGGTGTTGTGCCACCACGGCGGCCAAGGCGTACAATAACAAAGGATATGGATACGCTTGAGCTCATGCGTCCTGAACGGGTAAAACCGCCCAGGAGGCGGCATGCATCGGGGGCGTACCGGAAAAAGGGAGGGGATGTAGGGACCGCCGGTGGGGCGTTTTTTGCCCACGACAGCGGCGCGGTTGGGCATAAAATGGCCCACGGTGAAACGGGCGAAGGGACGCCGCACGACGTTTTCCTCAGGTGAAGTCGTCGCGGTTGATGCCGTACTTCTTCATTTTATAATAGAGGGTCTTGCGGGGCAAGCCGAGGGCTTCGTAGGTGGCCGTAATGTTGCCCCTGTTGCGCCTGAGCTCTTGCTCAATAATGCATTTTTCAAAGGCCGCCAACTGTTTTTGGAGGGAACGGCCGGGGTTGGCGTCGGTGCCTGCTCCCATGGCCGGTATGCTCTCATCGAGCCCCAGGACGACACGTTCGGCAGCATTTTGCAGTTCCCTTACGTTGCCGGGCCAGGAATGCTGCATGAGCCGATGCAGACGGATGGTAACCACGTCCGGTGGCTGGCGGTCCAGGCGCCTGGCTGCCCGGTGAAGAAAATGGGCGAATAAAAGCGGAATGTCCTCCACCCGCTCACGCAACGGCGGGATATCGATGACCGCTACATTCAGTCGATAGTAAAGATCGGATCGGAACTCGCCCCGTTCACTGGCCTCCTCCAAATTGCGTTTGGTCGCCGCGACGACCCGCAGGTCGAGGTTGAGGGTTTCACTGCCGCCCAGTCTTTCGATGCACCGTTCCTGCAGTACGCGCAGCAACCGGACCTGCAGCACCATGGGCATGGACTCGATTTCATCGAGGAAAAGGGTTCCTCCGTCGGCCTGTTCCAGCTTACCGATGTGGCGGCGGTCGGCACCGGTAAAAGCACCCGGCTCATGGCCGAAAAGCTCATTTTCGATGATGGACTCCGGAATAGCGCCGCAGTTAATGGCCACAAAAGGCCGATCCCTTCTCCGACTGTAGTTATGCAGGCAACGGGCGACCAGCTCTTTGCCGGTGCCGGTCTCTCCAATGACGAGTACGTCGGCACCGGTGTCGGCGATATTCAGGATCGTCTTGCGAAGACGCTGGGCGGCGCTGCTTCGTCCGATGATGACCGATTCGATTCCCTCCTTGTTCTCAACTTCCGCCCGCAGCGCCCGGTTATCCAGCACGAGGCGACGCTTTTCCATGGCCCGTCCTACGGCATCCACCAGGTGGTCGGCGGACAACGGCTTCTCAATGAAGTCATAGGCGCCCTCCCGCATGGCGTTTACGGCCATGGTGACATCACCGTGACCCGTAACCAGAATGACCGGCAAATCCGGATCCTGCTGAATCGTCCAGCGCAGCATGGCAAAGCCATCGATGTCCGGCATCTTGACGTCGGCGACCACCACTCCCGGCCAGTGAGGGGTGATCACTTCCATGGCCCGACGGGCCCGGCGGAAAGTGGTGACGTCGTACCGGGCCAGTCGGAGAGTCTGTGCGGCTGCACGGCAGACGTGCTCGTCGTCGTCGATGAATATTACTGAACCGCGTGGGTTCACCGGGCTTTCTCCTGAATGGCCTGAATACGGCGCAAAATGATGGACATGACCGCCCCACCGCCGGAGTCATTGGACGGAATGATGGTGCCACCGAAATCCTTTACGATGGCCAGGGAAAGAGACAACCCCAGCCCCAGTCCCTTTCCGTCTTTGCGGCGGGTAAAAAAGGCGTCAAAAAGCCGCTGCATGTGTTTCTCTGCAATTCCCGGTCCAGAATCGTGTACCACCACCGTAACTTGTTCCGGTTCCGGGCGGACGCGGATGCGCACTTCCCTTCTGGCGCGCGACGCCACTGCATCCAGGCTGTTGCGAATAACGTTGACCAGGACCTGTTCCAGGCGAACGGGGTCACCGAGCACCATGATATCCGCCGGCGGCAGCCGGCAGTCGATGCGAGCGTCGACTTTCCGGATCTGGCTATCGAGCAGCACCAGCGCGTTTTCGATGGTTGGACCAATGGGCACCGCCGTGCATTTTCCCGGTGACTTGCGCGCAAAAGATTTCAGGTGATCGGTGATTTCCGCTATCTTCCCCACCAATTCTACAATGTCCCGCAGATTGGCGCGCACATCGCTCACCGCCGCCCGATCGAGAAAAACCAGTGCATTGTCGGCAAACATGCGAATGGCGGCCAGAGGCTGGTTGATTTCATGGGTAATGCCGGCGGCCATCTGGCCGATGGCGGCCAGCTTGCCAGCCTGAACCAACCCCTGCTGGGCGGCTCGCAATTCGGATTCGGTGTGCTGCCGTTCTCTGATCTCCTGGCGCAAACGTTGGTTGATCTCTGTCAGCTCTGCCGTGCGTTCTAACACGCGCTGCTCTAACATCCGGTTGGCTTCTTCAAGCGCCTTTCGGGAACGCCGCTCCAGGGCCTCCCGCTCCAGCCGTGCCCGGCGGCGGTGGTACAGCAGAAGGCCGCCCAGCAGGAACGTGACGATCAGCGACCCCGCCAGCAGGACCATGTTGCGCACCTGAGTCTTCACGTGGGAGATGTCCGAAAGGATATGAACCGTCCAGCCGGCATCCGGCATATCGTGTGACTGGAGTAGAAAGGGATGGCGCGAGTGATCCTGTTGTTGCGCGCGGGACGAATCGGGCAGCATACTGCCCTCGAGATTGACCACTTCGGCATTCCCCGTATTTCTGTGGTGAACGGTCGAGGTGAGCGGCCGCGGCTGGATATCGCCGTAACGCCTGCTCCGGCGCAGGGCTTCCGCGATTTCAGGTTCCAGCGGCCACAGCGAGCAGAATTTCCACGGGGCGTAGCTGGTGATGAAAATCACGCCGTAGTGGTCGGTTACCACGACCTTCTCGGATCCCTGGGACCAGATATTCTCTAGCCGGTGCAGCTGCACCTTGACGGTGATGACGCCCACGATGCGCTTGGCAAACCGGATGGGTGCGGAAAAATAGTAACCGCGGACCTTGGAGGTTGTCCCCAGCGCAAAATAGCGCCCCGGCCGGCCCTCCATGGCCTGCTGGAAATAGGGCCTGAAGCTCAGGTCTTCCCCGATAAATGAAATTGGTCCATGCCAGTTGCTCGAGGCAATCGTCAGTCCCCTGTGGTTGAGGATGTAAACGGCGGATGTTTCGGCCAACCGGTTGATCCGCTCCAGTTCGATATTGACGCGGGTCGCCAAGCCCTGTCGATCCGGATGGGACAGTATTTCGACAAACAGCGGGTTTTGGGCCAGGATCAGCGGCAGGGCCTCGAATTTATCCAGCTCGCTCTGCAGGTCTCCAACGTAAACGCTCAGGGAATCACGAGCCGCCGCCCTGATGCGCCGCAGCTCAAATATACGCGTCCAATGTGCCGTCTGCCAAAGGATACAGGCGAAGACAACGACCCCCGCCCCGGTGAGAACACACCGGCCTGGCGTGCAGCGGCCAGCCCCCCCCTTGTTGGAAATCGTTTTCATGAAATTTATTTCGCAGGGTTGTCCCGAAACCCGCCATCCCGGGGGTCCGTCATCAACTTGGGACGGCCTCCGGTCCCGTGGTATCGTGGGAAAATGGGTTTGGGTTGATGCCTTGATTCCTCTCCTCTGCTGCTCGCCCGGCAAAAACCCCTTGTCCTGCAGGAGCTCTCGCACCGCCACGCCCCGACGTACGGCTTACGTCCCACGCCCTCCCCCGTTTTCGGCAGGCCCGATCCCTGGCGCAGCCCTCGATGCCAATATTCCATACACCGGCTGCAGGCACACCATATGCGCTGCTTGACCCGCTTGCCACTGAGCAGCGCCGCGCCGTCGGGCTACAGTTCGTTCTGGTAAACGTCCTTTCGTTGCTCAGGTTGAATACACAGGTATTCCAGGGTCTGCTTTCGGGAGCCGTGGTTGAGGCAGGCCATCAGCGTGGGGATGTCCACCCTGAAGGTTACGCGTTGGTGATAGCCCCAGGTCTTTCGCAGGGTATGCGACCCATAGTTTCCCTTAAGCTTGATGGCCGCGCACCATCCCTTGACCATGTTGTGTACGGTGGGAACCAGCAGCACCGAACCTTTCCTGCTTTTGAACAGATAGTCATCGGGCCGGTATTGTTCACGGGCCAGCAGGTCCCGGACGATATCCACGCAGGACCGGTTCAGGATCACCGTCTTGCTCTTGCCGGTAGTTTCCTCCTGGATTTCGATGCGGCCGCCGGGCTCGGCCGCCATGACATGGTGGACCTTCAATTTCAGCAAATCCGAGGTCCGCAGACTGGTGTTGATCCCGATGGTGAACAAGGCCAAATCCCGGGGTTTGTCCCTGAGCATGCATTTGATCCGGTTGATATCTTCGATCTCACGGATGGGTTCGACCTTGATTTTCTGACCCTTTTTGGGGGCGTTTGGGTTTTTTCGAGCCATGAGTTCAGCCCTATTGTTTTCGCATATTTCCCCAACTTTTGCTTTTTATATATTTTTTTTTGGGATGGTGTCACCCTAAAATTGTCAGCAACTGAAATCTTTGCCGTAAAGAAGAAGGCCTGATGGGTACAAAACGAATCCGGTGAAATTCATCCCAAACAGTCATCGAAGATCCCGTTGGACTGTCCACCGGACAGAGTGACCGCCGTAACGAAGTTTCGGGGAAACCAACGATCGCAGATGAAGCGTCATACCTTAAAAAAAGGACCGCCCTTTTTACAAAAAATCCGCTTGAAAAACGTCTCATCCGGCAGCAATTGAAGGCCTGCACCGTCGGCCTGTGGTACCGGATAGTGCGCGGGGAGCCGGCGTGGATACTACGGTCATCTCCATGGCTGCAGTCCCGCACCGCGTATGGATAAGCATCCGGACACCGTGGGATAGCAACAACGGCTTTTCAGTCCGGTATGCAGAGCCCGAAATCCTTTTCATGCACACGTTTGAGGTGCTTCAGGTCGCTGCAGGCCACGGCGTTTCCCAAGCGGCAGGCTTTCTGCAGCGCCCGGCGCATGAACACCGGGTTGTGGAGGATGTAATAGGTGATGGCCTTGGCCATGTAGATGCTGTCCCAGTCGGGATATTTCTTCTCGAGATGGTCCAGGTAGATGATGGCCGGGCGCCACTTCTTCTGGCGCAGGAACAGGTACACCCAGGCGATGTCCCGGCCGGGGTCGATCTCGGCGGACAGCGGCTGCTCGACTTCCTCGCGGAAGGGTTTGCGCGCCTCCTCGGCTTCCATGGCGGCCGAGGCGATCTCCCCGCGGATGAAATCCGCCGGCCGCACCCGCACGCGGACACGGCAGCGGTAGAAGGTGTCGTCGCCTGCCCGCTCCGTTTTCTCGGCCAGTATTTTGGCCGCAACGGCGCCGGCGGTCAGGCTGTAGACTTCCTCCCTGTTCTCGCGGTAAGTCTTGATCAGGCCTAAGTGGGCAAGATAACGCCCGGCGAGCGCCACCGCTTTGTGTTTGGCGTTGAACAGCGCCACGGCCCGTGCCGGCTCGGTCGACGAGCCCTCCGATATTCGATAGCTTCCCTCGGTCTCGATCTCGAAAACGCCCCTTTCAGCCGCCTGAGAAAAACCGCCCAGCAAGAGTAAAACCAGCACCGTGGCCGTGAGTACAGTGCGCATGATCACCTGTTTCTCTGTTTTTTCCCGTTCACAGCATCGACAATGACGGTCCTGCCGGTCAAACCACGGGGATTTCATCCCGCAGGCCGCCCCAGGTTATTTCTTGCGGATCAGGTAGACGCCGTCGCGGATGCCCAGCATGACCTTCTCCACCCGGGTGTCGTTTTTGATCTTTTCGTTGAGGGCCGCGATGGGGCGCGCGTTTTCGTTGGTGATGCGCGGGCCCAGCACTTTGCCCTTCCACAGCACGTTGTCCACGAACACCAGGCCGCCGGGCCGCAGGATGCGCAGCGCCTGGTCGTAGTACAGGCCGTAGGCCGGCTTGTCGGCGTCGATGAACACCAGGTCGACCGACTGCGGATCCATGCGCCGCAGGGTCTCCAGGGCGTCTCCCAGCTCCAGCTGGATGCGGTCCCCGTAAGGGCTCTGGCGAAAGTAATTCCTAGCGATGTCGGCCACTTTGAGATCGATCTCACAGGTGACGAGGCGCCCGTCGGGGGGCAAGGCCTCGGCGATCATCAGCGCCGAGAAGCCGGTGAAGGTGCCCACCTCCACCACCCGCCGGGCACCGGACAGCCGGATCAGCATCTGCAGCAGACGCCCCTCGATCCTGCCGATGCTCCATCGGCTGCGACCGGTCTCGCGTTCGGTTTCTTCCAGCAGCCGGCGCAGCAGGGGCGACAGCTCGTCGGTGTGCTCCTCCAGGTAGCGCTCCAGCCGTTCCTGCCGATCGGTATCGCTCATTTTCGCGGCTCCCATTTCATGCCCACCAGTCCACGTTTGCCCAGTTCGCGCAGGAACTGGGTGACCGAGAATTCGGCCTCGCGGTAGGGCATGCGGTGGTTTTTGGCGAACGCGGCGGCGATCTGCCTGACGCTGCGCCGGCCGTCGATCATCTCCCACACACTGCTGCCCAGCCGGTCCAGTTGCAGTTTCTTGACGGGGGCCGAAGCTGCGGCGTTCCTGGAAAAACGGCCCAGCAGCGCCCTGGCCCACGGCCGCATGCGCTGCGGATAGGCGATCAGGATGTCTCCCGATTCCAGCCGGGTTTCCCGGGCCGCCGTGCTGCGCACCGGCACGCAGGCCAAGGCCTCCTCCCGGGAAAGCGGCGAGTGCTTGGGTTTGCGCTTAAAAAACGCCATAGGTGCTGCACACGTCCTCCAGCAGGCCCTCGGTCGCGGGCCGCCGCGCTTCGATGGTCACCGCCAGGATGCGGTTCTGCCGGGGCAGGTGCCAGACGCGGGCGGCCTGCACCCGTATAGGCGTCAGCACCCTCCGCCACGGCGGCAGCGGCGCCCGGGACCCGCGCCACTCCAGCACCCGGATGTCGCCGTCCCGGCGCTCGCGCCAAGGGCGGTCCACCGCCGCCAGGCGCCGGGCGGCGAAGTCGGAGAGCCCCTCGCCGGACAGCAGCGCGTCGGCCGGCCCCCAGCGCAGTAGCGTCACCACCTCCCCGCCGGACTTGAAGACCAGGCGATAGCGCCCGGGCTCGAAACGGAAATCATCCAGCCGGTAGCGCGACGGGAGCCGGAAGCCGATGTCGAACACCCGCCACGCTGAGCGCCCGCCCTCCGGGTGATCCCGGAAGGAGGCCAGCACGGCGGCGGTCATCTCCTTTGCAGCCGGCGAAAAAAACTGGATCACGCTGGCCGTGGCGCAGGCGGCGCAGTAGAGCAGCACGCCCTCGGCCCTGACCTGCCCGTCGGCCCACGTAAAGGCACCGGCCTCGTAAGCGGCCACGGCCGGCCGCCAGTACCGGGGAACCTCCCGGCGGCGCAACGGCTGGTCCGCCCTGCGCGAAGCCGCGGCCAGGCGCTTGAGCTGCCGGTCGGCCGAAAAGCGGCCGCGGATGGCGCCCCACTTGACCTCCATGGTGGGGCGGCCGCGGTCTTCCAGCATCAGGTAGCTTTTCCCCAAGCGCAACGCCTCCCACGCACGCGGCACCCGCAGGGAGATACCGTTCCAGGCCATGTTCTTGAATTCCCGCGGGGCGTCGGCCGCCATGCGCTTACCGGGGAATGCACTGCCGCCAGAAATCCGGGCCACGCTTGATTTTTTCCTTTTTGGGCGGTGCCTCCCGGTTGGGGTGCTTTTTTTTGTAACAGGCCTTTTCGGCATCGATCAGGTTGCGCATGCTCAGCTTGACCACGTTGCCCAGTTTCTGTTCCTCGTTGAGCACGTTGTGCTGCAGCGTCAGGCTGATGTGGTTGCCGTCTTTGTCCACGAAGGACCATTTCCAGGCGATAACCACGTTGAAAGGGTCCCCTTTCCACTCGGGGTCGCGGCCGAAGCGCTGCTTGAACTTCTCCAGCAGCTCCTCGAAAAAAGACTTGGAATAATCCATGTACTTCAGCCGGATCTTGACGATGCGGTTGGGAAAGGCGCAGGTGCCGTACGTGATGATGCCGGTCTTGAAGCCGGGCACGTGGGAAATCTGGACCTCCCGGAGGTACTCATGGTACCGCACGGGCATGGACGTGTCCATGTCCACGCGGTCCTTGTACTGCGAGATGTCGGTGTTGAGCACGAACCCGGCCACTTCGTGGGGGGCCTTGGCCAGGGCCGGTACGGCGAACGGCAGCAGCATCAAGGCGCTGAAGACGAAGATGCGATTTTTCATGGTCGGCTCTCCTGCAAGGGCAATGGGACGAATCAATACGCCAAGCGCCCCAGGGACTTCAGGATCAGGGTAAAGCCCATGGCGAACATGCCGGTCAGACCCATGCCGCAGGAAAAACCCGCCAGCAGGACCGGGGCGTATTGCCGCCACATCTTACCATATCGCTTCAAAAAGAAAAAGCGTCCCAGCAGCGCCCCCACCACTTCCAAGATCATGCCGTGGGGCGTGCTCTGTCCGAGCCCCCGCACCACGCCGTAGATCAGCAGGATGGGCAACCCGAAGAGCATCAGCAGGATGTAGGTAATCACGCCGAACCCCAGCCCCAGGCTGACGTAAAGGCCGTTGAGCGCCTGGTAGAACAGCGAGTTGCCTTCCAGCGTGGAGGTCTGCATGAGCAGGGAGTTCAAGGCCTGCAGGTGCCACATCTCCTGGGCGTAAGGGTAGCTGGCGGACGGAATGGGCGCCAGCTGCCAGATGAACTGCGAAAACAACAGGCTGGCGATCATGACCACCGGGAAGACCACGATCTCGGCCTTGATGATGCCCCGGATGCTGGTGCCGGTCAGCTCGATCTCGCGGAAGTTGACCGTGGCGGCCCCGTAGTTGTGGATGGGGATGGGCGCGTACCAGATCTCGATGCCCTGGTAGCCGAAAAAACGCGACCCGGCGATGAAGCTGGCCTCGCGCACCATGGGCAGGCTCACGAACTGGCCGGCGATGCCCTCCATGCGCGCGGTGATGTAGGACACGATGGGTGTGTAGATGAAGCCGTAGGCCAGGAAGAAGACCACGGGAAAGTTGGGCACCAGCCAGACGCACAGGCTGACGTAGGACAGGGTCGAAAAGACGTAGATGCCGATGGAGATCCAGAAGTTGAAGTCGCCGCGCCCGGGCGGCGGCCGGAAGAGGTCCCGGAAGCTGCCGCGTTGGGCCGTGCTCTTGTCGAAAAAGGAGCGGATCACGTGGTAGACGCCCACCAGCCCGATGGCCAGTCCCAGGCCGATGGAAAAGCTCATGTAGAAGTCGAAATTGTTGGCGAAGATGGTGTCCACTGTGCCCATGCCCTGGTGCCAACGCTGCAGGATGCCGTGGTGGTACATGATGGGGTTGGCCACGACGGTGATAATCAGGCCGATAAGCCCGCCGATGACCGCCCAGAAGGGCAGCACCATGCCCACGAACAGCAACCCCAGGTCCAGCTGGATGCCGGTGGCCACGGCCGGCAGCACCTCCTCGGTGTGCCGCGTGAGCTCCACCCACGGGATGGGAATCAGCTGCACCGGCGTGGTAAAGATCAGGCCGCTGACCGTGGGCAGCATGACGTAGATGGCCCCGAAGGCCAGCCCGATGACCCCCCCGATGGAAAACACGCGCCACTTCCAGCTCTTCTTCTTGTCCTCGGTGGATTCGGCCAGCGCCATGGTGCCCAGGGCCCCCACGGGCGCCATGGGAAAAGGCAGCTTTTCCACGTCCGAGGTGATGCGGTAAAGCGCGTAACCCAGGCCGAACTGGTCGATGCGCTGGATGACCTGGGACCCGATCAACAGCAGGATGGGGATCATCCAGTCGCGGTGGAAGAAGGTGCGTTCGAGCAGCGAGGCCGACCCGGGGGGCGGCGCCACCCAGGTGGGGATGAACTCGGTCAGCCCCAGCATGCGGGCCGCGTCGGACTGTACCAGGTACTGGTTCCACAGCAGGCCCTGGAAAGGCGAGGCCAGGGCCGCGCCGGCCATGTAGTAGAGCAGGAAGATCTCCTGCTGCTTGAGCTCGGTGTAGGAGCGCTTGGCGATCTCGGCGAACAGGATGATGGTCACCCAGCGTGCGGCCGGACCGATGCCGGTGCCGATGACCAGCTGCAGGTACATGCTGCCGGGCATCATCAGGAAACCGATGAAAACCGCCCCGATGACGGTTTTCCAGCCGAAACCCTCCTCGAAGTGATCCGGCGGCTTTAAGAGATCCCGATACTCTTGAAGTTCTTTATCCTCGTACATCCATGTTTTTCCGCGTTATGGGTGTCCGTTTCCTGTGCCTGTCGAGTACCCCGTGCCCGGCCGCAGGTGGCGGATTCGCGCCTGGACCAGGGCCGGGCGATTCTGATACCGCACCGCGTCGAGGATCGCAAAAGAGCGAAAACGTCGCTCCGGGCCCCAGGATGCCGCCGGCGGCCGGGCCCTCAACCGGGCAGCACCTGGTAACTGGCGTCGCTGAACAGGCCGTAGATGGCCCAGCTGCCGCCCATGAGAAAGTCGCCGATGATCAGTCCGATGAAGAAAAAACGCAGTTTCTTGAACAGCGCCACCCCGCCGTAACGCATGCACAGGGCGTTGAACATCCAGCCCAGGAAGAAGCTGAACCACAGGATGCGCATGGCCGAACTGTAGGCCGTCAGGTACCCGATGGGGTGAATGGGCCACCAGTGCAGGCGGTGGTAACAGACGACCAGCACCAGCATGACGGCGGCCCCCACCAGGGTGAACACCAGCACCCAGTGGCCCGGCTGGGTCGGAGACACGATCAGGCTGTTGACGTTTTCGTAGACCGCCACGGTGGTACGCGTGGCCCAGTCCAGCTGCAGCTCGCGCATGCCGTACTTGTAGCACAGGGCCAGCATGGCCAGGAAAGAGACCCCCACGCCACACACCAGGGTGGCGAACACGAAGCCCACCACCATGCGCCGCCGCGTGGTGCCGTGGGTCACTTTCTGAGCGTGCAGGATCGAGGGCATCAGCGACTCGCGCAGGTCCACGAACAGCATCTTCTGCACCACGGCCGTGATCAGCAGCCCGGCGCTGGTGAAGAACCGCGGCCCGAAGAAGGTCAGCAGGCCGTCCATGGGGGCCGCGGTCAGGGTGAAATAGGCGATCCCGCCCTGGCAGATGACCCGGCTGGCCACCAGCATGACCATGAAGAAGGCGCAGATCACCAGGAAGGCCGCCGGCAGCGGCAGGCCGAACCAGACCAGCCAGAAGATCAGCGCCGTGCAGCCGAAGAAGAATCCCCAGAAGGACAGCCGCGTCGACAGCCACTGGTGCTGCTCGTCGCGCACCACCGGCTTTCCCAGGGCGTGGCGCACCACGTCGGTGAGGTGCTGGCGGGCCAGCCAGACCAGGAAGATGAAGAAAATGGCGTAGGCGCCGATCATCTGGGTCTCCTCGGGGCGTGACAGGGTGGGCCCGAAGGTGATCCCCAGGGCCGAGGCCGGGATGTTGTAGCCCAGCAGGGACAGCACGCCGTAGAGCAGGCCGCCGAGAATAAAAAACAGCCAGAAAGACAGCGAGATCTGCTTGGAGGTCAGGAAAGCGAATCCGATGAAGGCCGGGTAGAAGTAGATCTTGAGCTTGTGAAACCCGGAGAATAGCCCGTGCTTGGGGAAATAGGGCCCCGCCAGGATGAGGGTCGGGATCTGGGGCACCGACGGGTAGTAGAAGTGAAACCCGTTGAGCAGGTGCAGGCTGATGGGGATCAGCATGCCGGCGATCAGGAAGCGGTTGGACAGGAAGGCGCCCAGGTGCCCCTCGTCCAGGGCCTCCTCCATGAGGATGGGCACGCGCAGCAGCGGGAAGTTCATGCGCTCGTTTTCCAGCGCCTGCCGGCTGAGCAGGTTGATCATGCAGATCATGACGAAGTAACAGGTCAGGATGAAGGCGCTCCAGACCAGCAGGGGGGTCTTCCAGGCGCCCCAGGGAATCTGCCGGATCAGCTGCCCCCACCCCAGCTGGCGCCCGCCGGGAATGCCCTCGTAGAGCTGTTCGATGGCGGCCTTGCTCTGGGGATACCAGCTGTGGGGCAGCAGTGGCTGCAGCACCTCGGCCCAGCGGTTCTCCACCGTGGCAAAGTGGTAGGGCGCCGTCAGGTTGATGAAGAAGGTACGCGTGAGGCCGGTCCAGGGAATGCCCGAGACGATGACCATCAGGATCCAGCAGACCAGCAGTTCCTTGCCGGTCATGACCTCGTGGCCGCGCAGCAGCCGCCGCGCTAGGGCCACCAGCACGGTCATCCAGACCAGGATGTAGAAGGGCGCCAAGGGGAAGTGTCCGCCGCCCAGGGGCGTGGCCTGGCGGTAGGCGTTGTTGAACGGCGTCAGGGCGCAGATCACCAGTGCCAGGACCAGTCCCAACACCACGGCCCGCAGGCGAAGCGGCCTGGGCCCTTGCGGGTCACGCTGCACGGCTGGGGTCGGTGTGTTTTTCACGACATGGACTCCCCTGCTTGCGCTGCTGCGGGCGATATTTCGGCTATTCGCTCGTACTCGCCCCGCTCGGTGTCGTCCAGCGAGCGCCAGATCAGCAACTGGCGGCGCAGCTGGTGCAGAAAACCGCGGTTGATGCGTCGCCAGGCGTTGGCCTCCCCGGATTCGCGTGTGAGCACGACGCCGATTTCCAGGAAGCCATCATCTTCGTCGGCCGCCGGCCGGATGACCAGTCGGGCGTGCTGCATGATGCCGAAGTCGAAAGGCGCCAGCCACACCCGGGCGTCCATCTCCAGGTAGTGCCGGTTCCGGTCGGCGCCGGAAGCGTCCAGCTTCCAGTGCACGTCGCCCGTGGAAAACAGCCCGTGTGAAACGTCCTGGTGGCTGAGAAAATAGTCGATCAGGTAGCCGGCCACCCCGCGGTACTCACTCTCCTTCATCAGGAACGGCAGCGTGATTTCCATGGTGTTGCCCCGGGCCTCGGGAAGCGTCCAGGAGCGGTTGACGTCTGGAATGGCGATCTGCGCGGCCACCCGAGAGGGGTACAGCACCGAGACCAGCACCACCGCGATAACCAGCACCATGGCCGCCACGCCGGCCAGCGAAGAGTAGTTGACCGTGATGCCGGCCCACAGGGCCGTGCCGGCGAAGAAACGCGCCGACACCTGGGCCACCAAGTACCCCAGCACCACGCTGAGCACCGCGAAGGCCAGCGACTCGGCGATGAACAGGAACGAAACGTGGGAAGGCGCCAGCCCCACCGAGGTGTAGATGGCGATTTCGCGCTTGCGTTCGTATACACTGCCGATCATGGTGTTTAAAACGATAAAAACCGATATGGCAAGCGGAATAATGATGTTGGGCATCCCGCTGTAGCTCAGGGTGTCGCCCGCCTGGTAGAGGTAAGTACCGCCCTGCTCGCCGCTGAAAAGCGTCAGGCCGAAGCGGTCGACCAGTTCGTGGGCTGTCTGACGGGGCGCCGTGCCGGGGGCCAGCCGCACGGCCACGGACTTGAGCTTGCCGCCCACCGACAGCAGGCGGGCGGCGTCCATGATGATGGTCAGCTCGCCGGGGATGTGCTGGTAGCGGCTCTGGTAGGAGCGGATGTCGTCGCCGGACTCCAGGGCATCCATCTCCACCTCGGTCATGGCCGTGGTGGCTTCGTGGGGAAAGATCACGGGGGTGATGGTCTCGCCGTCCAGCCCCCGGAACGCGTCCAGCTTGGTGCCGGAAAAAGTGCCCACCACCGTGAAAGGCACGCCCCAGATGGTGACCTTGCGCCCCCCCGGATTGCGGGGGTCGATGCCCAGCCGCTCGGCCATCTCCTGCGGCAGCAGCACCCCCGAACGCTCGCCCGGCTGCAGCCAGTGTCCGCCGGTCATGATGCTGTCGATGCCCGAGACTTTCAGCTCGGCCGGCGACAGCCCGATCAGCCCCTGGGCGCGGGAAGTGGTCTGTCCGCTGTGGATGGTGACCACCGCGGCCCGCGTGCGGTCCTCGTTCTCCAGCCACACCCGCGGCGCCACCAGGGTGCCGGCCGGGAAGGTGTTCTCGATGGTCTGCAGGGCCTCGGGCGGCAGGTCGCGCCAGTCGATGGTCTTCATCAGGATACCGCGGTAGGGCACCGTCTGGCTGAAGAGCAGCCGCGTATAGCTGCGCTGGGACTTGACGGTGGTGAAGCTCATGATGGTGAAGGTCAGGATGATCAGCGTGGTGCAGGTCAGCGCGGTGCGCAGGCGCCGGCGGCGCAGGTTGCTGACCCCCAGGAAAAAGGAGGCCGTGAACGCTTTCCAGCGGCTGATCTCACCGGACAGCGCCCGCGAGGCCCGCTTCTGCAGCCGCGCCATTTCCTGCTCGAAACGGAAAAAGATGATCAGCGTCACCATCAGCGACAGGCCGATGATGAAAAAGGCCAGGATCACCACCAGCGGGCTGTAGGCCAGCTGAAAGGCCGGGTGCACCTTGTAGATCACCAGGATCAGCGCCATCAGGATGCCCAGAAAGGCCACGATGCGCTTGTTGATGTTGGAATAGCAGAAGAGCAGGCGTTCGGCGCAGAAGGCGAAGGGCACGAACAGGGCGATGTAGAACAGCACGCCGAAGAGCACGTCCTTCTGGGTCTTTTCCACGTGGTCGTATACGCGGCTGGCCAGCGCCCAGGACTTGAGGGACTCCTCGGACAGCCGGTCGTAGCGCCGCTGGGTCAGGGCCAGGCGGGCGTTTTCCAGCGACTGCAGGCCGGTCTGCTGCAGGCCGCGGATGCGCTCGTCGTAGATGCCGTGGGTCTCCAGGTTGTGGATGCGCGGCCCCAGCAGGGTCCACATGTCGCGCGCCACGTGAAAGGCGGTGTGCCGCAGGAAGGGGGTGTCGTCGACGGAGTAGCCCTTGCCGGCGGGGTCCTCGGCGGTGCCGTTGGTGAGGATCATTTTCTTGCGCAGCACGCTGTCCGAGAGGGTCAGTTTCCAGGAGGTGCCGTCTTCCAGGAACAGCGAAAGCAGGGTGGACGACCAGGTGTCCGTGCGGCTGAACCAGTAGCGCAGCGGCGGGGCGTCGCGGCGCCCGTCGAGCAGCTGGATCTTGGTCATGTAACGCAGCGAGCGCGGCTCCAGCGTGTCGAATAGGGAACTCTGGCGGCAGGCGAACATCACCAGGTCGGTTTCCATGGAACGGCGCTGCATCTTGAGGCGGTAGGCCGGCTTGCCGGTCTTCTTCTTGTCCACCGACCAGAGCACGGCCCCGGAGTCGGGGTCGAACTTGAAGCCCTCGAAGATGACCTTGTGCAGCACGTGTTTCTTGTCGGCCACCCCTTTGAGATAGAACTTGCCCATGCGGTCCACCATGGCCAGGTAGCGGGCCGGCCCCTGGTAGGCCAGGATGACAGCGCCGGGCGCCGGCTGGTCGGCGAACAGTTCGCCGTGGCGCAGGAAGTTCACGCGCCCGACGATGGAGGCGAAGCCGTTGCGCGGTTCGACCCGCGTGGCCAGCCGGGGCGCCTTGGCCAGTTCCCCGACCAGACCGCACACCAGCCGGCTCTGGCGCTGCGCGTAGCGCAAATTCACCCGCTGCGGCAGATCGTAGGGCGTGCCCCAGGCCGGGCGGGCATCGTTGGTGGTGGCCAGGGAAATGCCCAGGTAGCCCGCCAGCGAAGCCACTTCGCCGCCCAACGGCGGATTGTCGATGAAATAGCTCTGCCACGGCCGCATGGCGCTGGGCCGCAGGGTATCGTGAAACAGCCCCTCCAGGTCCGCGCCGCCTCCGGTCACGCGCGCGGCGCCCGTCTTGAGCACCTCAGCCAGCTGGCTGTAAGGGGTGACACGGTTGATGGTGGGTTTCAGGGGGTAGAGAAAGCCGCGGTTGAAGGCCCCGATGCCGTCGCCGTGACTGGACAGGTGCAGCGACACCACGGCCGCCAGTTCGTGAGACTTGACCGCCGAACGCAGCCGGCGAGCGCTCTTGAGTTCGGCGGCCTGGCGACGGGCGTCACGCAGGATGGCTTTCTGGGTCTCGAGCACCCTGGGAACCAGGCTGTTGAAAAGCCGGCGTTCGTCGGCCGTCAGGTCGTCGAAGTTGTCCCGCCAGCCCAGCTTGCGCAACGCCAGGCGCTGGTTGGCCAGCTTCTCAATGAGGGCCTCCTGACCCTCGGGCTGCTGCAACCGCAGGCGCATCAGCCGCCGCGAGATGGCGTCGCTGCGGGTCTTGACCTCCTCCTCGACGGCCGCCTTGACCAGCCGGTCGACGGCGGCGTTGCCGGAGGCGGCGGCCTTGGCTTTCCCGCCCGACAGGCGCCGGATCACCTTGCGGCACCCGGAAACGGTGGCCTTGAGCCGTTTGGCCAGCTTGCGCATGTCCCGGGTGCGCCCGCGGAAGCTCCAGACAGCCTCGCGCAGCCCGGCCAGGGTCTGGCCGTACCCGGCCGTGGCCAGCAGCAGTACGCTGCGGGCGGGGGGGCTGTCCCGCAGGTGGCGCGCCACCTGGATCAGGGTGGCGATGCCCACGGCCTGGTCCGCGCCGGGCGCCTGGCCGGCCACCCGACGGGAGGCGTCGTAGAAAGACTCCACGATGATCAACTGCTCGCCCAGCTTGGGGTCACGGCCCGGGTAGAGGGCGAAAACGTTCTCGGCGGCGACCATCTGCCAGCGGGCTTGGCTGAAGAGCCGCACTTCGGGGGCCACCACCCCTTCGGGTCGGTCCCGGAAATCCCCGAAAAGCTCCTCCAGGGCTTCGGCCGTCATCTGGAAACGTGGAAAAGTCACCGGCGTCAGCTCGAATTTGTCCCGGTAGAGGCTCTTTTCGGCCTGGCCGCGGTCCACGTAGATCAGGGCGCGGGCGCCCAGGTCCAGGGCATACTGCCAGTTCTTGCCGGAGTCGAGCTCCATCAGGATGACGGCGCCCTCGACGGGTTTGCCGTTGAAGCGCTTCAGCGAACCGTCGCCCACGTACACCAGCGGGCCGGCCCATCCCTCCGCCGGGATGGCCGGGGGGGATATGGCGTTGGCGTAAATGGCGTGCAGCGGGGCGCGGCGGCCGCCGGGAAGCCGGATTTCACAGCGTCCGAAGGCCATGACCGGCAGAGAGAAGTGCTGCGTGCCGACGGACTCGGCTCCCAGCTGCTGAAAGATCTTCCGGATGCGCGCTGCGGCCCGGCGGCACCCCGGAGACCCGGTGCTGCGATCGCCGGCGGCGGCAAAGCCCGCGATCAGATCGGGGATGTCCATCCCGGACGGGTCGGCGGCCGCGGCCGGCTGCGCCAGAACGCCCAGCATCAGGCAGCCGGCCAGCAGCCACGCGGCCGCGGCGGCGCACCTGCGGGAGGTACGGGAGGGGCGAACCGGTCGGGTCGTGGCGGACGGTCTATACATAGTCCCCCGGGTCGATCCGGCCGTCGATGGGCTCCCCGGCCAGGAAACGGCGCACGTTCGCCAGCGCCCGCCGGGTGGCCGGCAGCTTGATGTCCGGCACGTCGTCGGCGTTGTGGGGAGAACCCAGCAGATTGGGCAGTTCGAAGAAGGGAAAATCCAGCCGAAACGCGCCGTGGGCGGCGGGCTCCGACCACCAGGTGTCGATGGCGGCGCGAAAATCGGGGTGGGACCGCAGGTGCCGGTAAAGGGCCGTCTGGTCGATGACGGCACCGCGCGCCACGTTGACCAGCATGGCGTCGGGCTTCATCAGGGCCAGTTCGGGCGCCCCGATCATTCCCCGCGTCCGCCGGGTCAGCGGCACGGTCAGCACCACCAGGTCGGCCTTCGCCAGCACCTCGGGCAGGTCATCGGGGGTGCCCACAAAGTCCACCGCGGCATCGGTGCGCCCCCGGCGGTTGACGGCCAGGATGCGCATGCCCATGGCCCGCATGACATCGGCCACGGCCCGGCCGTTGCCGCCCATGCCGATGACGGCGCAGGTGCCGCCGCGCAGGGTGCGGTTCATCCGCTGCAGGCCGAATTCTCCCCGCGCCAGGGCGCGGTGGCCGGGCAGCAGGTTCTTGGCCAGCGCCAGCGCCATGGCCAGCACGTGTTCGGCCAACGGTTCGGCAAAGGCGCCGGTGTTGCCGGCAAACACCACCCGTTCGGGGAAACGGTCGAAGGGCACATTGTCGGCCCCGGCGTAAACAAGCTGCACGAAGCGCAGGCGCGGCATGTCGCCGACGGCCTCGCGCGCGAGCTCGGCCGGTGCGAAGCTGCGGGCCACGATCACCTCGGCGCCTGCCAGGGCCTGCGCCTGCTGCGCGGCGGGCAGGTCCTTTAAAAACACCACATCGGCCCGGTCTGCCAGCATCTCTTCGATGGCCGCTCTCTCTTCCGCCGTGGGGTCGAAAATCACCAGTACTGTCATGTGCGCAGTCGCCTCTTGCGAATCAGGGGTCGCCATGTCACAGGTGACGGTCGATCAGTCTTTGGTTCCGATTTCGCCCACCGAAATGGACAGCTCCTCGCGGCTCTCGATCTTGTCGATCAGCCCGTCCCGGATCCAGACCACCTGGTCGGAGACGTTGAGCATCTTGAAATCGTGGGTGGCTGAAATCACGGTGACGCCCCGTTCGCGGCTCAGCTTCTTGAGCAGGGAAATCACCTCTTCTCCGGTAGAAAGGTCCAGGTTGCCGGTGGGTTCGTCGGCCAGAATGATGGCCGGGTCGTTGGCCAGCGCCCGGGCGATGGCCACGCGCTGTTGCTGGCCGCCCGACAGTTCGGAAGGCTTGTGCTGGAAGCGGTCCCCCAGCCCCACCAGCTCCAGCAGTTGGATGCCCTTCTCCACGGCCGCGTCGTTGGCCACGCCGGCGAAGATCATGGGTAGGGTCACGTTCTCCAGGGCCGTCATGACCTGGATGATGTTGAAGGTCTGGAAGATATAGCCGATCTTGCGGCAGCGCAGCCACGCCAGCTCGTAGGCGTCAAGCTGGGCGATGTCCACCTCGTCGATGAACACCTTGCCGGTGGTGGGCTTGTCCAGCCCGCCGATCATGTTGAACAGGGTGCTCTTGCCCGAGCCGGAGGGTCCCATGATGGAAATGTAGTTGCCGCGCTGGATCTCGAGGTCGATGCCCTTGAGGGCCTGGACATCCACCTTGCCCAGGCGGAAGGTCTTGGTAACGCCCGTGACGCGTACGATGTTGGCAGCCTGGTTCATAGGGTCTCTTGTCCGTGGTCCTGGGTCCGAAGTCCGTGGTTCCGGCCCGTCGGCGCGCCGGGGAAACCGCATCGCCGCCCGGGTTGGCGCCCGTGGTCCCGGACGCCGCGGATGGGGTCGCCGCGCCGGCAAAGCGCCCCTGCCGGTGTGGTTACTGCTCGACGCGCATGGCTTCCACCGGCTGCATGCGGGCGGCCAGGATGGCCGGGTAAAGCACGCCGATGAGGCTCAGCAGGCAGCCGACGGCAATGGCGAAACCCACCGAGGTGAGCAGGTCGGCCGGAGAAACCGAGGCGATGGCCGTGGTGCCGAAGCGCAGCAGGCCGTTGAGCAGCGCGAACACCGCCCCGGCCAGGGCGCCGGCCGTGGCGCCGGCCAGCCCCTGCATGCCCGACTCCAGCAGGAACAGCCGCAGGATAAAGCGGTCCAGCGCGCCCAGGCACTTCATGGTGCCGATCTCGCGGAAGCGCTCGGTGACGGCCATCAGCTGCGCGTTGACGATGCCCACCACGCACACCAGCAGCGACAGGATCACGATCCAGCGCTGCTTGGGGCTGCTGCCCATGCTCTGCGCCTCGGGCGGAATGTCGTAGCCGGCGCGGATCAGCTTCTGCCGCACGGCCGGGTCGCCGTTGGACAGCATGCCGTTGGCCACGTCGGTCTCCACGCGTACGAAGCTAAGGAAGGAAACCGCCAGCACGAGGCTCAGGGTGGTGATCAGCGAACGGTAGAAGCGCGCCCGCAGGCTCTTCAGGGAGATCTCCAGCGACTTGCGAAAGGGCAGCACCACCAGGCGATCCACTTGCTTCGACTTGTCTGCGGCCCGGTTGTGCGCCATGGGTCTGCGTCCTTTTCGTTTCTGCGGCATCTTCAACGTGCAGGGGATACTCTACCACAAAGCTCTGCCGGTGTAAATCGCCGTGCCAAGGCGGACAACGATCGGCATGGCGAATGCCGCGGGGCCCTCACGGGTTGCGCGCAGCCGGTTTCGGGGCGCACTCGAAAGTGCGGCATTCCCCCGCGGTATCAGGTCGTGCGGCAACGGTCGACTCCCTCAGAACTGCAGGAAGACGAAGCCGTTTCTGGCGTTGCGGGCCTCGAAAACCGGCCGCGGCAGCCCGTCCCGGATGGGGGCCCAGCGTTCGGCCGAGATCAGCAGGATGAGCCGTCCGGCGTTCCTGCGGACGAATGCCCCGAACTTCCCGGGGTGCACCATGCGGTCGCGTGAATCATCGAAAGTCAGACCGTAGGACAGTTCCCCGCCGAAGTCCAGCTGGCGCACATCGCTGCGCCCATAGACCCAGCAGACAGCCGCCATGAGCCGCTCGTCGGCCACCAGCACCGAGGTAGGCTTCACCCGCACCGCCTGGCGCCGCAGGAAGTCGCAGGGCGCCTTGCGCACCAGGGTGGCATCGGGCAGGGCGATGGGCGCCGCCAGCATGACCGCCACGGGCGCCGCGGCGGCGACCGTCACCAGGCGCATCACCGAGGGCTGCCGGCTTGCCAGCAGAAGCAGCAGGCTGCAGGCCAGCGCGGCGGCCGTGACCAGCGTCGCCTGCAGGCGGTCGGCATAGAGCGTCAGGCCGTAGAGGTGCCAGAGCTGGACGGCCGCCAGCGCCGTGGCCACCAGGAGTGCCGCCACGCACAGGGCCAGCGTGCCGACACGCAGCAATTTTCCGGGCCGTCGGTCCGCCAGGCGGGAAAAACCGCAGGCCAGCACAATCGCCAGGGGCGCGAAACAGGGCAGGATTTTGGTTTTTAATGTGACGCGGGCCACCGAGAAGAACAGCAGCGGAAACACCAGCCAGCACACCGCCCAGCGCAGCAGGTCGGATTTCAGGGCATCCCCCTTGAGGCCCGTCGCGGCGGCCGGGGCCAGGAACGTCCAGGGCATGGCGGCGGCCGGCAGCAAGGCCAGGTAGTACCAGAAACCGGCACGATGCTGCGCGCTGTCGGCCATGAAGCGCCGCAGATGCTCGTTGAAGATGAAAAAGCGCCAGAAGTCGGGTTCGCGCTGGTGCACCAGCAGGGCCCAGGGCGCCACCGTCAGCAGGGCGGTGAAAAAGGGAATCCAGCCGATGATCAGCAGCTCCTTCAGGCGCCGCTGCCAGATCATGTAGGGAAACGCCGCCACGGCCGGCACGGCGAAAGCCACGAAGCCCTTGGTCAGAAAACCGCAGCCGCAGGCGATGCCGCACAGCACCAGGTAGAGCGCCTTGCGGCGCGAACCGCCCGGCTGTTGCACGGCGGTAAAGAAGGCGGCCATGGCCGCGGTGATGAAGAGGTTCAAGGGCCCGTCCAGGACGTTGTAAACGCCCAGTCCCATCACCAGGCCCATGGTGAGGTAGATGGCCGTGGCCGCAAAGGCCGTCTCATGGCAGGCGAAACGCCGGACCAGCGCAAAGAGGATCAGAGCGCTCAGGCCGGCGGCGGCGGCCGAGGCGAAACGCGCGCCGAAGGGGTTCTGGCCGAAGATCTCCATCGCCGCGGCCGTCATCCAGTAGCCCATCACGGGCTTTTCGAAGTAGCGCAGCCCGGCCAGGCGCGGCACCAGCCAGTCGCCGCTGGCGATCATCTCGCGGGGAATCTCGGCGTAGCGCACCTCGTCGGGGATGATCATCGGGCGCGCTCCCAGCGGCACGATGTAGACCAGCACGTACAGCAGCACCAGGAACAGGCCGCCGGGAAGCAATTGCCGCGTCACGACAGGACCTCGCTGCGCTGCACCGACAGCCAGCCCTCGCGACCGGCCACGCGCGTCGTCTCCATCCGGCCCTGGGGGATCTCGTCGGCCGCCGGCAGCAGCTCGCCTAGGGCTACCAGCGACACCCCGCGCCGGCGGGCCTTTTCGAGGAAGGACTCGAACAGGGACCGGCAGGCGATGCCCTCCACCTCGGCGTGCACGGTGAGCACGTTGAGCCCTTCCGGCTTCATCCGGGAAAGCAGGTGATCGTTGAAGCCCTCGGCCGTCATGCCGTCCCGCCCCACCCGTTCATCAAACGTCGGCAGGGTGACGGGGACCTGGGGCTGGCCGATCCGCCGGCCGGCCACCCGGGGATAAAAAATCGACCGCCCCCGGCAGTCGCTGTTGTAAACAAAGGGAAACTTTTCCTTCTCCAGCAGCACGGTTTCGGTGCACTGCCAGGCCGGCGCGGCCGAACAGGCGGGCGCCTCCCCGGTCAGTTCCGTGAGGCGGGCCACGCCGCGGGCCAGGACGCGACGCACGGCGGCGGGCGTCATACGCGCCACGCGCACCTGCCAGGCCCAGTGGTCCCAGGCGTGCAGCCCCACCTCGTGCCCTTCGCGCCGGGTGCGCACGATCACGTCCCCGGCGCGGCGACCGATGTCGGGGCCCGGGCCCAGCGTGCCGCGCAGCAGGATGTCCCACCCGTAAAGGCCCGGGGCGCGGGTGCGCAGCATCTTCTTCAGAAAGGCCGGACGCAGCAGCCGGAACAGGTGGCGGCCCATGTTGTCCGGCCCCACGGAAAAGAAAAAGGTGGCCCGGATCCCCCGGCGGCCCAGCACCTCCAGCAGCCGGGGCACTCCCCGCCGCGTGCCGCGCAGGGTGTCGACATCGATGCGAAGACCGGTTTTCATGCCCCGCCTGCGGCCTCGTCCGAATCGGTTTCGCCGGATTCCGCGGCCTCGCGCAGAAAGAAATCCAGGGTGCGCGCCACGGATTCGGCCAGGCTGACCCGCGGCCGCCAGCCCAGGTGGCGGCGGGCGTTTTCGATGCTCGGCTTGCGGTGGCGCACGTCTTCGTAGCCGGCCCCGTAGAAACGGCGGCTCTCGACCGTGCGCATGCCGGCCAGGGGCGGAAAGCGGTGGCGCAACGGGTGCCGCTCGAACTGCGCCACCAGCATCTCGGCCAGCTGCGCGATGCTGGCCTCGTTGTCCGGGTTGCCGATGTTGAAAATGCGCCCGTCGCAGCAGCCGTTGCGGTTTTCGATGATGCGGAAGAGGCACTCCACCCCGTCGCTGACGTCGGTGAAGCAGCGCTTCTGGTGGCCGCCGTCCACCAGCTGGATGGGGGTCCCCTCGGTGAGGTTGAGGATCAGCTGGGTGATGGCGCGCGAGCTGCCGATGCGCGCCGACGCCAGGCTGTCCAGGCGCGGGCCGATCCAGTTGAAGGGCCGGAAAAGGGTGAACTGCAGCCCCTCGGAGCTGCCGTAGGCCCAGATGACGCGGTCCAGCAGCTGTTTGCTGCAGGAGTAGATCCAGCGCTGCTTGCGGATGGGACCCAGCACCAGGCGCGAGCGGTCCTCGTCGAAGAGCGGGTCGTCGCACATGCCGTAGACCTCGGAGGTGGACGGAAAGACGATGCGCTTGCCGTACTTGGCGCAGTAGCGCACGATGCGCAGGTTCTCCTCGAAATCCAGCTCGAAGACCCGCAGCGGGTTGCGCACGTACTCCACGGGCGTGGCGATGGCCACCAGCGGGATGACGATGTCGCACTTGCGCACGTGGTACTCGATCCACTCGCGGTGGATGGAGATGTCGCCCTCGGAGAAGTGAAACCCCTCGCGCCGGCGCAGCCGGCGGATGGAGTGGTCCCCCAGGTCCATGCCGTGCACCTCGTAGCGGCCGCTGTCCAGCAGGCGCTCGCTGAGGTGGTTGCCGATGAAGCCGTCCACTCCCAGGATGAGGACCTGTTTCTTGCGCCGCGCGGCCGCCGCCCGGCGGGGGTGCCGGTCGAAGCGCATCCCCGGGGCCAGCCCCATCTCCTCGGCCAGCTGGCCGCCGCTGGTGCAGATGCCGTCTTCGGCCTGGGCGCTCTCGACGCGGATGCTCCCCCGGCCGCAGGCCACCACCAGCGGATCGGCCGAGAGAATGCTCCCCGGCCGGCCGCCGGGCTCGTCCAGGGGCCGCACGCGCCAGAAAAAGACCCGGCGCTGGCCCATGTGGCTGAAGGCCCCCGGGTAGGGGTGGGTCACGGCGCGCACCAGGTTGGCCACCGCTACGGCCTCCCGCCGCCAGTCGATCTCGCCGTCTTCGGGCCGCCGGCCCCCGAAATAGCTGGCCGCGGCGGGGTCCTGGGGCCGCCGCGGGGCCGTGCCGGCCTTGATCTGCGGCAGCAGTTCGTCGAGCAGCTCGCCGGCGGCGCGCGCCGCCTTGGCGTGCAGGGTCAGGGCCGTGTCCTCGGCGTCGATGGCGATCTTCTTCTGGCCCACGATATCGCCGTCGTCGGGCCGCACGGTCATGTAGTGCAGGGTGACACCGGTTTCGGTCTCGCCGTTGACCAGCACCCAGTTGATGGGGCAGCGGCCGCGGTAGCGGGGCAGGAGCGAGCCGTGCAGGTTCACCGCCCCGGCCGGCGGGATGTCCAGGATCGCGCGTCCCACCATGTTGCGGTAGTAGAAGGAAAACAGGATCTCCGGCGAAAGTTCCCGGATGCGCTCTTGCCACAGGGGGTGGTTGATGTTCTCCGGGGCGAACACCGGGATGCCCAGCTCCGACGCCAGCTCGGCCACGGAATCGAACCAGATGCGCTCGCCGGGGTCGTCCGGGTGGGTGAAGACCGCCTGGATGTCGAAGCCGTGCCGCAGCAGGGCCCGGATGCCGATGCAGCCGATGTTGTGGTAGGCCAGTACGATGGTTTTCATGTTTTTCTTTCCAGGTTGCCGCAGCCGCCGCCCCCCATCCAGCGGGCCGTGGCGCTGCGGGGCGGCTTGCCGGTCACACGTCGCACGAAGTAGCGCGGCCGGGCCCGCACGTCGTGATAGATGCGGCCGACGTATTCGCCCAGCAGTCCCATGCCGATGAACTGCGCCCCCACGAAGATGAACAGGATGGCGAACAGGGTGAAGACGCCCTCGGCCGCCCACTGGGCGCCGAAGATGAGACGCATGAGCAGCAGCAGCAGGCCGAAACCGATGCCGGCCATGGAGACCAGGGTCCCCAGGATGCCCAGCATACGCAGCGGCGCGGTGGTCATGGAGGTCAGCAGGTCGAACAGCAGGGACATGAGTTTGATCAGGCTGTACTTGGAACTCCCCTGGTGGCGCGCCTCGTGGGCCACCTCGATCTCGGCCGTGTGGCGCGCGAAGCTGTTGGCCAGCACGGGGATGAAGGTGCTGCGCTCGTGGCACTGCAGCATGGCGTCCACGATGTGGCGCCGGTAGGCGCGCAGCATGCACCCGTAGTCGTGCATCATCACGCCGGTGGACTTCTGCACGGCGCGGTTGATGACCATGGAGGCCAGGCGCCGGAACAGGTTGTCCTGGCGCCGGATGCGCACGCTGCCCACCACGTCGAAGCCCTCTTCCATGCGCTCCACCAGGCGCGGGATCTCCTCGGGCGGGTTCTGCAGGTCGGCGTCCAGGGTTACGATGATGCCGCCGTCGGCCTGCTCGAAGCCCGCCATGACCGCGGCGTGCTGGCCGTAGTTGCGGTTCAGGAAAACGCCAACCACCCGTCCGTTGTGCTCCCGGGCGGCGGCCTCGATGATGTCGTCGGAACCGTCGCTGCTGCCGTCGTCTACCAGGATGAGTTCGAAGGGACGCCCGCACCGTTCGCAGGCCGCCAGGCAGCGCCGGATGAGTTCGTTCAGGTTCTCGGCCTCGTTGAACACCGGGATGACCACCGACAGCTTTTCCGGCTGGGCGGGGAGCCCGCCGTCGGACGGGCCGTTGTCGTGGTTGGGTTTTGCCGCCATTTTCCTTCTATTCCGCCGTTGCGCCGCCGCCGGTCACGACGCCAGCACGGCCTTAATGGCCGCGACGACATCGTCCACGTCGCTCTCCCGCATGTCCGGGAAAAGGGGCAGCGACAGGATGCGTTCCGAGTTGTATTCCGTTTCGGGCAGGCTACCGGGCTCCGCCGGCAGGTGCTCCCGGTAGTATTTGTGCCGATGCACCGCCAGGAAATGCAGGCCGCTGCCGATGTTGCGCGCCTTGAGGGCCTCCATGAACGCCAGGCGGTCCATGCCTGCCCGCTCGATGTCCAGACGCACCACGAACAGGTGCCAGCTGTGGGTGTGGGGATAGTCGGGCAATGCCAGGGGGCGGACCTCCTCCACGCACGCCAGTTTCTCGTGGTAACGCGCCGCCAGTTCCCGCCGGCGGCGGTTGAAGGCCTCGAGGCGTTCCAGCTGCCCCAGGCCCAGCACGGCCAGCACGTCGGGCAGGTTGTATTTGTAGCCCGGAGAGAGCACCTCGGCTTGGGGCGCGCGCCCCTGCACCTTGCGGTCGTATGCGTCCACCCCCAGACCGTGGAACTTCAGGCGTCGCACGGCGCCGGCCAGCTGCGGGTCGTCGGTGCAGAACATACCGCCCTCGGCGGTGGTGATGTTTTTGATGGGGTGAAAAGAGAAGATGGCCGTTCCCCGCCGGCCCACCGCCTCTCCCCGGTAGGCCGTGCCCAGCGCGTGGGCGGCGTCCTCGACCAGCCCCACGCCTCGCTCGGCGGCCAGTTCGCGCAGGGGCGCCATGTCCGCGGGCGCCCCTGCGTAGTGCACCGGGATGATCAGCCGCGTGCGCGGGCCGATGAGCGGGGCCACGGTCTCGGCCGTCACCATGAGGGTGTCGCGGTCCACGTCGGCGAACACCGGCCGGGCGCCGCTCAGGACGATGAGATTGACCGTGGACACCCAGGTGAGAGACGGCGTGATGACCTCGTCCCCGGGCCCCACCCCGGCGGCCGCCAGGGCCAGGTGCATGCCCGCCGTGGCCGACGAGAGCGCGATGGCTTCGCGGCAGCCCACGCACTCGGCGAAGCGGCGCTCGAAGCGCGCGCACCGCTCGCCGGTGGTGATCCATCCGGAACGCAGCACCTCGGCGACGGCGGCAATCTCGGCCTCGCCGATGCAAGGCCTGGAAAAAGGCAGAAATTCTGCTCTCATGGCGCCTTTCGGGTCGGGCGGAAACAATTTCCCCTGATTCGTGAAACAACCGAACGAAAAACCGCTAAAGAGGGGAATATATGTCATAACCCTCAAAAGTGCAACTACGGAGTGGCGGAATCGCAGGCAGCCGATGGCATGCGTGTCGCGCGCGCCCTGCGTTCTCCGGGGCCGCCCGCAGGGGAGAGGGGCGGCAGGCTTCGGCTGTGCGCGGTTAGAGAACCGGGGGAAAGAGACCCGGAGAATGCCTGCCTCCTCCGCTGGGGCGGCCGCCGTCCGTTGGCGGGCACAGCGCCCCGTATCGTCGTTTTCGCAGCGACGCCGGCCGGGATGGGTCGACGGATGCATGCCGTCGTATTGGTAGATCCGGCCGCTTATCCGGCGGGGCGTGACGGGGCGGTAGGGTAAAGTCCCCTCTTTTCAGGCGCTAAGGGCCGCCGACGCCGGAAGCTGCCAGCTCGTTCATGCCCACCATTTCGATGCGTGGATCGGCGGCCAGGATGCCCAGCAGGATGTCCAGGAAGGTGAAGGCGACGGGGCTCATGAAGCGGTGGTGAATCATGACCCCCCAGCGGCCCTGTTCGGTGGCGGCGGCCATCTCCCGGAGCAGGTTGCGCCAGCTCTGGCGGGGGTCTTTTTCCCTGCGGGTGTGCAGATCGATGTTGACCGCAATGTCGGGCAGGCCCTTGGGCGGGGGCGGCAGGCTGCCGACGCTGCGTGACACCGCCAGGTAGCCCCTCGCCCTGAGCAGCGCCAGGGTCTCGGTGCTGCAGCGGTTCCAGGGCGGGGTGAAGATGGGGGTGAAGGCCTCTTCCATCACCGAGTGCAGCCACTGCCGCCCCCAGTCCACCTCGGTTTCCAGCTGAATCCGCGAGCGGGAGGGGCCGAATTCCTGTTTTTTCCCCTTTCGCTCGTGGTTGATGTGCCGCCAGCCGTGCTGGTGCCAGCACCACAGGCCCGGGTCGGCGGCGGCCATTTTCTTCAGCCCCCGCCAGTAGGGCATGGTGAAGCGGGCCGGGATCACGGCCAGCGCCAGCGGGACGCGGTGCCGGGTGAAAAGCGCCATAAGGTCTTTCAGCGCATCGTCGGGCGTCACAACGTCGTCGGCCCGGAAAAACACCGGCAGCCCGCGCCCGGCCGGAATCCGCGACAGGACTTCCTGCAGGGACTCCTCGACGTACGGCGGCTGTCGGGTGCGCCACAGCGCGCAGCAGCGTGGTCTCATCTCGGCGGGCCCTCCGCGCCGGCCATCCAGCGCTCCAGCCAGCGGGCGGTAAAGGCGGCGCCCTGCATGTCGATGGACATCGCCGGTGGCGAGGAGCGTTGCAGCCGGGCCTCCATCTTTGCGGCCAGGCGCCGGGGATCCAGGTCGTCTTCGCCCAGCTGCACCATGGCATCCACCCGCGCCAGGCGCTCGACCCGCAGGCGCTGCTCCTGGTCCCGCGGCGACGGTCTCACCAGGGCCGGCACGCGGGAGGCGAGGATGTTCATGCAGGTGTTGTAGCCACCCATGCTGACCGACAGATCGGCGGCCGCCAGGTAGGAAAGAAAGTCCGTGGTGAAACGCTCGATGCGCGTCCGCTCTCCGGCCCGCCGGCGGAGCTTTTCAAAGGTGGCTTCATCGAGAAAAGGGCCGGTAAAGAGGTGCAGCCGGCATTCGAGCGCCGGATCGATCCGATCCATGGCCGCCACCACGGTTTCCAGCAGGCGCCTGCCGATGCGCCCGCCGCCGGCGCTGGCCACCACCAGACGCTCCCGCGGCGAGACGCCCAGGGCACTTCGCACCCCCTCACGGGCCCCGGGGGGCACGGGCGGCGCCACGTAGCCGGTGTAAACCAGCGGCACGGGGATGTCCGGCACCCGCGTGAAAGTGGCCTCCAGGCGAATCACGCGCGGGTCGCCGTGAACCAGCAGGGCGTCGAAGTATCGCCCCAGGATCTTGATGACCCGCTTTTCGAAACCGGAGAGATCCTTCTTCTCCACCAGGATGTCGCGCAGGCTGCACACCGTACGGCACCGCATCGGCCCCGGTGCGTGGATCATCTCCAGCAGCGGGTCCAGCTCGAAGCGGAAGGCCTTGCGGCCGAAGGGGTAGAGTTCGATCAGGGCGACGTCCGGCTTCTCGCTGGAGAAGGTGTCGAGCAGCATCCGCTGCCGCTCGGCCTTGATTTTCTCCACGTCGGCCCCCTCTTCCATGGGCAGCAGGTAGCGGAAATCGGCGTCCATCTTCAGGCCCGTCATGGGCAGGTGGCGCACGTGTTCCGGTATGGCCGCGTCCACCGGCGGGCCGCCCGTGAGCAACAGGACGTCGTGGCCGTCGAGGGCCCGGCAGATTTCCAGCATGCGGAACAGGTGGCCGACAC
Organism: uncultured Desulfobacteraceae bacterium; assembly: GCA_964476595.1. Classification (GTDB taxonomy): domain Bacteria; phylum Desulfobacterota; class Desulfobacteria; order Desulfobacterales; family JALSRD01; genus JALSRD01. The sequence goes on from CAYZCL010000015.1 coordinate 39,944, forward strand.
CCATCACGTACTGGCAGTACACCGCAATCTTCATTTGCACCTCAAATCGTGAGCGTATCCCGCTTCCGCATGCCTTTGCAGGCAGCGTGAAAGCATCTGGCCGAATCTAAAAGTGTATCTCCCCGAGAACGCCGCCGCGTTATCGGGGGACGTGTTTCGGTGAGGCGGCATGGCGCCCCGCGTGCCCGCGGGCGCAAATCCGGACATCGCCCGGCGCGGGCACATCCGGACCCGCGCCGGGGACATGAACCGAACCCCGGATCCATCACGTCAGCGGCAGGTGGTTGACCGCCACGATCGCCGGCCGCCCGTCCCGCACTTCCACCAGGTGCAGGTGACCGGGTCGGATCAGCGCCGGCTCCGTGGGCAGGAAGGCGCGCCCCGCCAGGTGATAGAGCAGGCACTTGATGACCCCCTCGTGGGTGACCACCAGGACACGCTCGCCGGGCCAGCGGGCGGCGGCGTCCACCAGGGCCCGGCCGGCGCGTTGCCGGACGTCCCTGCGGCTCTCGCCGCCGGGCGGCCGGAAATCCCAGCCCGCCGCCACCTGGGCCTCGAGCGCCTCACCGTGTTCGGCCACGAGATCCGGCAGGCGCAGCCCGCTCCAGCGCCCCCAGTCCTGCTCTTGCAGCCGCGCCTCCGGGTGCAGGGGCAGCTTCAGGCGGCGGTTGACCAGGCGCGCCGTTTGCAGGGCCCGGCCGCTGCTGCTGACCAGTATGCGCCGCCAGCCGCCGTCTTTGAGCAGGGTCCCCCAACGGCGGGCCATGTCCTCACCGATGGGAGCCAGGTCCGCGTTCAGGCGGCCCTGGATGCGCTTCTCCAGGTTCCAGAAAGTGGTCGCGTGGCGCACGAGACCGAAACGGGTGGCGGTGTTTTTCTCATCCACGAGGGCGCCGACTCCTGTCTGCCGAATCCGCTTGGCGCACGACCTGGGTCAGGCGCTGCTCCACAACGGCATAGTTGCGTGTCAAGTCGTGGCGCCGCCGAACACCAGCCGCGGCGGCGCGCCCCAGGGAGCGGCGCATCTCCCGGTCCGTCACCAGGGTGTCGACGGCGGCGGTAAAGGCCTCGAAATCTCCAGGCGGGGTCAGGATACCGGTGCGGCCGGCATCGACCACCTCGGGAATACCGCCGCCGGCAAAGGCCACCACCGGCAGGCCGCAGGCCTGGGCCTCCAGGAACACCATGCCCAGGGATTCACGGAAACCGGGAAAGGCGAACAGATCTCCGGCACTGTAGAAGCGGTGCATGCGGTCACGGGGCACCTTGCCCACGAAGCGCACCCGCCGTCCCAGGTGCCGCCGGGCCAGCTGCCGAAGGTATTCGCCCTGCCGCCCCTCGCCGGCGATCACCAGCAGCAGCCGCCTGCCGCGGCGCAGCAGGCGGCCGCAGGCGCGGATGACCCAGGACAGCCCGCGTGTCTTGACCCCGGGGCGGAACATGGCGGCGGAGAGCACCACCGCATCACCGCCGGCCTGCCAGCGGTCGCGCAGCGCTTCCCGCGCGCGGGCGTCGAAGGTAAAGTCGCTGCACACGATGCCGGGCGCCACGTAGGTCAGGCGCTCCGGGGGGACGATGCGCGAGAGGTTTTCGTAGTCCACCCGCCGGTTGCTGAACACGTGGTCGGCCGCCAGCAGCGAGCGGCGGTTGAGGTGGAAGCCGGCCACGGTACGCACGTCCCGCCGCCGCTTGGTGGCGTATGCTCCCTGGAAAATGACATAGGGCAGCCGGGCCTGCCGGCAGGCTGCGGGACCCAGCACGTCCGGCGCCTTGTAGAAAGGATGGTAACTGAGCCACAGGTCGGCGGCAAAACACCCGGCCAGGCGCACGGCGCGGCGCCGGTCGCGGATCACCTGGGGCCAGCGGGCCGGTTTCCAATAGATCCAGCGCGTACGCAGGATGCTGGGCACTGCCAGCTGGTGCCCGCGCTGCCGCAGGTACGCGAAAAGCCCCGTGCCGATGACCAGGTCGCCGGAGGGGTTGGGATGCCCCAGGGGCTTGAACGGTGCGTAGAACAGGATGCGCATGACCGCGCCTATGGCCCCCCCAGGGCCGTTTCGAAGCGATCCGCCAGCCGGCGGATGAGCACCTGGTTGTCGAAATCCCGCCTCACCCGCCGCCGGGCCCGGGTGGTGATATCCCTTCTCAGATCGGCATCTTCCAGCAGTTCCCGCACGGCCCCCGCCATGGCGTCGGGATCCTCCGGCGGCACCAGCATGCCGGTCCGGCGGTGCTGCACCAGTTCGGGGATGGCCGACACCCGCGTGGCCACCACCGGCACTCCCATGGCCATGGACTCCATCAGCACGTTGGGGATGCCGTCGCGGTCTCCGTTGGGTGCGATGCGGCAGCCCAGCAGGAACACGTCCGCCCGGCGGTAGTGCGCCAGCACCACCTCGTGGGGCTGGGTGCCCAGCCAACGGGAGCGGCCTTCGAGCCCCAGGCGCCGGATCAACGTCAAGGTCTCGTCGCGCAGCTCGCCGTCACCGATGAGCACGTGCTCGAAATCGATCCCCCGGTCCCGCAGGCGGCACAGGGCCTCCAGCACGGTGGGCAGCCCCTTCTTGGCCGTCAGGCGCGCCACGGTCAGCAACCGCCGGGGGCCGTCCGTCGCCGGGCGGTCCATGTCGGCGGCGGCGGTGAAAAGCCGCGGGTCGATCCCGTGATAGATGCAGTCGACGGGGGTCCGGCCCCCTGGCGCGAGGCGCCGCAGGTACTCCCGGTTGTAGCCGGTGCAGGTGATCACGAAGCGCGCCAGGGCGATCTTTTCCCGCAGCTGGCGGGGGTCCGAGGTGTAGATGTCCTTGGCGTGGGCCGTGAAGCTGAACGGCAGTCCGCTCAGGAGGCTGCTGAACAGCGCCACCGAAGTGGGCGAGTGGGCGAAGTGCGCGTGCAGGTGCGCCACCCCCTGCCCGGGCAGCAGGCGTTGCACCAGGTAGCCGGCCTGCAGCAGGTGCTTGAGGGTCGCCGACTTGCGGGTGCGCAGGTAACGGCCCCAGGCCATGCGCATCGCGTTGCGGTAGACCGCCGGGATCCGGGAGGCCAGCAGCAGGTTGGTCTTCATCAGCATCGGCAGGTGCGGCAGGATCTTTTCCGGCAGGTAATCTACGCGGGCCCGGATGTCGGCCACGCTGCGGTGGGTGAAATTTTCCCGCGGCTGTCGCATGGAGAAGATGTGGATGCGGAACCCGCGCCTTTCCAGCAGCAGGATTTCGTTGGAGATGAACGTCTCCGAGATGCGCGGAAAGCCCTTGAGGATCATACCCAGCACCGCCGGGCGCTGCGGGTTCAGCATACCAGGTCCCTGAAACCCATGAGACGCTGGCACATGACCTCGATCCCGGTCAGGCGGAAGTTGCATACGGCCTCGAGGCACTGCTGGGGGGCATCCAGCAGGGCATGCACCTTGGGACGCAGGGTCTCCGGCGAGAGCCTGGCCCACGGCAGGTAATCGACCAGGTGGCGGTTGGCCATGGCGCGCGCCCGCAGGAGCTGTTCCTTGCGCGGCGCCTCGCGCGGGATCACCAGCGAAACGGTCTTCTGGCTGAGAATTTCGCAGATGGTGTTGTAGCCCCCCATGCTGATGACCAGGTCGGCGGCGGCCAGCAGCTTTTCCATCTGGCGGTAGAAATGGTAGGTGCGCACTCCCAGCCGCCGGGCGCGGCGGAAGATGTTGCGGCGCTGTTCCTTGGGCATGAAGGGGCCCGTCACCAGCACGCTCTTGACAGCCATGGGATCCTTTTCCAGCATGGACAGGTAGGCGTCCATGACGGCGTAACCGTCGCCGCCGCCGCCGGTGGTGACCACCACCAGCTTGCTGCGGCCGTTGCCGTTGGACATGTGCTCGCGTCGCGTGCGTTTGACGGCCTCCTGGCCCGGTGTGCGCCGGGGGATGTAACCCGTGAAGAACATTTTGCGGCTGACTTCTTCGGGGATGGCGTACTCGCGGATGGGGTCGTAGAGGTCCCGCTGTCCGTACACCCAGATCTCCGAGTAGAGTTCGTCGAGAATGCGGTAGACCCCCTTTTCGCGCCAGTCGCGGCGCACAACCGGCCCGTCGTCCATGATGTCGCGCAACCCCAGGATGGTGCGGCTCTCCGGCAAGCAGCGCCGGAGCCACTGCAGGGTCGGCAGGACCTCTTTCTTGAGTCCCAGGGGTTCCTTGTCAACGATGAACAGGTGGGGCCGAAAGGCTTTGGCGGTGGCCGTGATGATGTTCTTGCGGATGTCCAGGGCGTGCTTGGGGTTAATGCGGATGGAAAGCGGCTGGTACTCGTCGTTGGTCTTCTTGATCATCCCCGGGATGCGTACGAAATCCACCTGCTCGGGGAACGAGAAGCGGCCGGCGATGGGCGAACCCGTCAGGATAAGGATATTGACGTCCGGACCGTGCAGGTTGGAGGCGATCGCCATGGTCCGCCGGATGTGCCCCAGGCCGTACGTGTCGTGGGAGTACATCAGTATGTTATAGGTCGGACGGCGCGCCATTTTCCCCCTGACCGGTTGCTGCGACGGTCTTTTCGACGATGGCCGGATCGAGGGAGTAACGATGCCCGCACGCCAGGTCCCGCAGGGCCCGGGAATCGATGTCGGTCCGTTCGCCGATTTTGCGGGCCGGGTTGCCGGCCCAGATTTCATAGGGACCCGGGTTGCGGGTCAGTACCGAACCGCCGCCCAGCACGACCCCGTCGGGTATACAGGTAACCTGGTAGAGCACCAGCGATCCGTCGTGGATCCAGACATCCCGGCCGATGGTTTTGTCCTGGAACAAGATACCGTACTGCTCCTGCACGCGGCTGAGCGGCTCCCGGCCGGCGTGGATGTGATCGTGGGTGTAGATCCGCGTACGGGGACCGATGTTGCACCACGGCCCGATGAAAATCGAGCCCGTGCAGTCCAGAATACAGTACGGGCTGATGACCATGTTGGTCTCCCGGTCATCGTCCCGGAAGGCCTCTTCCGAGATGATCAGCTTCCCCCGGCTGATGTCCGAATGCGGATAACGCACGGCCCGCGAGACGGCGTCCTGCAGCGCTTTGCGTGACATGGTGGCACAGTTGAAACACATTGGCGCCGGCGAAATCCCTTCTGGCTGTGCGGATGACGGCAAAAACGCAGTCCTGGCCCGTTGCTGAAACAAAACATCTTTATTGAACCCACTGCGGTTTGTCAAGAAACAGGTGAGGCGGGGGCGGGAAAGGTCTATCCGTCCGCGTATAAGCGAAAGAAGTGCGCCATGATAGACCGCACGATTTTCTTGTTGACGTGGAAGTTCTCCCTGCCGTCGGAAAACCAGGTGCGATTCATCAGCGGCTGATAAATGGTGGCCATCTCGAAGGCCGGAAAGTAGAACACGTTTTCGTGGCGGGCGACGAATTCGTCGGCGGCGGCCCGCAGGGTAGACTTGGAGTTGCACGAGGCACTGATCACGTCCGCGTCGGTCCGGAAAGTGGCCCACAGATGCACCGGCGACACGGTAACCAGCAGGCAACAGGCGGGATTGTGGCGCCGCATGATGGCGTGGATACGCTCCAGGTTGTCCAGGTTCTCCGGATAGCGGCTGACCCGGAAACGGTAGCGCCGCATGTCGCCACCCTCGTTGACGTACGGCCCCGAAGGCAGGCAGATCACGGCGCCGTCGACCCGGTCCTGCCAGATCTCCACCAGCCCCAGGGTCAGGATGAGCACCTCGGCGCGCTCCAGTGCCCGGCGCGAACAGGCCCGGTGGCGCTCGAAATCGGCCTCGGCCTCGGCCAGGCTGTCGTAGAGGATGATGCGCCGGTAGGGGTCCTGGACGCACCCGGATGCCGGTGCCTGCCACCACCGCAGGTCCGGCTGCCAGTCTTCGAAGGTGTACTCGAAAATCTGGCGCATGCAAAAGGTGTTGTAGGTGCGCTCCCAGGCGGCGCTGGCGTGCACCGCGGCCGGGTGGTGGGTTTCCTCGGTGATGTAGTTGTACCCGCGCTGGAGCAGCGCCGTGCGGATCTCGCGGGCGAAGCAGGATCCCATGGAGGCGATGGGAGTCTTAGGTGTCAGTCGCAGGCCGGGATCGGGCAAAAAAGGATAGTTTCCGTCGGCCGGTGGGTTGCGGTAGGACCCGGGCCACACCTGCCACGGTTCGAAGTGGTGTACGGGATGGACATCGGAGCGGGCCATGACTTTTAAACGGATAAAAAAAACCGGGGGGGTACCCGGGTTTCTTCGTGGTTATGAAACTGGAACCTTTCTGAAATCGGCATGGCTTAGAAGTTGATCTGCCACTTGGCGCCGGCGTACCAGAAGCTCTCGGCGTCGCGATCGGAGTCTAAGCGATCGTGCAGATCGTAGTAGCCCACTTCCGGGACGATAAAGATGCCCTTTGCCAGGGTGATGGTGGCATTCAGGTAGTAGACGTTTAACTTGGCCTTGTTGATGAAATAGTCGTTGTCGTGCTGCAGATAGCCCGTGCCGAGTTCGAATTCGAGCATATCGTTGAGCTTGTACCCCACGAGGCCGGCGATCCCGAAAGTGTACGTGTTCTGGATGTCGTAGGAGGGATTTCCGGCGGCGTCCAGGTTGAGCGTCAGCACCGAGCGGCTGGGATCCTCGGTCAGTGCCGGAGCCGCCCCGATGGTTATGGGCAGGCCCCAATGCTGCAGACCGTTGTCGTATGCGTCGTAATCGCCCCAGTTCTGGCCGTAGCTCACCTGGCCCCGGAAATACATCGGCCCGTAGGTAAAGTTGCCGGCACCGCCGACGATGTATGAATTCACGTTGAGGTCATCGCCACCGCCAAGAGGGTTGGAGATGCGCCAGGTCTGGTAGCCGCCGTACAGATCCCCCATGAAGTTTGCACCCAGCATGAGATGATACAGGGCCTCGAACTTGGGCAGCCACACATCGACGTCGCCGGGGAGCCCCACGCCGGCAGCAAAATCGAAGGAACCGTCGGCGTTGGGGTAAAGAGTGCCCTTTTCGCTGATACCCGTCACCTGGATGAAGGCCACCGTCAGCCCCTTGTAACCGACCTGGATCTGGGGCTTCCGACCGATGTACGGAATGCCCTCGGCGTCCATGTCTTCATCTTCAAAGTAGACCTGGTTGGAAATGAAGAAGCTGGAAATCGGGGTGTAGGTCTGGCCCACCAATATATACCAGCTGTCGGGGCCGTTGGGTGTCCACTTGGCATAGAGGTGCCGGACATTGACGCCCGTGCCGTACTCGAAAACTCCCTCCACGTTGCCGTGCTGAACCTTGGCGCCGATGCGGGAGTTGCCGGCCATTTCCCAGGTGAATTCGCTGTCCGTCTGGTTGAGATCTCCGTTGTCATGGGGGTTGAACAGGGCCGCCGCCTTGCCGCTCTCGTACCATGTGCTCATGCGAACATTGCCGTAAAAATTCCAATCCTCCGCCATGGCAGGAACAGCCATCAAGAGAACGAGGATCACGATCGATAACTTTTTCATCGAAATCTCCTTTCGGGGGGATTGGCGGGATGCTGCGGACATGATACAAATCCCTTGACGTCCAATTTATTTTCTCGCAGAATATGGTGCTTGTCAAGATCGAAATCATCGGGGGAGCGGCCCTCCCACCGAACTTTTATACTGCCTTCATGCCGAGGTAAAGTACCCGGCCTGTTCCACCGAAAACTGGATTGGTACGCACATGCAATTCGAAGCCGTCATCGGGCTCGAAGTACACGCCCAGCTCAAAACCCGCACCAAGATTTTCTGCGGCTGCTCGACCGCTTTCGGGGCGCCACCCAACACCCACGTCTGTCCGGTGTGCTTGGGGATGCCCGGGGTACTGCCGGTGCTGAACCGTCAGGTCGTGGATTACGCCCTGCGCATGGCCGTGGCCACTCGCTGCCGCATCGCCACCGAGAGCCGTTTCGCACGCAAAAACTATTTCTATCCCGATCTTCCCAAGGGGTACCAGATTTCCCAGTACGAGCTGCCCATCGCCGAGGCCGGGCACGTGGACATCGAGATCGGCGATGAAACCAAGCGCATCGGCCTGACCCGCATTCACATGGAAGAAGACGCCGGAAAACTGATCCACGATTCCGATCAGCCGGTGAGCCGTGTGGATTTCAACCGTACCGGCGTGCCGCTGATCGAAATCGTCAGCGAGCCGGACATGCGGTCGGCCGCCGAAGCCGGCGCCTACCTGCGCAAACTGCGTTCACTGGTCCGTTACCTGGGCATCTGCGACGGGAACATGGAGGAGGGCAGTTTCCGCTGCGACGCCAACGTTTCCATCCGCCCCGCCGGCAGCAGGGACCTGGGCACCCGTACGGAACTGAAGAATCTCAACTCGTTCCGTCACGTGGAAAAGGCGCTTTCCTATGAAATCGCCCGCCAGAAGGACATCGCCCTGGACGGCGGGGAGGTCATCCAGGAGACCCGCCTGTGGGAACCGGACCGGGGACGCACCCTCTCCATGCGCGGCAAGGAGGAGGCCCACGATTACCGGTACTTCCCTGACCCCGACCTGCTTCCCGTGGTCATCGACGAGGACTGGGTCGAACGGGTGCGTGCCGCACTGCCGGAGCTGCCGGATGCCAAGAAAGCCCGCTTCGTCAGCCAATACGGGCTGGCGGCCGACGTGGCCGCCCAGCTGACGGGCGGCCGCGAAAGCGCCGATTATTTCGAAGCCTGCACCGGCGCCGGCGTAGACCCCCGGCAGGCCGCCAACTGGATCATGGGGCCGCTCACCGCCCTGCTGCACGCCCGGGGCCTGCCCATCGAACAATCTCCCGTGTCGGCCGAGGCCCTGGCCGGACTGCTGAAACTCATCGAAAAGGGCACCATCAGCGGAAAAATCGCCAAGACAGTCTTTGAAAAAATGGCTGCCGACGGCAAACCGGCCGGACAGATCGTGGAAGAAGAAGGGTTGGTGCAGGTCACCGACACCGGGGCCATCGAAAAGGCGGTGAACGAGGTTCTGGCCGCCAATCCGAAGCAGGTGGCCGATTATCGGGCCGGCAAAACCAAGATCCTGGGCTTTTTCGTGGGACAGGTCATGAAAATCACGCGCGGCCGGGCCAACCCTCGCATGGTCAACGAGATCCTGCGGGAACGGCTGAAGTAAAGGACAAGCAAAAGCACGGGGGAATTGAAAAAACCAGACACCTGGAATTTTTCAGCTGACGCATGGCATCCAGACGATCACCAAAGGGCCGCGGACCCATTGGCGATCGTCTGTGTGCATGCGGGTCAGAGGCTGATCCAAAAGCACGCAAGGGGGAAAACCTTTGAAAACGTTTTTTCGTCACACCAACCGGCTTTGGGGCCTGACGGCAGTTCTGTTGGCACTGCTGGTCATTACGCAACCATCTTGGGCGGCCGAGGAAAAGCTGGCCATCGTGCCCTTTACGGTCAACGCCGAAAAGGATCTCTCCTTTCTGCAGCGCGGCATCGGCAACATGCTCAGTTCCCGGCTGGCACAGCCGGGTAAGGTGTCGGTGATCGACGCGGCCACCGTGGCGCGCGAAGCGGGCAATGCCCTGCTCACCGATGCGACGGCCCGTGAGCTGGGCCGTCGCCTGGGGGCCGACTACGTGCTTTACGGCAGCCTGACCGTGCTGGGCGGGTCCGTGAGCATCGACTCGCGCATGGTCAAGGTGGCCTCCGACACGCCGGCGATGACATTTTTCAGCCAGGCCGACGGCATGGACAAGGTAATACCCAAGATCGACCTGCTGGCTGCCGAAATCAACCGCAGAGTCTTCGGGGCCGCTCCGGCGGCCACGGGCGCACCGGCCAGGGCGCCGGCGGCAGCGGGAGCGGCAGCAGGCGCGGGTGCCGCCCAGGAGGGCCTCACCATGGGAACGCACCCCGAAAAGCTCCTGCAGCAGGAGGGCTTCGGGGGCAACACCAACGAGGGCGCCGCTACGCCCTTCATCATGACCGGCGGCAGCGGCTCCACCTATCGCGGCTTCTGGAAAAGCGCCAACTACAAGGTGCTCTTCAACGGCCTGGCCATGGGTGACGTGGACAACGACGGCCTGATCGAAACCGTGATCATCACCCCCGACGACGTCATCTGCTACCGCGGTCAGAACCGCAAGTTCTTCAAAGCCCACCAGTTGCCCAAGGCGGACGACAACGTGTTCATCGGCGTGGACGTGGCTGACATCAACGACAACGGAACGCCGGAGATCTTCGTCACCAGCCTCAACCGGCAGCGCAACTTGCTCGCTTCGAGGGTCTACGAGTGGGACGGCCAGCAGTTCAAGGCCATCGTCACCGACGCCCACTGGTATTACCGGGTGGCCGATCTGCCCGACCGGGGCCCCGTGCTTTTCGGGCAGAAACGCGGTCGTGACGGCATTTTCGGCGGGGCGATTTACGAGATGGTGTGGCAAAACGGTGGGTACGCACCTCAGACCCGCCTCAAGCTCTCGGGCACCATCAATCTGATGGGCTTTACCGCCGGCGACGTGCGCAACGACGGCCACACCACTTACCTGGCTTTCGACGAGGCCGACCACATCCAGGTGATCAACGGGGCGGGCAAACGACTGTCCATCACCGGGGACATCTATGGCGGCAGCACTTTGTACTACCTGCGGCGCATCGACGACCCGGGACAGGTGCAGAACATCCAGTATTTTCCCATGCGCATGCTGGTGGCCGACATTACCGGCGACGGCACCAACGAGGTGATCGTGGTCAAAAACCAGGAAATGGCGCGCCGCAAACTGGAGACCTTCCGGGTGTTCACCAAGACCGCGTTTCACTCCCTGGTATGGGACGGCCTGGGCCTGGCCTCCAACTGGCGCACGCGGGCCACCTCGGGCTTCATTCGTGATTTCGCCGTAGGCGACTTCGACAACGACGGCGAGAAAGAGCTAGTGGCTGCCGTGGTCATCAGCGAGGGTTCCACGGCCATCACCAAACCCAAGTGCACCGTCATCGCCTACGAGCTTAAACCAACGGGAAAAAAGAAGAAAGGGGCACCAAAACCATAAAGTCCAGGCTGTATCTATGTCTGCCGCCCATTGTTTGTTCAGACACCCCATCGTTCACAGGCGTTACCATGAGGGGGCCGAGCCACACCAATTGATGGTTTGTCGGAATCTCTTAGCAATCCGAACAGACCAATACAATATTCTCATCCTCTTCCCGATACCTGGCGGTACATGCAAACAATGACGTTTCGCTTTTGAGGGCATAAACAAAGCCCTGCCGGTTACCTTTCAACAGTTCAACGGCGGGGTCCGGCCACGAATTTCAGCGGTGTACAAGCAAGCATCTTTCAACAGGCCCGCCCTTTACCCACTGCTTCAATGACCTACCTGGTTTGAAAATGAAGTGACGCCACCGAAGCCCTCGAGGCGCCTCTATCCGGCGGGAAGGGGCGGCTTCGGTCCATCGGGAGTGTGTCGTGGTTTTTGCAACGCAGCTGGACGGGATGCGTCAGAAGGTCTTCTTGAGCACTCACCAGGATCCTGGATCGCTTACATAGACCCCAAAAAGGTTCTTCGTTGTTTGTGTGGTATTCGCTATAAATTCAAAATGAAATCTTCAGAAGTATATTGGCTTGATCCTATACAAATAGCGATAATTCCCATGTCTTCTTCCGATTTGTCCCTCGAAATCAACATCAAGCTCTCATCATGCAACTATTGCAGGGATTTGAGTGATTCTTGACCGGCTCAGGATTAACTGAATCAAAACAATCTGAAATTCCACATCCTATTCTTTGGGGATTTGATTCCAAAAAAACAATCAAATCCACACGAAATGACGAAGACGAAGAGGCAAAAAAAGCCCCCTGGATAAATTCCAAGGGGCTTTTTATTTTTTCAGCGAAACTTCAGATCATATTTCTATAAATGGCATTAGAAATTGATCTGCCATTTGGCACCAAAGTACCAGAAGCTTTCGCCGTCCTCACCACTGGTCAGCTGGTCGATCTTGTAGTAACCAGCTTCAGGGACGATGAAGACGCCCTTGGCCAGCGTGAGAGGAGCCTGTGCATAGAAAGCATACACGGTGGCATTGTCCACGAACAGGTCGTTGTCATAGGTGATATAGCTTCCGCCGGCTTCCAGGCTGACCATATCATTGACCTTGAAACCCACCACACC
>CAYZCL010000016.1:0-4368 GCA_964476595.1 uncultured Desulfobacteraceae bacterium
TTGGGCCGATCGAAGGTGATGCGCGCCACCTGGTCGGCGATTTCCAGTCGAACGGTTTTCTCCTCAGCCATGTCACACCTCTTGGAGTGCCTCTGTGTCGAAAAATAAACCTCGGAATTCCCTCACTCTGTTCCCCTGCGCCTTTGGGATCCGGCGGATGGAGGGCCCGGGCCGTTTACGTCCGTGCTGCGGGGACCCACCCGGCTTGAATCGGGTTGGTTTCATCGTCCCTTACCTCTGTGTCTTCGTGCCTCTGCCCCTTCGCCCTTCGGTTCCATCCTTCCCGCCGTCACCGGTCGATCCTTACTCCGCCTTTTCGAACACGTAATTCAGCTGACCGTTGTCCAGGCGGTTGACCACCGTTTTCATGGTCATGCCCACGCGGATGTCCGCTTCGGGAACGCTGTCGGCGATGCGGCCGAAGACCTTGTAGTCGCCATAGTCCAGCAGGGCGATGCAGTAGGGCAGGTCACCTTCGAACCCCACCGGGGCGTACTGCAGGCGGCTGTAGGTGACCAGCTTTCCGGTGCCGGACACATCGAACCACTCCATCTTGCTGTCCAGGCACTTGAAGCAGTCGCTGCGGGGCGGGAAGAAGCGGGTGCCGCAGCCGGTGCAGCGCGTGCCGGTCACGCGTCCGTCTTCGAGGTGGTCGATGAAGTCGTTGACCCGGGTGGTGGCCGTGAAACTGACGGTGCCGAATTTGGAAAAACGCGTGTCGAGTTCTCTTTTCGCCATGATCGCTACCTCCCCAGAATGGTCACGTTGCCGTAGAGGCCCACCCCGCCGATGTTGTGCACCAGGCCGATGGCCGGGTCCTTGACCTGCATTTCGCCGGCCTCGCCGCGCAGCTGCAGCACGATGGTGCGGATCTGCGAGCCGCCCGTGGCGCCGATGGGGTGGCCCTTGGAGAGCAGGCCGCCGTCGACGTTCACCGGGATCTCGCCCTCCTTGTAGGTGGCCTTGCTGCGGATCAGCTCCGGCCCTTCGCCGGATTCGGCGAAACCCAGGTTCTCGTAGGCCATCAGCTCAGCGATGGTGAAACAGTCGTGCACCTCGGCCACGTCGATGTCCCGCGGCCCCACACCGGCCATCTCGTAAGCCTGGCGGGCGGCCTCTTTGGCCACGGCCAGGCCCGTGAACAGGTCGCGGCCGGCCAGGTTGACGCTGGCCGTGGCGGCACCCAACCCCAGGATCCAGACGGGCTTTTCGCACCAGGCGCGGGCCTTCTCCTCGCTGGCCACGATGACGCACGAACTGCCGTCGGCGTTGGCACAGCAGTCGCCGACGCGCAGCGGGCTGGCCACCGGGCCGGTCATGCGGCTTTCCGGATCGGTGAACATCTCGAAGGTGACCGGCTTGCGGTAGACGGCCAGGTCGTTGATCTGGCCGTAGGTGGCGGCCTTGACGCGGATCAGCGCCAGGTCGTCGGGGGTCGTGCCGTAGGTGGCCATGTGGGCCTGGGCGTACATGGCATAGTAGGCCGGCATCATGGTGCCGAAGGGGCTCTCCCACTGGATGTCCGCGCCGCGGCCCATGCGCTCCTGGGACTCGGAAGAGGAGATCTCGGACATCTTCTGAAAGCCCAGCACGGCCACCGTGTCGTGCAGCCCGGAAGCCACCAGGGAGTAGGCCAGGCGCAGGCCGGTGCTGGAAGAAGAGCACAGGGTCTCCACGTAGAAGGTGGGCTGGGGGTTGAGGCCCAGGTACTCGGCGAAGACGCCGGCCGGCGAGCGCTGCTTGTCATACTCCGGGGCCGAGCAGACCACCGAGGCGTCGATCTGATCGGTGGTCAGCCGGGCGTCGGCCATGGCGTCCCTGAAAGCCTCGAAGGCCAGTTCCCGGATGGAACCCGGGTACTGGCGCACGAAGGGGCTCTGGCCGACACCGATGATGGCAACTTTTCCCATTCGCTCCTCCCCTGTTCAGTGATCAATGTAAAGTGTAAGGGTAATTCCTTAATTACGCGTAATTGCTAAATATACTGCCCTCCGTCCACCTTGATGACTTCGCCGGTGACGTGGCGCGCCTTGTCCGAGGCCAGGAAGGCCACCACGTTGGCCAGGTCCTCGGGCTGGCCGACACGCTTGAGCACGATTTCGGCCAGGGCCATCTCGATGATCTTGTCGCGGGCCTCGGCGTTCTTGAGCATGGCCGTCTCGATCAGGCCCGGGGCCACGGCGTTGACGTTGACGCCGAAGGCGCCCAGTTCCTTGGCCAGTGCCTTGGTGTAGCCGATGATGCCGGCCTTGGAGGCCGAGTAGTTGGTCTGGCCGAACTTGCCGCGCAGGCCGTTGATGGAGGTGATGTTGATGATCTTGCCGTACTTCTGATCTTTAAGCAGGGGCGCCACGTGGCGCACGAAGTTGAAGTAGCCCTTGAGGTTGACCTCGATGACGCGGTCCCACTGCTCTTCGCTCATCTTCCAGCAGACGCCGTCCCAGTTCATGCCGGCGTTGTTCACCAGGATGTCGATGCGGCCGAATTCGGCCAAAGCGGCTTCCACCACCCGGCGGGCCTCGTCGAAGGAAGAGATGTCGCATTTGACGGCCAGCGCCTTGCGGCCCATTTCCAGGATCCGGTCCCGGACCTCGAAGGCCTCGTCTTCGTGCCGGCGGTAGGTGAGGCAGACGTTGGCTCCCTCGCGGGCCAGTTCCAGGGACGTGGCGGTCCCGATTCCCTGGGAACCGCCCGTGACGATGGCGTTCTTGTTGTCCAGCAGCATGCTCGCGATCCCTCCCCGTTGAGAATTGCCAGTAATTAAAGAAGTTATATAGAAGCTACATTACAGCTACTTCGTAGGTGAGTCAAGAAAAAAATGGCGTTCAGTCCGGGGCCGCCTGAACGCTCACGGCGGTTCTGATGACCGCTGAAAAACCAGCTGCCGGCACCTGCGTACAGATGTACTCTCGGAACAACTCCGGCGGGAAAGCGGCGGTTGGGTGTGGCGAGTTTAGGGGGGCCGGGGAGCAGCTCCCGGTGTCGCCGCCGCTGCCGGGAGGTATCGAAAGGATTCTGGCAAGGCGGCCTCCGGGAGAGCGGCCCGCCCCGTGGGGCGGCCGGGGGCGTATCGCGAAGCCGGGAACCCGGGGGCATCCGTGAACCGGCGCGCAAGCCCTTAGTGTTTTTGGATGATGTGCTTGAGTTCCAAAAGGCACTGCTCGATGGATTTGTGGTCCGTGGAGTAGACGACATCGGCGGCGGCGAAATACTTGTTCCTGGACTCGTTCCAGATCGCGCGGACATCCTGCTCCAGGCTGGTGCCGGGATTGACCCGCGGCCGGTCCGCCTGCCGCACCCGACGGATGATTTCATCCAGGTCCGCGGTGAGCAGAATGAACAGTCCGGTACCGCGCAGAACATCCATGTTCCACTGGTAACGCACCGTCCCGCCGCCGAGGCAAACGATGGCGTCGTCCAGCCGGGCGAAATCCTTGCAGATGGCATACTCCAGTTCACGAAACGCCAGCCATCCCCGTTCCCGGATCAGTCGGTGAAAAGAATACCCCAGGCGGCGGTCCATTTCCTGGTCCAGATCGTGGAAGACCTTTCCGGTCTCCCGGGCCAGCCGCCTGCCCAGGGTGGTTTTTCCTGATCCGATCATACCGCAAAAGTAGATATTCACCGCGTCGTCCCTCTCAATGGGGCAAGGCCGCGATAGATGCCCTCGTTGCGTTGAATATAGTCATCGAAGAGTTTCGCCAATTGCCGGTAGGCGTTGGTGTTGGCACGTTTCGGCGAGTATCGCCGGTCGGCGTTCAGCCATCTTCCGGTGATCTCCGCCAACGTAAGTCCGGGACTTGATGCGGCGGCGCAAAAGGCCGCCGTTCCCAGGCAGGTCGCCTCTGTGACTTTCGGCCTGCAGGTCTGCAGGCCGGTGGCATCGCATCGGATCTGGTTCCACACATCTGAAGCCGCACCGCCGCCCACGACGGTCAGTTGCCGGGGCTCGAGCCCATTGCGGGTCAGAATGTCCAGCACCCGCACGATTCTCAGGGCACAGCCTTCCATGATGGCACGCAACACGTGCTCCGCACGGTGGGAAAAATCCAGTCCCAGCAGGCCGCCGGTGACGTGTTCCTTCCAGTAAGGACAACGCTCTCCGGTCAGCCCCGGGAAAAAAAGCAGGCCGTTGGATCCCGGCGGCAGGCGTGTGATGCGCTCTGCCAGTCGGTCCGTCCGGGTGTCGAACATCCTTTCGAAAAGCGCGAGGGTACCTCCCGAAGCGCCCAGGGGACCGCCGATCAGGAAAGTGTGCGGCAGGGCGCCGGTGTTGATGTTCAACGTGCAGCTGTCGTCCTGTACGGCCCGCCTGCTGGCGCACATCAGCACGTCCGTAGTGCCGGAAACCAGGACGGCGTTTCCGGG
>CAYZCL010000017.1:0-12825 GCA_964476595.1 uncultured Desulfobacteraceae bacterium
ACGTGACGATCGAGGCGGAGCTGATCACGCCGATCGCCATGGAGAAGGAGCTTCGTTTCGCGATTCGTGAAGGCGGCCGCACGGTGGGCGCCGGCGTCGTCAGCGATATCATCGAGTAAGGGAGAAGAGGGTTTCCAGCATGATAATGAACACCAAGATCAGGATCCGGCTCAAGGCCTACGATTACAAACTCCTGGATCAGTCGGCCACGGACATCGTCGACACGGCCGTCAAGACGGGCGCCAAGGTGGTCGGCCCCATACCGCTGCCCACCGAGATCAACAAGTTCTGCGTGCTGCGTTCGCCGCACGTGGACAAGAAGTCCCGGGAGCAGTTCGAGATGCGAACCCACAAACGCCTGCTGGATATCCTGGAGCCCACCCAGCAGACCGTGGATGCCCTCATGAAGCTGGATCTGTCGCCGGGTGTGGACGTTGAAATCAAACTGTAGGGCACGGGAACTATAGCTATGAGCAAGGGTTTAATCGGAAAGAAGTTAGGCATGACGGGGGTGTTCGCCTCCGACGGCAGGCGGATCCCGGTGACCGTACTGGAGGTCGGGCCCTGTGTCGTCACCCAGGTCAAGACCGAGGCGGTGGACGGCTACAACGCCCTGCAGCTGGGATTCGGCACCCGCAAGGCTTCGCGGGTGAACAAGCCCATGGCCGGTCACCTGAAGAAGAGCGGCGCCCAGGGCTTCGCGGTGCTGCGCGAGTTCCCGGTGGACGATCCCGACGCTTACAGTGTCGGGCAGACCGTCGGCCTTGACATTTTCAAGGTGGGCGAGCGCATCGACGTCACCGGCACCATCAAGGGCCGCGGCTACCAGGGGGTCATCAAGCGTCACCGTTTCTCGGGGGGCAAGAAGACCCACGGCAGCCGTAGTCACCGGGTGCCCGGATCCATCGGCTGCAGCGCCTGGCCGGGAAAGGTCATCAAGGGCAAGAAGCTGCCGGGGCAGTACGGCAACACCCGCAAGACGGTGCGCAACCTGGAGATCGTGGACATCCGGCCCGAGGAGAACCTGCTGCTCGTCAAGGGCGCCGTTCCGGGACACCGGACCGGGCTGGTGGCTGTCAGGAAAACCAAAATCGCAAAACAGTAGGCGCCGTCGGGCCCCGCTGTTTCATGGAACGGAATAAAGATGGCTGTCGTAGATGTCGTAAATAGCAAGGCGGAAAAAGTTTCGCAGACCGAACTGCCGGACGAGATTTTCAGCGTTCCGGTCAAGAAGGGTGTGCTCAACGAGGTGGTCACCATGCAGCTGGCCTGCAGGCGCTCCGGAACCGCGGCGGTCAAGCACCGCTCCGATGTCAAGGGCAGCCGCCGCAAGCTCTTCCGGCAGAAGGGCACTGGCCGCGCCCGGCGGGGAGACATCAAGTCGCCGCTGCTGCGGGGCGGGGGGTCGGTGTTTGGACCGGACCCCAGGTCTTACGCCTACAAGGTGCCCAAGAAGGTCCGGCGCCTGGCGCTCAAGATGGCTCTGAGCAGCAAGCTGCAGGACGAGGCGCTTACGGTGATCGACTCCTTTGGCCTTGAAAAGCCGAAGACCCGGGATTTCGTGGGCGTGCTCGAGGCCCTCGGGATCCGCAAGGCGCTGATCGTCACCGACGGGCCCGACCGCAACCTCGAACTCTCGTCGCGCAACGTTCCCGACATCAAGGTGCTCCGGAGCGAGGGCGTCAACGTCTACGACGTTTTGAAATACGAGAACCTCGTGCTGCTCCAGGGTAGCATCGGGCAGATCGAGGGGAGGCTTCTCAAATGATACCGCAGCAGATCATCAAAAGGCCGCTGATCACTGAAAAGACCACTATTCAGAAGGAAGAGCACAACCAGGTGACCTTCGAGGTGGACCGCCGCGCCAACCGCATGGAGATCCGGCGGGCCGTCGAGGAGATCTTCAACGTGCGCGTGGCCCGCGTGCGCACCATGCAGGTGCGCGGCAAGGTCAAGCGCCGGGGGCCCATCGTCGGGCGGCGGCGAAACTGGAAAAAGGCCGTGGTGACCCTCATGCCGGGTCATCGCATCGATTTTTTTGAGGGAGTATAAAACCGGGGTGCAATTATGGCCGTAAAAAAAGTAAAACCCACGTCGCCTGGGCGACGTTTTCAGTCTTACACGTCCTTCGAAGAGATCACGCGGACCAAGCCGGAGCGCAGCCTGTTGCGTCCGCTGAAGAAGAGCGGCGGGCGCAACGTCAACGGGCGCATCACCTGCCGGCACCGCGGAGGTGGGCACAAGCGCCACTACCGCATCATCGACTTCAAGCGCGACAAGCAGGGCATACCGGCCAGGGTGGCGTCCATCGAGTACGATCCCAACCGGTCGGCGCGCATCGCGCTGCTACACTACGCGGACGGTGAAAAGCGCTACATCCTGGCGCCGCTGAAGCTGTCCGTGGGCGACACGGTCATGTCCGGACCGGAGGCCGACATCCAACCCGGCAACGCGCTGCCGCTGGAGAACATCCCGCTGGGCACGCACATCCACAACATCGAGCTGCGCGTGGGCCAGGGCGGCCAGATCGTCCGCTCCGCCGGCACTTACGCCCAGTTGATGGCCAAGGAGGACCGCTACGCCTTGATCAAGCTGCCTTCGGGCGAGGTGCGCATGGTGCTGCGCAAGTGCATGGCCACCATCGGGCAGCTGGGCAATGTGATGCACGAGAACATCTCGCTGGGCAAGGCCGGGCGCAAACGCTGGCTGGGCCGGCGTCCCAAGGTGCGGGGCGTCGCCATGAACCCCGTGGACCATCCCATGGGCGGCGGCGAGGGACGTTCCTCGGGCGGACGGCATCCCTGTTCACCGTGGGGCATGCCCACCAAGGGCTACAAGACCCGCAAGAACAAGAAGACCGATCGTTACATCGTCAAGAAACGCAAGTAACCTCGTCCGGGCCGGCGGGTGCCGGAGCCGCGATACGGATTAGCAAGCAGGAGAAGTCATGCCACGATCGCTGAAAAAAGGGCCCTACATCGAACCCAAGCTGATGAACCGGGTGCTCCACGCCCAGGAAACGCGCAGCACGCGGGTCATCAAGACATGGTCGCGACGCTCCACCATCGTCCCTGAAATGGTGGGCCTCACCCTGGCGGTTCACAACGGCCGAAAGTTCGTACCGGTGTTCGTCACCGAAGACATGGTGGGCCACAAACTGGGCGAGTTTTCGCCTACGCGCACCTTTTACGGACATGCCGGGGCGAAAAAGTCGAAAATGAGATAAGGGCTATCATCGTATCGCCCCAGGGGAAACTGTCTGGAGAAGAAAACAATGTCTGAAGTCAAAGCCGTAGCCAAATATATCCGCATCTCTCCGCGCAAGGTGCGCAAGATCAGCGGCGCCGTGAAGGGCAAACCCGTGGAAGAGGCCCTCAATACGCTCCAGTTCATGCCGCAGAAGGCCGCCTATTTGCTGGAGAAGGTCATCCGCTCGGCGGTGGCCAACGCCGACCAGAACGAGGGCATCGACATCGACAGCCTGGTGGTGCGCAACGTTCTGGCCGATGAGGGCCCCACCCTGAAGCGTTTCCGGGCCAGGGCGCGCGGACGGGGAACGCGTATACTAAAGAGAACCTCGCACATCACCGTGGTGTTGGCCGAGGACACGCTGTAATCAAGGAGGACGGAGCTTGGGCCAGAAAGTAAATCCAATTGGACTGAGGCTGGGGATCGTCAAGACCTGGGAGTCGCGCTGGTTTTCCGACAAGAATTATGCCGATTACGTCTACGAAGACTACAAGCTCAGGAAGTTCCTGAAGAAGCGGCTTTACCACGCCGGTATTTCGCGGATCGAGATCGAACGCTCCGCGAAACGTATCAAGCTTCGGATCTATACTTCGCGTCCGGGCATCGTCATCGGCAAGAAGGGATCCGAGATCGCCCAGCTCAAGAAAGAGCTCGAGAAGATGGTTTCGCGCGAGGTGCTCATCGACATCAAGGAAGTACGCAAACCCGAGGTTGACGCCCAGCTGGTGGCTGAGAACGTGGCCAACCAGATCGAACGGCGCGTGGCCTTTCGCCGCGCCATGAAGCGTTGCATCTCTTCGGCCATGCGCTTCGGCGCCGAGGGCATCAAGATCATCTGCTCGGGACGGCTGGGCGGCGCGGAGATGGCCCGCACCGAGACTTACAAGGAGGGCCGCGTGCCCATGCACACCCTGCGGGCCGACCTGGACTACGGCTTCGCCGAGGCCAAGACTACCTACGGGGTGATCGGCGTCAAGGTGTACATCTTCAAGGGGGAGATCCTGCAGAAGGATCCCGCGGAAACAGAACGGGCTGCCCTGGCCGGCAGTGCCGCACGGTAGGAGAAAAGAACAATGCTCAGTCCCAAGAAGGTCAAATACAGGAAGAAACAGAAGGGGCGGATGAAGGGGATGGCCTACCGCGGCTCCACGCTCAACTTCGGCCAGTACGGCCTGCAGGCCGCGGAGTGCGGGTGGATCAGCAACCGCCAGATCGAGGCCGCGCGTGTCGCCATGACCCGACACGTCAAGAGGGGCGGCAAGCTGTGGATCCGCATCTTCCCCGACAAGCCCTACACCAAGAAACCGGCGGAAGTGCGCATGGGCAAGGGCAAGGGGGCACCCGAAGGCTGGGTGGCGGTGGTCAAGCCCGGCCGCATCCTCTATGAGATGGAGGGCGTGCCCGAGGACCTGGCGCGTGAAGCGCTGCGGCTTGCGGCCCACAAGCTGCCCATCAAGACCAAGTTTGTACAGAGAGGCGATCTATAATGAAGGCCAGCGAGATCAGAGAGCTCAGTTTGGAGGAGATGCAGCACAAGGTCCTGGACCTGCAGCAGGAACTGTTCAACCTGCGCTTCCAACACGCCAGCGGCCAGCTGGAGAATCCGCAGAAGATGAAGCAGGTCAAGCGCGACATCGCCAGGGTCAAGACCATCCTGAAGGAAGCTTCCGGCAGGCAGGAAAACTAAACGCACTCATCTATCCGAAAAGAATTGATGCCATATGAAGACAAGGGGAATGAAAAGGCAGATGGTTGGGACCGTCGTGAGCAACAAGATGGACAAATCGGCGGTTGTCTTGGTCGAGCGGCTGGTCAAGCACACGCAGTACAAGAAGTACGTGCGCCGGCGCACCAAATTCATGGCCCACGATGAAACCAATGCCTGCAGTATTGGAGACAAGGTTCTGATCACCGCCGCACGGCCGCTGAGCCGCAGGAAGAGGTGGCGGGTCAGCAAGATCATCGAAAAAGCGGTTTAGACCCACGAGGAACGAACGAGATGATACAGGCAGAGACCAGACTGACATCGGCGGACAATTCCGGCGCCAAGACGCTTTACTGCATCAAGGTGCTCGGAGGCTCGCGCCGCAGATACGCCGGCGTGGGCGACATCATCGTAGTCAGCGTCAAGGAGGCTATCCCCAACGCCAAGGTGAAGAAGGGTGATGTGCTCAAGGCCGTCGTCGTCAGGACCAAGAAAGAGATCAGGAGAGCGGACGGATCCCTCATTCGTTTCGACGACAATTCGGCCGTTTTGATCAACAACCAGAAGGAACCCATCGGCACCCGGATTTTCGGGCCGGTGGCCAGGGAACTGCGCGCCAAGCGTTTCATGAAGATCATCTCGCTGGCACCGGAAGTGCTGTAGATCCCCGGCGGGATCTGGCAGGAACCTCCAGCAGGCACCGACGTTCGCGGAGAAGCTCAAATGTTGAAGCAATCATGCAACCTGAAGAAGAATGACAAGGTCAAGGTGATCACGGGCAAGGATGCCGGCAAGATCGGCAAGGTGATCCGGGTCGATCGCAAGAAGCAGCGGGTGCTGGTGGAGAACATCAACATCGTTAAGCGTCACACCCGGGCCAGCGCCACCAACACGGCGGGCGGTATCCTGGAGAGCGAGGCGCCCATCCACTGGTCCAACGTGATGTTGATGTGCAGCAAGTGCGTCAAGCCGACCCGGATCAAGATGAAGAAACTCGAGGACGGCAAAAAAGTGCGTATCTGCAGCAAGTGCGGGGAAATCCAGGATTCATGACCGGCCGGGTTCGCGATTGGCTGCAGGAGGAAGATAGACAATGTCTCAGTTGAAAAGCACTTACGAGGAAAAGGTAGTTCCCCAGTTGACCGAGAAATTCGGCTACCGCAACCGCATGCAGGTTCCCAGGCTGAAAAAGATCGTGCTGAACATGGGGCTGGGCGAGGCCATCCAGAACATCAAGGTGCTCGATGGCGCCGTCGAGGAGCTCAAGAATATTTCCGGCCAGAAACCGGTGATCACCCGTGCGCGGAGGTCCATCGCGGCTTTCAAGCTGCGCGAAGGCATGCCCATCGGATGCATGGTGACCCTGCGCCGGGAGCGCATGTACGATTTCTACGAAAAACTGGTCAACATCGCCCTGGCGCGTGTGCGCGATTTCCGTGGCGTCTCCCCCAGGGGGTTTGACGGCAACGGCAACTACACCCTGGGGATCCGGGAGCAGATCATCTTTCCGGAGATTGACTATGACAAGATCGACAAGGTCAAGGGACTCAATATCACGGTGGTGACCACCGCCGAAACCGACGAAGAGGGTCGGGAGTTGCTGCGGCTGATGGGCATGCCGTTCAGGAACTAGGACCTTGAGAGGGCGCTTCGCCTCCGGAGGGGCGCGGGGGGCCACAGGGACGACAACGCCGAACAAAGGCGCGGGATTCAATTTTCAGAACCGAAGGAGGACGAGTTGGCCAGAAAAGCGCTGCGCATGAAAGCAGTCAGGAAGCCGAAATTCCGGGTGCGGGCCTACAATCGCTGCCCTATCTGCGGAAGACCTCGGGCGTTTATCAGGAAGTTCGGCATCTGCCGGATCTGTTTCCGTAACATGGCCTCGAGCGGTTTGCTGCCCGGCGTCACCAAGTCCAGCTGGTAGTTCGCGACGACCGGTGACAGGGGCGTTTTCCTGAAACCTTTTTATGACAGACAGCAACGGAGAGGGGTATGAACGATCCAATCGCGGATATGCTGACGCGCATCCGAAACGCCGCCAAGGCGAAGTTCAACCGTGTGGACATTCCCGGTTCGCGCCTGAAGGTCGAAGTCGCCCGGGTGCTGAAAAGCGAAGGGTATATCAAAAATTACAAGTTTATCCGGGATAATAAGCAGGGTATGCTCAGGGTTTACTTGAAGTATCACGGAGCTGAGTGCGTGATCGAGGGCATCCAGCGCGTGAGCAAACCCAGCCGCCGGGTATACGTGAAAGGCAAAGACATTAAACCCATTCTGAACGGCATGGGGATTTCGATTCTTTCCACCTCCAAAGGGGTGATGACCGACCGGCAGGCCCGCAGGGAGAACGTGGGCGGCGAGATCCTCTGCAACGTTTGGTAGCCACAGGAGCAAACCGATGTCACGAGTTGGCAAAAAACCGATACCCGTACCGGACAAGACGACCATCAGCTACCGGGACCGTTTCCTGACGGTCAAGGGGGAGAAGGGCACCCTGTCGCGTGAGATTCACCCGGCGGTGGACCTGGACATCAAAGGCGACGTCATCCACGTCACCATCGAGAAGGACAGCCGCGTCAACCGGGCTTTCCAGGGCATGACGCGCAGCCTGGTGGACAACATGATCAAGGGGGTCACCCAGGGCTTCGAGCGGGTGCTGCAGATCAACGGCATCGGCTACCGGGCGTCCATCAGCGGCAGCAGCCTGACGCTGAACATCGGGTATTCCAATCCGGTGAATTTCGATCTGCCCGAGGGGGTGTCCGCAACGGTGGATAAAAACAACGTCATCAAGCTGTCGTGTATCGATAAGGAGAAACTGGGCCAGACAGCGGCTGCCATCCGGCGGCTGAGGCCGCCCGAACCATACAAGGGCAAAGGCATCAAGTACGCCGAAGAATACATCCGCCGCAAGGCCGGCAAGACCGGCACCAAGTAAACGACCGCGGATGGAATGAACCATACAGGGGCCGCCTGCACCGCAGGGTTCGGGTGGGGCCCAAGAAAGAAGGGTAGTCAGAGATGGGCGTCGTAAATCCCAGACAGAAAGCACGATTGAAACGAAAAAAGCGGATTCGCAAGAAAATCAGTGGCACGGCCCAGCGTCCGAGGCTTTGCGTGTTCCGCAGCGCACGGCACATTTACGCACAGGTTATCGACGACGTCAGCGGCAGGACGCTTGCCTGCGCCTCCAGTGTCGAGTCGGCTTTCAGGAAAGAGGGCAAGTTCGAGAGCAAGGTGGACGCCGCCGCCTTCGTCGGCAAACTGGTGGGCCGACGTACGCTGGATCAGGGCATCGGCGAGGTAGTATTCGACCGCAACGGTTTCCTCTATCACGGCCGAGTCAAGGCGCTGTCCGAGGGCGCCCGCGAGGCGGGGCTGAAGTTCTGACCGGGGAAATGACGGGTAACGTGGCGCAATCCAACAGGAACTGAGGAGGAAGGTCCTTGTTCAAGCAAGATGCGGAAGAAAATCAGTTAATCGACAAGGTGGTGTATATCAACCGGGTGGCCAAGGTCGTCAAGGGCGGCCGCAGGTTCAGTTTCAGCGCCATCGTGGTCGTGGGTGACGGAGAGGGCAGCGTGGGCTACGGCCTGGGAAAGGCCGGCGAGGTTCCCGAAGCGATCCGCAAGGGCGTCGAGAAGGCCAAGAAGAACATGAGCCGCGTGGCCCTGACCGGGGGCACGATCCCCTACGAGGTGATCGGCAAGTACGGCGCCGGAAGGGTGCTGCTCAAGCCGGCCGCCGAGGGAACCGGCGTGATCGCCGGCGGTGCCGTGCGGGCCGTGCTGGAGGCCGTTGGCATCCAGAATATCCTGACCAAGTGCATGGGTACCCACAACCCCCACAACGTCGTCAAGGCG
Source organism: uncultured Desulfobacteraceae bacterium (assembly GCA_964476595.1). Taxonomy (GTDB): domain Bacteria; phylum Desulfobacterota; class Desulfobacteria; order Desulfobacterales; family JALSRD01; genus JALSRD01. Next base: position 8,818 of record CAYZCL010000017.1, read on the forward strand.
ACCCTCCAGGGACTGCACCAGCTTCGCACGCGGGAAGAGATCGCCGCCAAGCGCGGCAAGAGCGTTGAAGAACTGTAAACGAGGAATTCTCAAATGGCGCAGACAGTAAAGGTAACACTGGTCAAGAGCATGATCGGCAGGCCCGAGAAGCACCGCAGGGTGTTGCGCGGCATGGGGCTCACGCGGATCGGCCGGACCGTCGAGCTGGAGGATACGCCCGCAATTCGGGGAATGATATTCAAGGTGTCGCACCTGGTCAAAGTCAAGGAGAACAGTGATGAAGCTCAATGAATTGTCCCCTTCAGCCGGTTCGCGCAAGACGCGCCGGCGGGTAGGGCGCGGCGTGGCCACCGGCCAGGGAAAGACCGCCGGTCGGGGCACCAAGGGACACAACAGCCGCTCCGGCGGCGGGGTTCGTCCGGGCTACGAGGGCGGCCAGATGCCGATCCACCGGCGTCTGCCCAAGCGGGGGTTCACCAATATTTTCCGTAAACGTTACGCCGTCATCAATATCCGGGACCTGGCGCGCTTCGAGAGCGGCAGTGCCGTGGACGAGGCCGCACTGGTCCAGGCGGGGCTGGTCAAGGGGCGGCGCCACGGTATCAAGCTGCTGGGCAACGGTGACATCTCGCACCCGCTGACGGTGAAAGTCCACTGCATCAGCCGCAGTGCCCGCGAGAAGATCGAGGCCTGCGGCGGCAGCGTAGAGGTCGTTGAATGATCACCGGTGGCTTTCAGAACATATTCAAGATCCCCGAGCTCAAGAAGCGCATCCTGTTCACCATCGGCATGCTGGCGGTGTACCGCGTCGGGGTACACGTCCCGGTTCCGGGCATCGACGCCGTGGCGTTGGCGTCATTTTTCGCGCGTGCCAAGGGTACCCTGCTGGGGCTCTTCGATATGTTCTCCGGCGGCGCCCTGGAACGGCTGTCGGTCTTTGCGCTGGGCATCATGCCCTACATCAGCGCGTCGATCATCCTGCAGCTGCTGACGGTGGTCATCCCGCACCTGGAGCGGCTCTCCAAGGAGGGCGAGGCCGGGCGCAAGAAGATCACCCAGTACACGCGCTACGGAACGGTGATCCTGAGTATCATCCAGGGTTTCGGCATCAGCGTAGGCCTCGAGTCCATGGCGTCGCCGGGCGGCGCGCCGGTGGTCATCCATCCCGGCTGGGGTTTCCGGCTGATGACCGTCATCACCCTGACCGCCGGTACGGCTTTCATCATGTGGCTGGGTGAGCAGATCACTGAGCGGGGCATCGGCAACGGGATCTCGCTGATCATCTTCGCCGGCATCGTGGCACGCATGCCCACGGCCATCGGCAACACCTTCCGGCTGATGTCCACCGGCGAGATGGGCATCTTCGGGATCCTGATCCTGCTGGCGCTGATGATCGCCGTGGTGGCCTTCATCATCTACGTGGAGCAGGGACAGCGGCGCATACCGGTGCAGTACGCCAAGCGGGTCATCGGGCGCAAGATGTACGGGGGGCAGAGCACGCACCTGCCGCTCAAAATCAATACATCCGGCGTGATTCCGCCCATTTTCGCATCGTCGATCATCATGTTCCCGGCCACCATCGCCAGCTTCATCAAGGTGCCGTGGATGCAGAACATCGCCAATGCCATGCGGCCCGGGAACGTGGCCTACGAGCTGCTCTACGTAGGCTTCATTTTCTTTTTCTGCTATTTTTACACGGCTGTCACCTTCAACCCGGTAGACGTGGCCGACAACATGAAGAAAAACGGCGGGTACATTCCCGGCATCCGGCCGGGCAAACGTACGGCGGACTATATCGACAAGGTGCTGACGCGTATCACCCTGGGCGGCGCCGTCTACGTGTCGGCCGTCTGCGTGCTGCCGTCGATCCTGATTTCAAAATTCAACGTGCCGTTTTATTTCGGCGGCACGGCGCTGCTGATCGTGGTGGGCGTGGCTATCGACACCATCGCCCAGATCGAATCGCACATGATCAGCCGGCACTACGAGGGTTTCCTCAAAAAGGGCGCCGTCAGCAAACGCTGACGGGTGGGTCGCCGCAACGCAGGGAAAGAAAGCAGGAGAGCCGTATCATGGCCAAGGAAGAAGCCATCAAGGTGGAAGGTGTTGTGCTGGAAACGCTGCCCAACGCCATGTTCAAGGTGGAACTGGAGAACAAACACCAGGTCCTGGCGCACATCTCGGGGAAGATGCGTATGCATTTCATCAAGATACTGCCCGGGGACACGGTGACGGTGGAGCTCTCGCCCTACGATCTGAGCCGGGGCCGGATCACTTACCGTTCCAAGAAATAGCACCCATCCGTCGCCCCTTTCGCCGGGGCGGGGGCGTATCGGGAAAATCGCGCACCCGGACAGGGGGGCGCCAAACAGGGAGTCAGGTCCATGAAAGTCAGGGCATCCGTAAAAAAGATTTGCAACAAGTGCAAGATTGTACGCCGCAAGGGCGTCGTCAGGGTCATCTGTGAAAACAAGCGGCATAAACAGCGGCAGGGATAGAGGAGGCGTATTTTGGCAAGAATTGCAGGAGTTGATTTACCCAAGCGGAAGCGGGTTGAGATAGGGCTGACCTACATCTACGGCATTGGCAGGTCCACCTCCCAGGAAATCCTGGCCAAGCTCAACATCGATCCGTCCACCAAGACCGACGACTTGTCCGAGTCCGAGATCAACAGCATCCGCAAACTGATCGACAGCGAGTACAAGGTCGAGGGTGAACTGCGCACCCAGGTATCCATGAATATCAAACGCCTGATGGACCTGGGCGTCTACCGGGGACTGCGGCACCGCAAATCGCTTCCCGTGCGCGGGCAGCGCACCAGCACTAACGCGCGCACGCGCAAGGGCCCCAGGCGGGCGGCGGTCAAGAAAAAAGGCGCGGCCAGAAAGAAATAACGGACAGAGGGAGTAGCAATGCCTAGGAGAACCCGTACCAAGAAAAAAGAAAAAAAGAACATCCCCAGCGGGGTGGTTCATATTCAGTCGACCTTCAACAATACCATCGTGACCATTACCGATGCGGGAGGCAATGTGGTTTCGTGGTCCAGCGCCGGGGTCCAGGGGTTCAAGGGGTCGCGCAAGAGCACTCCGTTCGCCGCCCAGCTGGCCGCCGAAGACGCCGCCAAGAAAGCCATGGAGCACGGCATGCGCAACGTGGAGGTGTATGTCAAGGGACCCGGCGCCGGCCGCGAATCCGCCCTGCGGGCCCTGCAGGCCGCCGGTTTCAATATCCTGGCCATCAAGGACGTAACCCCCATACCCCACAACGGATGCCGGCCGCCCAAACGTCGCCGCGTGTAAGACCGTGTGACCGGCCGCGGGCCGCCCGCGCAGGATTTGCGCAGCGGCGCCCTCGGTGCCGTTGCCATACCGGTCGCTAAAAGGAGGAGAACTTGGCAAGATACACTGGTTCAGTCTGCCGGCTCTGCCGGCGTGAGAATTTGAAGCTGTTTCTGAAGGGGGACCGCTGTTACTCGGATAAATGCGCTTTCGACCGCCGGGGGTTCCCCCCGGGGCAGCACGGACAGCGCCGCGGCCGCAAGATGTCGGACTACGGCATCCAGCTGCGTGAAAAACAGAAGGTTAAGCGCATGTACGGCCTCACCGAGAAGCAGTTCCGGCTGTTTTTCGACAAGGCCAACCGCCAGCGGGGCGTCACCGGCACCAACCTTCTGGTGATGCTCGAGCGCCGGCTCGACAACGTCGTGTATCGGCTTGGATTCGTCAACTCGCGGGCCCAGGGCCGGCATTTCGTGCGCCACAACCACTTCCGGGTCAACGGCAAGAAGGTCAACATCCCGTCCTACTTGGTAAAGGTGGGCGACACGGTGGAAGTGCGCGAAAAGAGCCGCGAGATCCAGGCCATCGGAGACGCCCTGGACGCCGTGGTGCGTCGTGGCGTGCCCCAGTGGCTGGACCTCGACAAGGAGAACAAGAAGGGGGTCGTCAAGGGCTTCCCTGTGCGTGAAGACCTGACCATGCCGATACAGGAACAGCTCATCGTCGAGCT
>CAYZCL010000018.1:0-1997 GCA_964476595.1 uncultured Desulfobacteraceae bacterium
TGAGGCCCATGACGTGCCGGCGCTGTCCAGGGCACTGGCAACGCTGGCGGCTGAACCGGACAAGGGGCGGGGCTGGCTGATCAATCTGCTGTCGGTGGCTGAATTCCTCGCCCGGGAGATCCGCGGCGTGGATGCCCGGCCCTGGCCCGAACACCCACAGGAGGATGCGGCATGAACCGGCATTTCATCGAACCTTGGGACGTGCTGTTTCTGCGCGGCAACAAGCTGTTCGGCGACCCGGGCAGCTATGGCGAGGCGCTGGTGCCGCCCTGGCCGTCGGTGGCGGCGGGTGCGATCCGCTCGGCGATCCTGGTACGCGACGGCATCGACCCGGCCCGCTTCGCCACCGGGCAGCAGCCCCACAAAACTTTGGGCACGCCGGAGAAGCCGGGAACGTTCACCGTGCACGCCTTCACCCTGGCGCGGCAAACCGATGGGAGAACCGAAGCGCTGTATGCGCCACCGGCGGACCTAGTCATCTCGAAAGCAGACGATGAATCCCTCGTCGTGCAGCGCCTGACACCCCATCGACCCGCCCGAGGCATCGACTGCTCCCTGCCCACGGAACAACTGCCGGTGCTAACCCAGGCCGGCCGCAGCAAACCGGCTTCCGGCTGGTGGCTGACGGAAGCCGGTTACGCTACCTATCTGAAAGGCGGAGAGATCATGACTCCCGACAAGGGAAAGAAAAAAAGCGAACACATGATTCATGCTGATCAACTCTGGGCCATGGACGAGCGTGTCGGCGTCGGGCTGGAGCCGGCCCGCCGCCGCGCCGAGGACGGCCGGCTGTTCACCGTGCAGGCGGTGGCCTTTAGGAAAGGCGTGGGCTTTCTCGCCGCGACCGAGGGTGACGGGTTCGAGCAGGAAACCCTGCTGCGTTTTGGTGGTGATGGCCGCGCGGCCCGCTGCCGGAACGTGGATTACCGGCCACCGGCAGTCGATCTGGAAGCCATTTGTGAGGCCGGGTGCTGCCGGATCGTGCTGACCACGCCCGGCATCTTTCCCGAAGGTTGGCGCCCCCCCGGCATGGCAGCGGACGGCAGCTTTGAGCTGATGGGGGTGAAAGGCCGCGTCGTGGCCGCCGCCGTGGGCCGCGCCGAGGTGATTTCCGGCTGGGATCTGGCCCGGTGGCAACCGAAATCCGCCCGCCGTGCCGTACCCACCGGCAGCGTCTATTGGCTGGAGGATCTGCAAGCCACCCCCGACACCCTTGCCAAGCTTGGGAGTCATGGCCTGTGGCCGGAAACCAGCTATGATGCCCAGCGCAAAGCTGAAGGATTCAACCGTTTTGATATTGGAATGTATTGAGGACGAACCCCATGTTTGAAAAGAAAGCAGCTCTGTTTCTCTACGCCGTGAGCCCGGTCCACATGGGCGCGGGCACCGCCACCGGCGTGATCGACAACCCCATCCAGCGGGAACGGCACACCAATCATCCCTGCTTCGCCGGTTCCGGCATCAAGGGGGCCATCCGTCACGGTTTCGAGGCCATTGGCGGTGAAAAAAACCTCATCGACCGTTTGTTTGGCCCCGAATCCGGCAGTGGCGATCTGCACGCCGGCGCGGTCAGCTTTGGCGACGCCCAGCTCGTCGCCTTTCCCGTGCGCAGCCTCAAGGGGGGATTCGTCTATGCCACCTGCTCGCAGGTGTTGGCGCGGGCGCAGCGTTTGTTGCAACTGGCTGGAGAAAGCGTGGTTTGGGATATCCGTGATCCGGGTGACGGGAAGTGTTTTTTGATGAATCCCGACCTGATGTCCGACAACAAGTTGTTCCTCGAAGCCTTCGAATACCGCGTGGAGCAGTTCAAGGAAGCCGCCGAAATCCTCCCGCCTATCGCCGAACAACTGGCCGAAATCGCCCTCCCGGATGATGACGCGTATGACTATTTCCGTAACAAGCTGAAAAGCGATCTGGTCATCCTCTCCGATACCGACTTCGCTTATTTCGTCGAAAACGCCACCCTGGTGGAACCCCATGTGCGTATCGACCCGGAC
>CAYZCL010000019.1:0-1928 GCA_964476595.1 uncultured Desulfobacteraceae bacterium
AATCCTTAATCCCTGATATTATTCTTCCCACTCCCGTCCATCACGGGCAAGCAGCGCCACCGAGGCCACCGGGCCCCAGGTTCCGGCCGGGTATTTCTTGGGGGCCTCGTTGCTCCGGGCCCAGGCGTTCTGGATGGAGTCGATCCAGGTCCACGACAGCTCCACCTCATCGCGGTGGATGAACAGCGCCTGGTCGCCCTGCATGATTTCCAGGATCAGCCGTTCGTAGGCGTCGGCGATGCGCTCGCCGCTGAAGGCCTCGCAGAAGCTCAGGTCGAGCATGGTGCGCTGCAGCCGCACGCCCTCGCCGATGCCCGGGATCTTGTTGAGCATCTCGACCTCCACGCCCTCGTCGGGCTGCAGCCGGATGATCAGCTTGTTGGGCGGCAGTTTGCGGTAGGATGCCGCGAAGATGTTGTGGGGCAGGCGCTTGAAGATGATGACCACCTCGGAGCGCTTGGTGGCCATGGCCTTTCCGGTGCGCAGGTAGAACGGCACGTCGGCCCAGCGCCAGTTGTCGATGTCTACGCGGATGGCCACGAAGGTATCGGTGGTGGAGTTGGGGTTGCCGCCTTCCTCCTCCAGGTACCCGCGCACGGGCCGGCCTTTGATGAAGCCCGCGCCGTACTGTCCGCGCACCACCTTTTCGTCCAGGTTGTCCAGCGTGATGGGCCGCAGCGCCTTGAGCACCTTGAGCTTTTCGTTGCGCAGGCTGTCGGCCTGCAGGTTGACCGGCGGTTCCATGGCCACCAGGGTCAGGATCTGCATGAGGTGGTTCTGCACCATATCGCGCAGCTGGCCGGCCTTGTCGAAGTACCCCCAGCGGCCCTCGATGCCCACCTCCTCGGCCACGGTGATCTGCACGTGGTCGATGGTGTTGTGGTCCCAGTTGGTGGTGAAGATGGAGTTGGCGAAACGCAGCGCGATGAGGTTCATCACGGTTTCCTTGCCCAGGTAGTGGTCGATGCGGTAGACCTGCTCCTCGGCGAACACGCGCGCCACGATGTCGTTGATCTCCCGCGACGAGGCCAGGTCCCGCCCGATGGGTTTTTCCAGCACCACACGGGTCTCCGGGGTGACGAGGCCGGCCTGCTCCAGGCCCCGGCAGATGTCGTCGAACAGGAAGGCGGCCACCGAAAAGTAGTTGACCAGCACCCGCCGCTGCTGGTCCACGATCTCGGCCAGCCGGCTGTACTGGTCCGGCACCTGCAGGTCGATGAGTACGTAATGCAGGCGGTCCGTCAGGCGCTTTGTCGTTTCGGCGTCGAGGGGTTCGCCGACAAAAGTTTCCAGGGCCTCCCGCATGCGGTCCTGGAAATCCGCGCGGCTCAGTTCGTGCCGCGCCACCCCGATGATGCGGGTGTCGGGGTGCAGCCGGCCGGCCCGCTCCAGCTGGTAGAGCGAGGGCATCAGCATGCGGCGGGAGAGGTCCCCGAGCACGCCGTAGATGGTGAAATCGCACGGCTTATCGGCGTCGGTGGTCGGCATTGGTATACCTTTTGTCTTCAGGTCTTTGGGAATCGGTGCGGTACGGCTTTCTTCAGGGTGTTGTCATTGTACGCCGGGACGTTCTAAAACACAACCGTTTCCCGTAGTATGGCGGCCGCGCGACTATTCCCTTGCAAGCGGCCGACGATTGCATTAGAAAAGGGAGGCAACCCGAAAACCACACCGGAGACGCAATACCCATGAAAGTGCTGAGAACCATCAAGTACATCCTGCTAGCACTCATCGTGCTGGCGCTGGCCGGGGTGCTGTGTTACACCCTGCCGCATACCAAGGTGGTGCAGATCACCGGCACCGAGGTGAAACGCATGGTCACCGGCGGCCCGGAAAAGCCGGGCACCGAGGCCAAGGCCAAGCTGCAGGAAAAGCCCGCCGGCATCCGTGACGTGCGTTTCATCAACACCATCACGCGCGACGGCAAG
>CAYZCL010000020.1:0-32590 GCA_964476595.1 uncultured Desulfobacteraceae bacterium
CACTTAGGCCGACTCTTTCGAATCGGCCTAAGTGTTTGTTTTTATTGTGGTCGGGAAGACTGGATTTGAACCAGCGACCCCAGCGTCCCGAACGCTGTGCTCTACCAGACTGAGCCACTTCCCGAGCGGGGCTAAAGTTAAGATGCCGGCGGCCGTTTGTCAATAGAAAACGGTGAGCTCCGGCGAAAAACAGCCGTCAGGCCAGCGGGTTCCGCAGCACGATGGTCTCCTCGCGCCCCGGTCCCACCGAGATGATGTCGATGGGCGTCCGGAGCAGGTCTTCGATGCACGACAGGTAGTCGCGCACGGCGGCCGGGAAATCATCCATGCGGCGGATGCCGGAGATGTCTTCCCGCCAGCCAGGCAGGGATTCGTACACCGGGCGGCAGGCGGCCAGCTCGTCCAGGTTGGCTGGGAAACGGTCGATCTGCCGGCCCTTGAGTTCATAGGCCGTGCACACCTTGATTTCCTCCAGGCCGCCCAGCACGTCCAGCTTGGTGATGGCCAGTCCGGTGAGGCCGTTGAGGCGGACGGCGTTGCGCAGCAGCACCGTGTCCAGCCAGCCGCAGCGGCGGCGGCCGGTGGTGGCCCCGAACTCGGCGCCTTTTTCCTGGATGCGGTCGCCCACCTCGTCGAACAGCTCGGTGGGGAAGGGGCCGCGGCCCACCCGGGTGGTGTAAGCCTTGACGATGCCCAGCACGTCGCTGATGGCGCCCGGTCCGACCCCGGCGCCGCAGCAGGCGTTGCCGGCCACCGTGCTGGAGGAAGTCACGAAGGGGTAGGTGCCGTGGTCGATGTCCAGGTGCGTTCCCTGGGCGCCTTCGAAGAGCAGCTGCCTGCCGTCCCGCATGGCCTCGGCCAGTTCGACGGACACGTCCGTGACGTGCGGCGCCAGGCGACGGGCGTAGGCGCTGTACTCGTCGATGATGACGCGGGGGTCCATCTCTTGGTCATCGAGATAATTCCTGAGGTAAAAGTTCTTTTCCTCCATGATTTCCTTTACGCGGCGGGCGAACAGATCCGGGTCGATGAGCTCGACGAAGCGGATGCCCCTGCGGGTGGCCTTGTCCTCGTAACACGGGCCGATACCGCGCCCGGTGGTGCCGATCTTGCCCTCGCCTTTCTTTCGCTCGCGGGCATGGTCGATCTGGCGGTGGTAAGGCATGATCACGTGGGCCTTTTCGCTGATGCGCAATCTTTCAGGGCCGGTGTCGACACCGTTTTCCGCCAGGTAATCCATCTCTTCGATGAGCACTCCCGGGTCCACCACCAGGCCGTTTCCGATAAAACAGGTCTTGCCCTGCAGGATGCCCGATGGAATCAGGTGACAGATGATCTGTTTGCCCTTGACCACCAGCGTGTGGCCGGCGTTGTTGCCGCCCTGGAAGCGGACCACGCCGTCCGCGTTTTCCGCCAGCAGATCGACGATTTTGCCTTTGCCCTCATCCCCCCACTGGGTACCTACGACGACCAGATTTGCCACGAAATGCTCCTTGGATTGAGTGTGGTTGCGTTCTATCGCTGCCTGCGCCTGCGCCGAAAAAAATCCTGTATCAGTTGCCGTGCCTCGTCTTCTCCGATGCCGCCGGTGACCTGCACACGGTGGTTCAGACGTTCGTCCCCGGAAAAGTCGTAAAGCGACCCGGCCCCTCCCCAGCGGGGGTCGGGTGCCCCGAAAACCAGGTGCGCCACCCGGGCGTGAATCAGCGCTCCCATGCACATCAGGCAGGGTTCGATGGTGACGTAAAGCGTGGTGCCCACCAGCCGGTAATTGCCGATGGCGTGTGCACCGGCCCGCAGGGCCAGGATTTCGGCATGGGCGCACGGGTCGGTGAGGCCGATGGTCTGATTGTGTGTACTGGCCAGCACTTTTCCGGCGGCATCGACGAGCACCGCTCCTACCGGAACTTCCCCCGCCTGTCCACCTTTTTCGGCCTCCTGCAGGGCCAGCCGCATGTATTTCCAGTGCGCCGATGCCACGAAAACAGCATTATGTTAAAACCGCTTCGCATTCAACATTTAATTCAACTTACCGTTGACATTGCCGCCGCTTTGCCCTATGAAGGGCCCAAATCATCCAAGCGCCCGTAGCTCAGCCCGGATAGAGCGCCGGACTACGAATCCGTAGGCCGCAGGTTCGAATCCTGCCGGGCGCACCATTAAAAACAAGCCCTTACGCCGCTAATGGTGTGAGGGCTTTTTTTGTGTGCAAGCGTTTACTCCCACCTTATCCCCACTTTTTATGCTATTAGGAGCACGGAAGGGATCATATCACCCCTTTTCATTTGAACGCCTAAAACGATTGACATTCGCGGGGGCACCGGACATGGTAATGTGTGAGAAAGCACATTATCGAACCGAGATCATTGACCTTTTCGAGCAGGACGCAAACCTGGACCCAGCAGACATCGCCAGGTTTTATTCGAACCGGATAGCCAGTGATGCCGTACTGAAACTCTGGGACTTTGCTTTCAACCCTGATCCCCCGGGGCGGGCCCCAGGATGGGGGGCCTCGGCCGAGGCAACTCCGGCGAACACAGGAGCCCAAACGTTAACCAGGGACAGGTTCGTAAAAACTCGCGTCCCCTAAGATCGGAAAACTCGTGTCACTTGACATCTGTTCCGACAACCGCTTCGACAGGAGGCCGGACCATGGGGCCGTATCAGCTCAAGTTGATCCTTTCCGATTTATCACGCCGGTCCCAGGCGCAAGGTGCCGGGGCGAAAAGGCATGTTCTACACCGAAGAGGACTGGGGTGACGAGGACGCCACCTTGCACCGGGGGCCCGGTGATTGAGCGCCCCTGCTGACATTTCCTGGAAAGATCGTGGAATTGTCACGACAATTCCACGATTTACCTTGGAAAAGTCAAGATTGTATGCTATATGGGCACCATGGATCTGTTGCCGAGAATTTACACAGATTGCCTGACGAACCATTTCCGTGACGGCCGGGAAATGGCTTTCCTGGAGGGCCCCCGCCAGGTTGGCAAGACGACTGTGGCCCGATTTTTCCAGGACAATCCGGTGTACCTGAATTGGGATAACGCAGACCACCGCCAGATGATCCTGTCCGGTCCGGCCAAAGTCACGGAATATATCGGGCTGCGGCAATCGCCGGTTGTTGTCTTTGACGAGATTCACAAGTATCCGCACTGGAAGACTTTTATCAAGGGGTTTTACGACACGCACGGTGTCTCTGCCGACATGCGGATCATCCTCACCGGTAGCGCCCGGCTCGACATCTACCGCAAAGGTGGAGATTCCCTGATGGGCCGATATTTTCTTTACCGGATGCATCCGCTCAGTGTCGCAGAGCTGCTCGGATCGGATACAAACTCGACAATCCATCCGCCGCGGCAACTGGAAGAGCGGCAATGGCAGAGATTGCGCACCTTTGGCGGTTTTCCCCAGCCCTTTCTCAGGGCAAACCGGCGGTTTTCCAATCGATGGAACAGGACCCGTTTGGCACAGGTTTTCCGGGAAGACATCCATGATATTGCCCGGATACAGGAGATAGGCCAGGTGGAGCTCCTCGCCGAATATATCCGGCAACAGGCCGGGCAACTCACAAGCTATGCCTCACTTGCCCGCAAGGTACGGGCCTCGGAAGATTCGATCCGACGATGGGTCTCTATCCTTGAAAGCCTTTATTACTGTTTCTCCGTGCGTCCCTGGCATACCAACATCTCTCGCTCGTTGCGCAAGGAACCAAAGTATTACCTTTGGGACTGGTCCATGGTCGACGATCAGGGTGCGCACAATGAAAACATGGTCGCCTCACACTTGCTCAAGGCGGTGCAATACTGGACAGACACGGGAAGTGGCGATTTCGGGCTGTTTTTCTTGCGAACCAGGGAAAAGCGCGAAGTAGATTTCCTGATCACCCGGGACGGCCGACCATGGTTCCTGGTGGAGGTCAAGAGCTCGAACGGCCGTCTCAGCCCTCACCTTGAATATTTTCAGCAGGCAACCGGCGCCGACCATGCCTTCCAGGTCATTGTTGATGCGCCGTTTGCAAAAGTCGACTGCTTTACCATACCTTATCCGGTCAACGTTCCGGCCCTAACCCTGCTTTCGCAACTGGTGTGAATGGCGTTCTGGAAACAGTCTGCCCCGTAGTGCGGCCTTTCTTTCGCCGGTCGGGGTGGGGCAATGTCCTGCTGGAGGGGGATGCCGGTTATGGCGGGATCATCGGTGTCGCAGACGGGTTCGGCCCTGGTTTCTGACCATTTTGGGTGTGATTGGGGGCTTTTCGCACACTTATCCTGTTTCCCCTGATTTTTTTCCATATTTTTGGGATTGTGTACGGTCAAAGATACATCCTTACATATAAGCATGCACATTGATCCGGGCGCTCCGGTATGTCCCGGGCAGTGCGATCCGGCGGATGCAGTTGAGCAGGTTACAGGCGATCAGCCCGGTGATAAAGAGCGCGTCGTTGGTCCGGATAAAAGGGGGCTTTTTATTGGACAAGTGCAAATCACGATGCAAAATCCGGGCTTGAAGAAAAGGGGTCGGTTCGTTTCGAACGGCCCCTTTGTTGCCTCCAATTCGAAAATCGTGTCCCTCCGCCCCCGCGTTCTTTCTATTTCGATGAAGCGGATTCGCCGGGTTCTTCCGCCGCGGTTTTTTCCTCGATTTCGGGATACCGGGAGAGGTCGATTTCCTCGCCGCGGACGCAGGCCAGAAACACCGCGCTGTAGCGCCGGGTTTTGGTTGCACCGACCCCCGTGATGCACGCGAATTCCGAATCGGTGGCCGGCCTGGCCAGCGCCATTTCCTTCAGGGATTTGTCGTGAAAGATGACATAGGGGGGAACCTGCAGGCGCCGCGCGATTTCGAGTCTCAGGTTCCGCAGGGATTCGAAAAGCGCCCGGCTTTCTTCGGTTTCGGGGCCGGGGTCGGCCGGTTTCGACGGGCGGCGGTCTTTTGCCGCCTTCGGCTGTGCCAGGTCTTTCCTGAAAAAAACCGTCTGCTCACCCTTCAGCACCGGCCAGCTGGCGTCGGTCAGGCGGACGCTGGAAATGCGGCCCGGCTCCACCGAGAGAAGCCCGGCCGAGAGCAGTTGACGATAGACCGACTGCCAGGCGCTGGCATCCAGTTCACTGCCGACACCGAAGGTCCTGATGCGGTCGTGACCCCATTTCTGGATTTTGGCGGTCGCCTTTCCGGTGAGCACATCGGCCAGGTGGCGGACCCCGAAACGCTGGCCGGTCCGGTACACGCACGACAGGGCCTTCTGGGCGGCCACCGTGCCGTCCCACACCTCGGCCGGGGTCAGGCAGTTGTCGCAGTTGCCGCATCGTCCGTCGTGGTCTTCGTCAAAATAGTTGAGGAGCAGTTTCCGGCGGCAGACCGCCGATTCGCAGTATCCCAGCAGCGCATCGAGTTTCTTGCGGCGGATGTCCTTGAACTCGTCTCCGCCCTCCGACAGCTCGAAAAGCTGTCGCAGGGCGCTCACATCGCCGAAGGAGTACAGCATCCAGGCGTCCGCCGGCTTGCCGTCGCGGCCGGCGCGCCCGGTTTCCTGGTAGTAGGCTTCCATGTTGGCCGGAAGGTCCAGGTGCGCCACGAAACGGACCTCGGGCTTGTCGATGCCCATGCCGAAGGCGATGGTGGCCACGATGACCAGCGTGTCCTCTTCCTGGAAACGCCGCTGGTTTTCAAAGCGCTCTTCGGCCGGCAGCCCGGCGTGATAGGGCAGGGCTGCGATCCCGTTCTGTGCCAGCCAGGCGGCGATGCCCTCCGATCGCTTGCGGGTGCGCACGTAGACGATGCCCGAGCCCTGCGGGTGTTCGTCCCGGATAAAGCGCAGCAGCTGCCGTTTTTCACCACGTTTGGGCTGTACGCGGTAACGGATGTTGGGCCGGTCCAGGCTGCTGATGAACACTTCGGCCCGCCGCAGGTCGAGCTTTTCCAGGATGTCCCCGCGGGTGATGGCGTCGGCCGTGGCCGTCAGCGCCATCCTGGGGGTGTCCGGAAACATGCGGGTCACCTCGGTGATGCGCAGGTATTCCGGCCGGAAATCGTGGCCCCACTGGGACACGCAGTGCGCTTCGTCGATGGCGAAGAGCCTCGGGTGGATGTTGCCCAGGAAATGGCGAAAGTTGTCGGTGAGCAGTCTCTCCGGCGCCACGTAGAGAATGTCCAGCCCGCCCTCGACGGCCCGGCGCCGGACATCCTGCGCCTCGTCGAAGGACAGGGAAGAGTTGAGGTAGGCCGCCCGCACCCCGTATTGCCGCAGGCCCTTGACCTGGTCTTCCATCAGGGCGATGAGCGGTGAGACCACAATGGCGATCCCGGGCGCCAGCATGGCGGGAATCTGGTAGCACAGGGACTTGCCGCCGCCCGTGGGCATCAGGGCGAAAACGTCTTTGCCTTCCAGAACGGTTTCGATGATTTCCCGCTGGTTTTCGAGGAAGCCATCGTATCCGAAGACCGTATTGAGGATTTTTTCAGGAGCCTTGGACATACGTTGCACAAAGGAATCGCAGGATCGATGGGTGAACGGCTATATTGTCCGTTTCCTGACAATAACATTTCCGATCTTTACAGGGAAGCCGAAAAGAGGTCTACCATGGTGCCGACAGGCCGGCGAACCCTGCGTGACCAACGGTACGCGACAAAGTGTTTTGGAACGGGGAAACGGGCATCGTGCCGGGAGCAACTCAAACAGAAAGTCGTGAGTCCGATCAGTCCAGGGCGAGAGTGGCGAAACCGTCAGACATGAATTCATCGAGAATGCCGTTCAGTTGATTGCCGGTTCGATTGAAGGGGAGATTGAATCCGCCGACACATTTTTCAAATTGTTGTGTGACAAGAGGAGGTAAAATGGAAAAGATGGATTTTGGAGCGCTGACGGGTTACCGCAGGTTGGCGGCCGCGGAAATGAAGAAACGGGCATCGGCGTTTTACGCGGAGATGGCCCGCCGGCGTACGGTGAGGGATTTTTCCGACGAGCCGGTCGATCGCGATGTCATCGAAAACTGCTTGCGTGCAGCCGGGACGGCGCCCAGCGGGGCCAACCAGCAGCCGTGGACCTTCGTCGTGGTGTCCGATCCCGCGGTGAAGAAACGGATTCGCCGGGAGGCCGAGAAAGTCGAAAAAGCGTTTTACAGTAAAGAGGCGACCCAGGGGTGGGTGAAGGACCTCAAGCACCTGGGAACGGTGCCCCGCAAGCCTTTTCTGGAAAAGGCGCCGTATCTGATCGTGATTTTCTCCCGGCGCTACGGCCTTTTGCCGGACGGGGGCAAACAGAAGCACTACTACGTGCTGGAGTCCGTGGGTATCGCCACGGGCATGCTGATTACGGCCCTGCACCATGCCGGGCTGGTCTCGCTGACCTACACGCCGGCCAACATGCGGTTTCTCAACCCGATGCTGTCGAGGCCGGAAAACGAAAAGGCGTTCATGATCCTGGTGACCGGGTATCCCGCCGAAAATGCGCGCGTTCCATTGCTGGAAAAGAAGGCGCTGGAAGAGATTGCCGTCTTCGTGTAACCCGGCATGCACGATGGCGGGGGTGGTGTCTTAGACCGGCGTGTTATTTTTCCGCCATGCGGCGTTCAATGGCCTGCAGGGTCGCGGGAAGATCCGGTTCGCGCCGGGCGCGGGTGAAATGCTCGTAGGCGTAGGCGGCGGTGATCAGTTTCGGCTCGCCGAGGAAATCGGCGATCATGGTGACGCCGAAGGGCTGCCCGTGGTCGTCGTAACCGGCGGGAACGGTGATGGCCGGAAGGCCCGCCGGGGCGTAGGACTGCCGGTAGGTGACCAGCACGTCGATGCCGTGTTTCGCAAACACTTCGTGCAGCATGCTTCGGAAGCCCCTGTGAACGAGATCCCGCAGTTTGGCGTACTGCGCCGGGGTGATGCGGGTGTCACGGGAGGCCACCAGGTAGCGCTGGCCGTATGGGGCGCGGTTGTGCGGGTCCGCGTCGTTTACGGCGATCACCCGGGCCAGCGAATCCACGGGCGGGCGGCGTTGCGGCTGTGACAGGAAGCGGTTCAGGGAATCCTTGAAGCCGGCCTGCAGCAGCACGTCGATGGGCGCCTTCGGCGGAAGCTCCCGGCCGGCCACCTCGACGAGCGCGATGCCGGCGCGGCGGAAGACCGACCCGGCCCGGCGCGCCTTGCGGGTGTAGGCCGCCAGGGTGGCCCGCACGGCGGCGGCGTCCTTTTCCGGCAGGTGGCTGCCTTCGAGGAAGGCGGCGACGTCTTTTTCGCCGTGGACGGCGATTCCGACCCGCAGTTTGCGGGCCCTTTCCAGGTCGAGGAAACGGGTGAAATCCGTGCCGGCCAGCGACGCTGCCTCAAGGGTGGCGCTGTCGTTGCGATCCGTCCCGGTCATGGCGGTCAGCAGGACGGCCGCGTCGGTGACCGAGCGCGCCATGGGGCCGGGCACGTCCATCCAGTCGATCAGCGGGATGATGTTGTCGCGGCTGACCAGCCCCCGGCTGGTCTTGATGGCCACCACGCCGTTGATGTCCGCCGGCATGATGAGCGACCCCATGGTCTCGGTGCCCACCGTCACGGCGGCCAGGCCGGCGGCCGCGGCCACGGCCGAACCGCTGGAAGAGCCCCACACCTCGTAGGGGCCGTAGGGGTTGCGGGTCTGGCCGCCGAGATCGCTGAACCCGCTGGGCATGGCGGGATCCATGTAGTTGGCCCACTCCGACAGGTTGGCCTTGCCCAGGATGACGGCACCGGCGCGGCGCAGCTGCCGGACCAGGAAGGCGTCCCGGGCGGGTCGCCAGTGCTTCATGGCGTAGGCCCCGGCCGTGGTGTGCATGCGGTCGTGGGTGGCGATGTTGTCCTTGAGCAGCACCGGGATGCCGAACATGGGCCCGCCGGCCCGGCCGCGCCTGCGCTCGGCGTCGCGCCGGGCCGCGATGACCAGGGCCTCGGGGTTGAGCTCCAGCACCGAATTGAGGCGGTCCACGTCGTAGCGGCGGATGCGATCCAGGTACCAGAGCGTCAGTTCCACGGAAGTCAGTCGCCCGGTCCGCAGCAGCCGCTGGATTTGGGGGATGGATTTTCCGATGAGCACGGCGTCCAGGGCCGCCACACGCCGGGGGGAAAAGGTGTCGAGTTCGGCCGCGAAGGGGCTGAACTCGAGGGGGCGCTTGGCGTTGTAATCCGGCTCCAGGCGCGGAAATACGGGAGCGCCGGTTTTCAGCGCGCAGCCGGCGGACGTGAAGAGCAGTATCGCGAGAACCAGCAGGGCGGCGGCACCGCGCCGGGGATGTTTCTTTTCGGGCATGGGGATCGTTTCCCTTCCTGGAATGAATCAAGAGCCCTTGCCGGGCGTGTTTCACATGCCAAGTCTCCCCGCATTGAAGTCAAACCGCAGGCGGGTCGATAAAGGTCGAATACCGGTTCTGTCCCCCTATTCGAGTTGGCGCCCTGGGCCGGTATGTCAAAGGCCAGGTCCGGCTCTTTGATGGCGGGTGGCTTTCGGATGGTCCGCGCGGCGGCCTACCGCTGTGTTTCGGTCACCCTGCCGGCAAAATCGCAGAGAATGTCGGTGTAGGTCTTCATGCTGTCCAGGTCGACCCACTCGTGGTCCGAGTGGTGCCCGGCGCACACGGGCTTGGAGATGATCACCGGAATTTTGTGCCGGGTAAAAAAGCGCGCATCCGAGGCGCCTTCGCTGCGATAGATGGGCATGGGGTGCGACAGGTGACGCTCGGCGGCTTCCTGGAACAGGCGGCTGCACCACAGCGACATGTCCAGGTAGAAGTTGTCCCCCACCACCTGGGGGACGAACTCGCCGCGGTCGCCGACGATTCTCCTGAGGTGGTCCATGACTTCATCGGCCGTCTGGCGCTCGGTGAAGCGCAGATCGAAGCTGGCCTCGCAGCGGTCCGGTACCTTGTTGGCCGCGTCGCCGGCCGCGATGCGGCCGAAGTTCAGGGTCTCGGTCCACTGCTCGGGTGAATCGATGAATGGAAAAGCCTTTCGCAGGTCCGCGTAGATGGCCAGCATCTTGTCCAGGGCGTTTTCGCCCAGCCAGGGGCGCGACCCGTGGGCGGACTTGCCGTCGGTCTTGACGTGAAACAGCACGACCCCCTTTTCCTCGGCCTCGATCTGGAAGTTGTCCCCGCCGTCCGGCAGAAAGCACACCTCGGGCCTGAGTCCCACCTCGTCGAGCAGGTAGCGGATGCCTTGGTTGCCGCCGATTTCCTCGTCGAAAGTGAAGACCAGCAGTATCTTCTCACGGCCGCTTTCCATCCGGTCCCATACCTCGAAAAACACGGGAGCCGCGAACTTCATGTCGCTGGTTCCCCTTCCCAGCATGCAGGAGCCCTCCATGCGCGGCTCGAACTGCTCATCGGGGGCCTGCACCACGTCCATGTGGGCGGAGAGCATCAGGGTCGGGTTCAGGTTCTCCACGTCAAGCCCCGCCAGCAGCGAAGGGTAAGGTGCCGAAGGGATGATGCGGGTTTTCATCCCGCGTTTTCCGGCTTCGGTGATCAGGAGGTCACGGCAGCGGTCGTGCTCGGCCAGGTCTTCCGGTTTGTGGGTGGTTTTCAGGCGGATGAGCCGTTGGAACAGTTCCAGGTATCGACGGGCCACGGGGAGCGCCTTTCCTCATTGCAGATTTTTGAGCTTTTCGATCAGCGGTCCGTCCTCGCGCCACAGCCAGCAGGTGTTCTCCACTCGCTTGATGACCATGGGAAGATGTTCCCTCGATCTTACCGGTTTGCGGGTCATGGCGCTCCAGCTGCCCTGCACGGCCGCCGGCGCCATGGCCGTCAGCAGCGATACCAGGTGCGTGCAGCCCCGGGGGCCGCCGGCGATTTGCTTCAGGCGGGCCGTGAAGCCGGCCACGATAGACAACCCCTTGATCGGCGCGAGGCACTCCCTGACCTGGACACAGAGTTCATGGGGCGTGGTGGGCATCTCCACCTCGATGTCCACAATGGTCAGCTGGGGGCCGCGTACCTCCATGCGGATGATCATGTGGTGCACGGTGCCGGGTTCCAGCACCTCGCCGGTGAGCGGGTAGGAACGAAACAGGCGCTCGTCCCGCAGTATGCCCTCGACTACCACCGAATCGGGACCACCTTCGTAAGTGGCGATATCGATGCGGCGCGTGTGGATTTTTTGTCCTTTTTCGATCATGGGGGACGTCCTTCAATAAGTGAATAACAGCGACTGCGCCGACGGCTTGCGCACCCCTATCCCACGGAAGATGCCGCCACCTGTCCATGGCGGCCGGTACGACATAATATCACCGCACGAGGGGGGTGCAAGAATTATCTTCGGTCGCAGCGCCGGGATGTGAAACGGCCGTGTCGCGCGCCTCGAAAGCTCCCGGGAACCCGCCCGCGGTCGCAGCGGGTTTGACAACGCGCCGACAGCGCCT
Organism: uncultured Desulfobacteraceae bacterium; assembly: GCA_964476595.1. Lineage (GTDB taxonomy): Bacteria > Desulfobacterota > Desulfobacteria > Desulfobacterales > JALSRD01 > JALSRD01. The sequence continues at coordinate 11,371 of CAYZCL010000020.1, forward strand.
ATGCTAGGATCCGGTTAGAGCGATCTTTGCGTTTGCCGCCCCACAGGCCCAATGGCGTCGGGCCGTCGTACACGGTACCCAGCTGCCTGTGGCGCCGTGGATGCGCTGGAATCGGAAGGCCCGTGGGGGGTACCGATTGGAGCGGAACGACTCGGAGTCCACAGAAACAATTGTCGATCGAACCTTTCCAAAGATTTGAAATCACCAGGACCCAAGAAAGAGGGGGGGAAGACCCGTGGCCAGACTCAAGATGATCGTTATGATCCTGCTGGTGGCCATCAGCGCCTCATGTGCCGCCGTCCCGCAGGGCGATCCGGGCGCGAAAAAGGACCTGTCCATGTCCCGTGACTGGAAAGACTGGCGGGAGCCTCCGCCTTGGAGCCGGCGGTAGCCGGGGGCCGCTCAGGGGTCCCCGAAAGTCTCGGCGGCGGCCGATGCGATGCGCGGGTCATCGTATTCCACGAATTCACCGGACCAGGAGCGCGGGGCGTGGAGAGCCAGCCAGGCGATGGCGCGTGCCGGGATCTCCGGCGGCTCTAAGCGGTTTTCGGATTTCAGCCGCTGGAAGTAAGCCCACTTGTCCGCCTCCATGGCGTCGGCGCCCCGTTCACGTATGGCGGCCTGCATGTCGGTGTCAACCACGCCGGGGCGCAGGGCGAGGCAGGTCACTTCGGGCTCTTCCACGGCCAGCACGCGGGTGAAGTGGGTCAGGCCCGCCTTGGCAGCGCAGTAAGCACTCCAGCCCACGATGGCGCTGTGGGCGGCACCGCTGCTGACGTTGATCACCCGGCCCCGGCTGCTGCGCAGGGCGGGCAGGCAGGCGTGGGCCAGGTAGAAAGGACCCATCAGGTTGACGCGGATGTTGTACGTCCACTGTTCGACATCGGCGGCGGCCACGCGGGCGATGGGTTCGGCCAGGCCGGCGTTGTTGACCAGCGCATCCAGGCGGCTGAAGACTTCCAGGGTTCTGTACACGGCCCGTCGGCATTGATCGGCATCGGCGACATCCAGGGGCAGGGCGAGGGCACCGCCGGCATCTCCGACCGTCTGCGCCAAGGTCTCCAGCGTCTCTGCGGAACGCGCCGCCAGCGCCAGGCGGCAGCCCGCTGCGCCGAGCCATCGGGCCGTTGCGGCGCCCATGCCGCGGGAAGCCCCCGTGATCAGGACCACCTTGGGTATGTCGTTCATCTGCGGATTCTCCGGATCGATTTCCCGCCGTTTCGCATGCATCTCGGCGGGGCGTTGCAACGCCGGCGGCCGACGCCTGCCGCGGATTCAGGAAATCTTCTGTTTGAAGGCGTCCAGAGCTTCCGGCAGCAGCCGCCGGATGTAGGACGAGCGGTCCTTGGGAATCAGTCGCCGGAACTCGGTATGCCCCGGGTGAGAGTCGGCCAGCTCCGGCGGCTGGTGTCGACATGCCGTTTTGTAGCGCGCAAAGCCGGACACCATGTCCAGGAAGGGAATTTCCCGGCAGGCGAAGTCGCGTATCCATCCCAGCCGGTAGAGCATTTCAAAGCGCACCTGGTCGGCCAGGAAGAGGTGGATGTCCACAATGGCCATTTTTTCCTCGGTGTCCAGGGTCTGGAACCCGTTCTCGGCCCCCATCCCCAGGACCCCCATGATCAGCTGGTAAAATGCGGTCGTGCTCTCGTCACCGGGCGTCGCCAGTGCCATCAGGACCTCGTCGGGCAGGTCCTGTGTGCCGGTGGTCTGGTCGAAAGCGATGCCGAAGCGATGGCGCCAGGCCCCGAACGCCTTTTTTTCGAAGGCCTGCGCCCTGTATGTTTTCAGATCGACAACCTCGCCCATGCGTGTTGCGCTCCGCTTTTGGGTGTGCGGTTCCCGTCGGTGGCGGGAAACCCGTTTCGCGTCTGTTCGTGAGACCGTATTTTAGGCCAGAATGTCGTGCTTGTCAAAGCAAACCCGGAAACGGGCGTTGCGGCCCGGGGACTGTCGAGAGCCTTTACATTTGCGGCGATCCGCATTATGAATAGGCCGGAATAACCTCGGTGATGAGATGCGATTTCTGCTCTACAACATACGCTATGCCGCCGGCATCGGGAGACGTTTTCACCTGCCCGTTCCTTACAGCGGCTACATCAAGAATACCAGCCAGAACCTGAAGCACATCGTCGACTTCATCCGCTCCATAGACCCGGACATCATCGGACTGATCGAGGTCGACAGCGGGTCGTTCCGGTCCGAAAAGAACAACCAGGCCGAGTCCATCGCCTGGGAACTGCAGCTCAAACACATCTACCAGTCCAAGTACGCCGTCACTTCCATGACCCGTAGGGTCCCGCTGCTCAACAAGCAGGGCAACGCCATCCTGACACGGCTGCCCATCGTCTCCCAGAAATTCCACTACTTCCGTGAGGGGGTCAAGCGGCTGGTAATCGAGGCCGAGCTGGAGGATGTGACCGTTTTCCTGGTGCACCTCTCCCTGAAATTCCGCCACCGCCAGCATCAGCTCCAGGACCTGTACAACATGATCCGCAAGACCGACAAACCGAAGATTGTGGCCGGTGATTTCAACGTGTTCTGGGGGGACCGCGAACTGCAGCTCTTCCTGGCCGCCACCGGCCTGGTCAGCGCCAACGGCGAAGGCCGGCCTTCCCACCCCAGCCGCGCCCCGCGTCGCCAGCTGGACTACATTTTTCACTCCCCCGAGCTGCAAACGGTGTCTTTCGAAGTGCCCCGCATTCAGCTCTCGGACCACGCCCCCCTCGTCTGGGATTTCGATTTCTCCGAAAAGGACCGCCCCGCCAGGGAACGGGGCCGTGTTTCGGCACAGCCGCCCCAGCCGAAAAGCGGCTGACGTGCTTTTTTTGATTGACTTTCAGCCGTCGCCATTCTTAATGAACGGAGAGCTTTCCGGTGCCCGGCACAGCGGATCCCGCCGGTTGGCGCGCGGGAAATGGCCGGGTGAAAGCAGAAAGGGGGAGAGAATGAAGCGTTTCGCATCAAAGCGTGTTTGGCAGTCGGGGATGGTGGTGATCGCGGCCGTACTGATGTGCGCCGCCGGCGCCGTGGGCGCCGTGATCGATTCCTTCACGGCCGACCAGGTGGTGATGGATGCCGGCGGAAGGGTCAAGTTCCAGGGGAAAATCTACATGGCCCCCGACAGGATGCGTTCGGATCAGCCCATGGGGCGGCAAAAAAAGATGGTGATCATCTACCGGCGCGACAAGAAAGAGCTGTGGGCCCTCGACCCTGCCAAGAAAACCTACATTCAGATGCCGCTGGATGAAGAGAAATGGGAGCAGGCGGCCAAAGGCGCCGTTCAGTCCGAAAATGCCGAGGTCTTGGGAAAGGAAACCGTCAACGGCTACCGCTGTGTGAAAAAGCAGGTCACCCGACAGATGGAAGTCATGGGCATGAAGATGACCACCACGCAGACGATCTGGGTGTCGGATGCCTTCGGGATTCCCATTCGAACCCGTTCCGACGACGGCACGGTGACGGAACTGCGCAACATCAAGAAGGGCAAGCCGCCGGCCAGGTTGTTCGAGATCCCTCCCGGTTACAAAAAGGTCGGCAACGACATGGGCGCACTGTTCATGAGCATGGAGGGGATGGAAATGCCGTCCGGCGGGCAGCCGGACAGCGGCCAGGGGAAGATGAAACTGCCCTTCAAACTGCCCAAGGGAATGAAACTGCCCTTCGGCGGCAGCAACTGACCGGCCGACGCGGACACGGTCCAGCCGGGAAAGGAAAAGGGGACGCAGGGACGTCCCCCTTTCCTTTTCGGGTGGGCCGCAAGGGCGATTTTCAGCCGGCGGCCGCCGCTTCCTTGGCCGGCTCGTCGTCGAGCCCCTTCTTTTTGGTCAGAAACCAGACGGGACAGGACTCGCGGTACTTGCAGTACAGGTCCGGGTCACGGCACTCCAGGCATTCCTCGCACATGTAGATGTCGTGTTTCTGGCACCGGTAACTGGTTTCGCGGTCCGGATGATTGATGCATCTTCCCATTGCCATGTTCGCTTGTCTCCTTCCCGTGCCCTGAGGCACCTGAACTTCGGGGCCTCCAACGTCTGCGTCGAAGGCCCCGTCGGGCCGTCCTCAATGACGCCCCCTCAATATAAGACGATTTGGCCGGGATGCAATACCGCAGGGCCGGCGCCGCGTGCTACTGCATCTGGAAGCGCGGCCCCAGGTCCTCGCCGGAGAGGATTTTTTCGATGGTCTCTTCCATGCGGGCCTTGGGCACCATGCCCGTGATCTGGTCGACGGCCTTGCCGCCGTTGAAAAAGATCAGGGTCGGGATGGCCTTGATGCCGAAATTGGCCGGCGTGTTGGGGTTGTCGTCTACGTTGCACTTGAAGAACCTGAAGCGTTCCCCGTAGGCGGCGGCGAGTTCCTCCACCATGGGGCCGATGGCCTTGCAGGGGCCGCACCAGGGCGCCCAGAAGTCCACCAGAACGGGCTGTTTGGACTTGAGGACCTCGTTTTCGAAAGTGAGGTCGGTGACTTCCGCGATGTTTTCGGACATGGTTTTTTCCTCCTCTTGGTCGATTGCTCTTTTGGCCCAGCGCAATAGTCAATACAAGAACTGTGCCACGTATACGTACGGCGGATTTTCGGGCGGACAGCTCCCGGTGCACCGCTGCGTGTCCGCAGGGTGATTTCCCCCGAATCATGAAATCAGGGGGTTATCAAGACAAAAGGGATGCCGCGTCCCACTGTCGCCGCGCTTCAACGTGGGAGAGAGCCTGCCGGTCACGGCGGTCGGGCTTTCCGTTCCGTTACCGGAAACGCCCGGTAACGCTGGTAACGGATCCCGGCAGACCGCTGTCTTGCCCGCGACGACGGCAGGGGCACGGGTCACACCGCCAGGTAGCGATCCTGGATTTCGCGGTTGGATGCCAGGTCGGCGATGGGGCCCTCATAGCGCACGCGCCCCTTGTCGATGACGTAGCCGCGGTCGGAGATGCCGAAGGCGAAATGGGCGTTCTGCTCGGTCATCAGCACGGGAATCTCGTCCCTGAGGCCGCGGATGATGCCGCCCAGGCTCTCCACGATCACCGGCGCCAGGCCCTCGCAGGGCTCGTCGAGCAGCAGCAGCCGGGGATTGCCGGCCAGGGCGCGCGCGATGGCCAGCATCTGCTGCTCGCCGCCGCTCAGGGCGCCGCCCTTGTGACGGCGCAGGCGGGCCAGCAGCGGAAAGGTGTCGAAGATGCGCTCCAGGGTCCACGGGGCCAGGCCGGGACGCGGTTTCAGGGAAGCCACTTCCAGGTTCTCCTCAACGTTGAGGTCCGAGAAGATGCGCCGGTCTTCGGGCACGTAGCCGATGCCGCGGCAGACATTCTCGTAGACCGGCCGGCCGCTGATGCGTCGGCCTTCGAAGAGAACCTCGCCCGCGGCCGGCGGGTTGTACCCCAGGATGCCGCGCATGGTGGTGGTTTTTCCGGCACCGTTGCGCCCCAGCAGGCAGACGATCTCCCCCGGCCGCACCGTCAGGCTGACGCCCTGCAGAATGTAGCTGTCGCCGTAGTAGACGTGGATGTCCCGGACCTCAAGCATCGGCGGCCCCTCCCAGGTAGGCCTCCCGCACGCGCGGGTCGTTGCGGATGGTCTGCGGGTCGCCTGCGGCCAGCAGCCCTCCCTGGTGGAGCACGAAGATGCGCGCAGCCACCGAGAAGACGACCTTCATGTCGTGTTCGGTCAGGAAGATGGTGGTGCCGAAACGCTCGGCCAGTTCGCGGATCAGGCGGATCATGCGCTCGGTCTCCTCGGGGTTCATGCCGGCCGTGGGTTCGTCGAGCAGGACCAGTTTGGGCCGCCGCGCCAGCACGATGGCCATCTCGACCAGGCGCTTGTCGCCGTAGGCCAGCTCGGAGGCCGGGCGCCGGGCGTCTTCCAGGATGCCGATCTTGTCCAGCACCTCCTCGGCCTGCCGGTAGAGGGCCTTTTCGCGGCCGAGGCCGCGCCACAGGGTATAGGTGCGGCCGTGCTGCAGCACGAGAGGCACCAGCACGTTTTCGATGACCGTCAGGTTGGGAAAGATGTTGGTGATCTGAAAGGAGCGCAGCAGCCCCAGGGACACGATGCGGTGGGCCGGCATGCCGGTGATGTCGCGGCCGTCGAAATAGACCCTGCCGCGGGTGGGCCGGAAGCGTCCCGACACGGCGTTGTAGAAGGTGGTCTTGCCTGCCCCGTTGGGGCCGATGAGGGCCGTCAGCACGCCGCGGGGCACTTCCAGCGAAATGTCCCGGATGACCTCGAACTTGCCGTAGGCGTGGCCCAGGTGATCGATCTTGAGAATCGGTTCGTCACTCACGGCTTTTCCCCCGGCCGGCGTTGAGCCGGTGCAGGATGGTACCCAGGATGCCGCGCGGAAAGAAGATGACCACCGGGATCAGCACGGCGCCCAGGATGATCATCCAGTTCTCGGTGATCTGGATGGTGGCCTGTTCGAGGGCGAAAAAGACGGCCGCCCCGAAGGCCGGTCCCAGGAAGACCCCGGCGCCCCCCAGGATGGTCATCAGCACCGGCTTGGCCGAAAAGCCCCAGTGCATGAAGTCCGGGGTGGCCATGTTGTTGAACAGGCAGAAGAGGGCGCCGGCCAGGCCGCTCAGGGCCCCGGAGATGACGAAGGCCGCCAGGCGGATGTTCCGCACGCTGGCGCCCACGAAGGCCAGGCGGTCGCGGTTTTCGCGAATGGCGGTGAGCAGCAGGCCGAAGGGCGAGCGCACCACGCGCCACAGCACCAGCGTTCCCAGCAGGGTGACGCCCAGCACGAAGAGGTACATCCAGCGCGGGTCGAAGAGCGAGACCTCCCACGCGAAGAAGGTCAGCGGCGGCACGGCCGCCAGGGGCAGGCCGTCGCTGCCGCCGGTCAGTTCGATCCAGTTGTGGGCCACGGTGTAGAGCATCATGCCGAAGCCCAGGGTGATCATGGCGAAATAGATCTCGTCGCGGCGTACGCACAGATACCCGATCACCAGGGCCACCAGTGCGGCCGTGAGCACGCCGGCCGCCAGCGCCAGCCACAGGGACAGGCCGCCCTTGAGGATGGCCAGGGCGGCGGCGTAGGCGCCGGCGCCGAACATACCGGCCTGGCCGAAGGACAGCAGGCCGGTGTAGCCCAGCAGCAGGTTGAAGCTCATGGCGAACAGCGCCATGATCAGGATCTCGGTGAGGATCAGGGTCCAGTAGACGGGCAGCAGAAAGGGGCACAGCACCAGCAGGAGCAGCAGGGCCGCCCCGAAACCCAGTCGTCCGGCGCGCAGCGATGGCGTCGTTCGCATGACCTTCAGGCCTCCCTTCCGAAAAAGCCCGTGGGCCGGAAGAGCAGCACGGCCGCCAGCAGGATGTAGGGCAGGGCCATCTGGGCGCGTCCGGCAAAGACGGTCCCGAAGGACTCAAACAGCCCCAGGACCAGGGCGCCCACGAAGGCGCCCGGAAAACTGCCCATGCCGCCGATGACCACCACGATGAAGCTCTCGATAATGATGCGCTCGCCCATGGAGGGAGCCAGACTCTGGTGCGGTGCGGCCAGGGCGCCGCCCAGGGCCGCCAGCCAGCTGCCCAGGGCGAACACCAGCGTGAAGAGCAGCGGCACCCGGATGCCGACCCCCTCGGCCATCTCGCGGTCCAGGGCCGCGGCACGCACCACCTTGCCCCAGCGGCTGAAGCGGAAGAACGACCACAGCGCCAGCCCCACCAGGGGGCCCACGATGACCAGGAACAGCCGGTAGACCGGGTAGGAGTGGCTGAAGAGCGGAAACACGCCGGCCAGCAGGGGCGGCGCTTCCACCACGTGATAGCCCGAGCCCCAGATCAGGCGCACGGCGTCGTCGAGCACCAGCAGGATGGAAAAGGTCAGCAGCAGCTGGAAAGAGACGTCGCGGTCGTAGACCGGCCGCAGCAGCCACTTTTCGATGACCAGGCCCAGCAGGGCCACCAGCAGGGGACCCACCAGCAGCCCCACCCAGAACGAGGGCACCACGTGCATGACCTGCATGCTGAGGTAGGCGCCCAGCATGAAGAAAGAGCCGTGGGCGAAGTTGAGCACCCCCAGCACCCCGAAGACCGTGGTCAGTCCCACGGAGATCATGAACAGCAGCATGCCCCAGCTCAGGCCGTTGAGCAAGTTGACGACCAGCGATTCCAATGAGGCCTCCCCCTCCTATTTCATCTTGCAGCCGGTTTCGGACACGGGCCGCGTGATGTCGGCACCCTTGAAGATCTTGAAGGGCTTGAGGATGCGGAAGGGGTAGGCGCTGTCGGCCGCCGTCTTGCCCCAGCAGGCGTCGGTGACGGCCTGGTGGTCTTCGGGGCGGATGGTGATCTTGCCCACCGGCAGTTCCACGGTCAGGCCGGAAAGCGCGTCGATGACCGCCTCGCGGTCCACCTTGCCGGCCTTCTCGACGGCCGCCTTGTAAGTGTAGACCGCCCCGTAGGCACCGTGGGCGTTGTAGGAGGGATAATTCTTGTAGCGGTCGTAGTAGGACTTGACGAACTGCTTGTTGCGCGCCGAGTCGTTCGCCAGAAACCAGTAGCGCGTGCCCACCCAGATACCCTCGGGCATCTTGTCGCCCAAGGCGCTGAGCACCTCGACGGCCGCGCCCAGGGTGGCCAGCACGGTGAAGTCACCCTTGAAAAAGCCCATCTCCGTGCCCTGGCGCACGAAGTCGATCAGATTGCCGCCCCACAGGGAGACCAGCACGCCGTCGGGTTTGGACTGCATGACCTTGGTGATGTAGGCGCTGAAGTCGGTGGTCTTGAAAGGCGGAAAGGCGACCTTGTCTTTGGGCAGGAAGGTGGCGTCGGGTTTGACCTGCTTGAGATACTTCTGGAAATACTCCCAGGACTGGTGGCCGAAGGCGTAGTCCGGCCCGATGGTGGTCCACTTCTGGGCCTTGGTCTGGGCGGCCAGCAGGGCCGCGGTTTTAACGTTCTGGGCCAGGTTCAGCGAGATGCGGAAGACGTAGCGGTTGCACACCGAGCCGGTCACGTCGGGGGTGGCGGCATGGGTGATGATCAGCGGGGTCTTCATCTGCGGAATGGACGGCACCACCGACTTGGCCACGCCGGAGGAGTCCAGCCCGACGAGAAAATCCACCTTTTCCTGGTAAACCAGCTTGCGGATGGCGCGCATGGCCACGTCCGGTTTGCCGGTGGAGTCCTCGAAATAGCCCTCCACCTTGCGCCCCAGGAACCCGCCGGCGGCGTTGATCTCGTCGATGGCCAGCAGGGCGCCCTTCTTGGCGAACTGCCCGTAGGTGGAGAAAGGCCCAGACATGATGTAGACGAAACCGATCTTAACCGGTTTTTCAGCAAAGGCCTGGGGGGCGAAAACAAGGCCCGCCACGGCAGCGGCGAGTAAAATGGTCAGCAGGATCTTTTTCCCCTTCATGGTGTCCTCCTTGGATGAAAATGTGGTGAGTGATGGTGCGGAAACCCTGATTTTATGCCAGTTTCCGTCGACGTTCGCAAGCCTTATTTTGGGGCTCCCGGCGGACCGGATCTTTTTCTTAAACGGTCTTGACAGGGCGGCGGCAGCGCTTATATTGAGGCCTGTTATGAGATAATACTCAAAACAGTCCGGTGTCCGGACACAAGCGTGCGGCACCCCGCCGGGGCCCCTCCCGGGCCGACGCGGGCGGCGCCACCGTCGGCACAAACCCCGTTCAAGCGTCGTGAAGGAACGATCCATGAAAATCGCCATCGCCAGCGGCAAGGGCGGTACCGGCAAAACCACCGTGGCCACCAACCTGGCGGCCAGTGTGGACGGTCCGGTGCAGCTGCTCGACTGTGACGTAGAGGAGCCCAACGCCCACATCTTCCTGCCTGTGGAAAACCCGCGGAAAACAGTGGTGGGCACCATGGTGCCCGAGGTGGACAACGATCGCTGCAGCCTGTGCGGCGCCTGCAGCGATATCTGCCAGTTTTCGGCCATCATGAAGCTGGGCGACACGGTGCTCACCTTTCCAGAGATGTGCCACAGCTGCCGCGGCTGCCAGATGGTGTGCCCCGAGGACGCCATCGGCGAATCCACGCGGGAACTGGGTGAAGTGGTCCGCGGACGCTGCGGCGGCATCGACCTGGTGTACGGTCGGCTGCGCGTGGGCGAAGCCATGTCGCCGCCGCTTATCGAGGCGGTCAAGGAGCGGGCGGCAGGGTCGGGTACGGTCATCATCGACGCTCCGCCGGGAACCTCGTGTCCGGTCATGACGGCGCTCAGGGGCGTGGACTTCGTGGTACTGGTGACCGAGCCGACCCCTTTCGGGTTCAACGACCTGGTGCTGGCCGTAGAAGCCGTGCGCACCCTGCAAATTCCCTTCGGGCTGGTGATCAACCGCTGCGACAGCGGCGATGCGCAGGTGCGCCGTTACGCCCGTGACGAGGGCATCCCGGTGCTGCTGGAGATCCCCGAGCGCCGCGAAATCGCAGCTCATTATTCCCGGGGCGTGATGATGACCCGGGAACTGGCGGACATGCGGTCCGCCTTCGAGAAACTCTACGCCGATATCGTCGACCGGATCGGCGCGCAAACGCAACGCTGAAAGCGTAAGGGGCGGTGAAGATCCATGGCTGAAAATACAGACAACATCAGGGAACTGGTGGTGCTCAGCGGCAAAGGCGGCACCGGCAAGACCAGCATTACGGCCTGTTTCGCCACGCTGGCCCGAAACCGCGTGGTGGTCGACGCCGACGTGGATGCCGCCGACCTGCACCTGGTGCTCAGGCCGCGTGTGCGGCAGGAGACGGAGTTTGCGGGCGGGCACGTGGCGGTGATCGACCCGGAGCGCTGCACGACCTGCGGCGAGTGCCGCGAACGCTGCCAGTTCGGTGCCATCGACGCGGATTTCAGGGTGGACCGGGTGGCCTGCGAGGGCTGCGGGGTTTGCGTGCACTTCTGCCCCGCAGAGGCCATCGATTTTCCCCGGCGCGTCTGCGGCAGGTGGTTTGTTTCGGACACCGATCACGGACCCCTGGTGCACGCCCGCTTGGGGATCGCCGAGGAGAACTCGGGCCTGCTGGTCAATCTGCTGCGCAAGGAGGCCAAGGCCCTGGCCTGCAGGCAGGGGCTGAACACGATCATTGTGGACGGCCCCCCGGGCATCGGGTGCCCGGTGATTTCTTCCCTGACCGGGGCCCACGCCGTGCTGATCATCACCGAGCCGACGCTCTCGGGTCTGCACGACCTGGAGCGGGTGGCCGAGCTGGCCGCTTTTTTCAAGATACCCGCCATGGTGGCCGTCAACCGCTGCGACGTCAACTCCGACGTCACCGGGCGCATCGGCGCTTACTGTCGCGAACACGGCCTGACCCGCGTGGGCGAAATCCCCTACGACCGGGACGTAACGGCGGCCATGGTGGCGCAGCAGAGCCTGGTGGATTTTTCCACCGGACCGGCCGCCCGGGCGGTCCGTGCCCTCTGGGATCGGGTTTCTGAAAAACTCGATCTGAATAAAAAATAATGACAAATAGATAAGACATAAAGATTCAAGCATGAATTCAGGAGGCCGAACATGAAGATCGCGCTGACGGCAACGGGTACGGATCTCTCCTCGCAACTCGACCCGCGTTTTGGCAGGGCCGCGCGTTTCCTGGTGGTCGATACCGACGACATGTCGGTACAGGTGCTGGAAAACGACGGCAACCGGAATCTGCCCAGGGGGGCCGGTATCCAGGCGGCCGCCGCCGTGGCGCAAAGCGGGGCGCGGGTGCTGATCACCGGAAACTGCGGGCCCAAGGCCTTCGAGGTACTCCGGCAGGCCGGCATCGATGTGGTCACCGGCGCCGCGGGAAAGATTTCGGATCTCATCGAGCAGTACGGAAGCGGCCGGCTGCGACCGGCGAAGGAACCCAACGTCCAGGGGCACTGGGCCCGGGGCGGAAAACGCGCATGAAACGACATGCCGTGAGCTGACAAAACGATTTGCGGTATTATCTTCGGATGAGCCGCGGCCGGTGCGACGGCGTATCCGCCGGCATCCGCGGCGGAGAGGAGGCGACATGACCAAACTGGCCATCAGCAGTGAAGGACCGGGCCTGGACGATCCGGTTGACCCGCGTTTCGGACGCGCCGGCGGATTCGTCATCGTGGACAGCGAGAGCCTGGAAAGCCGATACCTGGACAACGGCAGCGCCCAGGTGGCGCCCAAGGGGGCCGGCTACCAGGCCGCCAAACGCGTGGCCGATGCCGGGGCCGAGGTGGTCCTGAGCGGCTACGTGGGGCCCAAGGCCTTCGACGCCCTCAAGGCCGCCGGCATTCGGGTCGGCCAGAACTGCGACAAGATGACCGTCCGCGAAGCGGTGGAGAAATTCAAGAGGGGAGAGATCACGCTTTCCTGACGCATTCAAGCCTGTGGCGGCGTGCCGCGCCGCCGTCAATACATTTTCCAACACGCAAGGAGGTTTTTGCCATGAGCAGTACCCTGATCGCCATCCCGTCCACCCATCCGGGTGGTCTGGACGCGCCTTTCGGTGCCCACTTCGGGCACTGCGACCTGTACACCGTCATCGAAGTGGAGGACGGTTCCATCAAGGACATCCGCACCCTGCCCAACGTACCGCACGCCCAGGGGGGCTGCCTGGCGCCGGTGCAGCACCTGCAGCAGAACGGCATCAAGGTCCTGCTGGCCCAGGGAATGGGTTTCCGCCCGCTGATGGGATTCAACCAGGTGGGCATTGAGGTCTATTACGCCGGCGGCGCCCCGACGGTGGGCGCGGCGGCCCAGGCCTTCATCGAGGGCCGGCTGCAGCAATTCAGCACCGAAAACACCTGCGGGGGCGGCGGCCACCAGGGATGACGGCGTACCGCCCATGACCCCGCACGGCCGCCGGGAGGCGACCTTGTGGACCGAACCGACCCCGCACGCCTCCCGCCGATGCGATGCGGGAAAACCACAGAGAGGTGTCATCATGCCGGACGTACTCCTGGTCACCGGCCGGCCGGAGGAACTGGCGGCCTTTGCCGACCGCCTCGGGGCCGCACAGCATGTAACGCTGACCGTCGTACGCAATGCCGCGGAAGCCATCGCGGCGGTGCGTGCCGGAGCTCCCCGGCTGGCCGTCATCGACAGCCGCCTGCCGGACATGGCTCCGCTGGCGCTGGTGAGAGAACTGCTGCAGACCGACGCCACGGTCAACACGGCGGTGGTCAGTGCGCTGCCCGATGCGGAATTCCACGAGGCCAGCGAGGGCCTGGGGGTGATGGCGCAGCTGCCGGACCCGCCGGGGCCGGAGAACGTGCCCGGCCTGCTGGAACGGCTGCAGGGGATCCTGCACCCGGGCTGAGCCCCCTGGATACCGAGGATACACGGATCGCTTGCGGAGCGCATTTTCCGCAAGCGGTTCTTATTGTTGAAAGGACGAAGCCTACAGCACCAGCGCCGACACCACGGCACCGGCCAGCACCACCCACAGGATGTCGACCTTGAGGCGGAAGGCGGCCAGGGCGCCGACGGCGATGAGAACGGCGGCCGGGCTCCAGGGGATGACCAGGCTGAAACGGATGGCGACGGCCAGCAGCAGCCCCACGAAGGAGACCAGGGCGCCGCGCAGGGCCCGCTGGATGACGGCGTTGTGCTGCAGGCGGTCGAAGTAGGGGACCGCCGCCGTCAGGATGATGAGCGACGGTGAGAAGATGCTGACGGTACCCACCAGGGCCCCGGGTATGCCGGCCAGCAGGTATCCCACGAAGGTGGCCGTGATGACGATCGGCCCCGGCGTGACCTGGCCCAGGGCGATGCCGTCCATGAGCACCCTGCTGTCCATCCAGTGACGCACCGCCACCACCTCGTGGAGCATGAGCGGAACCGAGGCGTAGCCGCCCCCGAAGGCGAACATGTCCACCCGCAGCATCAGCAGCGAAAGGTCGAAGAGGTCCCTGCGCCAGAAGAACAGGACCGCCACCAGCACGGCCAGCAGGGCGGTCATGACCAGCGCCGGGTACAGCAGCCGAAGGGCACCCGCGGTCTGTGGCTTTTGCGCTCCCGGCCGGGTCAGGTCCAGGCGCAGGTAGAGCAGGATGGCCGCCAGGGCCGAGGCCGCGATGGCGATGATGGGGCTGCCGCCGGCCGCCAGAAAGCCGGCCGAGGCAAGACCCAGCAGTACATCCTGCCACCGCTGGATGGTGCGCCGGCCGAAATTGAGAGTGGCGTTGGCCACGATGGCCACCACGATGACCTGCAGCCCGTTGAACAGCGAAATCACCGCGGGCAGGCCGTGCACCCGGCTGTAGACGGCCGAGAGCACCACCATCAGCACGAAGGCCGGCAGGCCGAAGCCCACGTAGGTGGCCACGGCGCCCAGCGGCCCGGCCGCCCGCAGGCCCGCGTAGGCCGCGGCCTGCATGGCTGTGGCACCCGGGATGGTCTGGCAGATGGCCACGCCGTCCCTGAAGGATTCCTCCGACAGCCAGCCATTTTTTCGCACGGCCAGGTCTCGGATGTAGGCCACCATGGCCGGCCCGCCGAAGGCCGTCAGCCCCAGCCGCAGGAAAGCAAAGAAGAGCGTCGCCAGGAAGGCGGGTTTCGTTCGTCCGCGTTGCCAGGGGATAACATCGATCTGATGGGGTGAAAATTCTGAATGGTCTTTCATCGACACATTTCGGCGGAGGAAATGGATTACATCCACACGCGGGCAAGCGCGCGGCCGGCAAGGCAACCGATTGCCGCCACAGCAATTTTATTTCATAGCAGAATTGGGGTGGGGGCACAATGACTTTTTGGCTCAGCGCTAACCCCGTTCGAAACGGGGTTAGCGGCCGGAAAGGGGCGGGAACTGTTGGATGAAAGAGTCAGGATGCCCTGTGCCAGCACCTCTGGCGGGCTGCGACGGCTACGACCAGCAGGCCAATGGCCAGGAGCACAAGGGAACTCGGTTCCGGAATGTCTGAAGTTTCGGCTAAGCGAATATTGTCCAGCGCGACTCCGCCTTCGGCATCGGCATCCAGGATGTCGAAACGGAAGGTGAGCTCTTCGGCCAGGGCTGTAAAAGTCAGGCGATAAGTTGTGTAGTCGAACGGATTTTGACCGAAAACGGCGGTCGAAGAGAAATCCGAAGTGGTTGCAGCTGTTCCGATGCTGACATCGTTGATAAAAATCTCCACCCCCTGGCCGGCATCGGAAGCGTTGTTCCACTCTCCAAACTCGCTGGACCATACGGCGGAGGGGGCCATGTCGAAAATCAGGTCGTAGGTCTGCCCAATGGTGAAGCCGTCCAGGGCCTGCTGGGCGCCATCGATGGTGGGATGCACGCGCAGGGCGGCGTTTCCGTCCGAAGCATTGTACCCTTCGACCGAAAAGACGTCGAGCCTGTCGTTTTCATTGACGGCGGTCCAACCGTCGTTAAAGGTGACATCCTCGTAAAGGTCGGGGTGCCCCGAGGTGTCATCACCTACAAAATTTTCAAAAGAATTGTTTAAAAAGGCCGGCGTGGCCGCAGCGATGCCGCTGGTCGCCAGCACCAACAACAAGGAAAACGCGATCAAAGACCATCTTTTCATTACTTTTCTCCTTTCCTCTTGCCCTGATAAATCTGTTTGAAATACCCGTTTTGCTGTTGGGTGATCGCAATTACAGCATGTTGGCAATCAACGATGTTTCGCGCGATGAAACGGTTTTCGAATCGCCCCGCTGGTCCCCCTTCGCGCTTACGTTCAGTATGAAGCATGCCAAAGTGCTTATGGTGTCGAGAGGGGGATTTCATTATAAACCTGTCCAAAAAGAAAAAATTACAACTAACCAATATAAAAGAATTAAACGATAATGGCGGGATGCGGCAAAGCCGGCTTTGTACCGTTATCGTGCGCCTTCCAGGCAATCGATCGACTTTTCGCAAGCCCAATGGTTGGGTAATTTGTTACACGAAATAAGAAAAATTTTCTTCAATATATTTACAATATTTCTCATATTCCTGATGGCCTGGAAAGAAGAGAAGCGTTGAGACCGATTGCGCCCAACGCCGAAAGAATACAGAGAGACATGAAACACCTTGCGGGTTTGGTTGGTCCGGATGAGCCGCCTTGCCAACGTGGTGCCGGAACGGGTGCTGCTGGACATGGAGATCCGCCGCCCGGACGCCGGTCGCATCCGGGCGGCGACCAAAGAGATCCGTACCGCGGCCCGGGAGATCGCGGCGCGGCGTGCGGTGGCGCTGGACTGGCCGGCGCCTTCGGTGCTCGCACCGGTGGTGTTCGACAAGACACTGGTAGGGGAGGTCGAACGGCTGTGCCGGAAGCAGAACCTGTCCTGCCGTCGCCCGCCCTCCATGGCCGGTCCCGACACCAGCAACCTGGCTTTTCTGGCGCCCGCGGCCATGGTCTTCGTCTCCTTGCGCGACGGTCGCTGTCACTGCGCAGAGGAGTGGACCCGCTGGGAGGCCGTCGCGGCCGGGGCTGCGGTGCTCGGCGGCCTGACCCTCTTCGCGGACCGGCAACAGGGACATGGTGTCACCGGCTCCGGCGACGGCCGGATCCGTTTGCCGGGGGCACCCCGTCCCATGGCGGAAGAACGGAGTGCCCCCGGCTGAATCGACGGGGGCTTAGTCCCGCCGACGCTGCATCTTTGCCGCCGCCTGCCGCGCGGCGAAGACGAAGGCGTTGTCCGAAGGTTTGGCGGCCTGTTCGGGGTGGGTGGCGTACTGCAGCCGCAGTAGGTCGTCCAACGTCGTCCCTTTCTGAACGGCGAAAGAGATGAAATCCGCGCTTTGGGCCGCACCGTGGCCCTGCCGCAGCACGCAGCCGCCCACCAGCCGTCGCGTGTCCGCGTCGAACACCAGCTTGGTGTGAATGGGCGCCGCGCCCGGCATCATGGGGTACCTGTCCAGTACCTGAGAGGTACCGGTGACCACCGCGATGCCCGCCTCGCGGGCCATCTGTTCGGTCAACCCGGCCTGTCCCAGGCCGATGTCGAAGACCGTTGTGGCGTTGGCGTTGACGACACCGGGAAATTCCTCCCGGCCGCCGAGGATGTTGCGGGCCGCCACCCGGGCCATGAAGACGGCGTTGGTACCGAACTCGCCGCGGCAGGGCTGCCCGGTGACCAGGGACCATTTTTCGACGCAGTCTCCGGCGGCGTATACGTGCTCGGCCGAGGTGCGCAGACGCCGGTCGGTCCAGATGCCCAGGCGGCTGCTTTTCAGGCCGGCCGCGGCGGCCAGCTCGGTGTTCAGGATGACCCCCACGGACATGACCACGAAGTCGGCCGTCAGTGTTCCGTCCCCGTTGAGCCGGACGTCGATTTCCCTTTCCGAGCGCTGCGCGAAGGAGGCCACGCCGTTTCCGGTAAGCAGCCGGATACCGTGCTCCGTCAGCTTTTCCTCGATGTGGCCGATGAATTCCGGTTCGGTGGTGGCCGACAGGATCCTGGGCAGCATTTCCACCAGGGTCACTTCGATACCCATTTCCCGCAGGACGACGGCCACCTCGATGCCGATATAGCCGCCGCCCACCACCACCGCCCGGTGGCCGTCGGCGGCCAGGCGGCGCAGCCGCGACAGATCGTCCAGGGAGCGCACCGGGGTGACCAGCGGCGCGTCCACCCCCGGCAGCGGCGGGATCAACGGGCGCGAGCCGGTGGCCAGCACCAGGTCGCCGTATTCGAAATTGCGGCCGCCGGACGTGGTGACCCGGCGGGCGGCCGTGTCGATGGCCGTGGCCCGGTCGATGACCAGTTCCGCCCCGAAATCGGTGACCAGGGCATTGGGGAT
The DNA here is from genome assembly GCA_964476595.1 of uncultured Desulfobacteraceae bacterium. Lineage (GTDB taxonomy): Bacteria > Desulfobacterota > Desulfobacteria > Desulfobacterales > JALSRD01 > JALSRD01. The sequence continues at coordinate 29,038 of CAYZCL010000020.1, forward strand.
CTGGTATTTTTCCAATGGGTTTTCGTCGGCAATGCCGTAGGGTACGGCACACCGGTTGACATTGATTTCTTCGTCCTTGATCAGGGTGACGGAAAGGCCGGCCCCGGCGGCGTGCAGGGCGTGGACGACCACCCGGCCGGCGGGACCGCCCCCGATGATCACAACATCTCGCTTTTCCATTTCGTCTACCGTTCTCCGGGTTGGGGGTTCACAGGGCCGCCAGTTTGCGGGCCTGATCGGCCAGCAGGGACTTGAAGCGGTCCAGGGTCACCGGATAGGCCTGCATGGGGATGCCCATCCAGTCGCAGTACTCCAGGAACTCTTCGGGTTTTTCGGCCATGTATTCGTCCAGGTAGCCCACGGCGTCCAGCACGATGGCGCCACCGGTGTGCTTGGGGAAGTTCTCGTTGGCCAGTCCCTTGTCCCACCCCTGGAAGACCTTGTGGCGGAACTTGACCCAGCCGGGCGTCATCCACCACACCGGTTCACCGCCCGCCAGTTCCTGGGCGATGGCTTCGCGCTGGTCCTCGTCGGCGATCATGTCCATGCAGTGGGTGGCCTCGATGCGGGTGACGCCGGGGCCCTGTTCCTCGATGATCACCGACATGGTGCGCAGGGGTTCGTCGGCGTTGACGTAGCAGAACTTTCCGCCGTAGACCACGATCACTTTCTCGACCTTCCGGCGGGCTTTTTCGATGCGCGCGATGAGCTGGCGCTCCAGCTCGGCGATGTCCTGGTGAAGTCCCGGCGTGGTGAACAGCACGTGCTCGGTGTCCAGAAAACCCTCTTCGCGCAGGGCCTTGATCTCCATACTGAGGGTGCCGCAGGAAACAATGGCGATGTCCTTGAAAGATACGCTGCCCATGACAGGCCTCCCTTTTCCTGTGAAGCGGTCAGGTTTCAGGTGCCGGCCCGCGGTGGAAACGCGAGAGCCGCCGGCGTGTTAGTATTTGCGCGCCACCTCGTAACCGGCCTGGACGGCGGAGAAGATGTCCTGCACCTGGTTGGCGTCGCCGATGACCTCGATGTCGGGCACTGCGGCGCGGATGTCGTTGTCCGGACCCGGTGCGCTGCGCATGCCGGATGCCAGGATGACGGTCTGGAAGGGTTCCAGGACCTTCTCTTGTCCATCCTGTTCCACGATCACCGCGTCGGGCCGGAAAGCCTTGACGGTGGTGTGCGGCATGAGCGTGACATTGTCCATCTTTTCGATGCGCATCAGGATGAGCTTCTTGGTGATCATCTCCATCATGCTGCCGATGGGGTCGGTACGCTTGGTGGCCACCACCTGGTAACCCTGCATACCGAGCTTTTCGGCGATTTCCAGGCCGGCGCGGCCGGCGCCGATGACCAGCACGCGGGGGCCGCGGACCTCGGCACTGCCCTCGAAGAACGCCAGCGACGTCATTCGGTACTGGGTGTCGAGGCCCTCGATGTCGGGGATGTTCTGCACGGCGCCGGTGGCCCAGATCAGCAGGTCAGGCTTGACCCTGCGTACCAGGGCGGCGTCCACGGCGCAGCCCAGCATGACCGATTCGGCGTTGGCGCGGGCGCAGTAGCTGAGGGTGTCCAGACCGTCGTGCATCTTTTCCTTTCCAGGTGCCTGCCAGGCCAGGTTGAACTGACCGCCCAGGCGCTCCCTCTTCTCTGCCAGGGTGACCTTGTGGCCGCGCTGGCTGAGGTACTTGGCGGCACTCATGCCGGCCGGTCCGCCGCCGGCGATGAGCACCTTGAGCGGCTTGTCGGTCGGGGAAAGCGCTGGAAGACCCAGCTCCGGGTTCAGATTGCAGCCCAGGGGCCGGGCGTTCTTGACACGGTGCAGGCAACCCTGCAGACAGTATCCGCAGTAGCGCACCTCGTCGTACTTTTCCGCCAGCCATTTGCGCAGGAAATCGGGATCGGCGATCAGCGGACGGCCCAGCGCGATGAGATCGGCCAGTCCGCTCTCCCCCAGTTGATCGATCTTCGCCATGCGGCCCATGCGACCGGCGGCGATGACCGGGAGGTCGGTATGGCCGCGCACCCAGGCCAGGGCGTCCAGCTGGGGCTTTTCGGGCAGCGCCGAATGGTGGAAATACCAGGGCGGGCTGAAGCAGGCGCTGCCCATGCCCACGTGCACAGCCGAAACGCCGGCCTCGGCGGCCAGGTTCAACAGCGCCTCGATGTCCTCCTGGGCCACAGCGAAACGGGGCGACATCTCGTTTCCCGAGATACGCAGCACCAGCGGCAGCTGCGGCGCCCCCTCGCGCACCGCCGCCAGTACCCGGCGTGCGAATCGCAGCCGGTCCTTTCCGTACGCATCGTCGCGTTGATTGATGGCGGCGTTGAGAAACTGGGAGACCAGGTACCCGTGTCCGCCCTGGACCTCGATGAGATCGAAGCCGGCCGCCACGGCCGTGGCCGCGGCCCGTCGGTAGCCCTCGACGATGGCTTCGATCTGCCCGGCCGTGAGGACCTCGGCCGTGAGGCCGGTGGTGGGGCAGGTCACGGCCGATGGGGCCAGCGGTTGACCGCCGGAGGCCTTGGGGTTGGCGGCTGCGCCGGCGTGGTTGAGGTGCAGACAGGCCAGGCGCCGCTGATCATGGATGACGTCGGTCAGTTTTTTCAGCTCGGCGGCGCTGTAAGGATGGTGGACACTGAGCTGTTTGGGGTGCTCTCGTCCGTCGGGGGTCACGGCGGCGGGCTCCAGGATCAGCACGGCCGGCCCGTCGGATGCAATTTGTCGGTAGTAGGTGACCTGGCGTTCGGTGACTTTGCCGTCGGGGGAACCGTAGCCGGTTTTGATGGGCGGAAAGACAAAACGGTTGGCCAGCTTCAGCTCCCCCAGGGAAAAGGGTTCGAAAAACTGTTTCATGGCATCCTCCTGGTCTGTTGAATGATCTTTCAGCCCCTCTGATTCGGATGAAAGTCTTTGCACGGATCGTTTGCAGGTGTTTTGAGAAAATGGAACTCTTTCAAAAAGCATACCACCGGAGCCCGCGGCGGCGTCCGGCCGACTCCCGTCTTCGACCGGGAAAGGGGACTCGGCCAACGGGTCCCGGTGTGGACCCAGGCGGGATGCGGCTTCCGGAAGTCGAAGCGCCTGCAGACGCAACGGGCGGCTTTCCGGGACGGGTGCCCCGGACGGGGAGGTCGGGGAAGCCGGAGCGCCGATGTGTTGCGTCTATCCGTTACTTTTCGGGGAGCGTGGCGTTACGGTAACGTTAATACTCGTGGGGAATTCCCTTGATGTGCAGCAACAGGTGGTCACGGTCGCGGACGCCCTCCAGCCAGCCGTAGTTGGCGTCGGACTTGGTGTCCAGGTCGCGGATGTAGGGCTTGATGTCCAGAAGGGGCGTGCCGTCGAAGACATCCAGGCCGGAAGTGGTCAGAACGTTGCCGCGCACCCCTTTCAGGCGCACGATGCTCAGGCCGATGGGATTGGGGCGCACCGGCGAGCGGCTGGCGAAAAGTCCCACCCGGCGGCCCTCGGCCCAGGGAGGAGAAACCGTCATGGCCATTTTCCGTGACAGGCGGTGGATATAGTACAACAAGTAGATATAATTGAATTTTT
>CAYZCL010000021.1:0-27532 GCA_964476595.1 uncultured Desulfobacteraceae bacterium
TCGTTATGGGCGTCAACTCCAACCAGTACGACCCGCGGCGCCACGACATCATCTCCAACGCCTCGTGCACCACCAACTGCCTGGCGCCGGTGGCCAAAGTGCTGCTGGAGAACTTCGGGCTCAAGCACGGCCTGATGACCACCATCCACTCCTACACCGGAGACCAGCGGCTGCTGGACTTCCCGCACAAGGACCTGCGCCGGGCGCGGGCCGCGGCGCTTTCCATGATCCCCACCACCACCGGCGCGGCACGCGCCGTGGCCCTGGTGCTGCCGGAACTGGAAGGCAAGCTCAACGGCCTGGCCATCCGTGTGCCCACACCCAACGTCTCCATCGTCGACCTGGTGGCCACGGTGGAAAAGAGCGGCATCAACACCTCGGACGTCAACGACGCCCTGCGGGAGGCTTCGGAGGGCGTACTCGCGGGCATCCTGGGATACAGCGAACTGCCGCTGGTCTCTACGGACTACAACGGCAGCCGCCTGTCGTCCATCGTGGACGCCCCCACCACCCACGTGATCGATGACATGGTCAAGGTGCTGTCCTGGTACGACAACGAAACCGGCTATTCCAACCGCATGGTGGACCTGGCCGTGATGATCGGCGGTCAGCTGTAGGCAGGCCGTATCTACGCAAAACGGGTGCCGGGACTTCGCACAGCTCCCGGCAGCCTGTCTCCGCCGTGCCGGATTCGTTCCGGCACGACACGCGAATGGGAGGCTGACAAATGGCGAAACGCACACCCCTGATCGCCGGCAATTGGAAAATGCACAAGACGGTGGCCGAGTCCGTCGAAACCGCCGGGCAGCTGGCCAAAATGGTGGCCGACGCCCGTGACGTGGAAATCATGATCGCCCCGGCTTTCACCGCCCTGGCTTCCGTTTCCCAGGTGATCCGCGGCAGTGCCGTCGGACTGGGGGCCCAGAATCTCTTCTGGGAGGAACAGGGCGCATTTACCGGGGAGGTTTCGGCACCCATGCTGGTTTCGGCGGGCTGCCGCTACGTGATCATCGGCCACTCCGAACGCCGCCAGTTGTTCGGGGAAACCGACGAGACCGTCAACCGCAAGATCGGCGCCGCCCTGCACGCAGGGCTGGTGCCCGTCTTCTGCATCGGGGAGACCGAAAGCGAACGGGATGCGGAAAAGACGTTTTCTGTACTTGACAAACAGATCCAAAAAGGGTTAGAAGGCTTCGTTTCAGAGGATTTGGCCTCGCTGGTGATCGCATACGAGCCCGTCTGGGCCATCGGCACCGGCAAGGCGGCGACTCCCCGGCAGGCCCAGGAGGTGCACGCCTTCGTGCGCACCAGGATCCAGGAGCGTTTCGACGGCGCTTTCGCCGAGGGCATCCGCATCCTCTACGGCGGCAGCGTCAAGCCGGCCAACGTCGGGGAACTGATGGCCTTGGCGGACGTGGACGGCGCCCTGGTGGGCGGCGCAAGCCTGGATGCGGAAACCTTCAGCCGGCTGGTTCATTTTAACGGGTAACCACAGAGACACTCATGACAACGGTTCTGATCGTCATACACGTGATCGTCTGCATCGCGCTGATTCTCATCGTGCTGCTGCAGACCGGCAAAGGTGCCGACATGGGGGCCGCCTTCGGCGGCGGCAGCAGCCAAACCCTGTTCGGCAGCACCGGGGCCTCCACCTTTCTGACCAAGGCGACCACCGTGGCCGCCATCGTCTTCATGGTGACGTCCTTGAGCATCGCCTATCTGTCGTCCAACAAGACGGGAAAGTCGATCATGCGCAACCAGCCGGTCAGCACGCAGCCGGCGGCGCCGGCCAAAGCGGCGGACCAGAAAGCACCCGCCCCGGCCGGCAACAGCGGCGGCGCGGCGCAGCCGGACCAGCAGGGCAAGCCGTAAATACAGACACTTTCGTGCCGAAGTGGTGGAATTTGGTAGACACGCTATCTTGAGGGGGTAGTGGCCTACGGCCGTGCCGGTTCAAATCCGGCCTTCGGCACCATCCGAACTCAAAAGCCCCCGTGAGGAATCGTCCTCACGGGGGCTTTTGCCTTTTTCCTGAAAGTACCGGGACCCGACGCCGGGGGGCGTTGCAGGCCCCATGCGGCGGGCGGCCTTTCTTCCAACGGCGCGGCTATTTGATCTTGCCCAGCAGGGCGCCGGCGATGGTGTTCTTCTGGATCTCCTTGGTGCCTTCGTAGATCTCGGTGATCTTGGCGTCACGGTAGTAGCGCTCGACTTCGTACTCCTGCATGTAGCCGTAACCGCCCAGCAGTTGGATGGCCTCGTCGGCCACCTCCACGGCGGTGCGCGCGGCAAACATCTTGGCCATGGAGGTCAGCTTGGGGTCGATGCGCCCCTGGTCGAAGTTCCAGGCGGCCTTGTAAGTGATCAGGCGCGCCAGCTCGATCTTGGTGGCCATGTCGGCCAGCTTGTGCTGATTGGCCTGGAACTGGGCGATCTTTCTGCCGAACTGCTGCCGCTCTTTGACGTAGGCCAGGGCGCGGTCGAAGGCGCCCTGGGCCGTTCCCAGGGCCTGGGCGGCGATGAGAATACGGCTCTCGTCGAAAAACTCCAGCAGCTGGTAAAATCCACGGTTCTCCTTGCCGATGAGGTTGGACAGCGGCACGCGCACGTCCTTGAAAACCACCTCGGCGGTGTAGGTCAGCTGGATGCCCATCTTCTTGCCCACGTCCTGGGTGGAGACACCGGGGTTGTCGGCCTCCACCAGGATCAGGCTCAGTCCGCGGTAGGACGGCTTGGCCTCCGGGTCGGTCTCGCACAGCACGCAGTAGAAACCCGCCAGGGGACCGCTGTTGGTGATGAAGATCTTGGAGCCGTTGATCACCCACTCGTCACCGTCCTTGACCGCCGTGGTCTCGACACTGGTGATGTCCGATCCGTGGTCCGGCTCGGTGAAGGCCCCGCAGGACAGGCACTCACCCTCGGCCACCCTGGGCAGCCACTTGCTCTTCTGCTCCTCGCTGCCGAAGTGCAGGATGATCTCCGAAGCGAAGTCGGCGATCAGCAGGCAGGTGCCTACGGTGGAGTCACCCCGGGCCAGTTCCTCGGCCACGAGGATGTTCTCCAGGCAGCCCAGCCCCATGCCGGAGTATTTCTCCGGAAAGTGGATGCCGATGAACCCCAGCTCGGCGGCTTTCTTCCAGATCTTGACGGGGTACTCGTGCTTATCGTTGAGTTCCTCGATGACTTCCTTCTTGAATTCGCCCTTGACAAACTCCCTCACAGCCTTCTGAATGTCCTTCTGTTCCCGGCTCAGTTCGAAATCCATTTTCTCCTCCCGGTTTTCACGGTTGTGTGTTGGCAATCATTGGTTCTGACGATCGGTCCGCTCTTCAGTCCATCATCTCCAGCGCACAGGCCATGGAGACGCCGCCGCCGCCGCACAGCGTGGCCAGCCCCAGGGTGTTGCCGCGCTTTTTCATGGCGTGCAGCAGGGTCACCATGATGCGGCAGCCTGTGGCCCCCACGGGGTGACCCAGGCCGATGCCCGAACCGTTGACGTTGGTGATCTCGCGATCGAGCCCCAGCTCCCGTTCGCAGGCGATGTACTGGGCTGCGAAGGCCTCGTTGACCTCCACCAGATCGAAATCGGCGATGGTCAGGCCGCTGCGGCGCATGAGATCCTCCACGGCCGGCACAGGGGACAGCCCCATGATGGCCGGGTGGCACGCCCCGCGGCCGACGGCCCGAATGCGGGCCATGGGTTTAACGCCCAGTTCGGCGGCCTTTTCGGCCGACATGATCACCATGCCGGCCGAACCGTCGTTGATGCCGCTGGCATTGCCCGCCGTGACGGTGCCGGTCTTGGGCACGAAGGCCGGCGGCAACTTGCGCAGCTGCTCCATGGTCAGCCCCGGCCGGAAGTGCTCGTCTTTGTCGAACACCAGCGGGTCCATCTTGCGCCGCGGCACCTCCACCGGCACGATCTCCTCGGCGAAGGAACCGTCATTGGTGGCCCGCTCGGCGTTGTTCTGGCTGCGAAGCGCCACCTCATCCATCTCCTCGCGGGTGATGCCCATTTTCTGGGCCACGAACTCGGCGGTGTGGCCCATGATGTAGGGCTTTCCGATAAAATAGCTGGCCGGGGCCTGTCGGGTGTCCAGCGGCGCGTCCTCGGTCAGCGGCAGCAGGTGCGAGCCGCAGTGCAGGGCGTGGATCATGGCGTCCACGAAGGTCTGGTCCTGCAGCCGGCAGCCCCAACGGGCCTTGGGAACGGTGTACGGCACGCCGGACATGTGCTCGACGCCGCCGGCCAGGATAACGTCGGCCATGCCGGCCTGGATCATGGCCATGCCGGACACAACGGCTTCCATGCCGGAGATGCACACACGATTGATGGTGGCCGCCGTGACCGTTTCCGGAATGCCGGCCATGAGCGCCGCCACGCGGGCGGTGTTCAGGCTGTCGTGGTGTTCCACGCAACAGCCATAGCGCACGTCATCGATGGCGGCGGCGTCAATGCCCGCCCGCCGGACGGCTTCTTTCATGGTCACACTGGCCAAGATGGCTCCGTTGAGGCTTTTCAGGGTTCCGCCGAAGGCGCCGATGGCGGTCCGGCAGGCGCTTACGATGACGACGTCTTTCATGCTCTTCTCCTTGTGTTGCGGATCGGGGTTTGCACTTCACGCACGGGGGGGAGGCGGCTTGGCGTTCACTCCTTCAAACTGCAGCTTCCGTGCCATAAATTATTGCTTGCAATTCCGACCCATTGGTGAAACAACAAGGCCAAACTGCGCCATGGTACAGTAGTAACCGCGCCATGGTACAGAACCTGTCAATTCCGTCCCATGGCACAGCACGAGATTTGCCTCATGAAGATCGAAGAGAGCGATTTTTTCCGCGAAGCCACCCTCCGCATCTGTGGCAGCCTGGAAATCGGCAGCGCACTGCAGCGCTGCCTGCGTTACCTGGCCCGCTTTCTGCCGGCCACGCACCTGTGTTTCCACGTCTACGACCGCCGGCTGGGGGTCGTGGAAACCGTGGCCATGGCCACGGTGGACCAGGGCCGCGCCATGTCGCTGCGCACCCCGCTCTCCAGCCGCGGCCGGCGGCAGGTCGAAGACCAGCGCTCGGTGCGCATCAAGCTGGTCGAACGCATGGGCAGCGACGCGGTGGCCGGCCCCGTGGTTCGGCAACTGGGCGCCGAAGACCTGTCGGGGCTGCTGCTGGACCTGGCCCTGGAGGGGAAATTCGTGGGCACCGTCTCGGTGTTCAGCGAGCCGGACATCAAGTTCAACCACCACCACGTCCACCTGCTCTCGCTGCTCAACGAGCCTTTCGCCATCGCCCTGGCCAACTACCTGCGCTATCGCGAAGTGCGCGCACTGCGGGATCTGCTGGCCGACGACAACCGCTACCTGCAGGACGAACTGCGCAACATCTCCGGCGGAGAGGTGGTGGGCGCCGATCTGGGACTTCGGCGGGTCATGGAGATGGTGCGCCAGGTGGCCCCCCTCAGGAGCCCGGTCCTGCTACTGGGCGAGACCGGGGTGGGCAAAGAGGTCATCGCCAACGCCATCCACAACCTGTCCTTCCGCAACGGCGGCCCCTTCATCCGCGTCAACTGCGGCGCCATCCCCCAGACGCTCATGGACAGCGAGCTGTTCGGCCACGAGAAGGGGGCCTTCACGGGTGCCATGTCTCGCAAGCGGGGGCGTTTCGAACGCGCCGACGGCGGCACCATCTTCCTGGACGAAATCGGGGAACTGTCCCAGGAGGCCCAGGTCCGGCTGCTGCGGGTGCTGCAGGAAAAGGAGATCGAGCGTGTCGGGGGCGCCGAAACCATCCGGGTCGACATCCGCATCATCGCCGCCACTCACCGGGACCTGGAGAAGATGCTGGCCGAGGGCCGTTTCCGGGAGGATCTCTACTACCGGCTGCGCGTCTTTCCCATCGCCATCCCCCCCCTGCGGAAGCGCCCCGAAGACATCCCGGCCCTCCTGCAGCATTTCATCCAGAAGAAAGCGCGCGAGATGAAACTTTCGTCGATCCCCGCCATCGAACCCGGTGTGCTCGAACGGCTGATGCGCCACCCCTGGCCGGGAAACGCCCGCGAACTGGAAAACGCCGTGGAACGCGAACTCATCGTCAGTCCAGGGGGGCCGCTGGCTTTCCGGGACATCACGACCGTCGGCGACCGGCCGCGCCGGCATGAGGTTTCCCGCGACGAGCGCGAAACGCCCCTGCCCCTCGATGCGGTGGTGACCGACCACATCCGCCGGGTGCTGGACCGCTGCAACGGGCGCGTGGAGGGGCCTTCCGGGGCGGCACGCCTGCTGCAGGTCCACCCCTCGACCCTGCGCAAGCGCATGCGCAAACTCGGGATTACCTATGGGCGCCGGGCCGCGCGCCGTGCGGGGCACGCCGCTGGCCCCGGGCCCTGACCGCACCGGGCGCTCCGTCACGCAGGGCTCCGCAGAAGGGGGTGCCCTAGTTCTTGCGGCCTGTAAAGATCACGATCTCCACCCGGCGGTTCTTCTTGCGTCCCGCCAGGGTCTTGTTGTCGGCGATGAAATTACGGGCCCCGTACCCCTTGACTTTGATCCGGGACGGCGGAACGCCCTTGCTGACCAGGTAGAATTTGACCACCGAGGCGCGCGCCTCGGAGATCATGCGGTTGTAACCGGGATCTCCCCGCGAGTCGGTGTAGCCGTTGAGTTTCACGCTGGCCGAGGGAGATTCCAGGATGCGGCGGGCGACTTCGTCCAGGGTCTTCATCTGCTCCGGCGTGAGTTCGTCGGAATTGGCGCCGAAAAAGATGGTGAACTGCGGGCGCGGGCCGGCCGGTTTCCTGGCCGCGGGGGCGGGGGCCGCCTTCTTGGCGACGGGTGCCGCCGCGACGGCCGTCGGGGTCTCCTTTGCCGCGGCACCGCCGGTTTTGCGCTCCTGCGGCCCAAGCGTTACGGCGGGCGTACTCAGGGTGCGCAAGGTTTCGGTGATGACACCCTGGAGGTGCCGTGCCGCCTGACGGTCCCACTGCCCTGCCCTTCCGGCCCTCACGGCCACTTCGGTCCGGCGGGCGCCAAGGTCGACGATGTCGACACTCACCGGCACGCCGTCGGGCAGCACCGCTTTGATGCTGGTGCTGCTCCCGTCGGACAGGTCATCGACTGCGGGCACGCCCATCTCTCCCAAGGCCAGTACGCCGGCCTGCAGCACTTCCCGGTAGGCATTCCCGTAAATGTGGACCACCCGCCCGTGGGAGGTGTCGGTCTGTCCGGTCTTGTGAAGATCGGCGGGCTGCATGTTGGCACAGGCGGTCAACGCCATCGCCAGCAGCGCCGGCAACAGGTATTTCAGCCTGGGGCGCAGAGTGTCATCCATGGATCATTCACCTGGTGTCATGGTTGTCGGGTGGCACGGCTCCGATCGCAGCCGGATGCCGCTGGATACCATTTTAGTAAACACCGATTTTTTTCCGCGGTCAACCCAAATCACCTCGCTGTCCGGTGCACTCGCAAGCGGCGAGCCGCTTTACCGGTCGGATAGGGACGCAGCCTGCCGACTGACTGTTGACAGACGGGCGACAGCTGCGGTATCGGCAGGGGAACTGCACGACACACAGGAGGAAAATGAAAAACATAGCCCTGCTGGGATCCACGGGATCCATCGGCACCCAGACACTGGCGGTGGTGGCGCGCTTTCCCGAACGCTTCAACGTGATCGCCCTGGCGGCCCGTCGAAATATCGATCTGCTGCAGCGGCAGGTCGAACGCTTCCGGCCTGAACTGGTGGTGGTCTCCGACCCCGCCTGCGCCCGACAACTCGCCGGCCGGGTGGATGCTGAAGTGCTCGCCGGCGAGGAGAACATCGTCCAGGCGGCGGTGCACCCGCGAGTGGATTTCGTGGTCAACGCCCTAGTGGGAAAGGCCGGCCTGGTGCCCACCATCGAGGCTATCCGGCTCGGGCGCGACATCGGCCTGGCCAACAAGGAAACCCTGGTGCTGGCCGGCGCCATGGTGATGGAACTGGCCGCGGCACACGGCGCTGCGGTGATCCCCATCGACTCGGAACACTGCGCGCTGTTTCAGTCCCTCAAATCCGGCGCCCCCGGCGAAATCAGGCGCCTGATCCTGACCATGGGAAAGGGGCCCATCGCCGCCATGGACCGGGAACGGCTGGAGCGGGTCACCATGCAGGACGTACTCGACCGGCCGTCCTGGGACATGGGCATGAAGATCAACGTGGACAGCGCCACCTGCGTCAACAAGGCTTTCGAAGTCATCGAAGCCCACTGGCTCTTCGGGGTTCCCCCCGAGCGCATCTCCATCGTGGTGCACCCGCAGTACATCTGTCACTCCCTGGTGGAGTTCCGCGACGGCAGCATTATCACCGAACTGGGCACGGCCGACATGCGGCGTTACACCCAGTACGCCCTGTTTTACCCCGAGCGCGGCATCTCCCCGCCCGAGGCCTTCGTCGACCTGCTGGCCCAGCCGCTGGTCTTCGAGGCGCCGCCCTTCAAAAAATTCCCCTGCCTGTCCATGGGGCACCAGGTGATCGAAGCGGGCGGCACCCTGCCGGCCGTCTTTCACGGCGCCGACACGGCGGCGGTCCGCGGCTTCATGGAGGGGAAAATCACCTTTACGCAGATCCCCGCCGTGATCCAGGCGGCCATGGACGCCCATGAGACCGGGGCGAACCCGGACTTGGCGGAAATCCTGGCCGCCGAACGGTGGGCCGAATCCTTCGCCCGGCGGTGGATCGAGGAGCACGCCAAATGATTTCGGCACTCATCACGGCAGCCGGCTCTTCCACCCGTTTCGGGAAAAACAAGATGCTCGTCCCCGTCGGCGGACAGCCCCTGCTGCTGCGCACGGTGCAGCGCTTCGCGGCCTGCGATGAAATCGAAGAGATCGTCGTCACGGCCCGGCCGGCCGACCTGGTGCGCTATGCCGCGCTGCTGGAAGAATTTCCCATGCTGCGGGTGGTCGAGGGCGGCGGCGAACGGGTCGAGTCCCTGCTCAACGCCGTCGAAGCCTCTTCGGGCGACATCCTCATCACCCACGACGGCGCGCGTCCGCTGGTGCCGCCAGCGCTCATCCGCGAACTGATCGCCTGCGTGCGCAGCACGGGCGCCGCCATGACGGCCATCAACCCCACCGCCACCGTCAAGCTGACCCGCGGCGGGTCCATGCAGATCGCCGACACCCTGCCGCGGGCCGACACCTGGATCGCCCAGACCCCCCAAGGGTTCCGGCGCGACATCCTCCTGGAGGCCGCCCGGATGGCCGTTCGCCGTCGCTATTTCGTGCCCACCGACGACAGCGAAATCGTAGCCGTCATGACCGGCCACGCGGTCACCATCGTCCCCGGCGACCCCGTCAACATCAAGGTGACCTATCCCCCGGATGTGGCGATCGCCAACCAGCTCTTCGAACCCTGCGATTGACGCCTGCGGCCGCCGCGTCGCGAATCAGTTGCGTTCCTGTTCGGCCGACGCGATCGCGTCGGCCGCGGCAATGGGACGATCGGCGATCGCGTCCTCCTCCGCCACACCCAGCGTGGAGGGGTCGAAATTCTCGATGATGCGTCCCTTTTCCACCACGGCGCGAATCTGTTCGTAGGCGCCGGCATAGGCCATCATGGCGGCGGCCATGCGCCGGTAGACGGGGTCGTCTTTTCCCAGCCGGCTGCCCAGTTCTTCCAGCAGCTTCTCGCCGCGTTTGAAGTGGCGGGCGATTCTGGAAAGCATTTGCTTGCGTTTCTCGTGGCGCCGCCGCTCCCGCATGATCAGCGGCAGCAGCCGCTGTACGGAGTACTCCACCAGCGCATCCCGCGGGGCGTCGTAACGCCGCGAGATGTCATCCAGGCAGTTGAGCGTCTTGCGGCTGATGACGTAGGTCTTCTGCTTACGGTCACGCCGGTCAAAGCGCTGATTGCGCAACCGACGCGCGATGGACTGCAGCGTCTGGGTGTCTTCGGACAGATGATCGAACAGGGATTTCTGCTTGATGCCAAGCTGCGTGGCGACGATGGTGATCGCATCGATGCAACCCTCACTGAGCTTGAAAGTAGCCCGCACGGACTGTCGGCCCCTCAGATCCGTGACAGACGCCTGGGGCAGCTCCTGCGCAAGTGTCGTCTCGGCACGCTTCTTCATATCGACTCATCACCTCTCCTCAGTCTAGCGATGTCCATTTACATTATCTTTATCTCATTATTATTTTAATAATGCAATAATTTTTTTCAATATATTCTTGACATATTCATATTAATTTTTATTTTTATTCCAAAAATAATGAGGGAAATCCGGGCCGGCCTGTAACAGAGTGACTTTTTCGGCCGGCTGCAGCAGAGACCCAACCATCACAAGGGAGGACGAAGCCATGATTTACGGAAGAATGTACGGTTTGCCCAGATGGCGTTTCAAAAGCCCCTTCGAAGAACTCGACAGAATGCGGCGTCAGATGGACCAGCTGTTCGAAGACCTGTCCGGCACCCGTCTGCGGGCTTTCACCCGCTCCGGCGTTTTTCCGGCGGTCAACCTGACCGAGGACAAGAACAATTTCTACATCCGTGCCGAACTGCCGGGTGTCCAGTCCGAGGACCTCGAGATCGAGGCCACCGGCGGCGGCGTGGCCATCAGCGGCGAGCGCAAGATCCCGGCCGCCGAGGAAGGCGCCCGCTACCATCGCCGTGAACGAGAGGCGGGCCGTTTTTCGCGTATCATCAACCTGCCGTCGGAGATCAATGCTGATCAGGTGGAAGCCAACCTGTCCAACGGGATCCTGACCGTGGTGGTTCCCAAGGCGGAAAAGGCCAAGCCGAGGCAGATCACCGTAAAATGACAAACCGGCACAACAAGGGAGGGAAGTTCCATGGCTGAAACCACGAAAGCTTTGAAGATAAAAGACAAACAGGAATTGGCGCCGTCGGCCGAGCAGACCCGCGAGGGGCTGGTCTTCACGCCCGACGTGGACATCTTCGAAACCGACCGGGAAATCGTGCTGCTAGCCGACGTCCCCGGCGTAAAACCGGAAAATGTGAACATCGACCTGCGCGATAACATCCTGACACTGAACTGTGAGGTCGATCCCTTCGAGAATGCCGAGGAAGAGGACATCCTCATCGAGTACGAGACCGGCACCTTCTATCGTCAGTTCACGCTCTCGGAGGTCATCGACCAGTCCCGCATCGACGCCAAACTCAAAGACGGGGTGTTGCGGCTGACCCTTCCCAAGGTGAAAGAGGCGACGCCGCGCAAGATTACCGTCAAAACCGAATAACCCCCTATGAGAGCGCTTTTCACCCCATACGGGGCGGGACATTCCCGCCCCGTTTTATTTGCACACGTCGACATCGGTTTCCGGCGCGCCGGTGTGCCCCGCCCAACTCCGAAGATTAGGCCCGACCGTCCCGTCGCGACGGACGGGTCTGCGGGCTGCATGCCCCGCGGCGCTCGGGGCGGAGGCGCGGCGGGTACGACGACACGGGTCTCCTACTTGGAGACGCCTTCAGGGATCCCCCACCATCCCTGCTCCCGGGTTTTCTGCACATCCGTCGGCGTGGTCTTGCGGTAACCGGTCCAGCTGTAGATGGTGTGGTCCCAGTTTTTGTACATGCTGGAATGTTTCCAGAACTCCGAGCGTTCGGCGGCCGAACCACATCCGGCCAGGAAGGCCGCCGCCATCAGGATCAGGAACCATTTCTTCATATGCCGTTCCTCCTTTCTTGCCCCGCGTTTCCCGGATCGCCGGGTGTCCGCCGGGCGGTTCAGTTGGCTCCCCCGCCGCTAGCCGCCTCACGGCAGGTCGCGATTCAGGCTGCCGCTCACGTAGCCCTCCAGATCCAGCGAAATGTGCCGGTAACCGATACGCCGCAGGGACTGCACCACCTCCTGCCGCACGTCGGGGACCAGGAGTCGCCCGAAATCGACCGCTGCGATCTCGATGCGCGCCACGCCGCCGTGGTGCCGCACCCGCAAACCGCTGAAACCCAACGATGCCAGCACCGCTTCGGCCTGTTCCACGCGACGCAGCCGTTCTACGGTGACGGCGGTACCGTAGGGTAGCCTAGTGGCCAGGCAGCTGGCGGCCGGGCGATTCCAATTGGGCAGGCCGAGGCCGCGCGCCAGCTGGCGGATTTCCGCCTTTGCCAGCCCTGCATCGACCAAAGGCGACAGGATCGCCCATTTCTCCACCGCCCTCATGCCGGGCCGGTAATCGGACAGGTCGTCACGGTTGGCCCCCTGGGCGATGGCAGCCAGCCCCAGCCGGTCGCGAAATTCCGTCAGCCGCGCAAACAGCAGGTCCTTGCACACGAAGCAGCGGTCACGGGAATTGGCCGTGAAGGCGGCATGGGACATATGGTCGGTGTCGCACACACGGTGGGGCGCACCGAGGCGTTCGGCCAGCTGTACGGCGTGCCGGATTTCAGCGGGTGGGTGCACGGCGAAGCGTGCCGTCACCGCCACCACCTGGTCCCCCAGCGCCCGCAGGGCGGCGGCCAGCAGCAACGTGCTGTCGACGCCGCCGGAGAAGGCCACCAGCAGGGATCCGCAGGACTTCAGTTGCACCAGGAGGCGTTGAAATTTCTCGGCCACCGCCGCCGGCACCTGCAAATCGTAGGCAACCATGGACGGCAGCATACCCCAGCAGGCGCGTTAAGGCAAGCCGCGAAACGGCCCAACCAACCGTACGCCTCCCCTCACCCAAAAAATGGTTTACAAAAACAGCGCGATACTATATGTGAAAACCGGTTGGTTGGGCCACATCTTTCTGTTCGGATGGAAATATAACGGGGAAAAGGGAACGCTATGGCAAAAAAACCGGCAAAAAAGTCCACATCCAAGAAAAAAGAGGACGAGACCAAGAAAAAACCCGCCAAAAAAACCACCGCCAAGAAAGCTCCTGCCAGGAAAACGGCCAAAAAAACCACCACGGCCAAGTCGAAAAAAGCGACCAAACCCAAGAAGACGACCGCTTCCAAGTCCAAGACCGCCAAGGACAAGAAGACGGCATCCGCCAAGAAGAAAGTTACGCTGCGCGAGCTGCTGTTGAGAAAATTTGAAAAACTGGGGCCGGAAAAAACGGTTTCCTACGCCCCGCCCACGCCTGTCGTGGCAGCGGCCCCGTCGCTCATAGCGGAACAAGATCCTCGGGAGGCCGAACGCCTTCGCGCCCTGCTACTGAAAAAGTTCGACTACGCTGAATTGGTGACCGCAGCCGAGAAGGCTGCAAAGGAAAAAGCAGCGGCTGAAAAAGCCGCCGCAGAAAAGGCCGCCAAAGAAAAAGCCGAGGCCGAAAAAGCCGCCGCAGAAAAGGCCGCCAAAGAAAAAGCCGAGGCTGAAAAGGCCGCCGCAGAAAGGGCCGCCAAAGAAAAAGCCGAGGCTGAAAAGGCCGCCGCAGAAAGGGCCGCCAAAGAAAAAGCCGAGGCTGAAAAGGTAACCGTGACGTACGCTACCGATGAGGAGGGAACCGATACCACCATGGACAAAACCACCAAGATCCTGGCCGTCACCGTCATCGGCGTGCTTCTGCTGATCGGCGCCGCCAGCATGTCCAACATGGGCAATTACTACCTCAAACCGACGGACAAGGCGCTGGAAATTTGGCGCGGCAAATTCGCGCCCAAGGGCCAGAAGCTGTTCATGACCCTGCCCGGTGTCAGGGCACCCGCGAACATCAAACCGGTGTATTCCAAAAAGGACGTCTACCCGTTGATCTTCGGCCATTATGTCGCCCAGGCCGACGCCCTGCTGGCCCAGAAAAAGATGCCGGATTTCGGCGCCATCCGGACCTACCTCAACAAGGCCGCACCTTTCGCCGTCACCCCTGAACTCAAGGAATCGGTCAGTGCCCGTCTGCGCACCCTCGATCTGATGGTCCTGCTCTACAAGGCCGAAGCCGCGGCCTCGGCCCGCACCCGGGCCGGCTTTGAAAAGGCCCTCGGCTACCTCGCCTCCGCCGACCGCATGGCCCGCACCGAAGGCGAGAGAGCGCTGGTAGCGGAAAAGAAAAAGGCCGTCGATCATGCGCTGGCGGCCATGCGCAAAGCCAAGGCTCCAAAGAAAGTGCCGCCGGCGAAGAAGCCGGCCCCCCGACACAAGGCCTCCTGAAGGCCGCCGCACCTGCCGTCGACGGCAGATCCGCCTCGCACCGGGTGGGATCTGCCGTTTTTTTCGCGTCAGCGCCGCAGCTGCCCGTCCCAGGCCAGCTCGGGAAGAGAGATCTCGTCCGCCCGCCAGCAGGCGTACCAGTGCCCTCCCTGCCCTTCCGGCATTTCCTCAAGGGGCGGTTCTTCCACCCGGCACCGATCGGCGGCGTAGGGGCAGCGGGGGTGAAAACGGCACCCCGGCGGCGGCGCGATGGGCGACGGCACGTCCCCGGAGAGCACCACCTTTTTCGCGCGCCGGGTGGGATCGGGTACCGGGATGGCGGCGATGAGCGCATGGGTGTAAGGATGGCGCGGCCGCCGGTAAAGGGTTTCCGCGGCGGCCATTTCCACGATCTTTCCCAGGTACATGACGGCGATGCGATCCGAGATCAGCTTGACCACCGCCAGGTCGTGAGCGATGAACAGGTAGGCCAGCCCCATTTCGCGCTGCA
Source organism: uncultured Desulfobacteraceae bacterium (assembly GCA_964476595.1). Lineage (GTDB taxonomy): Bacteria > Desulfobacterota > Desulfobacteria > Desulfobacterales > JALSRD01 > JALSRD01. The sequence continues at coordinate 14,547 of CAYZCL010000021.1, forward strand.
GGTCCAGCAGCAGGTTCAGGATCTGCGATTGGATGGAGACGTCCAGCGCCGACACCGGCTCGTCGCAGATGACCAGCCGGGGGTCCAGCGCGATGGACCGCGCGATACCGATGCGCTGGCGCTGCCCCCCCGAAAACTCGTGGGGAAAGCGCGTCAGGCTGTCGGACGAAAGGCCCACCCGCTCCAGCAGCTGCGCCACGCGCCGCCGGCGTTCCCGGGCCGTACCGATGCCGTGGATTTCGAAGGGTTCCTCCAGGATCTGGCCCACGGTCAGGCGGGCGTCCAGGGATTCGAAGGGGTCCTGGAAGATCATCTGCATCTCCCGCCGCAGCCGCCGCAGTTCCGCTTTCCCCAGCGAAAACACCTCCCGGCCGTCGAAACGCACCCGGCCGCCGGTGGGCCTGTAGAGGCGCAGCAGGGTCCGCCCCACGGTGGTCTTGCCGCACCCCGACTCCCCCACCAGTCCCAGCGTGGTGCCCGCCGGGATGTCGAAGGAAACCCCGTCCACGGCGTACACGCTGCCGACGCGGCGCCGGAACACACCGCCGCGCACCGGAAAATGCATGCGCAGATCGCGTACCGCCAGCAGCGATGCGTTCATGGTGCCTTCTCCCCCGCCGCGGCCTCTTGCGGATCCGCGTACAGGTGGCAGCGCACCAGGTGGTCCTTCGCCACCTGGGCGGCATGCGGCGGCCGCCGGGCACAGACCGGCAGGACGTGCTCGCAGCGGTTGTGAAAGCGGCAGCCGGGCGGCATGTGCCCGAGATCCGGCACCATGCCGCCGATGGTGGCCAGCCGGGCCTTGGGCGGCAAATCGAGTCGCGGCATGGAAGCCAGCAGGCCGCGGGTGTACGGATGGCGGGGACCGGCAAACAACTCCGTCACGGGGGCGCTTTCCACCACGCGTCCGGCGTACATCACCACCACCCGGTCGCAAATTTCGGCGATGACCCCCAGGTCGTGGGTGATGAACACCAGCGACATGCCGGTGCTGCGCTGCAGCTCGGCGATCAGCGCCAGGATCTGCGCCTGGATGGTGACGTCCAGGGCCGTGGTGGGCTCGTCGGCGATCAGGATGTCCGGCTCGGCCGCCAGGGCCATGGCGATCATCACCCGCTGTCGCATCCCGCCGGAAATCTGGTGTGGATACTCGTGAAGCCGCTGTTCCGCCGCCGGGATGCCCACCCGGTCCAGCAGCTGCAGGCAGCGTCGCCGAATCTCGCGCACCGGCATTTGCGGGAAATGCAAGCGATAGACCTCGGCCAGCTGGCGGCCGAGGCGGTGGACCGGGTTGAGGGCCGTCATGGGTTCCTGGAAGATCATGGCGATGCGCCGCCCGCGGATGCCGTGCATGCGTTCGGCCGGCAGCGCCACCAGGTCCAGGCCGTCGAAAAGCACGCATCCGGCCTCGATGCGCCCTGCGGGCTTGGGCAGCAGCCGCATGATGGAAAGCGCCGTGACGCTCTTGCCGCAGCCGGACTCACCTACCAGCCCCAAGGTGCCACCGGCGGGCAGGTCGAAGCTGACCCCGTCCACGGCCCGCACGCGTCCCCTTTCGGTCTCGAAAGACACCGCCAGGTCCTGCACCGATAGCACTGCGTCGTGTTTCGCCTGCTTCATGGGTTCGCCGGTTTCCGTTGGTAGGTCCGGTCGACGATGGTCACCGGCGGAAAGCTGCGGCCGGCCTTGCGGGCCGCCATGGTCTCCTCGTAACGCCGGCGATCAAACCAGAACAGACCGCCGGTGGCGCTGTTGAAAGGCGCGAAGAGGTCGTCGCTGTGACGCGTACCGGGCGGCCTGGGCAGCCGCCACCAACGCCAGTAGGCCTGCCGCACGTAGGGCACCATGAAGGTGGGCACGTAGGCGCCGATTTCGTGGATGCGTTGCTGGATCTTCCTGGACAGGGCGATGCGCTCCTTTTCGTCCAGCGAGTTGCGATAGGCGTCGATGAGGCGATCCATCTCGGGGTCGTCGGTGTTGGTGATGTTGTTGGTCTGCGGCTTGTGGGCGTTGCGCGAGTGGAAGTGCTCCCAGAATTGGGGCCGCAGCGAGGTGCTCCAGCCCATCCAGGCCACGTCGTGCTTTTTCTCGAGCACCTTCTTGTAAGCCGCCGAGGGATCGAGTTTCTGCAGCCGCAGTTCGATGCCGGCCTTGCGGGCCTCCTCCTTGAGCACCACCAGGCGCGGCGTGTGTCCCTCGAAACTGTAAGTGACCTCCACCGAAAAGCGACGGCCGTTCTTGGTCCAGATGCCGTCTGGACCCCGGTGCCAGCCGGCTTTTTTCATGTAGTATTCCACCTTCTTGAGGTCGAAGCGGCGCGCGCGGATGTCGGTGTTGGAATACGGCCCGTACCCCACGTAGCCGTTCTCCAGCCGGAAGTAGTCGTTGCGCAGCACCTCGCGGATGACTTTCTTGATGTTCATGGCGTGCGCGAACGCGTAGCGCACATTGCGGTCCTTGAAGATATCGCGGTCCATGTTGAGCCACAGCCCCAGTGAAGGCTGCTGGGTGTCGTTGAAAAACCAGATACGCTCCACATAACCCTTGCGGAAGACGGCCGTCCTGGTCTTTTCGTGCCAGTACTTGGGCATGGTCAGCCCGAACACGTCCAGGCGCGCCTTCTTAAAGTACTCCCATTGGATGTTGATGTCGCGAATGACGGTGTATTTGATCCGGTCCACATTGAAACGGTGCCTGAAGTAACGCAGGTCCGACGCCCACCAGTCCTTCTTGCGGTTGAAGATAATATACTTCCCCTTGCGGAACTTTCCCATCTGGTATGGCCCGGTGTTGGGGGCGATCTTCCAGTTGTAACGGCGCACGAAATCGTCGCCCAGCTCCTTGTAGAAATGCCGCGGCGTCGGGCTGATACCCAGCTTGAGGTGCAGGTCCGGCTGGGCCTTGGTACTGACCACCGCTAAGGTGTGGTCGTCGTAGACGATCACACGGTCGATCTCCTTGCTGTAGTAGTCGTTGTACCAGGGGGCGATGATTTTCTTGGAGCGCATGAACGTCAGGGTGTAGGCGAAGTCGCCGGCCGTCACCGGTTTGCCGTCCGACCAGCGGGCCTTTTTGTTGAGCTTGAAGTACATGCTCTTCTTGTCTTTGCCGAAAGCCCAGTGGGTGGCCAGCTCGGGAACGATCTTTTCGGTGTTGGGGTGAATGCCGATCAGCGAGAGCTGGTTGCCGAGAATGGCGCTGCGAAAACTGCTGTTGGAGTCCGGCCCCACCACCCGGAAGGTGAGCGGGAAGCTGAGCAGCGCCAGGTGCAGGGTGCCGCCCTTGACCGCCTGCGGCGAGGCGTAGACCGGGTCGCTGTCGTTGGTCAGCCACTCGATGTCGTCCGGCAGCTTTTCGGCGCCGGCGGCCAGGGCGCCGGAAACGACCGCCACGGTGAACATCCACAGGGCCAGGCGTTGCAGGTGTCTTGCGATTGTCGGCATTTTCTTTCCTTTTCGAAAAAACGCGGAGGACGTCATTGTTCACTCGTAGATCGTGTACATGCGCGGGTCGAAGGCCTCTCGCACGGCCTCGCCGATGAAGGTGACGGTCAGCAGGGTGACCACCATGGCGCCGATGACCGACGCCACGATCCACCAGGCCTCCAGGTTGGACCAGCCCTGCTGCAGCAGCTCCCCCCAGCTGGGGGTGGGCGGCGGCAGGCCGAAACCCAGGTAGTCCAGCGAGGTGAGCGCCACGATGCCGCCCGAGACCGCAAACGGTGCGAAGGTCACGATGATGGCCATGGTGTTGGGAATGATGTGCCGGAAGATGATGCGCATGTCCGAGGCGCCCATGGCGCGGGCCGCCAGAACGTACTCGCGGGCGCGCTCCTTGTAGGCCGTGGTACGGATGGTCCAGGTGATGCCGATCCAGCCGAAGAGCGCCATGATCACAATGAGCATAAAAAAACTGGGCACCACGATGGAAGAGATGATGATGATCACGTAAAGGAACGGCACGTTGGACCAGATCTCGATGATCCGCTGGAAAAACAGGTCGAAGCGCCCGCCCCAGTATCCCATGGCGCTGCCGATGCTCACCCCGATGGTGAAATTCACAGCCAGCAGGGCCAGGGCGAAAAAGATGGCGATGCGGAAGCCGTACACCAGGCGCGCCAAGATGTCCCGCCCCATGGTGTCGGTGCCCAAGTAGTGGCGGTCGCGTATGGAGGGCGGAAAAGGCGGGTAGCGGTCTAAGCGCAGGTCGTTTTCGTACGGGTTCCAGGGGACCGGCGGCATCAGCACCCAGTCGCCGCGGCCGGCCTTGCGGAAGCGTTGGGCCAGCTGCCGGTAATTGGTCTCGTAGTCGTAGTCCAGCCCGAAGGTGCGGCCGGGGATCACCTGAGCGTAGGTGGGAAAATAGGTCTTTCCCTGGTAGTGCACCACCAGGGCGCGGCTGTTGACGAGCAGCTCGGCCCCCAGCGACAGGATCACCATCAGGCAGAAAATGATCAGCGAGTAGTAGCCGCGTCGGATGGAGCGGAACCGCTGCAGTTTCTTGAGGGTCTGGGGGTTGAGTTTCATGAGGTGTTCACTCGAACTTGACCCGCGGGTCCACCAGGGCCACGCAGATGTCCGACAGGATGTTGCCGATCATAAACAGCAGCGAGGAAATCACCAGGATGCCCAGCACCACGGGGTAGTCGCGCTCGACCACCGACTCGTAGCCCAGCAGCCCCATGCCGTCGATGTTGAACACCTTCTCGATCAGGAAGGAGCCCGACAGGATGATGGAGATGTTGTTGCCGAAGCTGGTGGCCACGGGGATCAGGCTGTTGCGCAGAGCGTGGCGGAAGACGGCCCGGCGGAAGGACAACCCCTTGGCGATGGCGGTACGCACGTAGTCGGCGGCCAAGTTGTCCATCAGCGTATTCTTGACCAGGAAGGTCGTCACCGTAAAGGAGCCCAGCACGTAAGAAAAGATGGGCAGCGCCATGTGCCAGGCCACGTCGGCCAGTTTCTGCCCCAGGCTGAAAGTCTCGAAATCCTCGCTGACCACGCCGCCCAGGGGAAACACCTCCCACACCCCGGCGAAGAGCACCAGCAGCAGCACGCCCACCACCCAGCCGGGAACGGCGTAGCCGGCGAACACCAGCACCGAGGTGGCGTTGTCGAAGGCCGTGCGGTGCTTGACGGCCTTGGCGATGCCCAGGGGGATGCAGATGCCGTAGATGAGCACCAGGGACACCACGCCGAAGAGCAGCGAAACGGGTATGCGGTCGCGGATCATCTCCCAGACCGGGTCGTAGTAACGCGTGGAAATCCCCAGGTCCCCCTGCAGCACTTTGGTCAGCCACTGCCAGTAGCTGACCAGCACCGGTTTGTCGAAGCCATAATATTTCTTGAGGATCTCGATCTGCTCCTCGGAAAGCGGCTGCCCGCCCTGCTCGCCGGCGGACGCGGGCCCCCCGCCCATGCGCGCCTGCATCTGCTGGGCCTGGGCGATCATGCGTTCGATGGGACCGCCGGGGACGAAGCGCGTGATGATGAACACCAGCACCGTGATGCCGATGAAGGTCGGCACGATCAGCAGCAAGCGGCGGATGAAGTAAGCGGTCATGGTGGTATTTACCCGGGTTGAACAGCGGCGCGGGGTCGAGGGGCGCACGACGCTGGGCATTTATAGAAGAGCCCGGCGCAGGGTGTCAAATGAAAAAGGGTGCCGAAAGCCGTTGCCAAAAACCGGCGTCTCGGATAAAGAACCGGGGAAACAGACCTCCCAAACGGGACACGACCGGGAAGATATTGAAAAAAACCGCCGCCATCCTCATCGTCGCCGCCATCCACTTCGGGCTGTGCAGCCTGGTTCAGAAGGCGGTGCTGGCCGGTACGGCCGCCAGCGTGCTGCAGGGCGGCCCGCCCTTTTCCACCAGCGTGCTGCTGTGGCTCTCGCGGGTCTTGTATTTTCCGATTCTGACGTTACATTGGGTACCGCGGAACTGGTTTCCCGGTGACCTGATCGTCATCGTGCTGGTCGCCAACAGCCTGCTCTGGGGTGCGATCCTGGTGCCGGTCACCGCCGCGGTTGCAAAACGCATCAAGAAACGGGGCGGCACCCGCCCCGCATGAGGAGCGATCTTCCATGATGAACGCAAAGGATATCGAAGCCGTCGTACGGATCTTCGAAGCCCGCAACGCCTCCGTCTACCACAGCTGCCAGCTGGTGGATTTCGAGTCCTACCTGCAGGTGGGGGCCATCGTGCCCGCCGCGTGCCTGGCCAAGCGGGGGCTGCCCGCCACGAACGACCTGCTCGACGCCCCCCCCGCCTATCGCGATGCCCGCGAGGTGGTGTTCAGTCTCTCGGACCACGGCAGTGCTTTCGCCAAGCAGCGCTACGCGGCCCCCAACCCGGACGGCCCCATCATGTTCCAGCTGGACCCCGATGTCCTGAAAGCGGCCCCGCAGATCGACGTCTACCTGCGGCCGCAGGCGGGCGTCGACGGCACCCGGGTCCCCCTGACGGCCGAAGACGTGCCCTACCTCTTCCGCTACACCGACGAGGCCCCCTACCCGGAGCGCACCTACATCCGCGACCCCGCCCAGATCCAGGAGGCATTCGGCACGGATGCCCCCATGGTGCCGGAAATCAGCTGCCGCACGACGCGGGACGGATTTTCCATGGAACGGGTGTCGGCCACCATGGTGGACAACTATCTCATCTTCAAACGCCAGCTGCGCGACTGGGCCTACGACGCCCAGCTGGTCCAGGGCGCCAGCCTGCCGCTCAAGCGCCGTTACTGCCCGGCCGACATCGGCGGCCACCTGGCCGACGCCTTGGCGGCCGCCCTGCTGGCGGCGGATGCCGACCTGGAGGAACTGTCGCGGGCCGAAAACGAGGAGCTGCGCCGGTGGGCGCGGGAAATGGCTTCACGCGGGCTGCAGGGGGATTTCCGGCGCTACGCGGCCCCTTTCCGGGCAGGCACCCTGCAGTACATCGAAGAGCACCGACGGCGCCTGCTGGAAGGCGGCCGCCGGCACAAGGAAGGACGGGTGTCGCTGCCCCTGAAATCCCGCCAGCTGGTGGACCGCATGCTGTCGGAAAACGTACCGCCGGAAAGCATCGCCCGCATCACGGACATCCCCCTGGCGGACATCGAGGCCTATCTGAAGCAGAAACAATGACTCGCGCCGGGCCTCAACCGGCCCGGTAGTAGTCCCGGTACCAGTCGATGAAACGCCGGATGCCGGTCTCGATGGGCGTGGCCGGCTTGAAGCCCACGTCGCGCACCAGGTCCTCGATGTCGGCGTAGGTCGCCGGCACGTCCCCGGGCTGCAGGTCGAGAAATTCCTTGCGGGCCGTCCGCCCCAGGGATTTTTCGATGGCGGCGATGAAGTCGGTCAGTTCCACCGGCTGGTTGTTGCCGATGTTGTACACGCGGTAGGGCGCATAGGAGGTGCCCGGATCGGGCGCATCGCCGCTCCAGCCGGGGTCGGGCTGCGGCAGGTGGCCCATGACGCGCACCACACCTTCCACGATATCATCGATGTAGGTGAAATCGCGGCGCATGCGGCCGTGGTTGAACACCTGGATGGGTCGGTCCTCGAGGATGGCGCGGGTGAAGAGGAAAAGCGCCATGTCGGGCCGCCCCCAGGGCCCGTAGACGGTAAAGAAACGCAGCCCCGTGCAATGCAGGCCGTACAGGTGGCTGTAGGTGTGGGCCATCAGTTCGTTGGACTTCTTGCTGGCGGCGTACAGCGAGACCGGGTGGTCGACGTTGTGGTGCACCGAGAAGGGCATGTGGGTGTTGGCTCCGTACACGGAGCTCGATGAGGCGAACACCAGGTGTTTCACCTTCCGGTGCCGGCAGCACTCCAGCAGATTGACGAACCCCACGATGTTGGCCTGCACGTAGGCATGCGGGTTGGTCAGCGAGTAGCGCACGCCGGCCTGGGCCGCCAGGTTGACCACCACGTCGAAATCGTCTTCGGCAAAAACCGCCTCAAGGGCCGTCAGGTCGGCGATATCGGCGCGCACGAAGGTGAAGGCCCCGTTCTGCTGCAGCCGTGACAGGCGGTCTTCTTTCAGCCGCACATCGTAATAGTCGTTGAGGTTGTCGATGCCGGTGACCCGGCAGCCGTCGGCCAGCAGCCGTCGGCTGAGGTGGTAGCCGATAAATCCCGCCGCTCCGGTGACCAGCACATTGCGGTAATCGAATGTCATGCCAAAGGTTCTCCTCGTATTGCGTCAACGTTGGGGGGCCTGCCGCGGCCCTTACCGGCAGCGGCGACTATGACACCCGGGGCGATCGATTTCAAGTCTCCTTTTGGACGTCTGCGCAAAGCGGTCCCGGCGGGAATGCTTCGGGCCGGAGGCTTGACTTTGGACCCGCCAGCCCCTAATTTATCGATAAAGCCCCGGGCCCGCAGGCCGCCGGGGCGACCGGAACCGGGAGACCCGCCGCCATGGCCGTCATCGAACTCAAACTTTACGCCACGCTGGGAAAATACGCTCCGCCGCACGCCGACCGGCACGCCATCACCCCGGGTACCACTATCGGTCAGCTGCTGCGCGAACTTGAGATTCCGGCCGCCTCCGTCAAGCTGGTCTTCGTCGACGGCCGCCGGGCCGATCTGGAGACCCCCCTGCAGGGAGGCGAACGCGTGGGGCTCTTCCCGCCCGTGGGAGGAGGCTGAAATGTCGCAGGAACTGCTGCAGGCCATCGGTCGCGCGGCGGTTGAAGCCGCTTTTCCCGACGGCCGCTCCTATGCCGCCATTTCCACCAACCGGGTCCGGCGCCTGGCGCAACGCTTCGGCACGCCGCCCCGGCAGATTGAGATCACGGCCCTGGAAAACGAGGTCGTTCCCGAGCGCTACACCCGCAACATGCGCACCTTTTCGCTGTCCGACCAGGCCACGCTGCTGCGCTCGCATGCCGCCGTGGTGGGGCTGGGGGGACTGGGCGGCGGGGTCACCGAACTGCTGGCCCGCGCGGGAGTGGGCCGGCTGACCCTCATCGACGGGGACCGTTTCGAGGACAGCAATCTCAACCGGCAACTGATGAGTACCGTGGCGTTGCTGGGTAAACCCAAGGCGGACGCGGCGGCGGCCCGCGTGGCGGCCGTCAACCCCTCGGTGGAAATCCGCACGCACGCCGTTTTCCTGGATCCCGGCAACGCCGGCCGCCTGCTGAAGGGCGCCGACGTGGTGGTGGACTGCCTGGACAGCCTGGACAGCCGCCGCAACCTGCAGCGGGCCTGCCGGCGCCTGGAAATCCCGCTGGTGTCGGCGGCCGTAGCCGGGTTTTCCGGTCAGCTGACGGCCATTTTCCCGGGCGACGGCGGCTTCGACCTGATCTACGGCCCGCGGGACGCAGACCAGCCCGCTAAGGGTGTAGAAACCTCCCTGGGAACCATTCCCAGCACGGTGACACTGATGTCGTCCCTGGAGGCCAACGAGGTGTTCGCCATCCTGCTCAAGGGCAGCAGCAGCCTGCGTCACCGCCTGCTGGTGGTGGATCTCACCACTTACAGCTTCGAGTGTTTCAAGCTGTCCTAAGGCCGGCGGCGACGCGGCGATCCCCCCGACTCAGATTTTCACACCGTACTCCCTTTCCAGGAAAACGATGTTTTCGCGGGCGTTTTCGTATTTCTTGCGGCCGTATTCGTAGAAATCGAACTCGATGGTCGAAATGTTGAGCTGAATCAGGCTCCAGAGGAACCAGAAGATGTCCGGGAAAGGCTTGAACAGATCGATATAGCGCAGGTTCCGGTCGTACTCGCGATTCTGGCAGTACTCGCGCACGATCTTCTCCTCGGCCTCCCGGGGGACCAGGATTTCCTGGAACATGTCGGCGATGTCGTAGTAGCGCGGCGCCATACCGGCATATTCCCAGTCGATGATGTACAGCGGTTCCGCGTAACGGTCCCGGAAGGCGTCCCTGATCAGGATGAAATTGTCCGCCAGCAGGTCGTTGTGGCAAGCGGTGTAGGCCGTCTCCGGGATGTCGATGACCTCGGCGATGCGCTCCAGGCAGGTGATCGTGCCGACGATGTCGAACTCCGGGTAGGCGGCGTCGAGTCCCGACAGGATGTCGGCCATCTTTTTGACTTCCGCCAGGGGATGAAAAACCTTCTTCAGGCGCACGCCGCTGTCGTGGATCTTGCGGACGGCCCCCAGAATGCGGGGGTAAAGGCTCTCGTCCAGAAAATGGTCGTTGGTCAGTACGATGCCGCCGTCGATGAAACCGACGATGGTCACCCCGTTCTCGGGCATGTAGCTGACCAGTTCCGACGACACGCCGATGCGGGCCATCTCTTCCAGGGCGTGGGCTTCGAAATCACGGTCGATGAATAGCTCGGTCTTGTCACCCCATATGCGTACGGCCAGATCCCCTTTCTCGGATTTGACCCGGTAGAGCTTGTTGGTGATGCCGCCGCTGAGTTCCGAAATTTCCAGCGGCAGGCCCTTCCAGGCGGGATAGATCTCGTGAAAAAGGGCTTCGTCGAACGTCACGTTCAGTAGATTGCGTTTCGGGCTCATGTGTCTCTCCGCTTTATCCCGTCGGCGCCGGCCCCGCCGGCCGGCGGTTCATCGGTCACGCCCGGGGTGCGCGCATGCGGTCCGCCGCACCCCGGTTCCTGCCATAGCGCCGGCGGCCGGATGCCCCGCTCGCGAGGTCGTCCGCCGCCGGCCGGACCCGGGTTCTACCGGGCGAAATACACGTTGGGCAGCCACAGGGCGATCTGGGGGAACACCATCAGGATGACCAGTCCCACCACCATTACCATGACGAAGGGCACGATCGAGCGGTAGATGTCTCCCAGGGTCACCTCCGGGGGCGCCATGGCCTTCATGAGAAAGAGGTTGTAGCCGAAAGGCGGCGTCATGTAGGCGATCTGGCACGTCACGGTGTAGAGAATGCCGAACCAGATGGGGTCGAACCCCAGCTTCTTGACCAGGGGTACGTAGAGCGGGGCCACGATGATGAGCATGGCCGTGTCATCGAGAAACATACCCATGGCGATGAAAGTCAGCTGCATCAGGATGATGATCTGCCAAGGGGTCAGCCCCCACTTCTCGTGAAAGAGCAGTTCGATGGCGTGCACGGCGCCGAGTCCGTCGAAAACGGAGCTGAAGGCCAGCGCCGCCAGGATCACCCACATGAACATGCAGCTGACGCTCAGGGTCTCGCGCAGGGTCTTGAGGAACACCTCGCGTGTCAGGCGGCGCTTGATGAAGGCCGCCACCAGGGTGGTCGCGGCGCCCACGGCCGAACACTCCACCAGGCTGGTGATGCCCATCAGGAACAGGCCGGTCATGGAGAAGATGATGATCAGGGGCAGGACACCGGCTTTGAGCAGCCGCAGCCGTTCCCCCCAGTCGATTTGCTGCCGTTCTTCCTTGGACAGCGCCGGTCCCAGGCTGGGGTTCAGCGCGCAGCGGATGACGATGTAGGCGATCATCAGCCCGCCCAGCAGGAGGCCGGGAAAGACGCCGGCCAGCCACAGGCGGCCGACCGGCTGGCGGGCGATCATGCCGTAGAGGACCAGCACCACGCTGGGCGGCACCATGATCCCCAGGGAACTGCCGCCCTGCACAACGCCGGTGATCATCACCTTGTCATAGCCGCGTTTGAGCATCTCGGGCAGGGCGATACTGGCGCCGATGGCCATGCCGGCCACGCTCAGGCCGTTCATGGCGGCAATGGCGATCATCAGCCCCATGGTCCCGATGGCCAGGCCGCCGTGGAGCGGCCCCATCCAGACATGGAACATACGGTACAGGTCGTCGGCGATGCCCGCCTCGGAGAACATGTACCCCATGAAGATGAACATCGGCAGGGTCAGCAGCGCGTACCAGTTCATCAGCACGAAGGCGGCGTGAAAGGGCATTTCCGAGGCACCCTTGCCCCACAGGGTCAACGCAAAAATGGTGGCCACCGCCCCCAGGGCGGCGAAGATCCGCTGCCCGGTGAGCAGCATCAGGATCATGGAGATGAACATCAGGATGGCGATAAGTTGATAGCTCATGTTACAGTTCCTCCCCCTTGGCCGTCGCCCAGTCTTTGAAAAACGTGGCGATCGCCTGCAGCAGCATCAGTACGATTCCCAGAACCATGATCGCTTTGATGGGCGCCAGCGGCGGTCCCCAGGAGGTATAGTTTTTCTGCCCGTACTCCAGTGCGTATTGCAAACCGGAAAGGCCGCCGATGAGGAGAAACACCAGGTAGAAAATGAGAAAAGGGGCGGTCAGCAGGTCGGCGATGGCCTTGCCCTTGGGCGACCAGCGGCCGTAGAGCAGGTCCATGCGGACGTGGCCCTTGAGGATCATGGAGTATCCGCCGCCCAGCAGATAGTAGGCCGCCATCAGAAATTCGATCATTTCCACGACCCAGATGTGCGGTCTTGAAAAAATGGTGCGCGATATGGATTCGAACACCAGAATGGCCGTCATTACCAGCACGATATACATTGAGAACTCACCTACCGCCCGATTCACGGTGTCAACCCATTTGACGAAGGTTTTGATCGCTTTCGGCATGCTATCCTCTCTCCCGCAGCTCTCTGTATCCGATTTTGAGTCCCGCCCCTGCCCCCGCAGCGGCGCCAAAAAAATAAAAAACGCCGCCTCTCACCCTGTGCCGTGAGAGGCATCGTTTTTACGAAATCGGCTGAATCAGGCCCGCAGGCCAGCGTCGACGGAAATCGGTCCGAAGGAGTTCCCCTTCCCGGCGGGTTCGTCGCCCTGCCGGGAAGGGGGGCCTTCCACTGGATCCCGGGACACCTCCTGGCCGACGGGTTAGTACCGGTAGGGAGGTCCGGCTTCCTTCATGATCTGGGCATATTCCTTGAGTATCTTGACCACCTTGGCGTTTCTGGGGCTCTTTTTGGCCGTCTCATCCCAGAACTTCAGGGCCGCCTTCTCCACTTCCTTCCACTCTTCTTTAGGAATGGAGGTCAATTTCAGTTTGCCGCCCTTGACGCGGTAGTGGGCCTCACCCCACCAGTACCAATACTGGCGATGGTAGTGCGAGTAGTCGATG
>CAYZCL010000022.1:0-3868 GCA_964476595.1 uncultured Desulfobacteraceae bacterium
CATCAACGTTGTCGAACGCATCGACGATCGGGTCAAGGTACGGCACATCCTGGTCAGTGTGTCGGACAAGAGCGGGCTGGAGACATTCATCCCGCGCCTGCTGGAGGTCAACCCGGAACTGCAGATCCTGTCCACCGGAGGCACTTACGGGAAAATATCGGAGATCCTGGGGGACAGGAGCGCCGATCACCTGCGGCAGGTGTCGGATTACACCGGCCAGCCCGAGACCCAGGGCGGACTGGTCAAGACCCTGGACTTCAAGATCTACCTGGGACTGCTGACCGAAACCTACAACGACGCCCACCAGCAGGACCTGCAGCGCACCGGCAGCTTCGCCATTGACATGGTAGTGGTCAACCTGTACCCCTTTGCCGAAACCATCGCCCGTGAAGGCGTGACGGTGGAGCAGGCCCGCGGCAACATCGACATCGGCGGTCCTTGCATGATCCGGGCGTCGGCCAAGAATTTCATCCGCGTGGCCCCGGTGGTCGATCCCGCAGACTACGGGCGCATCGCCGACGAACTGGCCGCCAACGACGGCTGCACGTCGCTGGAACTGCGCTTTTCGCTGGCGCGCAAGGCCTTCGAGCACACCGCCGTCTATGACCGCACCATCGCCGATTACCTGGCCCGCCAGGCCTTCGACGACGTGGCCGGATGTTATTCAAAATGAAAAAGCCGCCGGGTGTCGGATGCCCGTTTTTTCCGTTGCCTGCCCAAACCCGACACCCGACGCCTCAGCGCACAAAGGAGTTGCCATGGCCGAAGATCTGAAAAAAATGTACCGCACCATCATGGACGACAAGTTCACGCCCAACATGGAGATCAGCTTCGTGGACGGCGACCGGCGCCAGACGCTTTTCTACGAAAAGGTCACCTGGCGGGTGGACAACGTGGAAAAGGGCCTGCGCTACGGCGAAAACCCGGGCCAGGAGGCCGCCCTCTACAAGCTGGTCAACGGCAACCTGGTGCTGGGCGAGACGCGCATGATCCAGCCCGGCCGCTACCTGGCCTCGGACATCGAGCTGCTGCAGTCCGGCAAGCACCCGGGCAAGACCAACATCACCGACGCCGACAACGCGCTGAACATCCTGCGCTACTTCACGGACCGGCCCACGGTGGTGATCGTCAAGCACAACAACCCCTGCGGCGTGGCGCGCGCCGACAGCCTGGAGCAGGCCTACACGCGGGCCAACATGGCCGACCGCGTGGCCGCTTTCGGCGGCTGCATCGCCCTGAACCGGGCGGTGGACAAGGCCACGGCCGAGGCCGTCGCCGCCAACTACTCCGAGGTGGTGGTGGCGCCGGACTTCGAGGCCGGGGTGATGGACATCTTTGCAAAGAAAAAGAACCTGCGCGTGGTCAAGATCGAGAATATCGAGCGGCTCAACACCTTCGTAGGCGAGCGCTGCGTGGAGTTCAAGAGCCTCATCGACGGCGGCGTCATCGCCCAGTGGTCTTTCGTGCCGGCCGCGCGCAGCCGCGAGGACCTCAAGCTGGCGGCCTGCGAGTACCAGGGCCGGGAGTACCGCATCCAGCGGGAGCCCACGGACGCCGAGTACGAGGACATGCTCTTCGGGTGGCTGGTGGAGTCCGGTATCACCTCCAACTCGGTGATCTACGTCAAGAACCAGGTCACGGTGGGCATCGGCACCGGCGAGCAGGACCGCGTGGGGGTGGCCGAGATCGCCCGCGACAAGGCCTACCGCAAGCTGGCCGACCGCTACTGCTTCGAAGAGTGGAAGATTCCCTACAACGATCTGAAAGACGAGGACAGGAAGCGGGCCATCGACCGGCGGGTGGCCGAGGAGAAGGGCGGGCTGATCGGCGCCGCCATGGTCAGCGACGCCTTCTTTCCCTTCCGCGACGGTGTGGACGTGGGCATCCGGGAGGGTGTCACCGCCATCATCCAGCCCGGCGGGTCGACCAACGACTACCAGTCCATCGAGGCCTGCAACGAGGCGGGGGTGACGATGGTGTATACGGGCCAACGCAGCTTCAAACACTGACATGGCTTCGCAGAACGTCCCATCTCTGCGTTGCGCATCGCCCCGGAGCCGCTGCGGCGTACAGTCGTACGCCTCGCGCCGCGGATCTTGCGCGCCTTGACCTGGAACGTTCTGCTTTGCCCTGTCGTGTGTTAAAGGAGGGGCATTTTAAAACACTGACATGGCTTCGCAGAACGTCCCATCTCTGCGTTGCGCATCGCCCCGGAGCCGTTGCGGCGTACAGTCGTACGCCTCGCGTTCCGGATCTCGCGCGCCTTGACCTGGAACGTTCTGCTTTGCCCTGTCGTGTGTAAGGGGAAGGATATCCCAATCCTTGCCGTGTGTTAAAGGCGGGGATACCAATCCCTGTCGTGTGTCGAGGGGAGTCATTTCCAAAACACTGAAAAAACTTTGCAGAACGTTTGGGACAAAACAGGAGAGAAGAAAATGGCAGAACTGCTGTGGCAACCGACGGAAGAGCAGATCAAACGCACCAACATGTACCGCTTCATGCAGCAGGTCAACGAGCGCTTCGGCAAATCCTTCACCGGCTACCCGGAGCTGTACCAGTGGTCCATCGACAACATTCCGGATTTCTGGGCCCTGATGTGGGAGTTTGCCGACATCAAGGCTTCGGCGCCTTACACCCGCGTGGTGGATGATGTGACCAAGATGCCCGGCGCCAGGTGGTTCGAGGGGGCCAAGCTCAATTTTGCCGAGAACCTGCTGCGCTACCGTGACGACCAGGTGGCCCTGATCTTCAAGGGCGAGGCCAGCGAGCCCGTCACCATGACCTATGCCCAGCTCTACGACGAGGTGGCGCGCGTGGCCAGGACCCTGCGCGACATGGGGATCCGGCCGGGTGACCGCGTGGTGGGCTTCATGCCCAACATGCCCCAGACCACCGTGGCCATGCTGGCGGCCGTCAGCGTGGGGGCCACGTGGTCCTCGTGCTCGCCGGACTTCGGCATCAAGGGCGTGCTGGACCGCTTCGGGCAGATCAAGCCGCGGGTGCTGTTCACGGCCAACGGGTATTCCTTCAAGGGCCGCAAGATCGACTCGCTGGAGCGCATTGCCAACATTCTCAAGCAGCTGCCCTCCATCGAGAAGGTGGTGGTGGTGCCTTACACCGAGGCGCAGCCCGACATCTCCGCCGTGCCCCACGCCGTGCACTACGACGATTTCAAGTCGTCCGAGGACAACCTGGAGATCGTCTTCGAACAGCTGCCCTTCGAACACCCCCTCTACATCATGTACTCCTCGGGGACCACCGGCCTGCCCAAGTGCATGGTGCAGAGCGCCGGCGGCATCCTCATCCACCACCTCAAGGAGTTGATGCTGCACACGGACCTGAAGCGCAGTGACACCATCTTCTACTTCACCACCTGCGGCTGGATGATGTGGAACTGGCTGACCAGTTCCCTGGGCGTGGGCGCCACCCTGGTGCTCTTCGACGGCAACCCCTTCCACCCGCACCCGGGAAGCCTGTGGGAGATGGCCCAGGACCACAAGATCACCGTCTTCGGCACCAGCGCCGGCTACATTTCGGCGCTGATGAACGCCGGCGTCACGCCGGGCAAGAGCTACGACCTGGCCCCGCTGCGGGCCGTGCTGTCCACCGGGTCGCCGCTTTCCATCGAAGGCTTCAAGTACGTCTACAGTGAAGTCAAGCAGGACCTGCAGCTGGCCTCCATCGCCGGCGGTACGGACCTCAACGGCTGTTTCGCCCTCGGCAACCCCATGGGGCCGGTCTACGCCGGCGAGCTGCAGTGCCGCGGGCTGGCCATGAAGGTGGAGGCCTACGACGAAAACGGACGCCCGGTGATCAACCAGCAGGGCGAGCTGGTGTGCACGGCGCCTTTTCCCTCCATGCCGATCTA
>CAYZCL010000023.1:0-30939 GCA_964476595.1 uncultured Desulfobacteraceae bacterium
GGATGGTCACGTCGGTGCCCTTGGTGGCCTCGTCGTAGCCGTATTCGAAAGACCAAGTCGTTCCCCCGGCGTCGCCGACCGACGACACGTTGCCGTTTGCGTCGTAAGCGATCACCGATGAGAGCCCGTCGGCGTCCGTGATCTGCACGAGGCGACCGCGGTCATCGTAGTCGTAAGTCGTGGTGTTGCCCAGCACGTCGGTGATCGCGGTGAGCATGCCGTTGTCGTATGCATAGCGCAGCTGCCGACCGGCGGCGTCGGTGATGCCGACAATCCGCCCCTCGTCATCACAATCGTACCACAGGACCTGCCGGTCGTTGCGGTCGGTGACGCCGGACAGGCGCTCCGCCTCGTAGATCAGCCGCGCCTGCGTGCCGCGGCGGGTGCCGTAGGCCGTCAGGCGCCCCTGCGCGTCGAAGGTCTTCCAGTTGCCGCGCGGGTCGCTCCAGCGATAGCCGTCTTCCTGCCGGGTGATGCGGAAGACGCCGTGGACGAACACGTCGCTTCCGGAAACCGCAGCTTCGTACACGACACCGGCGCTTCCAAGGGCGCGCAGGCCACCATCGGCGGTGGTCTTGAATACCAGGTTGTGGCGCCGGTGCTCCCAGTGCCAGGCGTCGTCGTAGTACCAGCGATGGGCGCCGACCCTTCCGCCCGGGACCTTGACGAAGAGGTCCCCCTGGTCGCGGTTGTACTGGCGCATGACGAGGTCAACGCTGCCGAACGCATCCTGGGTGCGGTCGTGGTCCGTGTCGCGGCGGCTGCAGGTGGGACACTTGCGCCGCACCGGTTTGGGAAAGCATTTGGGGCCGCTGATGACGGTAGCGGGCGGGCTGTCCGGCCCCCCGGACCCGACCCCATAACCCGCCGGCCCGCTCACGTGAACGGGGACGATCCCGCCGCCCGGGCCGCCGCACTCCCGGAGGTTGTAGGAAAAGCAGTGGTAGACGGCGGTCCGGCTGCAGTGGCCGTTGGCGCAGATCCACTGGTAGCCGACGCGGATACAGCGCGTGTCACGGCAGGTGCCGCCGCCGGTGTCTCCCTGGCCCGGCGTTCGCAGGCAGATCACACGGTAGGCTACGCTGACGCGCTGTTTGGCGTCCAGGTGATCGGGCAAACCGTTCATCAGTTCCCAGGCAAAATCGCCGTCTGCCGACGGCGCCTGGAAGGTCAGGCCGTCTGCACGCACCAGGCCGTGGTTGACCAGCGTGAACTCACCGCTGTAAACGTCCCCGGCCTGCATCTCCGGCAGGGTCACCGAGGCCGGTTCGGCCGTCACCACCGGCGCGGGCACGTCGGTTTCGTAGGTGGCTTCGAGCACCAAGTCGTAGCGGTCGGACACCGTGGTCTCGCTGACTTCCCACGTCACCGTGACCAGGTCGTAGTCCAGGAACACGGACCGCCCCGCGGTGACACCGGGCCGGATCCACACGCGACCGGTCTGCGGCTGGTGACGGGGCGCGCTGACGCGGTACTTGTAGCGGCCGGTGGGCAGGTCCTCGAAAAGGACCTCGCCGAATTCGTCGCTGTCGCGTTCGGCTGACACGGCGGCCACGGCCTCGTTCTGCAGCCGGACGCGGGCGCCCGCAAGCCCCTGGACGATACGGCCGCTTTCGTCCTGGGTGCCGGTGTACAAGTCGGCGATCTTGAACAGCACGCCGCCCTGCCCGTCCTGCGTCACGGCCACGTATATCCCGATGTCGGCGGGTTCGATTTGCGCGGCCCGCACCCGCAGGTAGAAGGCATAGCGGCCCTCGGCGGCCGCCTGGTCCGGTGAAAAGGAGAGGTTGATTTCGCGGCGTTCGCCCACGGCCAGGGTGCCCTGGGCAGCCGCGGCGTTGAGATGCGCCCAGGCCGGGATGGAATTGCCCGACTGGCTGACCAGTTCCAGGCGTACCTCGTTCAAGGGGGCCAGGCCGCGGTTTTCCAGCACGACGGCCGCGTCGACGCTGTCTTTAAGGGCCACCCCGGTCTCCACGTGGTCGGGACTGAAGAACAAGGCCGGTCCGGCTTCGGAAAAGTGGGTCCGCACGGTCACCCTGCCCCAGGCCGGATTGCGGTCATCGGCCACGCGCAGCACCAGGGTATCGGTTTCCGGGGCCGTGTTGTCGGCCCACACGGAAAAGGACAGGGGCGCGCACTGTCCGGCCGGCAGGGCTGCCAGCGGTTCGGGCAAGGTGACGTGGATGCCGGGGGTCAGGGCCCCGGAGGGCTGGTCGGCGGCCTCATAAACCAGTCTCAGGTGGGCGGCGTCGGCGGCGCTGCCGGCCGCAACCTGCAGCGAAACGGTCTTTTCGTAGTTACGCGGCACCGACAGGTCGATACGCCGCGGGGAGACCGCCAGCCGGCGAACGACGAATTGCGCCTGCTCGGGCCGGTCGCTGAGGTCGGGGTGCACGGCCCGCACGCCGTAAGTGCCGCCTTCCGAGGCCACGGGCCTGAAGAGGTAGGTGAAGAAGCCGTCCTCGCCCGTCATCACCGTGGCGCTGCGCTCGAAACCGTTCAGGGTGATCACCAGGTTGAGGGGAACGCCGGCAAGCGACTCTCCCGAGGCGCGCGCCACCGCCCGCCCCCGGATGACGATGTCCTCGTCCCCGTTGGAGGCCTGCGGGGAAACTTCGGTGACTCCCCCCTGGTAGGAAGTTTCGACCAGGGTCAGGGCCCGGGTGGTGGCCGGGCCGTCCATGCGCACCTCGCCTGCGCGGCCGTGACGAAAATAGACGTGGTCAACGTCCAGGGCAAGCACCACGCGGTCGGGCGCGCCGACGGGCACGGCGATCTGCACGGCGGCGGAGGTGAAGGTGCCGCCGGCCGGGATGCGGGCCACGCTGTCGCCGCCGGCCAGGGTGGTGATCCTCTCGCCCAGCGCCTGGGTGAAAGGCGCCGTTGCCAGCACGTTGCCGTCTTCGTCCAGCAGGCGCACGGTGATGTCGCCCGAGGGGCGGCCGCCCCTTTGGGTGGCCGTGATCACTTCGATCGCTTCAGGGCCTGTGTTTTCCAGCGAAAAGCGCAGGCTGCCGCGGCCGCCGCGGGTGAACCGCTCGTTGAGCAGCTGCAGCACCAGCCGGGACTCGCCCACCTCCACGGTGAAGTGGCGCACGATGTGCACCGACTCGCCGGGGTTGGGATTGATTTCCACGGTGGCGCTCATCTCCTCGATATCCGACAGGTCGGCGTAGCCGCCCACGGGAACCGCGACCGTGATCGACTCGCCGGCCGGAAGGTCCACGGCGTCCGAGAGGTGCTCGCGTCCCCCCAGGCCGAGGCGCAGGCGCACCGACGGGACATCCCGGGTGCCGCGGTTGTTCAGGACGAAGCCCACCCGGTTCATGACGCCTCTACGCAGTCCGGGACCCTCCTCCGGTGCGATGCCGATGGGCGGCAGCGTGACCGAGCGGGCCAGGCCGGCGTGCCCGCTCCCGTCCACGGCCAGCAGGGTGTAGGTGCGCGGATCACCGCCGTAGCCGGTGTCCACGTATTCGGTTTCGGTCAACGGGGATGCGTTCAGCCGGATGCCGCCGGGCGGTGTTCCCAGGTAGAGGTCGAACCCGGACAGGTCGCCGCCGGGGTGCGTCCAGCGGATGCGCGGCGGCCGGTCGTCCACCTGTTCCACGCTGAGGGTCGAGACGGGCAGCAGGCCGGGGTCGAGGTAGGCGCCGGCCGAGGGCGCGGATTCGTTGCCGGCGGCATCCACGGCGGTCACGGCGTAGGTGTGGGCCGTGGCCGAAGGCCGGCTGTCGAGGGCCGTGGTTCCGGAGATTCCGTCGACCACCGGAACGATTCCCCCGGTGGTGAAAATCTGCGCCTGGTCGCTGCGGTAGAGCCGGAAGGTCACCGGATCCGTGTCCGCCGCGGCCCGCCACTCGGCGCGGATACCGCGGGCCGTGAGCGCCAGCGCCAGGTCGACCGGTGATGCGGGAGCCCGGCTGTCGGCGCCCACCGCGATCCCGGCGCTGCGATCGCTCTCGGACGTCTGTCCGTGGTCCCCACGGATGCTGGCCACGGCGTAGTGATACAACCCGTCCGCGGCCGGTTGATCGGTGAAACCATCGACAGCGTCCAGCATCCGGTAGGCCGTCAGTTCGTCTTCGCCGGGCGCCTGGCGATAGAGGCGGTAGCCGGCGGCGCCCGCCACGGTCTGCCAGGTCAGGCGGATCCGGCCGGCCGGCAGGGATACGCCCGACAGGTTGCGGGGCACCGCCAGCGGCGGCAGCGTTCCCTGGTATACCTGGAAGCGGTTTTGCGCCGCGATGCGGCCGCCGGGATTGCCCAGGTCGTCCACGGCCGCAAAGCCGAACACCAGGCTTTGCGGTGCGCCCTGCCCGGCGTCGGCCGGCAGCACGAAATCCGCCCGCCAGGCCTGGGCCTCGCCCGGGGCGGCCGGGATTTGCGAGATCCGTCCGACGGTCACGGCATCGCCCGGGGATCCGGACAGGGAAAAGGACACCGTCGGCGCGGCCCCGGCCTTGACGGACTCGTTCAGGCCCAGGATCACGCCGACGGCCGCGGGCGCCGCCGGGTCGTTGCGGATGGGGGCGCCGGGCTGCAGCTCCAGGCGGGTGACCTGCGGGCCGGAGGTGTCGATCTGCAGGCCGGCACCGTCGTCGATGCCGGTGCCGCGGTTGCCCACCCGGTCGCGCCCCGAGAAAACGGCCCAGGCCGCGCCCGTGGGCGTGTCCCGGGAGACCCCCCACACCCCGGTGTAGACACGATCGCTTTCCCGGGTGAGCGCGATGGCCACCGGCGTTCCGCCCCGGGGGCAGATGCTCAGGAAAGGCGTGCGCTGCAGGGGTTCGCTGACCGTCAGCCGGATGCCGACCAGGCCCGGCCCCACGCGCCCCGTGCCGGGGTCGAAGGGGCCTTCGGGAAAGTAGGCGATGCTCTCGGCCCGCGGCGGCGTACTGTCCGCCACGACCGTGACTTCATCCGAGAGCGGGCTGCGGTTGCCGGCGGCGTCCCGGGCCGCCAGGCGGTAGTGCCACGTGCCGTCTTCCGGCGGCAGATCCTCGAAGAACCCCGCCGTCAGCGGATGGGCATTGACGACGTCGGCCTCGCCGGGCGTGTCGAAAGAAGCCCGGCTGCGGTAAATGTTCACCGCGACCGGCCCGGCATCGGGCGGCAGGCGCCACTTGAGGCGCACCAGGCCGGCCGCCCGGGAAACGGCCTCGACCTGCACCGGTGCGGCGGGAATGTCCGTGTCCAGGGTGACCCGCAGCGCGTCGCTCAACGGGCCGCTGCCGGCGCGGTTGCGGGCCGCGGCCTGGATCCGGTTCTCGCCTTCCACCAGTGTCACCTCGGCCGAGAAGGCGCCCTTTTCGTCCACTGCCCATTCCGCGCCGGTGGGCGTGCCGTTGCGGAAAATCACGACCCGGCAATCCGTCTGGGCCGTGCCGCCCACGGTGATGGCGGCCCGTCCGGTGAGCGTCCCGGGCGCGGGGTCGGTGACCACCGGCGCCGCGGGCAAGTCCAGGGCCGTGGTGACGGCGAAGGAGAGTGTTGTGGTGTTGCCCAGAGTGTCGTGTGCCGTAATCGACAGCCGATGGGGCCCGTCGGTCATGTCCAGCGGATCCAGGCGGAAAGCGTACTTTCCGTCGCCGAAGTCACTGTCCAGCAGGTCGCCGTCCACGGCGAAATCCACCCGGCCGACCCCCGAAGGGTCGGTCGCCGAAAGCGTGATCCCGACGGCCCTGCGCAGCACGAAGCCGTCGGCCAGCGGAACGTCGCCCGCCCGCACGGCGGTGATCTCCGGTCCCTGCCGGTCGGCCGACGGCACGACGGTCACCGTCCGGACCAGGGGCTTCTCGCCGCCGGAAAGATTCACGGCCGTGACGGCCACGTGGTAGGGCCGATCGTTGACCAGTCCCCCCACCCCGGCCGTGGCGGCCGTGGTGGTCACCGCCGGGGTCATGCCGGCGACCGTGTCGAAGGGCTCCGGGCCGACGTAGACGCGGTAGGCGGACACCAGGGCGGGTGTCGCCGCGGGCTGCCAGGAAAGCTCAGCGTAGCCGTCCCGCCCGCGGGCCGCAAGCCCTGACGGGTTGGGCAGCAGGGTGACGCCGGTGGTGGACAGCGCCGGGCTCCGGTTGCCGTCGCGGTCCACGGCCAGAACGCGGAAGGCATAGCCGGTGGCCGGGGACAGGCCGCCGCGGCGGTAGGAGGTCCGGTCCGGGGACAGCACCACGTCCCGGGTGTCGTCGCCGAAAAAAACACGGTAGCCGGCCAGGTCGCCGTCGCTGTCCGGAATGGGGGACCAGGAGAAAACCAGCCCGTCGTTCAAAGACTGAACACTTAGTTCGCGCGGCGCTTCCGGCGGCACCACGTCCACAAGCCGCGCCGCGACAGCCGACACGCGGCCGGCAAAGAACCCCTTGCGGTTGACCGGCACGGCGGCGAACCAGTATTCGGTGTTGCGCAGCAGCCCTCCGACGGCGGCATCCCTGGTACCGGCCGGCACCGTCGCGGCGACCTCCAGGCCGGTGATGTCGGAAAACGGCGACGTCTGGACGAAGATGCGGTAGAAAGCCACGTCGCCTGCCGCGGCCTCGTCGTAGGCGCGCCAGTCCAGGTGCACCGTGGTGCCGTCGCCGCGCCCGTCGGCTTTCAGCCTTCTTACGGCCGGCGGCGGGGCCGGCTGGGTGACGAAATGCCACAGCGGACCCTCGACCGCCGCGCCCCGCAGGTCCCGCGCCACCACGCGCCAGTAGTACCGGGTGTCATAGGCCAGGCCGCGGACGGTGCCGCGGGTGTCGGCAAGGCCGCCCGCTACGAGATGGAGTTCTTCCGCAGACGGCCCCAGGTACAGATCGCAGCGCACGACATCGCCGGTGTCCCTGTCGCCGCTCTTCCAGGTCAGCTGCACGGGCCGGCTGTCGTCATCGGACAGCACGAGGTCGGCAGCACCGTCCGCCGGGTCCGGGTCAAAGGGCTTCAGCGGTGGGTGGTCGGGCGGCACCGGAGGCGCACATTCGGCCGGGGCGGCCAGGGGCCGGAGAGTACTCACATCGCCGTAGCAGCGGTCGCCGGTGTCGTCACCGCCGGTCTCTTCCTGCGCGGCAGCGGCCGGCCCGCGGGGGTTCCCCCACCAGTTTTCGGCGGCGTCGAGGGTGCCTTCACCCTCCCGGCGGACACCGTAGTACCGGCTTCCCACGAAGTTGTTGCGGTGCACCGACGGCAACCTGTTGCGGCCGGTGACGAGCAGGCCGCAAGGGTTGTAGAGAAAGGTGTTGCACGCCACCAGGGGGTCGCCGTCGGACACCACGATGCCGGCCCTACGGCTGTAGCAGATGGTGTTGCCGCGCAGCAGCGGGTGGCCGTTTTCCACCACCACACAGCCGTCGTGGACGTCTCCGCCGTACTGCACCCGGCAGCCGCTCAGGACGCAGTGGTCTGTGTCGGCCGCCCATGTGAAGTAAATCCCCTTCCAGGCGCCGGGAGCCGGGAAGCGGGTGTTGGAAGTAAAGACGATGGGGGACGCCGCCGTCGCCTCGGCCGACAAGGCGCCGCGAAAAGGCACCTCGGCCCAGGGACCGCCGATGTAGAGGCCCTTGCCGCTGTCGAAACGCACCTCGACGCCGGGTTCTATGGTCAGGGTGACGGCCGGGGCGTCGGGGTCCGGGGAGTAGACGTAGATGTCCGCGGTGACGATGTAGGGACTACCGTCCAGAGTCCAGGTGGTGTCGGTGGTGATGTTCCCGCCGACGTAGGTGGCCGGCGGGGCCAGGATGATGGCCTGAACGCCGGCGGGCTGCAGAACGATCAGCAAAGCCAGCAGGCAGAACAGTCGGCCGCTACGTTTGACCGCGGCTCCCGGTCTGCCGCTCCCTGCCGCCCCGATCACCCGTGAAAACCGCCCCCTTCTCGGCATCTTCTGCATGTTGGACTCTCCTTGAAAAGCCGTCGTCGATCGGCAAGTTTACCGCCTGTCCAGGCACGACGGACAGGCTGCCTGTTGCGTCGCTTGTCGCCGCCCGGACCGAATGGCCAGGTTCCTGCGCGTGAGAAAACGCCGGTAACGCCGCAGGCCGCCCTCCAGAAACACCACCGGCACGCCGGGGAGAACGGACAGGGTCCGCTGCATGCGCCTGTCGCCCACCCCGCTGCGGCTGAAGGCCAGCACCGTCAGCAGCGGGTCGCCCGCACGGTCCCCGAGTGCCCCCGCAAGCTTGCGGAGCACACCGGCCGCGCGGTCGGCGGCCACGACGCGCACGGCGGCGGCAAACGGCGCCGGGAGCCCCCGAACCGGATCGGGTGA
Organism: uncultured Desulfobacteraceae bacterium; assembly: GCA_964476595.1. GTDB lineage: Bacteria > Desulfobacterota > Desulfobacteria > Desulfobacterales > JALSRD01 > JALSRD01. Next base: position 8,252 of record CAYZCL010000023.1, read on the forward strand.
AGTGCTCACCAGGAGCCAGTAGGGCGCATCCTTCTCCTGGAAGAAGCGCTGCGGTGTGATCGAAGGAGCCAGGTCAAGCGACGTCAGGTCCCCGGCCAGCTTTCCCCCCGCCTGGTGCCACGCGCTCAGTCCCCCCAGCATGATGGCAGCCTCGAAGCCGGCGGCCCGCAGCCGGCGGCAGGGCGTTTCCATGAAACGCTGGCCGTAGCCCCGGCTGACCAGCACCAGCGGGGCTGCTTTCAGAAAGGTCCGGGTCCGCACGAAGGCCAGCGGAACGTTGATGGAACCCGGGATACGGCAGCGTTCGAATGCTTCCCGCGAACGGATATCCACCAGGACCGGGGGGCGGTCCGACGAGAGTGCGTTCAGCACGCCGCCGGCCGCGACGAAGAGATTGTCCGCGGCGGCGCGGGCTCCGCCCGCCGCGACCGGCAGGCATGGGTGCAGCAGGAACAGCGGCAGCATGACTGTGCACAATCGAATAACGCGCTTTCCGAAAGTCATGGTGTTTACCTCGCTCGTCTGGATTTCACAGGGCGTCACTTTTGCTTCTCCGGGTTTTCGAGGTCCATCTCCACCAGCGCCTTCTCTCCCGGCCGGAGCGTGAACGGAGCGCTCCAGAAACGGCGGCCGAACTTCTTCACCTTGAAGCGGAAAGTGCCTGCGGGCAGATGGAAAACGGCCCTGCCGTCTTTACCGGTGCGCGTGTGCATCGACAGGCGGCGTCCGCTTCCGGTGAAACCCCTCACCTTCGCGCCGGCAACGGGATCGGGACCGGAACGCACCGCCAGCACGACCGGCCGGCGGGCGATCACCATTTCGAGCGCGTATTGGTAAGGCAGGCTCAACGGGTCGCTCCAGAAGCGACTGCCGCAGTACTTCGCGCGGAAGCGGTAGCCGCCGTCGACGAAGTGTGCCGTCTTGAAGCGAGCCACGCCGTTATTGTCGGTGCGCTTCCGGCGGCCGGTGTAACGGCCGCCTTCGGTGAAGGCGCGTATCGACACCCGCGGCAGGGGAGCGCCTGAATCGTCCAGCACGCGCACCCGGATGCGCCGGGGCGCCGGGTCATCCGCGGCATCCACGAACAGCGGGACCTGTGCCGACCATCGGCCGGCGGCGCCGTGGGCGTCCACCGCCCGGGAACGCCAGAAGTAATGCGTCCGGTCGGACAGGGGCGACGGCACCCGCCAGCGGGGAGTGCCGCTGCTTCCGTGTTCAACAAGGTCGCCCAGGGTTTCATCGCCGTAGACTTCAAATTCGTAGGAGAGACCGTCCCGATCGAGATCCACTCCGGGCGCCACCTCCAACAGGGGCTGCAGGACCGACACCCAGGCGTCCTGTCCCGGGTTTTTCACCACCGTCGCCTGCGGGGCCCGATTTTCACGGTCGACGTAAAACGAGCCATTCTCCCAGTGGCTTTCACAGGTCCCGTTGCGGGCCTGCACCCGCCAGTAGTAGCGCGTGTCCTCCGCCAGGGCGTCCACCGTCCAGACCGCGGCGTTGCCGGCGGCGGCAATCCGTCCGGAGCGGCGCAGGGCGTCGCTGTCGAAGGTCGGCGTGACGTCCAGCTCGAAGCAGTAGGCGTAAAGGTCCCCGTCGGGTTGCGCAGCGTCAGCCGCCGCAAGGTCCAGTGTCCGGCCGGTGACCACCGCGTCTCTTGCCGGAAAAGAAAGCACCGGCGCCGGCGGAGCCTCCCCCGCGGGGTCCACGTAAAAGGCGGCCGCCGGCGAACGGGAGACGCCCCCGCGACCGTCGGCGGCCTTCACGCGCCAGTAGTACCAGGCCGCTTCCGCAAGTTCCGGCGAAACCCGCCAGCGGGCGCCGCCGCCGGGGCCCGGCACCAGCGGCGGGGAAACCCGGACGCAGTCCGTCAGGGCGCTGTCGGCATAGACCTCGAAGGTGCACGACAGCGGGTCCTCATCGGCGTCGCTGAGGCCCTGGGCCTCCAGTACCGGCCTCGCGGTGCACACGCCGGCGTCCGGGGCCGGGAAAACCGCCTGCGGCGAGCGGGGCGGGTCGTTGACCGTGTCTACCTGGAAGCCGCCGTAGGCCCACGGGCTGCGGGCAAAGCCGTCCGAGGCGCGCACCCGCCAGGTGTAGCGGTGGTTGTCGGACAGGGAGCACGGCACGCGCCAGGTCGTGGTGGCGCCGCCGGAGGTCACACCGTCTTCGGCGGCCACGGCCGTGCGCAGGGTCTCGTCGGTGAAGACCTCGAACTCGTAGGTCAGGGCGTCGCCGTCGGCATCGCTGCTGTCGAGGATGGTCAACTGCGCCGGCAGGGCCGTGACGTGTGCGCCCTTCCGCGGGCCCAGAACCAGGGGTACGGTGGGTGCGTTGTTTTCGGCGCCGGGATCGCTGCCGCGCCGGTACTCCTCGACATCCGAAAACCCGTCGCCGTCGAAATCGCCGCGACCGTCGCGGTCCAGGTTTCCAAAGTACTTTCGTTCCCAGGTGTCCTCCATGCCGTCGCCGTCGGCATCGGTGGCGGCGCGCACGCTGATGGCCACGGACTGCGCATCGGAAAGCGCCCCGTCCGAAGCCGTAAAGCGCACCACGTAGACACCGGCCTGCCCGGGGGCCGGTGTCCAGTCGAATACGCCACGCCCCTCGCCTGTGTCGGTGAAGCGCGCCCCGACCGGCAGCGGCGCGGCCGACAGAGCGGGGATGGCGCCGTCCGGGTCGCCGGCTTCCACCACGAAGGAGAGTTGCTCGGCCTCCAGGACGCTCCTGGCGCCGATGTACCGCAGCACCGGAGACCTCGGCTGCCGCTCGGGCTCTTCAAAGGTGAGGATGTAGCGCCCCGTGCCGTTTGCATCGAAGAGGTTTACAAAGTATTTCCAGCCGTGGCCGTCGCGGGTTCTGGACAGCCAGATGTTTTCGGGCCGGATACGCTTGCCGTCCGAGCGCAGGGCGCCGTCGATGACCCTGCCGCCCCGGTACGGGTCGGTGAGCCGCACGTAGAGCAGGCCGGGGGCCGCTTCGGCCCTGAGCGCATAGCGCGTGCGCGATCCTTCGCGGTCCAGGTAACGCAGGGAGGCGGCGGCCGAGCGGTCCGGCACCTCGGCCGCGGTGTTCTGGGATTCGTAGACGCGGTAGACGCCCCCGTCGCGGGCCAGAAAGTCGCGGATCCCGTCGCGGCCGGGCAGGTCCACCAGCACGTCACGCACCAAAAAGTGGGTGTTGACGGCCCCGATGAGCGAAGTCAGCTCGCCGCCCAGTTCATCGGCGTGCGAGAAGCGGGCCGTAAAGTCGATGAAGTGCCCCGAGAGACTGCAGTGCATCACCCAGCGGGCCGTGGCGGCCGATCCCGGCGCAATGTCTCCGAGCCGCACCCGCAGGCTGTCGTCGGCCGGCCGATCGTTCACGCGGCTGCCGTCGATCACGAAATCGACCAGCAGGCCCTGCTCGTTTTCCACGATCCTGGGCTGGGCCGAGTCGATCCTGAGGTCGCGGGCCGTGCCGGCGCCGCCGTTGGCCACGCGCAGGCCCAGGGTGAAAGGCTCCGGCGGTTCGACCGCCGCGGTGAAAGCGTCGTCGCCGAACACCTCGTCGGGCAGGAAATAGTCCAGGGTCAGGGTCGGCATGGGCTTTACGAAGATGTAGTCCGGCGACACCTCGGTGGTGTGCTCCCGGCCGTCGATGGTGTATGTCAGCAGGGCGCCCACGTAGTACATGCTGCCGGAGGCAAGGCCGTTGGCGGCACCGGGGGCGGGAATGATCAGCCAGTCGATTTCGGCCGTCGCGGCGGGGGGCACCGTGCCCGCGCCGCTGACGTCATCGATGTTTTCCAGGCCGTCGAGACGAATGAAGAACCGGGCGCCAGCCGCGGCGGGATCGTCAGAGGCCGGAACCGGGTTGCCCTGCGCGTCGGCAAAGGAGACCACCACACGCACATTTTCAAGGCCCAGGTCGGAGAGGCCGTTGGTGATGCGCATGTGGGCGTCGAACGCCTGGCGCTCCAGGGTCAGTTCCTGCCGGATCTCGATTTTCACCCGCGCACAGATATCGTCGGCCCGGGCCGCGGTGCCGAGGCCCGCCAGCAGGACAAACAGAAGCCACGGCAAACCACGCACGAAACCGCAGGGTGTCAGGCCGGCTCGGATCATGGAACGCCTCCTCTCTGTAATGGTCTCCCGCCGGTGCGGCGCTCACGCCCCGGCGACGGCCGGCTCAGATGGCCCGCCGCGTGCCGCTCGCGGGCGTCAGATTCATGCGCACGGCGATGGCCGGACTGCTGACGGCATAACGGCGGAAGCCGGAAAGTCCGCTTGCCGGGCGGCGGCAAGCCGATTCCGCAATGCGCACAGCGATGTATGGCGACGGCCGGCGGCGCAAAACACCCCGCTGGGGGTCGGCCAGCCGCCAGCGGCCTTCTTCGTAGAATTCCGCCCAGTTGTGGTAGCCACGCGGGTCGAGGAACGTGCTTTGCGGACAGATGTATCCCGCCAGGCAGCGTGCGGGAATCCTGCAGGCCCGGCACAGAGCTGCAAACAGGTCGGCCTGGTCCGTGCAATCCCCCCGGCGCTGCCGCAGGGTGAAAAGCGCTCCCCGTCGATCGCCGCGGTATCCCGCGTATCGGATGCTGGCGCGCACCCATGCGAAAACGGCCCCGGCGGTATCGCCCCGGCGTCGTCCGCGCAGGCGCGCGGCCAGGCGGCAAATCTCCGCGCGTCGGCTCGAAATGAACCGGTCAGAAGACAGGTATGGCGTGGATAGGGCCGGTGAAGATTGCCGGGGGACGTCGAAGATCTGAAGTGCGGCGGTTACGCGGATGACGTGGACGGCGTGGGGCGCGAAATCAAGGCCGTCAAACTGCAGGGTCTGATTGCCGAGGCGATCGCGGGTGAGACGAAATTTCCGGGAGCACTGGATCCCCCGGCACTGCTGGGTCGCGGTTTGGCTCACCGGTGCGGCCACCTGGAATTGGACACCGCGCTCCGGCTGAGCGGTGGTGTTTTTGAGGGTGAAGGCGTATCGCACGCTGAGCGGACGCGCCGACTGGGGCGGGGGACGCCGCTGGATCCCGACCCGGAAAACCCAGATCACGGCGAGACACAGGCCGGCGGCGGTCAGCCACGGAAGGATCTGTCTGCTGCGAGAAAGTGCAATGAACGCCTGCATGCCCGCCACCTCACCCGATTCGTCAGAAGGTCCCTGGTTCGGTCGGGGGGACCGGCAGCACCGGACAGGAGTGCGGGCGGCCACAAAAAAAGCCGCGCCACCTTCTGCGAGGTCACCCGGCTTTCTTGCACTTTCCGCAGGCAACCCGGCTATCCTGCTCCGCAGGACCCGTGGCTTTCCGTCCCCCGATTACTCGAGGTTTGGCTTTGTCTGTTTTTCCGTTATCGTCAGCCTATGCAGATTCCTCCGTGCCTGTCAACCGCTTTTTTAGGGGGGACGTCCTTAAATAATTCAATAACTATTTTCGAACGCCCGCCCGGCGCGCCTTTGGGAGGGGAATAGGCTTCTTGCTGTGGGCCGATTTTTTTATCCGCCCCGGCTTTATTTAGTTATTTAAGGACGTCCCCCTCCATGAATTTGTTGAGCATGATGTTGAGGATGGTACGGTCGGTTTCGATCATGCCCTCGGTGCTCAGCGTGCCGATGTTCTGCATGGTCTGCTCGGGCGACAGGCCGATGATGCCGTCGGTGGGCTGGACGTAGACCCCCTGCAGGGAGAACAGAGCCGCCTGGACCGCCGTGCCGGCGGCGGTGGAGAGCTTGAGCGAGCAACCCGCCTTGGCGCCGTCGCAGATGACGCCGGCCAGGTCCTCGGTGAGGTTCTTGATGGCCCCGGCGATGTGCGTCATGTCGCCGCCCAGCAGGTAGGTGATGCCCGCCGTGGCCCCGGCGCCGGCGGCGATGGAGCAGCCGCACACGGCCGAGAGCCGTCCGGTCTGGGCTTTGACGTAGGCCGTGATGATGTGGCTCAGGCAGATGGCCTCGATGACGGTGTCCGGGTCGCACTCCACGTAGTCTTTGACCGCCCAGATGGGCAGAACGGCGGTCAGGCCGTGGTTGCCGCTGCCCGCCGAACTCATGGCCGGGAGCTTGACGCCGGCCATGCGGGCGTCCGAGGCCGAGGACGTCAGGATGCGGGCCGCCAGGATCATGTCGCGCTTGATCAGCTTCTGGCGCACCAGCCGCTCCAGGGTTCGTCCCACGCCCAGGCCGGATCCGTGCTTGAGGCCGTAGTCGGCCAGGCGCAGGTTGACGTCGACGCCTTCCCGGATGAAGTCACGGTCCTGCTTGTCCATGCCGTCCACCAGTTCCAGCAGTTCCGAGACGCGTCGTTCCTTGAGCCACTCCTCCATGGCCTGCAGGTCGCCCTTGTCGTCCTCCTCGGCCTGCTCTTTGAGGAAAGGTGCCGATTTGACGGGCTTGCCGTCCACGGTCAGCGAAACGATGTTGTCGTGAATGTCCTGGATGACGGACTCGGCCCGCCGTTCTCCGGCGCGGACCACCGTCTTGATGTAGAGCCCCCGGCGGTCGGCCAGCAGGTTGACCTTGACGTTGCCGGCCTCGATGAACTTGAGCGCCCTCGCCACGGCTTTGTCGTCCACGGTCTCCAGCACCTCCAGACGCAGGGCCGGATCGCCGCCGAACAGTCCCAGGGCCGCGGCCGTGTCCAGTCCGCTGAGTCCCCCGCTGCCCGGAATGGAGACGGCCATGCCGTTCTTGTAGATATTGGGATCCACGCTGACCTCGACGCCGGTGATGTCCTCGCCGGGCAGCAGGGCTGCTGCGGCGGCGGCACCCAGCGCGATGGCGACCGGTTCGGTGCACCCCAGGGCCGGGGCGACCTGGATTTTCAGGATGTCTTTGACGGTGTATTTCATGGGGGAATCGGGAACCTTTCGTGTTGTTTTCAGGGCGGCTGAAAAAAGTTATTGAATTATTTAAGGTCGTCCCTAGGTGACGACGACCACCGAGACATCCTTGGCCAGGCTGAGGACTTTCTGGGTGATGCTGCCCAGGAAGAACTCGCGCACTGCGGAGACGCCGCGGCGGCCCATGACCAGCAGGTCGTAGCCCGAGTTGGCCTCGGCGGCGATGTCGCGGGCCACGCCCTTCTTGCGCGGGTTGAGTTTGATCTCGATGTTCTCCCCGGCGAAGCCGGCCGCAATGAGTTCATCTCTGGCGGCCTGCTGGGCCTTTTCCACCAGCGTCCGTTTCTGGTCCTCGAGGGTGCAGAAACTGCTCTGCTGCGCCTGGAAAGTGGGCGTCAGCTCGGGGCTGTTCATGTCGCACAGGGTGGCCGTGTCCAGCAGCACCGAAAGCAGCGTGATCTCGCAGTCACGCACCATGTAGGCGGTGATGAAGTCCACCGCCCGGCGTCCGTTTTCCGAGTCGTCCATGGCGACCAGAATCTTCTTTCCCATTGGCTGTCCTCCTCGTGTGTACATTGCCTATTAAATGAAAAAATGCCCACGAAATGGGGTTTTGGCAAGGGAAAAAGCGAGGGGCAAAGGCAGGAAGCCGTGGCGACACCGACGACTCTGCAATCCATCTGATCGAAATTACAGGTTATTGTGAGAATCAACCGTTTTGATCGAATCGGCGGCCGGGACACCCGGATGCGCTTCATTCCTTCCGCCGCCTTTGCCACGACGGACCGCGGGCTGCAAACCTTCACCGCCGCTGCCGCGCCAGGGCGTCGTACCGACGGGCCTTTTGCGGCTTTCCCAGGGCTTCGAAGCAGCGCGCGGCCAGGTGCAGCGCCTGGGCCGAGTGTTCGAAGGGCAGGAAGCAGGCCAGGGCGTCCTCCGCACGCCCCAGGTTCAGCAAGCTGACGCCCAGGCACAGGTTCAGCTGTTCGTGACCGGGGAAATGGTCGAGTCCGCGACGGAGCCACCGCACCGACGCGCGGTAGTCCCCGCTTTTCTGGTTCAGAATGCCGAGGCCCAGGAAAGCGCGCGCATCGGGGTGGTAGTCCAGGGCCCGGCGGTAGAGCTCTTCGGCCAGCCGCGCCTTGTCCGCAACGGCCTCCACGCGGGCGTAGTCACCCTGGTCGAAGGTCAGACCCAGGCGCGACAGGAAATCGGCGTGCAGGGGACGAAAGGCCTCTTCGTCGAGGAGTTCGACGGAGCGCACGAAACCGGGCAGGCCGTCGTAAAAGGCGCCGCGCAGGGTCCTGCCGAAGGACAGCACCTGCTCGCGGGAGAGGGCCGGGTCGGTCTCGAAGTACATGATGTCCTCGATGCGCTGCAGCCAGATGTCATCGGTGACCCCGCTGCGCTTGCGGAAGTCTTCGTAGAGCGCCGTTCCGGGGAACAGGTCCAGGATGTAGAAGATGGCCGAAAGAGGTTTGATCTCCCGCATCAGTGCGACGCTTTCGGCGATGGTCTGGGGCGTTTCGCCCGGGCTGCCGTAGATGAAGTAGGCCCGCGGCATGATGCCGCAGCGGCGCGTGAGGGCAAACGCCCGTCGGATGTCATCGTCGCGAATGGTCTTGCCCAGCCGCGCGCGGATCTTTTCGGATCCGCTCTCCACGCCGTAGCTGATCTGGATGCAGCCGGCGCGGCGCATCCAGCGCAGCACCTCCTCGTCCACCGTGTCCACCCGCGAGATGGCGGCCCAGTCGATGTTCAGCGCCAGGTCCGCCAGGCGGCGGCAGATCTCGATGACGCGGCGCCGGTTGAGCGTGAAAGTGTCGTCGGAGACGAAGAAGAAGCGCACGCCCCGGTCGTACAGGCGCCGGATCTGGGCCACGAAGTAGTCGGTGGAATGATAACGCACCCGCCTCCCCCAGAAGCCGGGCGAACCGCAGAACCGGCAGGCGGCCGGGCAGCCGCGCGTCAGGGCGACGTGGGCAAAGGTGAAATAGCGCGACGGCGGGGGCAGGCCGTCCAGGTCCGCCTCGGGTTGGGCCGGTGCGGTGCGGTGCGGCGCCCCCTCGTGTCGGAAGGCGATGCCCGGAATCTGCGCCAGTCCCCGCCCCCCTTCCTTTTCGAAGCACCGCACCAGGCGCAGGAAGGTGCGCTCGCCCTCGCCCCGCACGACCACGTCCACCTGGGGGAAGTGCGTCAGCAGGTGCCGCCACAGGAAAGTGGCGCCGATGCCGCCGAAGACGATGCGCACGCCGGGCAACAGGCGCCGCGCGGTGTCGGCGATGTCCAGCGCGCCCCAGCGGTTGGCGTGCAGCACCGAGAAGCCGATCACGTCGGGCCGCCGGTCCTCGAGGACTTTGCGGATCTCGTCGGGCCGCCCGTGCACGTCGTGCCAGTTCAGGACCTCCACCGGGTAGCCGTGGGCCCTGACCATAGCCGCCACGTAGTACAGCCCCATGGGCACGGCGCCGACGTCCTCCGTGTTGAGGCGCTGTTCGAGAAACGGTGGATAGATCAGCAGGATTTTCATGGCGGTTCACACCTTGCAGGCGGGCGCCCCCCGGGGTCGGCGGGTTTGCACGCCTGGAACCGTATAGCGCAAAACCGGTTGCGGTTGCAAACGCCGCCGGCCGCGGGCCGCACTTGACAGCCGGCCGGATGCCGGGTTATGTCCGCAACCTGTCGCAGGAGTTTGAAATTTTTACCGCAACCCGGCGTGTACCGGGAGATGGGACGGCCGAGAAATGATTCACCGGGCTTTCCGCCTCAGGGCGGTCTTTCTGGACACCGGAGTGCTTGAAAACCCCGCGGAGGCCGGGGCGCTGCTGAAACGGCTGTCCGCCCTGCCCGTCCGGGTGGGGCGGGTCCGCCCGGCACCGGCGTCCGCGCCCCGGGAGGTCGCGTCACCGCCGCCGGGCGACGTCGAGGATACGCTGGAGATCCCCGTCGATGCCACCGGGCACCGGGCTCTCCCGGATAGCGGCGCCCTGCGCAAGAGAATCGGGGACCGCGGCCTGGACCCCGCCCGGGTGCTGCTGGTCTCTTCGGACAACGCCCTGTTGCGGGCGGCGCGCGAGGCGGGCATGATGACCCTGCGCGTGGGGCCGGTGCAGGACGAGCCGGCGGTGGACCTGACGGTGCCCGATCTTTCGGGGGTTGTCGAGGCGGTGCGGCTGGGGCTGCCGCTTGGCGGCGGCAAGTTCCCCAACGAACTTCTGGAACGCCACTTCACCGAGTTTGCCTTCGACGATCCATCGCTCATCGTGCAGCCCGCCGTAGGCGAGGACACCGCGGCCGTCGACATCGCCGGCGACGAGGTCCTGGTGCTCAAATCCGATCCCATCACCTTTGCCGCCGACGCCATGGGCCGGTACGCCGTGCTGGTCAACGCCAACGACATCGCCACGGCCGGGGCCCGGCCCCGCTGGATGCTGACCACCCTGCTCTTTCCGCCCGGCGCCACCCCTTCCGAGGTGCTGCTGGTGATGCAGGAACTGCAGCAGGTGTCGCGACAGTGGGGTATCACCCTGTGCGGCGGCCACACCGAGATCAGCGACGCCGTCACGCGGCCCGTGGTGGTGGGGGTCATGGCCGGCACCGTCACCCGCGCCGGCCTGGTGGACAAGGCCGACATGCGCCCCGGCGACCGGGTCTTCCTCACCAAGGCGGTGGCCGTGGAAGGCACCTCCATCATCGCCCGCGAGCTGGCGCCGCGGCTCGGGGAACTGGGGGTCTCCGCGGAAGAGATCGAGCGCTGCCGGGGCTTCCTGGACGACATCAGCATCATCGAAGAGGCCGACCTGGCCGCGCGCTGCGGCGGCGTTTCGGCCATGCACGACGTCACCGAGGGCGGGCTGGCCACCGCCCTGCGGGAGCTTGCCCAGGCCGGCGGGCACCGCATCCGGGTGGACGCGGCGCGCATCCCGGTGTTCGACGAAACCCGGCGCCTGTGCCGCCTGCTGGGCATCGACCCGCTGGGTCTGATCGGATCCGGCTCCCTGCTGATCTGCTGCCGCCCGCAGGACGCCGACCGCCTGGCGGCCGACATCACCGCCGCCGGCATCCGCATCACCGAAATCGGCGAAGTCGTCGCCGGACCCAGCGGGGTGGATGCCTTCGAAAACGGGCAGCCGGTACCCTGGCCGCGGTTTGCAGTGGACGAGATCACACGCCTGTTCTAGCGGGCTCTCTTCAGTCGCCAACCGGGAATGTGGTTACTTGATTCTCCGGCGCTCGGCTTGACGCTTTTTAAGTCGCTTCCTGCGCAACTCCAACAGCTGGCGAAATCGCTCGGGTCCCACAATTTCCCTGATCTTGACAAAAAAACGGAAGCGCTCGGTGCCCAGGGCTACCCGGGCCTCTTCCATGCGCCGGTATTGGGCCATTAGCGCCGCCGCATCAGCCGCGCGGGACTCGGCCAACGATTCCAGCTTGAAACGCTCCTTCTCCAGCGCACTTTTCAGGTCGATCAGCTTGAGTCGACTGTCATGATAGGCCGCATCCAATTGTCGGACCTGCTGCGGCTCCAGCCCCAGCCGGCTGACCACCCGTGGGAGATGCCACCAACGGCCCGTCGGTACATCCTGGGACAGGCACACGACCGCCGACAGGCACCACAGCACAACCAACGCCACAGCCGATTTTTTCAACATTGGTGTTTACCTCCAATCGGAGCCGTCAGGGATGACATAGGAGCCGGTACCGAAACCGACGGAACGATGAACTGCGTCAAATCGTCGCCCGACGTGTCATCGAGCCCGGTGACGGCAGCGTATTCGGCCGGCAAGGCATCCTCCACCAGTACCTCGATCTGCGACAGCAGGACATCGTCGTCCACCGCCTGCAGCCCTGCCCGGGGAAATCCGCTGCCGGGCGGCGGCTGGTGGCGCAACGGCATCCAAAAAACCAGTAGCAGCGAGACGACCGCGGCGAGCGCGACGCTGGGCGCCAGCCAACGCCACGGCAGACGCGTTTTGCCGGCCGGCTCTTGGGGCAGGCGGATGGCGGCGGTCGGACGCGGTGCCAGCCGTCGCGCTTCGCGGCCCAGGGTGGTCATCGCCCGCTCGAGACGGCGCTTCTGAGCGGCGCAACGGGGACATTGCTGCAGGTGGAGCTTCCGATCACCGGTGAGGTCATCGGGATCCACCAGTGCCCTGATGATCTGGTCGGTATTCAGGTGTGGGCCTCCATCGTGATTCATGACATGACCTCTTCGAGAAGCCGCCGCGCCTGGGAAGACGCTCTGAACCTGCGGATCCCCCGGTAAAGATGGGTCTTCACGGTGCTTTCGCTCCTTCTGACCACTTGGGCGATTTCCCTTATGCTCAGGCCATCGAAAAATCGCAATAAGAAAACTTCGCGCTCCATGCGGGGAAAACGGTCGAGAACCCCGCCGATGCGCCGCCAGAACTCTCTTCGCGCCACCTGCTGTTCCACATCCGCCGGTTGACCCGGGGCGTCTTCGGGCCACGGCGGGTCCGTCCCCGCATCGTCATCGGCCGATACAAACAGCGCCCGAAAGCGCTTCTTCCGCAGATGATCGCGGATGCGGTTGACGGCGATACGGTATAGCCAGCTGCGGAAATAGGCGTCGTTTTTCAATCCCGACAATCGCCGAAAAGCTTTGATGAAAATGTCCTGGGTCAAGTCTTCGGCGTCCGCGCGGGACCGGATGCGATAGTAAACCATGCGGAAAATGGCGCCGTGGTATCGATCGACGAGCCGCTGAAAGGCCAGCTGGCCGCCCTGCCGGGCCTCCCTGACCAGAGATGCTGTGGCCCTGTCAGGACCGGATGATACCTGCATGGGGTCGTTCCGTACGCCTTCTTGCCGATGGCTCTGGGGAGCCGGCGCGGCAACCACAGCCGCGCCGGTCCGATTTCACGGTTCTCATGCCGCCGCGCGCCGGTTGCAACAACACGGCCTGCCGCACTTCCGGTACCACGCACGATTATTTCAAAGAAGGTCTCTAACGGGTCCTGTCATTGTGCTTGGCCCGATAGATATGGCGGCTGGCCCTGTCCTGTTGAAACTCCAGCCGGACCCGTTCCCTTGGCGTGAGGCGCCCATCGGACCAGGCCCGGCGTCGACTCTGCTGGATGTGGCGCTGCTCCCGCTCCAGCGACCGTGCCTCGCCCCAGGTCAACTCGCCGCTGTGGAAACCCTGGTGAATGCGTTTCTGCTGCCTGTACTGGCGATGGTGAATGCGACCGGCAAAGGACGAAACCGTCCACACGAAGGTCAAAACGACCATAACCACCGTTAGTGCCAATGTTTTTTTCATGGTGCTGTCTCCTTTCGCCACGGGTTGGTCAAGGGGACGCTTCGACCCGATGGTCGAAAACGCCCCGAAATCTAACCCTTCAGACGAATGAAAACAGCTTTTGGTCTACAAAAACCAACGATGGGTACGACTACCTGTCACCGTTGACGATTTGCAGGATTTGATCCAGCGTGTCGATATGCCAGGCAGCTTTAAGGTCGGGATTGCGGTAGGCCACCAGCGGGATCCCGGCCGCCGCAGCCGCGGCTTCGTCTACAGACGAGTCCCCCACGTAGATGACCTCTTCACGCTTGACGGCGAAAAGCGACAGGATGCGCAGCAGCGGCTCGGGGTGGGGCTTGGGGTGCGTTACGTCCCGGGCACTGATCACGGCGTCGAAACGGCTGGTCAATCCGAAGGTGTCCAGCACCGGGCCGATGGTGTCGGTGCGGTTGGTGACCACCGCCGTGCGGACACGCTGCTTGAGCCAGTCCAGCACGGACTTGAGGTGCGGCTCGATGATCATGTGCGCAAAAAGCGGACGGTAATCCATGGTGAGCCGATAGGCGTGCACCTTTTCCACCAGCGACGGGTCATCGTCGAACAGGAAGCGGACGGACTCGTCCACGGCGTGCTGATGCACGAAGGCCAGCTGGTCCTCGTCCATGGGCGGCCGGCCGAAGTGCGTCAGCAGCAGGTCGTAATACTTGCGGTTGACCTCGGTGGTGTCGAACATCACCCCGTCACAGTCGAAGGCGACCACTTTAATCGGCGGCATTGGATCCTTTCTTTCCGGACGCCGGTGCGCCGGACTTGTCGGGGACGACCTTCCTGGGGGGCCGGATCAGGCCGAACACGTTGACCCGCAGCTCGGGGCGGATGTCGCTGTCGGTCTTGAGCAGGATGCTGTCCATGAAACGGCCGGGCTGCTGGCGCGTGTTTTCGATGGTGAGCCTGTACCGCATCCCGTTGGGCCCTTCCTCGCTCTTGAGCTCATACCGGATGAACTTCCCGTTGCGGGCCTTGGCCTCGAGGACCTTGAAAGGATATTTTTTCTCCGGCTCGATGGTCACCGTCTGCCGGATGTCCTGCCCTACATCGCCGAAGAGGCGCACGTGACGCGGTTTGATGACGGCGAAGCGTTCCACCTCACCGCTGATGCCCAGCCGCAGCTTGGGGGTATGCGGGTCGTTGCTGCGCACCACGATCTGCTTGTGGAGTTTGCCGCCGCCGTAACCGCGGGTGTTGACCCGGATTTTGATGCTGCCCCTGCCGCCGGCAGGGATGTCTCTCGGGAAAGAGACGGCCGTGCAGCCTCAGCCGGTTTTGACTTTAGAAATTTTCAGCGGCGCCTCTCCCCTGTTTTCAATGACGAAATCGTGCTCCACGGTGGTGCCGTCCACCACCGGGGAAAAGTGGTAGGTGGGCTCGGGGGCCACGATGCGGGGGGCCGCCTGGGCATCGGCGGCGGTTTTCTCCGCGGACCACGCAGTGGTAAAGGTCAGCACGGCCATCAGCAGGCCGATCAAACAGATGCGCACTTTCATGTCGAACTCCCGTATTGTGTGTCCGTTTTCCTTCATCCGTTATCCGTTGCGGGAAACAGCCTCGCGCCGGCGGGCGCTTCGGTTAAAACGCAATTTTGCGCACTTCCCGGCCGACGCTGTCGACCATGCAGAAGGTCGGCGGGCCTTCCTTGCCCATGATCTCGCCCGGGTTGAGCAGGATCGTGCGGCCGACGGTCTCCAGGTGGTGCTCGTGGGAGTGGCCGAAACAGACCAGGTCGTATTCACCGGTGGCGGCCAGGCCGCGGGCCACCATGAAATAGTGGGCCATGGCGATGCGAAAGCCGTCTACGTCAATATCGGCCAGCGGCCCGTGAAGATGAATGTCCGGAAAGTCTGTCAGGGCCATGCGGGTCAGCTGGAACCGGTCCCCGTCGTTGTTGCCGAAGACACCGTGCACCGGCAGGCCGGCGGCGGCCAGTTCCTTGAGCATGAAGGGTGCCACGAAGTCCCCGCAGTGCAGGATCACGTCCGCGCCCTCGCTGCGCACCCGCGCCACGGCACGCCGCATGTTCCAGATGTTGTCGTGACTATCGCTCATGACGGCGAGTTTCATGTGAGTCGTTATCCCCTTTTCCCTTTGTGCCTTGCCCTTACTTACATCATAAACACCGGGTCCACGTCGACTTCCAGACGGGTTCCGGCGGGAACTTTGCTCCCGTCCTTATCAAAAATCAGTCGGCGGGTAAAGCGGTGAAGCGCGTCGGCGCTGCGGCCGCGCAGCAGGATCTGCCAGCGGAAGCGGCCGCCGAGGCGCGGCAGGGAGGCCTCGATGGGGCCCAGCACCTGGACGTCCCGGGAAAAGGCCGGCTCCTCGGTCCGCAGGCGGCGGCATTTGTCCCCCAGCGCCTCGGCACGGCGGCGGGTCTTGTCGGCATCGGGCCCCGAGATGCGCAGGTGGATCAGGCGCGAAAAGGGCGGGTAACCGAGCTGGGAACGGAAGGCGGACTCGGTCTCGTAGAAGGCGGCCACGTCCTGGCGGCGGGCGGCTGCGATGCTGAAGTGCTCGGGGTTGTATGTCTGCAGGATGACGCGGCCGGGCACGTCGCCGCGGCCGGCGCGGCCGGCCACCTGGGCCAGCAGCTGGAAGGTGCGTTCACCGGCGCGGAAATCGGGGAAATTGAGCGAAAGGTCGGCGCAGATGATGCCCACCAGGGTGATGTTGGGAAAATCGTGGCCCTTGGCCACCATCTGGGTGCCGATGAGGATGTCGATGGCGCCGGCCCGCAGGTCTTTGAGGATCCGCACGGTGGCGCCGCGCGCGGCGGTGGTGTCGGCGTCCATGCGTACCACCCGGGCGGCCGGGAAGAGCCGGCGCACGTGGGCCTCCAGCTTCTCGGTGCCTAGTCCCAGGGGCTTGATCTCGGCGCTGCCGCACTTTTCGCAGTACACCCGGGTGCTGCGCGTGAAGCCGC
Organism: uncultured Desulfobacteraceae bacterium; assembly: GCA_964476595.1. GTDB lineage: Bacteria > Desulfobacterota > Desulfobacteria > Desulfobacterales > JALSRD01 > JALSRD01. The sequence continues at coordinate 24,324 of CAYZCL010000023.1, forward strand.
AGTAGTGGCAGCGGTAGAGGCGCGCGGCGCGGTGCAGCGTCAGGGTGATGTCGCAGTGCCGGCAGCGCAGCGGCCGGCCGCAGCGGCCGCAGACCGGGAAACCCGCATACCCGCGGCGGTTCAAAAACAGCAGCACCTGTTCGCCGCGGCTGATGACGCGGTGCATGGCGTCGCGCAGCTGGGCGGTGATGAGAACCTCGGGGTCCTGCCCGGCGGCGCGCCGCAGGTCCACCACCTGGATGCGGGGCATGGGACGGTCGCTGACCCGGCGCGTGAGGGTCAGCTGCCGGAACTTGCCGCTGTTCACGTTGTAGAGCGACTGCACCGAGGGGGTGGCCGAACCCAGCAGGGCCACGGCACCCGCCAGGCGCGCGCGCACCACGGCCAGGTCGCGGGCGTTGTAGAGCAGGCCGCGCTGCTCCTTGTAGGAACTGTCGTGCTCCTCGTCCACCACGATCAGGCCGGGGTCGGCCAGCGGCGCGAAGACGGCCGAGCGCACCCCCACCACGATGGGGGTTTCGCCCCGGGCGATGCGCCGCCACTGGTCGCAGCGCTGGCCGCCGGTCAACCCCGAGTGCAACACGGCCACGCGCTCGCCGAAGCGCGCCCGGAAGCGCCGCTCCATCTGCGAGATGAGGGCGATCTCGGGTACCAGCACCAGCACCGTGCGCCCGCGCTGCAGGGTGTCGGCCGCCAGACGCAGGTAGACCTCGGTCTTGCCGCTGCCGGTGACGCCGTTGAGCAGGAAGGCCCCGAAACCCGCGCCCGCGGCGCGGTTGACGCGGTCCACGGCGACGGCCTGCTCGTCGGTCAGGCGCGGCGGACGGTCGGGCCGGATGGCTTCACCGAGAGGGTCGCGGTAGACGCTGCGCCGGCCGAGGCGCACGAAGCCGTTCTTTTCGAGATAGCCCAGGTATCCCCTGGCGCGGGGAACGGCGGCCGCCAGCCGGGCGACCGGCACATCACCCTCTTGGGCGAGAAAATCCAGGATGGCGCGGCGCTGCGCGTAGTAGCGGTCCCGGGGCAGGTCGTCCTTCACCAGCGAGACCACCTGCTCCTGCAGCGGGCCTCCCGAGCCGCGCCGCACCCGGCGGCGCGTGGCCAGCAGGCCCTCGGACGCCAGGCGATGCACCAGCGCCGTGGAAACCGCCGCCCCGGTGCGACGGGCCAGCGACGGCAGGGGTAGGGTCCCCGCCTCGGCCAGCGGCGCCAGCACCCGGCGCCAGGCGGACGGCAGGTCGCCGGCCGCCAAAGCCCGCCGACCGGCGTCGGTGATGGTCAGGGCGAGGTGGTCGCGGCTTCCCAGTCCGGCAGGCAGGGCGCTCTTGATGACCTCTCCCAGGGGGTGAATGTAGTAGTCCGCGATCCAGCGGAAAAAGGCGATCATGGCGGCCGGAAAGACCGGCGCCTCGTCGAGCACGTCCACGACCTTTTTGATGGCCACGCCCTCCGGCGCCTCGGCCGGTCCCAGCACGTAGCCCATCACGGATCGCTGGCCGAAAGCGGCGCTGGGGCGGCCGAAGGGTACCTGCACGCGCGTCCCCGGCGGAAGCGATTCAGACACGCCGTCCGGCACGCCGTAGGTCAGCGTGTGGTGCAGCGGGGCGGCGACGGCCACCTCGATGTAGGTCTCCTGGCAGGACATGGCGGTTTGCGGGGAAAACGTTCCTCCGAAAAAAACGGAAAGGCCCGCAGCACGCGCAGGCGATGCGGGCCGGACGAATGGTTTTCCGGGAAAAGCGCCCCGGGCCTAAGCCGTCTGCAGCGGCGCGGCGTCTCCCTCCCCGGCGCGGGGCTGCCGGTCGCGTGGTTTGTGCTTGACGTGATACTCCACGATGCGGTTGCCGTCCATCTTGCGCACCGTGACCTCGAAGTCGCCGATGGGGATCTTCTCCTTTTCACGGGGAATGCGGCCGATGCGGCTGAGCACGAAGCCGGAGAAAGTGTCGTACTCGGGGGAGTCCGGGATCTCCATGGGCAGCTGTTCGTTGACCTCGTCGATCTCGACCTTGCCGGGCACGATCCATTCGTCGTTCTTGACCTTGATGATCCCGGGCTCCTCGGGGTCGGTCTCGTCGCGGATCTCGCCCACGATCTCCTCCAGCAGGTCCTCCAGGGAGATCAGTCCGGCCACGCCGCCGTGCTCGTCCACGATGATGGCCAGGTGGTTCTTGCGCTTCTTGAACTGCTGCAGCAGCTTGTCGAGCTTCTTGTTCTCGGGCACGAAATAGGCCGGCCGCATGATCTTGCGGATGTCGATCTCGCCGCCCGAGGTCACCTGGTGCATAAAAAGGTCCTTGATGTTGATGACCCCGATGACGTGGTCCAGGTCGCCGTCGACGACCGGTATGCGCGTGAAACCGGACTCGGCGATGGCCTTGAGGTCCAGCGGTTCGTTGATGTCGATGACGAACATGTCCGTGCGCGGGGTCATGATCTCCGAGGCGTTGGTGTCGTCGAACTCGAAGATGTTCTCGATGAACTCCTTCTCCTCCTCCTTGATCTCGCCCTCTTCCTCCACGGCCTCGACGAAGGTCTTGAGGTCCTCCTCGGTCAGGGTGGTGGGCTGCTTGATCTTGCCGGTGAGCTTGGGGATAAAATTGAGCAGCACGATCACGGGCATGAACAGCAGCGAAAGCCAGTAGACCGGGTAGATCACCATGCGCGCGATGAGCACGTTGTTGCGTGTGGCCACCGACTTGGGAAAGACCTCGCCGAAGACCAGGATCAGGAAGGTCATCACCCCGGTGACGATGCCCACGGCGTTGTGGGGAAACATCTGCATGGCCAGGGAGGTGGCCATGGCCGAGGCCGCCACGTTGACCACGTTGTTGCCGATCAGGATGGTGGAGAGCAGCCGGTGGGGGTCGTCCTTCATCTGCTTGATGAGCCTGTAGCTGCGGGCCTCCTTCTTGGCCAGGTGGCGGGCGCGGGTCTTGCTGATGGAGAAAAGCGCGGTTTCGGCCGAGGAGAAAAATCCCGACAGCATCAACAGCACGATGAGGATGACGACATCGGTGGTCATGTCAGTAAATTATCACGTTTTCCGGAGATGTAAAGCCATAAACAAAACGGGAGACCGCCAGCCGGTGGCTGTCGGTCTCCCGTGTGAAGTCTGGCTGCTGCGGTCCGCATGGTTGCCGGCCGTCTCCGCAGGGTGGCGTCCACGGGCAGCGGACGGAGAGGGGGGTGGATGGTGGCCGGTTATTCCTCCCTGGGGTGGCACTGGATGCAGCCGGTGGGGCCGGTCCTGCCCAGCTTTCCCCTGATGATGCGGCCGGACATCTCCATCTTCCAGTCCTGGGTCTTGATGGCTTTGTGACAACCGATGCACAGGTTGTGGTAGGCCGTGCGGTAAAACTTGACGGAGAGGTCGGCGTCGGCCATTTTTTCTTTCTTTGCCGGCAGTTTGAAGACATCGTGGCATCCGGAAGTGGTGCAGGAGACAATCTTCTCGGGCGGTTCCCACTTGTGGTGGCAGGTTTTGCAGGTGAAGTTGAAGTGCAGACCGTGGGGAAAATCCACCGGCGTTTTCTTGGCGTCGACGCCCTCGGGCGCTTCCAGCGTGATGTCGCCCAGGGGAACCGTCAGTGTTTCGTCCTCGGAAGCCAGTACGCTGCCGCCGGAAATCCACGTCAGGCCGCCGACAAGCACCACGGCCGCCAGAACGACCGTCGCCACCATGCCTGCTATCTTCATGCGCTGTGCCCCTCCCAGTGGTGAAGCTGAAGTGGTGGTCCCAACGGGACTCGAACCCGTGTTTTCGGCGTGAGAGGCCGACGTCCTAGGCCACTAGACGATGGGACCCGCATTTCGTGGAACAGAAAAGATGCATATAGAAATGCACTATTTTTGTCAATTATTATTTTGCGTCGGACGGGATCAACAGCGGTCGAAGTGTGAAAACTGCATGGTGAAGGTCCCCCGGCCCTGGGTGGCCGAACGCAGCGAAGTGGAATAGCCGAACATGCGCGCCAGCGGCGCCGTGGCCTTGATCACCTGGTGGCCCATGCGGTGCTCGATGGACTCCACCTTGCCGCCGCGGCTGTTGAGTTCCCCGATGACGTCGCCCATGAAAGCCTCAGGCACGAAGACCTCGACCTTCATGATGGGATCGAGCAGAAAAGGCTCCCCGGCCGTGAGGGCTTCCTTGGTGGCCATGGAGGCGGCAACCTTGTAGGCCAGTTCGCTGCCCAGGGACTCGCGGTACGAGCCGCCCGTGAGTACGGCCTCGACGTCCACCACCGGGTATCCCATGAGGGTGCCGCTCTCCAGGGATTCGGTGACCCCCTGCTCCACGGCCGGCACCATGGCGGCCGGAATGGTCTCCTCGCCCACCTGGCAGCGGAACTGGTTGCCTTCGCCCCGTCGGCGCGGCGACAGGGTGATCTCGACTTCGGCGAAGTGGTGCTGGCCGGCGATCTCGCGGTCGAAGACGGCCGTTCCCACAGCGTGTTTGCCGATGGTCTCGCGGTAGACCACCTGGGGTTTGCCCACGTTGACCGCGGTGTTGAACTCGCGCTGCATGCGGCTGATGATGACCTCCAGGTGCAGTTCGCCCATGCCCGAGAGGATGGTCTGTCCGGTGTCCTCGTCGTGGCGCAGGCGCAGGGTGGGGTCTTCGGCCAGCAGTTTTTCCAGCACCTGCGACATCTTCTCCTGGTCGGAGTGCGTACGCGGCTCCACGGCCACCGAGATGACCGGCTCGTAGACCTCGATCTTCTCCAGCAGCACGGGCTTGTCCGGGCTGCAAAGGGTGTCGCCGGTGGCCGAGTCTTTGAGCCCCACCACGCCCACGATGGCGCCGGCCTCGGCCTGGTTGAGGCGTTCGCGCTTGTTGGCGTGCATGCGCAGGATGCGCGACAGTTTCTCCTTGCGGCGCAGCCCCGGGTTGTAGACCTCCTCGCCGGTCTTGACGGTGCCGCTGTAAATACGCACGAAAGACAGCTTGCGGCCCTCAACCATGGAAACCTTGAAGATCAGGGCCGCCAGGGGGGCCTTGGGCGAGGGCGGGCAGGCCACGGGTTCGCCGCTTTCGGGATGCGTCCCCTCCATGGGCGGCACGTCGGCCGGGCTGGGCAGGTAGCGCACGATGGCGTCCAGCAGCGGCTGGATGCCCTTGTTGCGCAGCGCCGAACCGCACAGCACCGGCACCAGGTCCAGGTCGATGGTGGTCCGGCGGATGACCGCGTGGATCTTGTCTTCGTCCAGCGGCTCTTCGGCCAGGTAGGCCTCCATGAGTTCGTCGTCGAACTCGGCCAGGGTCTCGATCAGCTGCTCGCGGTACTGCTCGGCCTCCCGGCGGTAGGCATCGGCGATCTCCTCGGTGAAGAACTCGGCGCCCAGGGTGCTGGCATCCCAGCGGATCTGGCGCATGGCGACCAGGTCGATGACGCCCTCGAAGGCGTCCTCGGCGCCCATGGGCAGCTGCAGGATCAGCGGCACGGCGCCCAGGCGCTCCTTCATCATCTCCACGGCGCCCAGGTAATTGGCGCCCACGCGGTCCATCTTGTTGACGAAGGCGATCTTGGGCACGTGGTACTTGTCGGCCTGGTGCCAGACGGTCTCGGACTGGGGCTCCACACCGCCCACGGCGCAGAACACGCCCACGGCGCCGTCGAGCACCCGCAGGGAACGCTCCACCTCGATGGTGAAGTCCACGTGGCCCGGGGTGTCGATGATCTGCACCTGGCGGCCCTGCCACTGGCAGGTGGTCACCGCCGAGGTGATGGTGATACCGCGCTCCTGCTCGTCGGGCATCCAGTCCATGACGGCCTCGCCGTCGTGAACCTCGCCGATCTTGTGCGAACGCCCCGTGTAATAGAGGATGCGCTCGGTGACCGTAGTCTTGCCGGCGTCGATGTGGGCGATGATCCCGATATTGCGTATGTCTTTGATTTTGTGTTTCATCTCACCAGCAGCATATCGGCTGCGTACGCGGGGTGCAGGTCGATGTGGCCGGCCAGGGTGTCCGTCTCGCGGCCCTCAATCAGGATGCGTACCTGCGCGACGCCGTCCATGTTGAGCACCAGAGAATTGACCACCGAAAAAATCGTCAGCCGTTCCGTGCGGCACCCACCGGGGTGCTTTTCGCGGACGGCATCGTTGAAATCGACCACGGCGGTGTCACCGTCGATGAAAAAAGATCTCACCTGCGACCCGGCCGGAAGGGTTCTGCCCGGTCCGCCGCGGGGGCCTTCGATGAGCATCTCCAGGATCGTTCGGCCCAGCGCCAGGGGATCCGACGGGCGCTTGAAAACGCGCTCCCGGGCGTGCAGAAACCGCCCCCGGCGATCGGCGAAGTACAGGTGCACCGTGTTTTGCGCCGCGGCCGAAGCGACCGTGGTGTCGGTCTGCTCTGCGCGTGCCCGCTGCGGGGCACAAAAACAGGCGGTCAGCACCACCGCGGCGATGGCGGCCGCCGCCGGCCGGCATCCGGGAAGTTTCATCGTGCCGCCCCCTTCAACGCCTTGCAAATGCGCATCGGCCCACAGGTTTAAGGGAATTGGGGGGGGATGTCAAGGATTTAGGGTTAAGGGATAAGGGCAAGGCACAAAGGCTAAGGGCAAGGCACAGAGGCACAAAGGGGTGGGCGGGGCGGAGGGCGGGGGGCTGG
>CAYZCL010000024.1:0-9845 GCA_964476595.1 uncultured Desulfobacteraceae bacterium
CTCCGCTTCGTCTGTGTCCAAAGCCAGGCTCAATTCCGACTCGAAGCCCTCGTCTTCAACCGACGGCGGGGTTTCGCCTTCGTCCAGTACCGCCTCCAATTCGGACAGGTCGATCTCCTCAGCCGTCTCTTCGGCCGACGCTGCGGGCACCACGGCCCCGTCATCCTCGTCGATGGCCAGCTTCAGCTCCGGCTCCGGCTCCATACCGTCCGCTTCGGCCGGTGCCGCGGCCTCGCCTCCGTCCAGCACTTGCTCCAGCTCGGACAGGTCGATCTCCTCCACGCCGGCGGTGGCTTCGGCGCCGTCGTCCCCGAAATTCAGGTCCAAGTCCAGCGGGAGATCGAGCAATGCATCGCCGTCCTCCGGCACCGCATCGGACGAAGGGGTCTCGGCCGTATCCAGGAGCGTCTCGTCGAGCTTCAGCATCTGCGCGATGGCGTCCTCGTCCATTTCCATCAGCTTCTCCGGCAACACCTCGTCGCTCACCGCCACGTCGCCGGGCTCTTCCGCGGCGGCCACCGCCGCAGCGCCTTGAAATGGATGCCGCCCGTCACCGGAACGCCCCCCGTTCCCTCTGGAATGGCGGTGTCCGCCCCCGGCGTCTTCCGCATTGCCGGTCACCGACGGTGAAGGCGACGAAGAGGGTGGATACGCCAGAAAAACCGTTTTGCAATTGGAGCATCGCACCTTGGACCCCTCCGGCTTGAGCAGGCTTTCGTCCAAGTTGAAACTGGTGCTGCAGCTTTCACAGGTAATGATCATGAACGCCCCCGCTTTTTGAATTTCAACGGAATAGTTTCAAAAGCTTCCGTACATCGATACAGAAAGCAAGCAAATTAAATGCCACCCACCGCCCCGCACGCAGGCCGACCTGCGGCGGCCCCGTCCGCGGCCGCCGTCGGACTCCGGCGACATCGGACGTCTCGCGAAAACCCGGTCGAGCAGGTCCCCTCCGCGATTCGAAAAAAGACCGCCAAACGCTGCCCGGCCGGGATCCGGCACCCATCGGCGTCCTCCGGCAATCGCAGGCCACGCAGGCGCTCCAATGGCACCCGCAATGACTCGCCAAGGCAAGCAATCGGCACTTTTTACGGAATCATCAAATTTTATTTCGGCTGAAAGCGGCCAAACACCGCGGTTGTCACGTACGGAAAGGGCAATCGGTTACGAAAAGGGGAACTCGACGGCAACGGGCCAGAGGATGGCACCACCTGATTCCAGCCGGTGGAATTTCCGGGAAACAGGCGTCCCTGGGCCTGTTTCCCACCGGAAAGCCCTTTTTAAATAGGCCATTTTGAACCAAGTAGCCTATTTTGAATCTGACATACACCCTCTTCGGTGTGATTTCAAGTTTTTATAAGCCCTCCGCGGCCAGTTTCCCGACCAGTTCCTTTTGGACGGGTGTCAGGCGTTTGGGCATGCGCACCAGCACGCGCACGTAGAGGTCACCCCTGCCGCTGCCGCGCATGTGGGGCAGACCACGTCCGGCCAGGCGCATCTTGGTTTTGTGGTTGGTGCCGGGGGGAATTTTCAGACTCAGGGACTGTCCCTCCGGAGTGGGCACCGAAATGGTGGTGCCCAGCAGCGCCTCGGTCAGCCGGATCTCGCGGTCGATGGTCACGTCGTACCCGTCGGCTTTGAACAACGGGTCCGGCATGACCTTGGCCTGGATGTAGAGGTCGCCCGGCGGCCCGCCCATGGGGCTGGGTTCACCCTTGCCGGCCAGTCGCAGTTTCTTGCCGGTAACCATCCCCTTGGGGATGGTGACGGTCAGGTTTTCGGATCGTCCCCCGTGCTCGAAGCGGATGTTCTTGCGGGTTCCGGTGGCCACTTCGCGCAGGGTCAGCGGAAGCTCGTAGACCAGGTCGGAACCCTTGGCCGCCGTGGCCTGCTGCTGACCGTAATCTCCGAAAGGGTTTCCCCCGCCGCCAAATGAAAAACGCACCGAGCCCCGCTTGCCGCCCTTGCCGCCGAAAAAAGTGCCCCCGCCGAAACCGAATTCCCGGAACAGGTCACTGAAGTCGAATCCGCGGAAGATGTCTTCCTGGGAGTAGCGCTGCTGAAAACCGTCGGCACCGAAGGTGTCGTACTGTTTGCGCTTCTCCTTGTCGCTGAGCACGGCGTAGGCCTCGCTGATCTTCTTGAACTTCTCCTCGGCCGCCTTGTCCCCCTTGGTGTGGTCGGGGTGGTATTTCATGGCCAGCTTGCGGTAAGCTTTCTTGATTTCGGCATCGCTGGCGTTCTTGCTGACGCCCAGAAGCGCATAGTAATCGGTTTCAGACATTTCCTGCATTACCTCTTTTCGTAATTATTTATTTCGCATAATCCCGGCCGCCGGACACGGACGTCCGTTCAGCCGGAACGCCCATCCCTGCGGAGGACGTGTTCAAATATTTAAAAAAACTAATGAATTTGGACACCTAAAAATAAGTGCCAACCCATGGCCTGTCAAGGTGCGACGCCGCGGAAAAGTTCACTTCCGGCCCTCGGCGGCCGTCAGCGCGATACGCAGCACTGACAGGGCGGCGGGCGTGATGCCCTCGATACGCGAGGCCTGCCCCAGGGAGGCGGGCTGAACGCGGGAGAGTTTCTCTTTGAGTTCGTTGGACAGCCCGTGCACGGCCGAAAAATCGAAGCGCTCCGGAATGCGAACGCTTTCCATGCGGCGGAAACGCTCAATGTCGCGCAGCTGGCGCCGGATGTAGCCCTCGTACTTGATTTCGATCTCCACCTGGCGGATGACCCGTTCGTCCAGCGGCTCCGGGGGGGGCGCCAGGGCCTGCACCACGCCGTAGTCCAGTTCGCCCCGCTTCAGCAGCTGGTCCAGCCGCACGCCGCTGGACAGGGGCGGCGACCCTCGTCCGGCCAGGTAGCGGTCGGCCTCTCTGCCGGGGGGAATCACCGTTGCACGGATGCGGTCGATCTCCCGGGCGATGCGCCGTTTGCGTGCGCGCACGTCCGCCGCGCTGCGCCCGTCGATCAGCCCCAGCTCGTGGCCGATGGGCATGAGCCGCAGGTCGGCGTTGTCCTCGCGCAGCATCAGCCGGTACTCGGCCCGGGAGGTGAACATGCGGTAAGGCTCGCGCGTGCCGCGGGTGACCAGGTCGTCGATCATGACGCCCATGTAGGCCTGGGAGCGGTCCAGGATGAAGGGCGGACGCCGCTGGATGCGGCAGGCGGCGTTGATGCCCGCCCACAGGCCCTGGGCCGCGGCCTCTTCGTAACCCGAGGTGCCGTTGATCTGTCCGGCCAGATACAGCCCCGCCACCCGCCGGGTCTCCAGGGTGGGTTTGAGTTGACGGGGGTTGAGGTAGTCGTACTCGATGGCGTAGGCGGGACGCATGATCTCCGCCTCTTCCAGCCCGGCGATGGAGCGTACAAAACGCACCTGCACCGCCAGGGGCAGGCTGTTGCCCATGCCGCTGGCGTAGATCTCGTCGCTCTCCAGCCCTTCGGGTTCCAGGATGATCTGGTGATGGGGGCGATCGGGGAACTTGACGATCTTGTCCTCGAAGGAGGGACAGTAGCGCGCCGAAATGCCCTGGATGAACCCGCCGTACAGCGCCGAGCGCGACAGGTTCTCACGCACGATGCGATGGCTCTCGGCGGTGGTGCGGCCGATGTAGCAGGGCAGCTGGGGGGTATCGATCCTCTCGGTGAAAAAGGAAAAGGGCCGCGGCGTCTCCTCCGGCGGCTGCAGCTCGAAGCGCGAGAAATCGATGCTGGACTTTTTCAGGCGCGGCGGGGTGCCGGTTTTCATGCGCCCCATTTCGAAGCCCAGCGCCTTAAGCTGTTCGGCCAGGCCGTAAGCGGCGAACTCCCCGGCCCGTCCGGCCGCAAAGGCGGTCGCCCCGATGTGCACCCGGCCGCTCAGGAAGGTTCCCGTGGCCAGCACCACGGCACGGGCCGGGTAGCCGAACCCGGTCTGGTCCACGACGCCGGCCACGCCGCCGTCCTCGATCACCAGGCGCTCCACCAGGGCCTGCTTGAGATCCAGGCCGGGCTGGCGTTCCAGGACCTGCTTCATGACCACGTGGTAGCGGTTCTTGTCGTTCTGGGTCCGGGAGGAGTGCACCGCCGGCCCCTTGCGGGTGTTGAGCAAGCGGTAGGAGATCACGCTGCGGTCGCACACGCGGGCCATCTGCCCGCCCAGGGCGTCGATCTCGCGCACCAGCTGACCCTTGGCCATGCCGCCGATGGAGGGGCTGCAGGGCATGGCCGCCACCTTGTCCAGGTCGATGGCCAGCAGGAGAACGCTGCACCCCATGCGGGCGGCGGCCAGCGCGGCCTCACAGCCGGCGTGCCCGGCCCCGACAACGATCAGATCGTATGTCTTCGAATAACAATCCATGACTGAAACGGTTTTCCGGTTGACGGCCGGCGCTTTTCGGTCAAAACTGGTGGCCGTCGATCATCGAGCGGCAGGAACCCCATGACCCCACTGTACTACGATCTGAACACCTATTTCCGGCGCCGGTTCGGGTGCCGTGTCCAGAAGATCTCCGTGGACGCCGGGCTGACCTGCCCCAACCGCGACGGCAGACTCGGTACGGGCGGCTGCATCTACTGCAACGCGCGCGGCTCGGGCACCGGCGCCGCCGCCCGCGGGCTGAGCCTCACCGAACAGATCGTACAGAGCAAGCGCTACCTCGCCCGGCGCTACAAGGCCCGCAAGTTCCTGGTCTACTTCCAATCCTTCACCAACACCTACGCCCCGCTGCCGAAGCTGCGCCGACTCTACGACGAAGCCCTGGCCGACCCGGACGTGGTGGGCCTGTCCATCGGCACGCGTCCGGACTGCGTGGACCAGGGGGTGCTCGACCTGCTGCAGGACTACGCCCACAACCGCCTGGTGTGGGTCGAGTACGGCCTGCAGTCCGTTCACGACGCCACCCTGCGGCGCATCCGCCGCGGACACGACTTCGCGGCTTTCCGGCGGGCCGTGGCGGCCACCCGCGGCCGGGGCATCCGCATCTGTGCGCACGTCATCCTGGGCCTGCCGGGGGAAACCCGCCGCCACATGCTGGAAACCGCCCGCACGGTGGGCCGCATGGGTATCGACGGCGTCAAGCTGCACCTGCTCTACGTGGTACGGGAAACACCGCTGGCCCGGCTGTTCACCCGGGGGGCCTACCGCTGCCTGCAGCAGGACGAATACGTACGGCTGGTCTGCGATTTCCTGGAGCGCCTGCCGCCGCCGATGGTCATCCAGCGCCTGACCGGCGACCCCCACCGCGACGAACTGCTGGCGCCGGCCTGGTCGCTGCGCAAACAGGAGACCCTCGCGCGCATCCGCGCCGAACTCCAACGGCGCGGCACCCGCCAGGGGTCGCGTTTCGAGCCTTCCCCGTCAGACTAGGCCGCCCGCCCGCACGGCCCGCTCGATCTGCGCCAGCCTCGCGTCGAGGCTGCCCGTGTATCCCACCGCGATGCGCAACAGGCCCGGCGACAGGCCCATTTCGGCCTGCTTCTCGGGTGCGATTTCAGACGAGGTGGAAGACCCCGAACACGACATGAGGGTGTCGAAATAGCCCAGCGAAACGGCGATCAGCCCGAAACGCTCCTCGTTCTGCAAAACGGCCATGAGTTTCTCGGCCCGCTGGCGGGTGCCGCAGTCCAGGGTCAGCATGCCGCCGTATCCGTATCCGCGGTTGATCATGGACGTCACCAGTTCGTGCTGGGTGAAAGCCGGAAGGCCGGGGTAATTGACCGGCGTCCCCAGTGCGGCCAGGCGTTCGGCGATGGCTTGGGCCCGGCGGCTGTGCTCGCGCATGCGCATGCCCAGGTGGGGCAGACGCTGGATGATGTCGAAAGCGCTGCGCGGGTCGATGGTCGGTCCCAGCAGCATGACCCGCCCGGTGTGCAGATCCATGAGCCGGTGGATGAATTCCCGGTCGGCGCACACCGCCCCGGCGATGAGATCGCCGGCGCCGTTGATGAATTTGGTCATGGAGTACACCACCACGTCGGCGCCCAGGCGGGCCGGCGAAATCATCATGGGCGTGAAGGTGTTGTCCACCACCAGCTTGAGGCCATGACGGTGCGCCAGGCGGGCCAGGGCCGGGATGTCGGCCGTTTTCAGCGTCGGGTTGCCGATGGTCTCGGTGTACAGCACCCGCGTGGCGGGCGTGATGGCCGCTTCGAAGGCGGCCGTGTCGGCGGGGTCGACGAAGGTCGTGGTGATGTCCATCTCAGGCAGCAGGTCTTCGAGCAGGGCGTGCGTGCCGCCGTAAACGGTGTCGCTGGAGACGATGTGGTCCCCGCCCTTGCACAGCTGCAGCAAGGTGCAGGCGATGGCCGACATGCCGCTGGCCGTACACAGCGCGAACTCGGTGCCTTCCATGGCCGCCAGGTAGCGGGCCAGCACGTCCACGGTGGGATTGAAATGCCGGCTGTAGAGGAAGCAACCGCCCTTGTCGGGCCCCCGCAGCCCCTGGAAAATCTCCGGCATAACGGCCGGGTCGATGACCGTAAAGGTCGCCGAGCGGGAAATCGAGGGTGCCACGCCACCGTGCTCGCCGAACTCCCGGCGGACTTCCACCAGCGCCTGTTCCGGATCGAAAGACTGCATGCGAATCCTCCCTTTTGCTTGAAAAATGGTTGCGACGTGCGGGTTCGGCTTCAACATATAGCACAGCCCCCGGGAGCCCTCAATACGAAAGCCCTCCGGCCGCTGGACCGTCGCAGGCAGCGCAGACGACGGCCGCCTCCGATCGCCCCGCTCCCGCCGGAATGGTTTGACAAACCGCCCGGCAGCCCTTAGTGTGGGATTCCGCATGCCTTCCGGGCGCGTTCCGGCAACATCCGACACCATGACGTCACGTCACCGCCATACCCGGCGCACCGTCCTGTCCTTCTGGGCGGTGTTGCTGCTGTGCATCCCCGCGGCCGGCCACGCCGCCGCCCTCGAAGTGCGCCACGACCTGCGTGTTTCGCTGGCACCGGCCACCCGTGAACTGGCGGCCGCGGACCGCATCTCTTCGCCAAACGGGGACATCGCCTGGCCCGCGCTGCGGCTGTCCCCCCGGGCCGGCGACATCACGGTGACCCTGGACGGACGGAGAGCGGCCTTCACCTTCCGGCAGGGGCGCCTGAAGCTCGCCGGCAACCCTACCGGCGGGGTACTGGAAATCGCCTACCGCTGCGTGTTCGACGATCCCGTGCCCCGGGCGCCGGCCAACAGCGACAATCCCGGCTACGGCGTCACCGGCACCATCTCCGCGCGGGGCACCTTCCTGCTCTCCGGCGCCGGGTGGTACCCGCGGGTCGCGCAGGCCCGCGCCGTATATCACCTGGCGGTGGACGCGCCGCGCGGCATCCTGGCGGTTACCGCCGGCCGGCCCATGGGGCACATCGACCGGGGTGGGCGCACGGTCTCCCGCTGGCGGATCACGCGCCCCGTGGAAGGCCTGGCGCTTTCGGCCGGCCCCTACGCGGTGCGCCGGAAAGATGCCGCCGGGATCCCAGTGATGACCTACTTTTTCGCCGACACGGCCCCGCTGGCCGGAAAATACCTGGCCGCCGCCGGCCGCTACCTCTCGTTCTACCAGGATCTTTTCGGGCCCTATCCCTTTGAAAAGTTTGCGGTGGTGGAAAACTTCTTTCCCACGGGATACGGGTTTCCCTCCTACACCCTGATCGGCGGCACGGTGCTGCGCCTGCCGTTCATCGTTCACACCAGCCTGCCCCACGAAATCGCCCACAGCTGGTGGGGCAACGGCGTACTGGTAGACTACCGTGGGGGCAACTGGTGCGAGGGACTGACCAGCTATGTCTCGGACTACTACCTCAAGGAACGCCGCTCCGCGGACAGCGCCCGCCGATACCGCCTGCAGATGCTGCGCGACTACACCACCCTGGTCAGTCCCGAACGCGATTTCCCCCTGTCGCGCTTCACCTCGCGGGTGGACCCCGTCTCACGCGCCATCGGTTACGACAAGGGCGCCATGGTGTTTCACATGCTGCGCCGCAAAGTGGGCGACCGCACCTTCTGGCAGGCGCTGCGTGACACGGTGCGCCGGCGGCTGTTCAAGGCCACCGGCTGGAACGACCTGCGGGACATCTTCCAGCAGTGCAGCAAAATCGATTTGAAACCCTTTTTCCGGCAGTGGGTGACGCGCAAGGGCGCCCCCCTTCTGACACTGGAGAAGCCGTCGGCGAAGCACACGGAGGGCGGCTGGCGCACGACGGCCGCCGTCACCCAGGCGAAGCCCTGCTTCGAACTGGATGTCGAGGCCGCCCTGCAAAGCCGGGACGGCCGCCGCGTCCGGCGCGTGCGCCTGAGCGGCGTGCGCAGCCGCTTCTCCTTCACCGGGCCGGGCGCCCCCCGGCGTCTGGCCGTCGACCCGGATTTCCAGGTCATGCGCCGGCTGCACCCCGCCGAACTGCCTCCCGTGGTCAACAGCCTCAAGGGATCGGCGCAGGTGTCGCTGGTACTGCTCCAAGACGCGCCCAGGGCGCTGGCATCACAGGCCCGCACCCTGGTAAAAGCGCTGGGGATAGTGGGCGTGCGCACGGTCACCGTGAAAACGCCCATCCCCGGGCGGCTGCCGCCCACCGACCTCATCGTCGCCGGCCGCTACGCGGACCTGTCCGCGCTGCTGGGCGGGCCCTACGCGCGCCACCTGCGGCAGGGCATCCTGAAAGACACCGGCGGGCGGACACTGTTTGCCGTCCTGCCCCACCCCACCGCAAAGGGCAGGGTCATGGCCTTGTTCTGCCCGCAGCCGGCACCGGTGGGCTGCACGGCGGCCCGCAAAATCACCCACTACGGCCGCTACAGCTACCTGGTCTTCCAAAACGGCCGCATAAAAAAACGGGGCACCTGGCCGGTGGTTTCGTCCCCGCTGATCTACCGATGGCCCCGGGACCATGTTGGAGGATAAATGGTTCGTTCCCTGATCGTGCTGATATTGGTGGCGGTGTCCGCCGCTTCCGCCCGCGCCGGCAGCGCCGATGCCGGCGCGGGCGGGAGCGCAACCGCCGAACAAATTCCCTCCCTGATTCGAAGCATCCGGGTACACGGCCCGCTGACGTTCTGCGGTGAGAAAGTGCCCCTCCGGCGCCGGGAAGTCCGTGAACGGCTGGAAAAGGAAATGCTGCTGGCCCTCTGGAACCGCCCCCAGGTGATTTTGTGGCTCAAGCGTTCGCGCCGGTACCTGGAACCGCTGTCGGCCATGCTGGCACGACAGGGCCTGCCCGCGGATCTGAAATACGTGGCGGTGGTGGAAAGCGCCCTGCGCCCCCACGCGGTTTCGTCCAAGGGGGCGGTGGGTTTCTGGCAGATGATGGCCTTCACAGGACGCAAATACGGTCTGACCATCAACGGCCGCGTCGACGAGCGCCGTAGCTTCAGCGCCTCCTCGCGGGCGGCGCTGAAGTATCTCAGGGCCCTGCACGAACAGTTCGGTTCCTGGGCGCTGGCCTGCGCGGCCTACAACATGGGGGAAAGGGGGCTGGCGGCGGCCATCGATGCCCAGGGACAGACCGACTTCTACCGGCTCTACCTGCCGCTGGAGACCCAGCGCTTCCTGTTCAAGATCCTGGCCGCCAAGCAGATCCTGACCTCCCCGCGCAAATTCGGCTTCGACCTCTCGCCCGAGGACATCTACCCGCCGTTCAGGGCCAAAAGCGTAGCCGTCGACTGCCCGCGGGACATTCACATGAGCGTGGTGGCCGAAGCGGCGGGCACTTATTACAAGCGCATGAAGGACCTCAACCCCCAGATCCGGGGCGCCTTCCTGGCCAAAGGCCGGCACCGGCTGATGGTGCCCGAGGCCGCGGCGGAGACATTCGCCGCCAGGCTGCTTCGAGCGGCGCAACAGATTCCTCCCGAGGGCGTACCC
>CAYZCL010000025.1:0-1765 GCA_964476595.1 uncultured Desulfobacteraceae bacterium
CACGCCGGCCTCTTCTACGCCGCGAACCCCTACATCTTCGTGGTGGCCTGCGACACGCCCTTCCTGCGGCCCGAAATGGTGTCGTGCATGCTGGACTCCATCGACGAGCGCTTCGACGCCATCATGCCCGAGACCGCCAAGGGGCGCGAACCGCTGTGCGCCGCATACGCCCGGCGCTGCCTGCCGGCCGTGGAACGCAACCTGGAGAGAAACCTTCTCAAGATCCAGCGGGTGTTCCGGCCCGCGCGCATCCGTGCCGTTCCGGAGGCCCGGCTGCGCCGCGAAGACCCCGACCTGATATCCTTTTTCAACATCAACACTCCGCAGGACCTGGAAGCCGCCGAGCGCATGCTGGCGGCCGTGGAAACGGAGGGACGCAGATCGTGAACGCCGACGCACTCATCGCAAAGATCAAACGACATCCCCGCTACGGCGAGGTGGGGATGATCCTCTGCCACAACGGGGTGGTGCGGGCCACCTCGCGGGACGGCCGCAGGGTGAACGGCCTGCGGGTGGCCGTGGACCACCGCAAACTGGAGGCGGCCGTGGCCGATGGAAAGACGATGCCCGGTGTTGTGGAGATCCTGGTGGAAATCGCCGAGGACCGTGACCTGGCCGTGGGAGAAGACGTCATGCTGCTGGTGGTGGCCGGCGACATCCGTGAAAACGTGCTGGCCGCCCTGGAAAAGACCCTCAACACCATCAAGACGGCCGTCACCCGCAAGACCGAATTCTTTGCCGAACCCTGACGCCGGGAGGAAAAATGTCATCCTTCACGCATATCGACGACGCCGGCCGGGTGCGCATGGTGGACGTCACCGCCAAGCCACCCACCGAGCGCACGGCCGTGGCCCGCGGGGTGGTGCGCATGCAGCGCGACACCTTCGAGAAAATCGTGAACCAGGACATCAAGAAGGGCAACGTGCTGGAGACGGCCCGCATCGCCGGCATCATGGGCGCTAAGCAGACGGCCGCGCTGATTCCCATGTGCCATCCGCTCAACCTGAGCCACGTACAGGTGGATTTTTTCCCGGACGAGGCGCGTCACGCCATCCGCATCGAGTCCCGCGTGCGCATCATTCACCAGACCGGCGTGGAGATGGAGGCCCTGACGGCCGTGTCGGTGGCGGCCCTGACGATCTACGATATGTGCAAATCCTACGACCGCGCCATGGAGATCACGGACATCTGCCTGCTGAAGAAGACCGGGGGCAAGAGCGGCACCTTCGAGCGCCCGTCGCCGTGAGACCTTTTCCCTGAGGCTCGAAAGCGGGAAACGGGTCGCAAAAGAGCTCGAACCGGCGGGCGGGCCGGCTCTGTTTCGAAACGGTCATGACAACGGTTCAACCCGAAATCTGGTACTACGCGCTGCTTTTTGCCGGCGGTGCGTTGTGCGGGCTGCTGATCGGCTGGTTCGCCGCACGGGCGGGCCTCTCCGAGCGCATCGGCGATCTGCGCGCGCAGCTGCACCGCCTGCAGACCGAGCTGCAGGAGAAACAGAAGGCCGAAGCGCGGCAGCAGGCCCTGCTGGAAGACGTGCGCAGCGACATGCTGACCCACTACCGCTCACTGGTCGGCGAAGCCCTGCAGGACAACAACCGTGCTTTCCTGGAACTGGCGCGCGACACCCTTTCCGGCTACCTCGATACGGCGCGCCGGGACCTGGAGGCGCGGCGCGGCAGTATCGCCGAGATGCTTACGCCGCTCAAGGAAACCCTCGACCGCTACGACCGGCAGCTGCAGGAGATCGAGCGCAGCCGCGAGA
>CAYZCL010000026.1:0-20321 GCA_964476595.1 uncultured Desulfobacteraceae bacterium
GGCCAAGGCCATGGTTACCTATTTCAACCGGCTGGGAGTCAATTTCCGGGTGGAGGACATCCGCATGGAACGCGACCCCGAGCGGCAGAAGAACGAACTGGGGGTTCCCGAAGCTCACCTGGGCGGGCACGGCTGGCACACCTACCGCCTGACCTCGGAAGACGGCAGCGTGCGCTTCGAGTTCACCCACAACGTCAACGGCCGCGACGTCTACGCCCAGGGGACCCTGGACGCCGCCGCCTTCCTGGCCGAAAGGGTGGCCGCCGGCGCCCGCGGACACGTCTACAGCATGATCGACGTTCTCAAGAGCGGCGTGTAGCCTGCCCGGGGCGGGGCCACGACGGGCGACACAGACCGGCGCGTCCTTTCCCGCCGTCCCTCCGGCGGCGCACCGCCGATGACCGCCCGCGCCTCACGCGTGCATGCCCCCGGCCCCGGGCGTACCCCTCAACCCCAACCCGTCCGCAGGCTGCAAGAGGTGACCAGGTGACCACATCCATCCCCATGGTGTGCCCCTGTTGCGGCGGCGGCGGCAACCTCGACCTGATGATCGACGGAGACGGCCACTCGGTCAAGCTCCGGCCGTAGCGCTGACCGGCAACCCAACCCGTGCCGTACCCGGCGTGCCGCACGAAAAGAGAAAATCCTAGCGCGCGCCCTCCGGCGGGTGCAGTCCCACGATGAGTTCGCCGATCTTCTCGGCCGAACGGCCGAAGAGTTCGTCGATGGGCACGCTGTCCAGGAAACGGTCCTGCCACACCACGCTGTTTTCCTGCACGATGTTCTTGATGCGCTCGTACTTTCCGCCCAGGGCGCGGATCTTGACGGGCAGTGCGACTTCCTGGCGGAAGGCGATGTTGAGCAGCAGCAGGTGTTCGATGAGGTTGGGCGTCTCCGAAGAGTCGGAGATGGCGGGGATCACGATGATGCTGCGGTTGTCCTTGCGCCCCTTGCCGATGTAGACGTTTCCCTCGCGCACGATGATGCGTTTGGTGCCCTTGAGTTCGGGGTCGCTTTCGACCCGCGACGGGATCGGCGCCAGCACCCCGTCCTTGCGGACCACCTCGATGGTGGTCTCCTCGGTGGGTTCCCCCAGGATGCTGAGCTTGTCGATGCGGTACAGGATGGCGCCGCGGATCTCGGCCACGATACCTTGCAGGTTGCGCAGGACGATGACGTTGCGGTTGGTCAGCTGCGAGATCTTGAGGCCGTACCGGCTCAGGGCCTCGAAGAGGATGCCGCGCACGCCCTCGCTGATGCGGCTGGTGCCTACCGTCACGGTCTTGGCCTGGTGTTTGATGGCGTCCACTGGGCGGGCCATGGCGTTGATGGACTCGGCCAGGCAGTTGAACAGGGTCTCGATCATGTTGGCGGCCGTGCCCTTGCGGCCGAAATCGATCTCGAAATCGGTCACCGGCAGGCGCCCGGCCAGGTACTTGGCCAGCAGCGTCAGGTCGGCGGCGGCCTTGAAACCCATGACCACCGGCAGCCGCCGGCGGGCCTTGCGGCTGCGAAACTCCCGGTAGAAGGCGGCGATCTTCTCGCGGAAGGACTTTTCCAGCACCACCTCGTAGAGGTCCATGCCGCGGCCGGCATAGGCGTCGATGGCCTCGCGCACCTCCCGCCGGAACCCGTCCAGGAACTCGGATCCCTCGTTGATGGCCAGGGCCGCGTAGTAGCCCCACAGGTGGCCCACCAGGGTGTTGACGATGGGGGCCAGGTGCTCGCCCACGGCGGGCACATGGAAAACGTCAGCGGCATAGGGGCCGAAGCGCGTCTCGTTTTCGTCGGCGATGACGATGGGCGTGGCCTTGTGGGCCTGGAAAATGGCGGTGTCCTTGATGATGTCGCCGATGACGGTGCTGCCGCTGCCGGCGGCGCACACGATGATCAGCGGCTCGGACGACAGGTCGATGTGCTTCTTGTCCTCGACGTAGTCCGACGAGATGGTCTTGTAGCACAGCTCGCTGAGCTTGATACGGATCTCGTCGGCCGAGGTCTTGTTGGGGCCGCTGCCCACCGTGGCCCAGTAAGTCTTGCGCACGGCGTGGCGGCGGGCCGACTCGCCGATGCGCTCCTTCATGGCCAGGATCTTTCGCATGTGGCCCGGCAGGGCCAGCAGGGCCCCGATCTCGTCCGAGACGAACCGCGGGTCGCGGCGGCCCTTGATCTGCGCCAGGTAGAGGCCCAGCATGGCGCCGGCCACGATCTGGGCGTAGAAGGCCTTGGTGGAGGCCACCGACATCTCCACGTCACGGCCGCTGCTGGTGTACATGACGCCGTCGACCTTGAAGGTGATGTCCGATTCGCGGCGGTTGACGATGGCCATGGTGTACGCGCCGCGGGCGCGCACCATGTCGACGGCGCGGTTGGTGTCGGTGGTGGTGCCGGACTGCGAGATGGCCACCACCAGCATGTCGGACAGGCTGTCGGGGCGGTCGTCCTCGCCGATCTTGAACCCGCTGAGTTCCGAGGACTTCAGCGCGCCGATGGTCAGCGAGGCGTCGTTGAGGTAGTAGTTGAGGATGTCCGCGCAGGCCTGGGCCGCCACACCGGCGGTACCCTGCCCCACGAAGAAGATGCGCCGGATCTTCCCGTCCGCCAGGGCCCGCGCCAGGGTTTCGGGCACCACGCCGGCGTCCAGCACCACCGTGCGCAGCCCCTCGCCGCCCGGCGTTTCTTTCCAGCGGTTCTGGATGGTGCGCGCCACCGACAGCGGTGACTCGGAGATCTCCTTGAGGAAGTAGTGGGGAAACCCCTGGCGGTCGATGTCCCGGGAGGTGATCTCTGTGGTCTTGATGTCGTCTTCGGTCAGTGCGACCGGCGTTCCGTCGTAGTACATGGCCCGGATGCCGCCCAGGCCGCCGGCGGAGTTCTGGTCGAGGATGAAGATCTGCCCCTGCACCGGGCCGTTGGCCGTCTCGACCACGCGCTCGCCGTCCATCTTGAGATAGCGCGGCGTCTCCTCGACGAAACCGTAGACCTCGGAGGTGGGCATGTAGTGGTCCCCGGCCAGCCCGATGAAGACGGCCTGGCCGCTGCCCTTTTGAGCCAGGAACAGCTTGCCCGGAGCCAGGTCGGTGTGCATGGAGATGGCGTGCGACCCCTGGAAGTCGTTGACCGCCAGGCGAAAGGCCTCTTCCACGGAGGCGCCCTGCCGCAGGTAGCGTTCGATCTGAATGGGAATGATCTTGGTGTCCGTGCTGATGGTCTCGGGGATGGTGCGCCCCTGCCTTTCGCACTCGCGTTTGAGGTCCAGGTAGTTGTCGATGTCCCCGTTGAGGCAGGCGTGGATGATGCCGCAGGGTTCATCGTCGCCCTCCCCGGTGCGGTTGTCCAGGGGGTGGCAGTTAGGCTCGCTGATGGCCCCCACCGATGCCCAGCGGGTGTGCGTCGAAACCGTGAACGCGGTCAGATCCATGGTCAGCAGTCCCTGGACAACGGCGTCATCGCGGATCTGGCCTCGGATGAAGCGGATGTTGTCGCCCAGCTTCCCGATTTCGGCGGCCACCTTGAAGGTCACCGAGACGGCCCGCAGGCCGGTGTCGGCCGCCGCGTGGCAGGCGATGCCGCCGTTGACCAGCACGGGCTGGGCGGCGCGCCGCTCGAACGCCTCTTTGAGGTCGTGCCGCCGCAGGTACGCCTCGAAAGCCTTGAAGGCCTCGTCCCCCATGACCGCCATCAGCGAAACGCCGGCCGAATCACGGCCGCGCACCTCCAGGCGGTCCAGGCTGTTGAGCACTGCATTGATTTTTTTCATGCGCACGATGGCCGGGGTGCTTTGCGGCTGCGGCGATTTTTCCAGCAGCCGGCGGATCTTGCCGGCGTTTTCGATCAGCTCGAACTTCAGCGCCCAGTGAATGTCGCGCAACACCTCGAGGCGGCCGGCCATGACCTCCACCTTGGCGGCCTCCATGCGGCCCATGGCCGCCGAGAAGGCTTCATCCTCGCGTGCGATAACTTCCGCCGCCTGCACCGCCAGCGCTGCCAGCCGCTCCTCGATCTCGGGCTGCAGCACGATGCGTGCGAAGGCGCCGTCACGCTTGAGTTCCTGCACGACCGACAGGAAGGCGGCCATGTGCGCACCGCCGCCCAGGTAGGCCTCGGCCGCTCCGGCGCCCTGCCGCTCGCAGGCCGACAGGCCGCCGGCCGCGGCGCGGGCCATCATTTCCTCCAGGCGGCCGAGATCCGGCGCGGGGGCCTCCCGCGGTGCCGCGAAAGTCACGATGCCGGCCAGGCCGCAGCACAGGGTGGCGGCGCGGCACGGAAAGAAGATGATGGAGGGGGCCGTCACACGCTCCGGCGAGCGGCCCACGCAGATGTTCACGGCGCCGAGTCGGCGGCAGCGGCCGAGCAAAGACGCCGCCCGGCGTTTCCATCCGGAACGGGTTTTGGCGTGCATGGGTTCAAACCTGTCGTTGGGGTTGGTGTTGGGCATCGGCCGCCGAACGCACCGGAAACCGGGAACCTTGGTCGCGGCGGCCGTGTCTACGGGCAGTGTCCGGAGCCGGAAGTGTATCCGTAATCCTACGAGAATTCAACCCAATTTTACGCCGCCTTGAGGTGCCGCACGGACGGTGCGGCGATGGTGGGAAAACGCATGCGGAACTCGGTTCCCTCACCCTGCCGGCTGTCGACGTCGATGCGGATGCCGTGCGCGTCCAGGATGCGGTGCACCACCGACAGCCCCAGCCCGGTGCCCCGGGTCTTGGTGGTGAAAAAGGGGTCGAAGATGCTGCCCAGCTGCTCGGCGGGAATGCCGCAGCCGTCGTCGCCGATGCACAGCGTGACGCCGCGCCGGCCAGCCGGGCGCATTTCCACCGTGACGGTGCCGCCGCCCTCCACGGCGTCGGCCGCATTGCGCAGCAGGTTCCAGATCACCTGCCGCAGGTGCCCGCGGTCCATGCGGATCCACACGTCGGGCACCAGTTTTTTCACGATCCGCACCTCGCCGGTGCAGACCGGGTCCTTCTCGAACAGCGTCAGGATCTCCTCCAGCAGGACCGGCAGGCACAACGGCTCGTCGCGGCCCCTGGGCGGCCGGGCGAACATCAGGAAATCGCCCACCAGCGCACTGAGGCGGTCGGTCTCCTTGAGAATGATGCGCATCAGTTTCTCCTGCCCGCTGTCGAAGGACGGGTCCTCGCGCAGCAGCTGAATACAGCCCGTCATGGCCGCCAGGGGGTTTTTCAGCTCGTGGGCCAGGCCGGCCGCCATCTCCCCGACGGCCGCCATCTTCTCCACGCGCTTGACGTGCTGGCGGACGGCCTCCAGCTCTTTCTTGGAGCGCCGCGCCTGCTCGGCCAGCAGGCTGCCCAGGAAAGCCACCGCGAAGCAGGCCGCCGTCAGGACGACGCTCTTGTAGACCACGAAGGAGACGGAGACCTCGTAGGCCGGGCTGCCCACCTCGATGCCGTAGGGAATCAGCACACCGAAATGCTCCAGCAGCGACAGGGTCGTGTACTGCAGGCAGCACAGGGCCGCGATCATCAGGCTCCCCCGCCGGTAGAGCAGCACGCTGGCGTAGATGATGACCACCAGATAGAGGTAGGAGAAAATGCTGGCGAAGCCGCCCGAGACGAAGATGAACAGGGTGACGATGAAGGTGTCCATCCCGATCTGGACCATGGCCAGCAGCCGCCGGTCGGCGGCCTTGCGCATCAGCAGCCCGTAGAGGATGGAGAGCGTGAAAATGGCGGCGATGAGGCCGTAGAGAAACGTCAGCGGGGATGCCGGCGGCGACAGGTCGCGGCCCAGCTGCACCAGCACGGTCGATCCCAGCAGCAGCAGGGTAAACACGGCCCGGGAGACCATCAGCCATTTGAGCTGCCGGGCCAGATCCCTTTCTCCGGTGGCGTCGACGGGTAGCATGGCGACAGGGCGGCGGTTTCCGTCGACCGGCGCCACGGGGGCGCCGGCGTGTTGAAGTCTATTTGATGGCACCGGCCATCTTGAAAATCGGCAGGTACATGGAGATCACCAGGCCGCCGACCACCACCCCCAGGAACACCAGCATGAAGGGCTCGATCAGCGATGTCAAGTTCTCCACCGCCTGGTCGACCTCCTCGTCGTAGAAATCCGCGATTTTACCCAGCATGGCGTCCAGGGCGCCGGTGGACTCGCCCACCGAGATCATCTGGCACACCATGGGGGGAAACACGCCGCTCTCAAGCAGCGGGGCCGCCATGGTGCGGCCCTCGGCGATGCCGGCGCGCACCTTGTAGACGGCACGCTCGACGGTCTTGTTGCCGGCGGTCTTGCCCACGATGTCCAGTGCCTCCAGGATGGCCACGCCGCTGCCCAGCATGGTGCCCATGGTGCGCGAAAAACGCGCCACAGCCACCTTGCGCAGCAGCATGCCGATGACCGGCAGCCGCAGCATCATATTGTCCACCAGGATACGACCGCGCTCGGTGTTGTAAAAGCGCTTGAAAGCGAAGATGAACAGTATCAGCGCGCCGATGAGGTAGTGGATCTTGCTCTTGACGAGGTAGCTCAGATTCATCACGAACTGCGTGAAGGCCGGCAGGTCGGCCCCGAAGTCCGAGAACATGTCCTCGAAAACCGGGATAACGAACACCAGGATGACGGCCACCACCAGCACGGCGATGATCATGACCACGATGGGATAGGTCAGCGCGCCCTTGACCTTGCTCTTGAGCTTGGCGGCTTTTTCCAAGTAGGCCGCCAGCCGGCGCAGGATGACGTCCAGAATACCACCGGCCTCGCCGGCGGCCACCATGTTGACGAACAGGTCGTCGAACTCCTTGGGGTATTTCTTCAGCGCCTCGGCCAGGGTCATGCCGCCTTCCACGGACTCCTTGATCTTGCGCAGCATCTTCTTGAAGGTCTTGTTCTCCTGCTGGGAGTGCAGGATGTCCAGGCACTGGATGATGGGCAGACCGGCGTCGATCATAGTGGAAAACTGCCGCGCGAAGAGGATGACGTCTTTCTGGGTCACCCGCGGCTGCAAAAACGAGACGTTCTCGAAGAGGTCCTTGGGCTTTTTCTTGACCTTGAGGGGCTCGATGCGCATGCGGCGCAGGTTGTTTTTGACCACCAGCACCGAGGCCGCCTCCATGTCTCCCTTGACGATCTCATTTTTCCTGTTCTTGCCTTCCCAAAGAAAAACCGGCATGGCCTACCCTCTCCTTTCAGCTGGGAGTACCAAAATGTCGTTTAAATTACACTCACTTGTCCCGCAGGCCGGGTCACGGTGTCTTCTATATCGGCAAAAATGGCAAAGCAATTTAGGTGCCGGATCCAAAACGATTGTCGACATCGGCCAACCTTATGAATTAATTGCAAAAAATATTTTCAAGCCCTCAGTGCCCGGCCGGGCGATCACCGGCGGGCGGCCGCGACCGGGAAAACCCCACCCACAGACCGAAAGGCGCCGGGACGGACGAGTTTTGACCGCACCCCGGCGGGGATGCCGCGGCCGGCGCACCTTTCCATCCCGGTGCGCCGCCCGTCTCGGCCGATACCGGCCGGCGTACCCGTGCGCCCCGACAGCCAGGGGCACCTGCATCCAGCATGCCAACGGCCGGCCGGCGATGCCCGGACGGGCCATCGCATGCCGCATGACCGGACCGGCGGGGACCTTGATAAAGGCGCCGATATGGCTTATGGTGGCGTGCAGCCGTTTACCGGACCCGTCACACCGTCTCCCGGCTACAAGGCAAAGGGCACCCGCAGGGTCCGGACGTCTCCCAACGGGATGAAAACATGACCGCCGCAGCGCAAAACGACGGCGGCCAGCGCGCGCTGACCGTCATCACCACGCACCTCAACGCCGACTTCGACGCCCTGGCCTCCATGCTGGCGGCCCAGAAGCTCTACCCCGGAGCACTGGTGGTGTTTCCCGGCTCCCAAGAGAAGAACCTGCGCAACTTCTTCGTCAATTCCATGGTCTACCTGTTCAACATGGCTGACATGAAGTCCATCGACTTGGACCGCATCGGACGGCTGGTGCTGGTGGACACCCGCCAGCCGGGCCGCATCGGCCGCTTCGCGGAAATCCTGGACCGGCGGGGCCTCGAGGTGGACATCTACGACCACCACCCGCCCCAGGCCAACGACATCCGGGGCACCCGCGAGGTCATCGAGCAGACCGGCGCCACGGTGACCATCCTGACCGAGATCCTGCAACGCCGCGGCACGCCCGTCTCGCCCGACGAGGCCACCATCATGTGCCTGGGGCTCTACGAGGACACCGGTTCGTTTACCTTCACCTCCACCACGCGCCGCGACTTCATGGCCGCCGCCTGGCTGCTGGAGAGAGGCGCCAACCTGAACATCGTCTCGAGCCTCATCGCCCGCGAGATCAGCCCCGAGCAGGTGGCGCTGCTCAACGACATGATCCAGAACGCCCACCGCCACCTGATCAACGGCATCGAGATCGTCATCACCACGGTCACCACGGCGGCCTTCGTGCCGGACTTCGCCTTCCTGGTGCACAAGATGATCCGCATGGAGAACCTCAACGCCATCTTCGGCCTGGCCCTGATGGAGAACAAGATCTACGTGGTGGGCCGCAGCCGCATTCCCGAGGTGGACGTGGGCGCCATCATGGCCGAACTGGGCGGCGGCGGACACGCCTTCGCGGCGGCCGGCAGCATCCGCGGCAAGACGCTGGTGCAGGTCGAGCACCAGCTGCTGGAGATCCTGCACCGCCAGGTGCAGTCGCGCCAGCGGGCGCGGGACCTGATGTCCTCGCCGGCCATCACGGTGGAGGCCGGGGTCTCCTGCCGCCACGCCGGACGCATCCTGACGCGCTACAACATCAACGCCCTGATCGTGACCGAAAAGCAGGCCGGCGGCCGGCGCCTGGCGGGCTTCATCACCCGCCAGGTCATCGAAAAGGCCCTCTACCACGGCCTGGGCGACGTGCCGGTGCGCGAGTACATGTCCACCGACCTGGGCGCCGTGGGGCCCGACGCCGACCTGGCCGCCATCCAGGAGAAGATCATCGGCAACAAGCAGCGCATCCTGCCGGTGGTGGACGGCGGCCGCATCTGCGGCGTGGTCACGCGCACCGACCTGCTCAACGTGCTGGTGCGCCAGGCCAACGCGGCCGACGAACAGGCACCCGACGAGGTCCGGGCGCGCTTGGACGGCCGCACCCGCAACGTGCTGCACTTCATGCGCGAACGCCTCTCCGACCGGCTGATGGAGCGCCTGCGCTCCATCGGCGAGATGGCCCGCTCGCTGGGCTACCGCGCCTACGTGGTGGGCGGTTTCGTGCGCGACCTGTTCCTGTACCGCAACAACGAGGATATCGACATCGTCATCGAGGGCGACGGCATCGCCTTCGCCCGCGCCTACGCCCGCCAGCAGGGCACGCGCATCCACACCCACGCCAAGTTCGGTACGGCCGTCATCATCTACCCCGACGGATTCAAAATCGACGTGGCCACGGCCCGCATGGAGTATTACGCCTCGCCGGCGGCCCTGCCCACGGTGGAGATGAGCTCCATCAAACTGGACCTCTTCCGGCGCGATTTTACCATCAACACCCTGGCCATCGAACTCAACCCCGACCGTTTCGGCACCCTCATCGACTTCTTCTCGGCCCAGAAGGACCTCAAGGAAAAGGTCATCCGGGTGCTGCACAACCTCAGCTTCGTGGAGGACCCCACGCGGGTCTTTCGGGCCATCCGCTTCGAGCAGCGCTTCGGCTTCACCATCGGCAAGCTGACCGCCGGGCTGATCGAAAACGCCGTGCGCATGGACTTTTTCAAGAACCTCTCGGGCCGCCGCGTGCTGACCGAACTGCGCCTGCTGCTCAGCGAGGAGGACCCGGCGGCCCCCATGGCCAAGCTCGCCGCCTACGACCTGCTCAAGGTCATCCACCCGGCCCTCAAATGGGACGCCTTCATGCAGTCGCGCTTCGAGTCCGTCAAGAAGGTGCTGGCCTGGCACGACCTGCTCTTCCTGGACGAGACCTACCAGCGCTGGGCGGTCTATTTCCTGGCCCTGGTGGGACGGCTGGGGGTCAAGACCTGCGCCGACGTCTGCCGGCGCCTGGAAATGCCGCCCGACGAACGGCGGCTCTTCTGCCGCCGGCGGGCGGCGGCGGCCGGCTGCCTGCTGTGGCTGGAGCGCAACCTGCCGGTCAAAAACAGCGTCATCCACCGCAAGCTTGCGCCCTTCCCCATCGAGCTGACGCTGTACATGATGGCCGTCACGCGCCGCGAGGCGGTCAAGCGCGCCATCTCGCTGTATTTCACCCACCTGCGCGGCATCACCGTATCGGTCAGCGGCAAGGACATCCGGCGCATGGGAATCCCGCCGGGACCCGTCTACCGCGAGATCCTGCAGGCCGTGCTGGATGCCCGCCTGGACGGACAGCTGAAAACCCGACAGGATGAACTTGATTTTATCGCCCGGTATGCTAAATGAAGGCACTTTTAGGGATCCGCTCCCCCGGCCGTCGCATCTCGCACCGGCCGCCGGTGGCGGCACCCCCCTGTCAACCTTGAACATGCATGTCCGCCCAGCGGCGGATGAGAGGTATTCATGGCGAAAAAACGCATTTTGAGCGGCATGCGGCCCACCGGACCGCTTCACCTGGGTAACCTGCACGGCGCCCGGGCCAACTGGGTGAAAATGCAGGACGAGTACGACTGTTTCTACTTCATCGCCGACTGGCACGCCCTGACCAGCGACTACGAGGACCCGGGCAGGATCCCACAGTACGTGCAGCACATGATGATCGACTGGCTCAGCGTGGGCCTGTCGCCGGACAAGAGCACCCTTTTCGTGCAGTCGCGGGTGCCCGAGCACGCAGAGCTGTTCCTGATCCTGTCCATGATCACGCCCGTGCCCTGGCTGGAGCGCAACCCGACCTACAAGGACCAGATCGTGCAGCTGAGCAACAAGGACCTGTCCACCTTCGGGTTCCTGGGCTACCCCGTGCTGCAGGCCGCCGACATCATCATGTATAAGGCCCACGGCGTGCCGGTGGGCCTGGACCAGGTGCCCCATGTGGAGATCACGCGCGAGATCGCCCGGCGCTTCAACTACCTCTACGGCGAGGTGTTCCCGGAGCCCCAGGCCGTGCTCACCAAGACGGCCAAGGTGCTGGGCTGGGACCGGCGCAAGATGAGCAAGAGTTACAAAAACGCCATCTATCTCTCGGACACCCCCGAGGAGGTGGCCGACAAGGTGTCGCGTTTCGTCACCGACCCCAAACGCGCACGGCGCAAGGATCCCGGCGATCCGAACGTGTGCAACGTCTTCAGCTTCCACCAAATGTACACCGACGCCGAAAAGGTGGCCGAGATCGAGCGCGACTGCCGCAGCGCCGACATCGGCTGCGTGGCATGTAAGAAACTCATGGCGGCCAGCCTGATCGAAGCCCTGGCGCCGATCTACGAAAAGCGGCGCTACTACGAGGAGCGCCCCGACGAGCTGCAGGACATCATGCGTACCGGCACCGAGCGGGCGCGTGAAGTGGCCCGCCGGACCATGGCCGAGGTGCGCGCGGCCATCAAAATCTGACGCGGGCCGCTGCAGCCCCTGCGGAAATGGCCACGGACACGAACGGGATCGGCACGACGCGGGGCGGCTTCCGGGCCTGCCCGTTTCTCCTGTTTTTCATGACGGGTTCCCAGACGAACTGAGGTGCCAGGGACCATGGACCGGCAGATGACAGATGCCCCTTACCGGGTCAAACTGGAAGACATCTTCGAGGGTCCCATGGACCTGCTGGTGCACCTGGTCAAGAAGAACGAGCTGGACGTCACCGACATTCCCATCGCCCTGATCACGGACCAGTACCTGGGGTACCTGGAGTTCCTGCAGTCCATCAACATCGACGTGGCGGCCGAGTTCCTGGTCATGGCGGCCACCCTGATCCAGCTCAAGTCCCGTATGCTGCTGCCGCGTCACGACGAGGAGGAAGAAGACGAGGAGATCAGCCGCCAGCTGACGCGGCCCCTGCAGGAGTACCTCAAGATGAAGTCGGCCGCCGAGCAGCTGGCCGGACGCCACCTGCTGGGAGAGGACACCTTCACGCGGCCGGCGGCGGTGGACGACCTGCGGCCGGACGAAGACGACACCGAGATCATCGAGGTGGGCCTCTTCGAGCTCATCGACGCCTTCAAGCGCATCCTGGAGAACATGTCGGCCGAACACCGCGTGGACATGACCACGGACCACATGTCCATCAAGGACCGCATCTCGGAAATCGTCACCCTGCTGGAGGAGCGGGGTTCGGCCACCTTCGGCGAACTGTTCGCCGAGGACAGCACCCGCGCCCAGGTGATCGTCACCTTCCTGGCGATCCTGGAGATGGTCAAGCTGCGCCTGACGCGTATCGTGCAGCACGTGCAGTCCGGCGTCATCCGGCTGTTTTACCAGTAGAGGAAAAGGCACAGAGGGGCAAAGGCACTAAGGCACAAAGGGATGGAAAACCTCAAGCACATCGTCGAGAGCCTGCTGTTCGTCACCGACGACCCCCTGAGCGTGGACAAAATCAGGAACGCCCTGGGCATCGCTGAGGCCGCGCCCGTGCGCGAGGCCCTCAGGGAGCTGGCCGCAGAGTACGAGGTGCGCGGCGGCGGTTTTTACCTCAACCAGGTGGCCGGCGGCTACCAGCTGCGCACGCGCCCCGAGTACCGCGAGTGGATCAAACGCCTGGTGCAGCCCAGGGCCCACCGCCTCAGCCGGGCGGCCCTGGAGACCCTGGCCATCGTGGCCTACAAGCAACCCATCATCCGCAGCGACATCGAGCACATCCGCGGCGTGGACAGCGGTGGCATCCTGCGCACCCTGCTGGAGCGCAAGCTCATCCGCGTGATGGGTCGCCGTGAGATCCCCGGCCGTCCCCTGATCTATGGCACCACCAAGCTCTTCCTGGAGGTCTTCGGCTTGAAGAGCCTGCAGGACCTGCCCACGCCCAAGGAGATCGAGGAATTCGAGGAAAAGCCCCTGCCGGAAAGCCCGCCGGCCGGCGAGGCGGCTGGCGGGGACGCCGAAGGCGAAGAAGCGGCCCCGCCGCAGGCGCCCCCCGAACCCGCGCAGACGCCGGAACCGCCCGAAGACACCGGAACCGACGGAGAAAACCCGCCCGAACCGAACGACCAGGACCCGGCACCCCCCCGGGACCTCCCCGAATCTCCCGGGGAGCCGACACCGCCCGGCGAAAGCGGAGACGGGAGCCCCTCCCGGGCGGACGACACCCCCCCGGCGCCCCCCGAACCGGGGCCGGACCCCCAAAAAAAACCTTGACGGGAGCGATCCGAGTCCCCTATATAGGCGGACAGTTGCGGGCGGTTAACTCAGTGGGAGAGTGCTACCTTCACACGGTAGAAGTCGCAGGTTCAAATCCTGCACCGCCTACCAGGAAAATCAAGGGGTTGCGCAAAACGCGCAGCCCCTTTTTTCATTTCTGCAACCATCGTGCAACCACCTGACCGTCCGGGCTAAGACAACTGCCTGCCGATTTTGAAGGCCGGGCCCACGTCGTCGCCGATGCGGAAATAGTGCTGCAGTTCGGGGGCGTAGACGAAGGGCGCCACTTTGCCCATGTCCGGCTTGCCGTTTGCGTCCAGGGCGGCCTCGTCGACCTTGACGTCCAGGATCTCGCCGATGAACTGGGTGTGCAGGCCGATCTCGTAGGTGTGCATGACGCGACACTCCAGCACCATGGAAAACTCCCCCACGTAAGGGGCGTCCACCAGGTCGCTTCTGACCGGGGTCAGGCCGGCCTTTTCGAACTTTTTCTCGCGTTTGCCCGAGGCCATGCCGAAATAGTCCGCCGCCCGGGCATCCCTGTACGAGGGCACGCTGATGGTGTAGGCGCCTCTATCCATGATGTTGTGGTAGGTGTAGGTGGCCTTGCGCAGCGATATGGTCACGGCCGGCGGCCTGGAACAGCAGATGCCGCCCCAGGCGATGGTCATGACGTTGGGCCGTCCCTGCTTGTCATAGGATCCCACGCACCACACGGGGGTGGGGAAAATCAAGGTCTGGGCGCCGAAAGATTTTTTCATGGGGACCTCCTCGTTTTAAAAAAAGGCGTAAAGGGACAGAGGCGCAAAGGCACAAAGTGAAAAAAAGCATCCCCCTGTCACTGGTTCTGTTGCGTCTTTTTCGCGGGTTGCGTGTCTTTCGTGGATGCAAAAAGCTTCTCGAAGCAGGGGATACAGTAGGTTTTCCCCTGTTTTTGACGGGTGCGGGTCTCCATGACGGCCTCGCCGCAGGCGTCGCAGAGGCAGCTGTCCAGGATGCGGGCCGTGGCCGGCATGGGCACGTTCGGCTGCCCGATGGCTAACAGTTCCTCGAAGTCGGCGCCCATGATGCGCTCGGACAGCTCGGCGCGCAGGTCCCGGCAGCGCTGCCGCTCCTGGTCCGTGAGCCCTTCTTCCCGGCGTTTGCGGTTGAGTTCGCCCAGGGCACCGCGGATGTCCGGGAAGAGGTCCGGCCGGCTCACCAGGCGGGCCGCCCGGCCGTCGCGGCGGCGGTAGAAGCTGAAGGCGTTCTTGCCGTAGTCCAGGTGCACCAGGTTGCCCTTGCCGTAGGTGCAGCCGCACAGGTACTGGACGGCGTCCACGGCGCACATGTCGGTCTCCACCACGGCCACGATCTCCTCGTCGGCGGCGCGGCCCAGGTGGGCCAGCACCCACTCGGCCACACGCACGCCCGTGGCCAGCCCCGGGCACCAGTGGCCGTGAAAGGCGATGGTGCGCTCGATCTGTTCCCGGCTCAACGCACAGGCCATGAAACCTTCCCCCTTTTGCTCATTTTGTGCCGCTGTGCCTCCACCCCTTTTACGCGAAGCCAACGGGGGCCGAAAAGTCTTCCCGCTTTCAATCACGGCTCCGACGACGCGCCCCTACTCCTCCTTTTCCGGCAGAATCCCCTCGTGCCCCACCTCGTCGCTCAGGGCGCTGTAGAGGTTGGCGGCCGCCAGGGTCAGCGCGATGACCGACGGTCCGATGACCAGCCCCCAGAATCCGATGGTGGCGATGCCCGCCAGGATGGAGAGCAGGATCAGGATCTCGTTCATCATGTACTCGAAGCCGAAGGCCTTCTTGAGGCGGCCGATGAACACCATGCGCAGGATGTTGTCGATGAAAAAGCCCATCACCACCCAGGCGAAGGCGAGGATAACGATGGCGTTGCCCCAGCGGCCGGCGAACAGCTCCAGGGCGGTCACCGGCACGTAGACCAGGGCCGCGCCGATGATGGGGATCACCGAGCAGAACCCGGCCAGCACCCCCAGGTAGAGGGCGTTGTGGTCGCCCACGAAGGCCATCAGGATGCCGAAGGCCACCCCCTGGGCGAACATGTTGAAAAGCGTGCCGTAAAAGACCACCGCGACGGTGCCGGAGCACTCGCGATAGAGGTATTTTTCCTGTTCCAGGCTGGTGGGCATGACCACGGCGGCAAAGTTGAGGATCTGCCAGCCGTAGAGGTTGAAGAGGAAATAGAAGACCAGGATCCAGACCACCTGGCCGAAGAGCCCGCCGGCACCGGCGGCCACCCGCTGGGCGCCCCGCAGCACGGCCTCGATGGTGGCGCCGTTGACAATGGACCCTCCCCGGGCCTTGAACTTGGTCATCAGGTCCTGCAGCAGCGGGATGCGGTCCAGGAAGGCCTGGGCCCTGTCGATCATCTCCAGGATGGTCTGCTTGATGGCCACGATGTCCAGTGCGATAACCTGGTTGTAGGTCTCGGAGGCGAAGTACAGCAGGGGTGCGAAGATCAGCAGCAGGAAAAAGAGCGTGAACAGGCCGGCGGCGATCAGTCGGCGGCGGCGCTTGATCCAGTCGGGCAGCGCCGACCTCTCCATGGCGCCCACCAGGGCGTTGTAACCGTGGCTGGTGGCCAGGGCCAGCACCGCCGCCACCAGCAGGTAGTTCAGGTAGGGAGAAAAGATCCACAGCGAGGCAATGATCAGGCCCACCGTCAGCGCGGCCAGGAAACGGTCGCCGCTCGTGTTCTGTTCCTGCATGGCGTCTGTCCTTGTTCGGTCGTTGGGCAAGGCCCTTGTCTTTACGGGAACCGCGGGCGCCGGGGATGTTTGCCGGGTGTCTCCGTCGTCGGTGTCCGGTGCGGGACTTTAAAAAAACACCGCCAGCCAGACGGTGTCCCGGTCGGGGTCGGTCCACTCCACGCGGTGGCGACGGTGGGCCTCGATGAGCACGTGGTCGCCGGGGCCCATCTCCAGCACCCGCTCGTCGTCGGCGAAACGCAGCCGTGCCCGGCCGGCAAGCACCGCCACCCACTCGCGCTGTTCCTGGTCGTACCAGAACCCCGGCGGGGAGGCGTGGCCCCGCGAAACGATGCGCTCGATGCGCACCCGGTCTCCGGTCACGATTTCCTGGATCAGCTCCTCGGGCGGTTGCGCAGGCACGGGTTCCAGCAGGTTTCCGATCATGCGTCCATCATATCATCTGCCGGGCCGCGGATAAAGCACAATCGAAACGGGGTGATCGCCGGCCACGGCCGGCATGCGTACTGCGGGTGCCCCTCGCCTTCCGGATCCGCCCCTGGATGAGGGGCGGGCGGGTTTCAGCGGCGCGCAGTCGGAGAACCAGCGCATCCCCGCCGGGACGCACGGAGCGCAGACGATGCCGCCCGGCTGGGGCGGGGGGGCAGGCACGGCCCTCCACTCGAGCAATGGGGGTTCACTGCGATTGGCCCGGCAATCCAAATCCCCCGCCTTGATTCGGGGGTCGGGGGCTGGTATGCTGCCGATGATTTCGCCAGTGGAGACCCGACCCATGACGACCCTCGACGACATCATCAACCGGCGCACCTCGACCCGCGCCTTCGAACCCCGGCCGGTGCGCCGCGAGGACATCGTGGCGCTGGCCGAGGCCGCCCGGGCGGCGCCGTCGGCCTGCAACAGCCAGACGTGGCGCTTCATCGCCGTGACCGACCCCGTGACCATCGAACGCCTGTGCCGCGAGGCCATGCGCCCGGTGATCCCCAACAAGTGGCTGGTGCAGGCGCCGCTGGTGATGGTGGGCTGCTCGCAGCTGGACGTGATCGCCAACCGCATCGGGGCGCGGGTGACGGGCATCGAGTATTACCGCATCGACCTGGGCATCGCCATGGAGCACATGGTGCTCAAGGCCACCGAGCTGGGCCTGGGCACCTGCTGGATCGGCTGGTTCTCCACCCAAAAGGTGCGCCGCATCCTGGACATCCCCGGCCGCATCAAGGTCTCGGCCCTGCTGGCGGTGGGCCACCCCAAACAGGAGCCCGGCCGCAAGCGCAGCCGCAAGCCGCTGGAGCAGATCCTGTTCGCCGAAAAGTGGGGAAGGCCCTTCAAATGAGCCGCAACCTCTCCGAAGTGCGCCGGGACCCCATGTACCGCTACCTGATCGTGCTGACCATCGCCTCCATGGGCGGCCTGCAGGCCTGGCGCACACTGTTCAACAACTTCGCCGTGGAGGTGGCCGGGCTGCAGGGCGACCAGGTGGGCGTCATCCAGTCGGTGCGCGAGGTGCCGGGCTTTCTCGCGCTGCTGGCAGTCTACGTCTACCTGGTCATGCGCGAGCACCGGCTGTCGGCGCTGTCCATCGTTTTTCTGGGGGTGGGCGTGGGCGCCACCGGCCTGTTTCCCACCTACACGGGGCTGATGGCCACCACCCTGGTGATGAGCTTCGGGTTTCACTACTACGAGACCACCAACCAGTCCCTGACGCTGCAGTACTTCGAAGAGCAGACCGCCCCCTGGGTGTTCGGCAAGCAGCGCAGCATGGCGGCCGCCACCAGCATCGTGGTGGGGCTGATCATCTACGCGGTTTCCTCTCTCCTGTCCTACAAGCAGATCTACCTGGGGGCCGGGGCGCTGATTACGGCGGTGGGCGTCTGGGGCTTCTGCCAGCGCCCCACCCACGACAACATCGTGCCCCAGCGCAAGAAGATGGTCTTTCGCAGACGCTACTGGCTGTTCTACTTCCTGACTTTCATGTCCGGCGCGCGGCGGCAGATCTTCATGGTCTTTTCGGTGTTCCTGCTGGTCAAGCGCTTCGGCTGCCCGGTGCAGGAGATCACACTGCTGTTCGTGCTCAACAACGCCGTCAATTACTTCCTGAGCCCGCTGATCGGAAAGGCTATCATCCGTTTCGGCGAACGCCGCGTGCTGTCGCTGGAGTACGCCAGCCTGATCTTCATCTTCACGGCCTACGCCGCGGCCCGGTCCAAGTGGCTGGTGGCCGGGCTCTACGTGCTGGACCACATCTTCTTCAACTTCTCCATCGCCATCCGCACCTATTTCCAGAAGGTCGGCGACCCGCGTGACATCGCCCCGTCCATGGCGGTGGGCTTCACTATCAACCACATCGCCGCTGTGGTGCTGCCGGCTGTGGGCGGCCTGCTGTGGATGGTGGATTACCGCATCCCCTTCCTGGCCGGGGCGGCCATGAGCCTGGTCTCGCTGCTGGCGGTGCAGCTGATTCGCACCCCGTAGCCGCGCTGGGGGCGCCGGCGCGGCGCGGCCCTCACTCATCCGGTCCGTCGGCGGGGGACTGCTCGAAGACGTCCGCCAGGGCCTCCTCCAGCATGCCGGACTTGAGGGGTTTTCGGAAGATGGCGTCGAACCCGCCGGAGGCCAGCTTGTCCTGGTCGTAGGCGTCGACGTAACCCGAAAGCAGGTAGATGACGGTGCGGGGGTGTTTGCGTTTGACCTGGCGGCAAAACTGCACGCCGTCCATCCAGGGCATCTTCAGGTCGGTGATGATCACGGGATAACTGACCGTCTCCAGGTGATAGAGCGCCTCCTCGGCGCTGTCCAGGGCGGTCACGGTGTAGTTCATCTTCTCCAGCAGTTCCCGGATGAGGGTCCGCTGCCGGTTTTCGTCGTCGATCACCAGAATTTTCTTCTGCACGTCGTTCATGCGGCGCTACCCGTTCTGTTGATGTCGGTATTTTGGTCTATTTTTCTGCAGGGGTCGGTGAATCGGGGGTGTCGACAAAAGCCATCACTTCCCGCCACCAGGCGAGGCCGGGGTCCGAGGGCCAGCTGTTGTGCCCGGCGTCTTTAAATACCCACATTCGTTTGCGGGATGCAAGCGATTCGTAGAGATTTTTGGTGAAACGGTTGGGAATCACCTTGTCGCGCCCGGCCATGATCACGGCCACCGGTCCGGGATAGCCCGCGAGGCGGGCCAGCGTGTCGTAGCGGTCGCGCAGCAGCAGCCCGATGGGCAAAAATCGGTAGAGACTCCGGGCCAGGTTTGTCAATGAGTCCCATGGCGTCAGCAGCACCAGTCCCCGCACGGCATCCGAGACCGCCGCCGCGGCCACGCCGCATCCCAGGGATTCGCCCCACAGGAAAAGGGGAGCGCCGAACTGTGCGCGGGTCAGATCGACGGCCCCGCGGGCGTCGGCCGTGAAACCGGCCTCGCCCAGCCTGCCGGGCCGACCGCCGTAGGCCGGGTACTCCACCAGGATTACGCGGTAGTCCAGGGGCACCAGGGCGTCGGCGTAATAGGAACGATCCACCGCCGCCCCGGCGTTGCCGTGAAACACCAGCACGGTGCCCCGGCAGTCGCCGGCGGGCTCGCGCAGCAGGCCCCGGTAGTCACCGCCCTCCTGCGCCCACAGGGTCAGATCCGCGGCGGCCGCCCGGCGCCGCAGCCCGTCCGGGGAGAGACGTTCCGGGAAATAGAGCATGCGGTACTGCAGCAGCCAGGCCGCCAGCACCACCAGACCGTAAACCGCTATGATCAGCCAGAGGATGCGCACGGTGTCAGGATAGGGCCAAACCCGGCCGGCTTTCAAGGGCTTTCTGAAATCGGTGCAAAATGTTTGACGATCGTCGATCGTGTAATATCTTAAAAGGTACATTTTACATACAGGACGGCGGCAGCGTTGACCGCGAATGCGGTCCCGGAAATTGCTAATGAAAAGCCACGAAAAGACCATGATTTGAAGAAAGGAAACCCGATGCCCATCCCGTCCTACACTGCCGAAGAGCTTTTTGACGCGCTGGTCAGGCGCGAGGACTTCATCCTGCTCGACGTCCGCAACACCACCGATTTTGAACGTTTCAAGATCGAGGGGCCCTACCCCATCGAGATGCTCAACATCGTGTACTACGATTTCCAGGAACTCGAAGACGAGTGCGTGGCCCTGGTGCCCGGGGACCGCAAGATCCGCATCGTGTGCGCCAAGGAAAGCTCGGCCAAGTACGTGGCCGAGGTGCTGGCAAAGTGCGGCTACGACGACGTATCGTACCTTGCCGGCGGTATCCGCACCTGGGGCAACCTGCTGGCGCCGGTGAAGGCCGGTGAAGGCGACGGCTGGGAGCTGCACCAGTTCCGCCGTCCGGGCAAGGCCTCGCTGAGTTACGCCCT
>CAYZCL010000027.1:0-5988 GCA_964476595.1 uncultured Desulfobacteraceae bacterium
GGCGCAGGTATGCCAGGGTCTTGTCGTCCACCGGGAAAAAACCCATGGTGGCGCCGTATTCCGGGGCCATGTTGGCGATGGTGGCGCGGTCCTCCAGGCTGAGGGTTTCGAGGCCCGGTCCGTAAAACTCTACGAATTTCCCCACCACCCCCCTGCGGCGCAGGACTTCGGTGATGGTGAGCACCAGGTCGGTGGCCGTGGTCCCGCGGGGCAGTTCGCCGGTGAGGCGCAGGCCGATTACTTGCGGCGTCAGCAGGTAGTAGGGGCGCCCCAGCATGACGGCTTCGGCCTCGATGCCGCCGACGCCCCAGCCCATGACGCCGATGCCGTTGATCATGGTGGTGTGCGAATCCAGCCCCACCAGCGTGTCGGGGTAGACCAGCGTTTCCCCGTCCCGTTCGGCCGTGAAGACCACCCGTGCCAGGTGTTCGAGGTTGACCTGGTGGCAGATGCCGGTGGCCGGGGGTACGACCCGGAAATTGCGGAAGCTCTGCTGCCCCCAGCGCAGGAAGGCATACCGCTCGGTGTTGCGCCGGTAGTCGCGGGCGTCGTTGACCTCAAAGCTTGCGGGGGATCCGTAGTCGTCCACCTGCACCGAGTGGTCGATGACCAGTTCGGCCGGGATGATGGGGTTGATGCGCAGCGGGTCGCCGTAGAGCCGGTCGGCTGCCTGGCGCAGAGCGGCCATGTCCACCACCGAAGGGACGCCGGTGAAGTCCTGCAGCAGGATACGGGCCGGCATGAAGGGCACCTCGACGGGGTCGCCGACCGTTCCGTCCCAGCCGGCCAGCCGCCGGATGTCGTCGGCGTCGACCAGGAAACCGTCTTCGTTTCTGAGCAGGTTTTCGATGAGGATACGAATGCTGAAAGGTAGGTCAAAAAGGCCGTCAAACCCTTGTCCGGCGAGCTTTTCCAGGCTGAAATAACGCAGTTGGCCCTGCGGCGTCTGCAGGCCGGAGGCCGTCCCGAAACTGTCTGTGTACGGTGCCATGAACGTTCTCCCCTCTTGGTTCTCCTTGGTGGGTTGACCTTCGGCGGCGCAGCATGACACGCCTCTCATTTTATAGCTTCCTTCGTGGGTGCATTACAACCCTATCTTTGTCCGGTGCGCCGCAAGCGGCCGCAAAACAGGTTCGGCCGGCCTATGGCCGTCGATTGTCCTTGACAAAATCCACTGATTTGACTATAGGAAACCCTTTAAATTTGATTTCAGTCCGGCGCAATTTTTTCGAGGTATCGGCGAGCCACAGACCTTACACCGTCCGGGAGCGATCCGGAGTATGAATCTGGAAAAGCTGCTCAGAGAAAAGAAGCGTGACATCGTCGACAGGTGGTTCAATGCGGTCATGGACACTTACGCGCCGGATACCGCCGTCATCTTCAAGTCCCAGAAAGACCGTTTCGCCAACCCGGTGGGCGTCACCATCCGGGAAGGCCTCACCGCCATTTTCGAGGGCCTCCTCGAGGGGCGGGCCGCCGAGCAGTCGGCATCGCTGCTCGATCCCCTCATCCGAATCCGGGCGGTGCAGAAATTTACCCCCTCCCAGGCCACCGGCTTCATCTTCCTGTTAAAGCAAATCATCAGAGACACCCTGCATCGTAACCCGGGCGACAGCCAGATCGCGCCGCTGCTGCGTTTTGAGGACCAAATCGATGCGCTGGCACTCACGGCGTTTGATATCTATATGGAATGCAAGGAAAAAATTTACGATCTCAAGGTCAGCCAGGAACGGAACTCCATTTACCGGGCATTCAGGAGAGCAGGTTTAATCACTGAGGTTGCGGAAGGTGAGCCGGATCTCAATGTTCATTAATCCACCTTTGAAATAGGCACCGGGCGACACGGGATGGTGTTCAGGGCCGCCGCGGCTGGGCGGCAGGCACATCCGGGACGCTGTTGTGGGGCCACCAGAATGAGGTAACGGAATATGAATGTAAAGTACATGTATTCCCTCCTAGCGGTCGTTGCGCTCCTGTTGGTAGCGTGGATCGGAGTGGCAATCGGCCTAAAGGTCGTGTTCGGTGTGATATTCCCCTACTTGGCGGTGATCATTTTCATCGTCGGATTCGCCTACCGCATCATGGGGTGGTCACGCTCGGCCGTGCCCTTCGCCATCCCCACCACCTGCGGCCAGCAGAAATCACTGCCCTGGATCAAACCCAACGCCATCGACAACCCATTCAGCAAGGGGGGCGTGGTGGCGCGCATGGCCCTGGAGATTCTCCTGTTCCGTTCCCTCTTCAGAAACACGCGCATGAAACTCCACCAGGGTCCCAAGTTGGCTTACAACCTGGAGATCTTCCTGTGGGTGGGAGCGCTGGCCTTTCACTGGGCCTTTTTCACCGTCATCGTACGGCACCTGCGCCTTTTCCTCAATCCCGTGCCCATGCCCATCCAACTGCTGGAGAACGTCGACTCGTTCTTCCGCCTGGAGATTCTCTACGATTCCTTCAAGATGGCGCTGCCCGGCGTCTACATGTCCGGCCTGGTACTGCTGCTGGCGGTGGCCTACCTGTTGCTGCGCCGGATGTTCATCCCCACGGTCCGCTACATATCCCAGGCGGCGGACTACTTTCCGCTGTTTCTGATTTTCGCCATCGCCCTCACCGGGATTCTGATGCGCTACTTTTTCAAGGTCGACATTGCTTCGACCAAGGAGCTCACCATGGGACTGGTCACCTTTCACCCCACCGTGCCCGACGGGGTGTCGACCATTTTTTTCATTCACCTGTTTTTCGTCTGTACCCTGCTGGCCTATTTCCCCTTCAGCAAGCTCATGCACCTCGGCGGTATTTTCCTCAGCCCGACGCGCAACCTGCCGGCCGACACCCGCGCCCGGCGCCACGTCAACCCTTGGAACTACCCGGTTGCGGTGCACACTTACGAAGAGTATGAAGACGAGTTCCGCGACAAGATGATCGAGGCCGGTCTGCCGGTGGACAGGATGCCCGAGGAAGCGCCCGAGGAACAGACAGATACGGACGAAAAGGAGTAACCCAATGGCCGATGAAACACCGAAACCGGATGAACTCATAGCGAAGATCAATCATCGCCCTGCTTTCGAGGACTGGATGCAGGTCCCGGTGGAAATCCGCAAGGGGATGTACTGTTACGCCTCCAACCCCAAGAGCGTGGAGTATGTCGGGCTCCCCAACCCCCGCCAGTGGAACCCCCTGGACGAAGACTGGAAGCTGCCGGAGAACTGGAAGGAGATCCTCTTCGAGGGGTTCCGGGAGCGCCTGGAAAAATTCAGAACCTTCAAGGTGTTCATGGACATCTGCGTGCGCTGCGGCGCCTGCGCCGACAAGTGCCACTTCTTCATCGGCACCGGCGATCCCAAGAACATGCCGGTGCTGCGCGCCGAACTGCTGCGGTCGGTATACCGTCACGACTTCACCAGGGCCGGCAGGATCCTGGGAAAGATCGCCGGCGCCCGGCCCATGACGCTCGATGTGCTCAAGGAGTGGTGGTATTACCTCTTCCAGTGCACCGAGTGCCGGCGCTGCTCCGTATTCTGCCCCTACGGCATCGACACTGCCGAGATCACCATGATGGGGCGTGAGCTGCTGAACCTGCTGGGGCTCAACATCGACTGGATCGCAACCCCGGTGGCCAACTGCTACCGCACGGGAAACCACCTGGGCATCCAGCCCCACGCCTTCGTGGACATGATCGATTTTTTCTGCGACGACATCGAGGAGATCACCGGCATCCGGCCCGAGCCGCAGTTCAACAAGAAGGGCGCCGACATCCTGTTCATCACCCCGTCGGGCGATGTCTTCGCCGACCCGGGCACGTACACCTGCATGGGCTATCTCATGCTGTTCCACTACCTCAAGGAAAAGTACGGTTTCGACATCACCTGGAGCACCTATGCTTCCGAGGGCGGCAACTTCGGCTCTTTTACCTCCCACGAAATGATGAAGCGTCTGAACTCCAAGATGTACATGGAGGCCAAGCGCCTGGGCGTCAAGTGGAT
Source organism: uncultured Desulfobacteraceae bacterium (assembly GCA_964476595.1). Taxonomy (GTDB): domain Bacteria; phylum Desulfobacterota; class Desulfobacteria; order Desulfobacterales; family JALSRD01; genus JALSRD01. The sequence continues at coordinate 3,981 of CAYZCL010000027.1, forward strand.
CCTGGGCGGTGAGTGCGGCCACATGTGGCGCGTCATCAACCAGTACATGGACACCATGAACGGTCCGGCCGATTTCCTGGAAGAGCCGGTTTCGCCCATCACCGGCACACGCTTCGAGAACGCCCGCTCGACCAAGATGGTGCACATTGCCGAATTCACCGCCGACCTGATCAAGCACGGCAAGCTCGAGCTGGACCCCAGCCGCAACGACAACCTGCGGGTCACCTTCCACGACTCCTGCAACCCGTCGCGGGGCATGGGCATGTTCGAGGAACCGCGCTACGTCATCCGGAACGTGTGCAAGCACTTCTACGAGATGCCGGCCAACACCATTCGTGAGCAGACTTTTTGCTGCGGCAGCGGGGCCGGCCTCAACGCCGGTGAGGACATGGAACTGCGCATGGCCGGTGGCCTGCCCCGGGCCAACGCCGTCCGGCACGTACACGAGAAGCACGGCGTCAACATGCTGGCCTGCATCTGTGCCATCGACCGCGCCGCGTTGCCCACCTCCATGCAGTACTGGGTGCCGGAGGTGGACGTTACCGGTCTGCACGAGTTGGTGGGCAACGCCCTGATCCTGCCGGGAGAAACGGAACGTACCACGGACCTGCGCGGCGAAGATCTGCCAGGCATGGAGGAAGAAGCTGATGAATGATAAAAAGCTGATCATTGCCGGTCTCGTCATTTTTATTGCCATCGCGCTGTTCCCGTTCCTGTACAACATGGGAAAGGCGTCGCCGGCGCCCGACCCGGTCCTCACCCCTGAGGCCAAGGCCGCCAAGCAGTGCGTCCGCTCCAGGCAGTACATGCGGGCCAACCACATGCACCTGCTGGATCAGTGGCGGCACAACGTGGTCCGGGGCGCCAAGCACGTCTATGTCAGTCCGAACGGCAAGGCATACGAGATGAGCCTGACCCGTACCTGCCTGGAATGCCACTCCAACAAGGCCGAGTTCTGCGACCGGTGCCACGATTACGCTTCGGTGAGACCTTACTGCTGGGATTGCCATTTAGATAACCCCAAGGAGAAAAAGTAATGGAAGACAGCAGAAGACAATTTCTGAAACTGGCCGGGGTTGCCGCACTGGGGTTGACTACCAAGCCCGTTCTGGATGCTTTCGCCGTGGAGCACGGCGCCGCCGGGCCGGGCTTCAAGCAAAGCGACAAGGCGCTCAAAGCCAAGCAGTGGGCCATGGTCATCGACACCCGCAAGCTCAAGACCGCCGAGGACCTGGAGCCCATTATCGAAGCCTGCAACAAGATTCACAACATCCCCAAGTTCCAGAACAAGCATCACGAGATCAAGTGGATCTGGGAAGAGGAATACGAAAACGCCTTTCCCACCAAGCACAACCCCTTTCTGGAGGAACGGCTGGCGCACATCCCCTTTCTGGTGCTCTGCAACCACTGCGAGAATCCGCCCTGCTGCCGGGCCTGCCCGACCCAGGCGACGTTCAAGCGCAAATCCGACGGTATCGTGCTCATGGACTTCCATCGCTGCATCGGCTGCCGTTTCTGCATGGCGGCGTGCCCCTTCGGGTCGCGAAGTTTCAACTTCAGGGATCCGCGTCCGTTTATCCCCGAGATTACACCCGAGTTTCCCACCCGCATGAAAGGTGTGGTCGAAAAATGCGAATTCTGTGCCGAGCGCCTAGCGGTGGGCAAGATGCCCGCCTGCGTAGAGGCCTCCAACGGTGCGCTGGCCTTCGGTGACCTGTACGACCCGGAGTCCGAGGTGCGCAAACTGCTCAAGACCAATTACACCATTCGGCGTAAACAGCAGCTGGGCACGGAGCCCTGCGTTTACTACATCGTATGAGGTGGTTATGCTTGAATTAGTGTTTAAGGGAAGCAAGAATTTCTATGGCTGGGTGGCCGCCCTGCTGGCCGTGATCGGGGTCGGTTTCGGATTTTACTTGTACCAGCTGCAGTTCGGGTTGGGCATTACCGGCATGAGCAGGGACGTCTCGTGGGGTTTCTACATCGCCAACTTCACCTTCCTGGTGGG
>CAYZCL010000028.1:0-25161 GCA_964476595.1 uncultured Desulfobacteraceae bacterium
CAGGCCGTAGGTCAGTTCCACCGGGATGGGGTGCAGCTCGATGCTGCCGGCCACCTGGAAGTAGGTGAACTGGGTGATCTCCATGCCGTCCAACCACACCTCCCAGCCGAGGCCCGAAGCCCCCAGGGTGGGCGATTCCCAGTCGTCCTCCACGAAGCGGATGTCGTGGTCCAGGGGGTCGACGCCCAGCACCTTGAGGCTCTGCAGGTAAAGCTGCTGCACGTTGGGCGGAGACGGTTTCAGAATCACCTGGTACTGGTAGTAGTGTTGCAGACGGTTGGGATTTTCCCCATAGCGGCCGTCGGTGGGACGACGCGAAGGCTGCACGTAGGCCACGTTCCAGGGTTCCGGTCCCAGGGCCTTGAGGGTCGTGTGGTGGTGGAAGGTTCCGGCACCCACCTCCAGGTCATAGGGCTGGACGATGATGCAGCCCTTGCGGGCCCAGAACTTCTCCAGCGACAGGATGACATCTTGAAAATTCATGCTTTATCCCCACATATTCGGTAATGGTTTATGCCTTGACGTCGATGGCCACGCCGCGGGCCGCCACCGTCGGCGGCAGCAGGCGCGCATCCCCCCTGGACGAGACGATACTTTCCCACGTCTGTTGAAGCCTGTCAATATTTGCCGCCCGGCCTAGCGCCCACAGGCAGCCCCCGCCCCCGGCGCCGGTGAAGCGGGCTGCGCAGCCGGCCTCCACGGCCGCATCGGCCAGCAGCCGGCCGGTGTCGTCCAGCACGTCGGGGGTGACTTCCCGTCGCAGCGCCATCTCCCGCCGCATGAAGCCCACGGCGGCCTCGATATCGTCGTCCGCAAGGGCCTCGACGAACCCCCGGGTGCAGGCCAGCATTTCCTCCCACAGGCGCCTGCGGCGGCCGGCCGCAAACCCGTCCACCCAGCGGCCGTTGATGTCCACCGAGCTGTGCGGCACGCCGCAGTAGGCCAGCAGCAGGCGACGCTCCAGCCGCCGGTGGCGTGCCCGCCGCACCACCGTGCGGCGCACGTAGGGAAGGCTGCCGGCACCCGGCCGCCAGTACCAGGCGTTGACGCCGCCGTAGACGGCCGCCAACTGGTCCTGGTAGCCGCAGGGCATGCGAAGCACGCCCTCTTCGATGCCGTGGGCCGTCAACGCCACGGCGGCCGGCCCCCTGCCGGACGGACGGACGCCGCCGGTGCGGCGCCCCAAGGCGTCCAGCGCCGCCACCAGGGCCACGGCCGCCACCGAGGACCCGCCCAGGGCGCTGCGCGGCGGCGAGGCCGACTCGATCTCGATGGCGATGCCCGAGGCGCCGAAATGGGCCGCCACCGCGAACATCAGCCCCAGAGGGTGGTCGTAGGGCGCGCGCGCCGCATCGAACTCCGCGCTCTCGAATCCCGTCGACGACACCCGCACCCTGCCGGCCGCGTGGGGCCGCAGGCGCACCCGCGTCCTGAGGTCCACGGCGATATTGAAAGTCAGCGGCGACAACGGCGCCAGGGGATAGGAAAAGGTGCTGAGGTCAAAGGTTCCGCCCAGGTCGACCCGGCAGGGGGCCGATGCCTCGATGAGGCGCCAGGCGGGCGGTTTGCTGTCGGTAGCCGGCATGATCTCCTCCGTTCCGGCCCGCGGCCGGCGGGGTCAGTGCTCCCCCCGGTCGCCGGGCCGCACCTGGCGCAGGAATTTGAGGCTGCGGGGAACACGACCCAGGTGGTAGGGGATGAAAGTTTCCAGCAGCGCCGTGGTCTCCCCCACCTGCCGGTCCGCAAAACGCATGCGGCCCACGCAGGGCAGCTCGGTCTCGGCGATCCACAGCAGCTGCATGAGACTGCCCTTGCCCAGGGTATGATGCCCGCCCTGCCGGGAGGGCCGGCAGGCCGGACACACCAGGCTGCCGCTGCCCACCTCGAAATCGAAACGGCCGCCGGGGGCGGTCTCCACCGGCCGGCGGCAGCGGCTGCAGTGCCGAAAATCCGGCAGGAACCCCGCCAGCTTCAGGAAGCGCACCTGGAAGATCAGGTTGAGCACCTCGGGCGCCATGGCGCCGCGGTCCAGGGTGTCCAGGGTGTATCGCAGCAGCCCGAAAACGGCCTTCTGCGGATCGCCGCTCTCGAGCCACAGGGTCACCATCTCGGTCCAGTAACTGGCGTAGGCCGTCTTGAGCACATCGGCCCGGATGCCGCCGAAAGGGTTGGCGATGCTGGCCTCACGCAGCACAGGCATGGCCCGGCCCCGCGGGCGGTTCCACACCAGGTTGAGTTCCGTAAAAAGCTCCAGTGCCCCGGCGAAACGCTTCTTGCTTTTCTTGGCGTACTTGGCCATCAGCGAGATCTTTCCCTGGGACAGGGTCAGGCAGGTGAGGATCAGGTCGTAGTCGCCGTAGTCGGTGCGGCGCAGCAGTATGGCGGGCGTGGAAATCTCCGGCGCCATGGACTAGATTCCAAACAGGTTGGTGGCGATGACGAAGTAAACGGTGACGCTGATAATGTCGATGGCCGTGGTGACGAAGGGGCCCGAGGCCACGGCGGGGTCGACGTTGAGTTTGGCAAGGGTCATGGGCACCAGGGTGCCGGCCGTGGCCGCCATGGTCATCGAGCACACCACGGCCAGCCCCACGGACAGGGCCAGCAGCTCGATACGGTAGCTCAGCTGCGCCACGCCCCCGATGAGCAGGCCGTAAAGCACACCCAGGATGAGTCCCACGGCGATCTGCTTTGCCAGCACGTTCCACATGTCCCGCAGGTGCAGCCGCCCGGTGGCCAGGCCGCGGATGGTGATGGCCGAGGACTGGATGCCGATGTTGCCGCCCATGCCCATGATGACGGGGATAAAAGCCGCCAGGTAGGCCAGGTCGCTCAGGCTGTTCTGAAAGTGTCCGATGATGAATGAGGCCAGGATACCGCCCAGGCAGCTGGCGAAAAGCCACGGCAAACGGATGCGGATGCTGCGCAGGACACTCTTGGTCTCCACGAACTCCTCACCCGCGCCGGCCATCTTGAGGATGTCCTCGGTGGCCTCGCGGCGAATGATGTCCAGGACGTCATCGACCGTGACGATACCCACCAGCCGGTTGCTCTCGTCGACCACCGGGACGGCCAGGATGTCGTAGCGCGCCACGATCTTGGCCACTTCCTCCTGGTCCATGTCGGTGCGCACCGAAATGATGTCGGTGGTCATGAACTCCCTGAGCGGCGTCTCCGGCGGAACGACCACCAGCTGGCGCAATGAACTGACGCCCACCAGCTTGCCGTACTCATCGACCACGTAAAGGTAGAAGGGCATCTCCACGTCGGAGTGCTCCTTCTGCAGGGACTCGATGGCCTCGCGGGCGGTGACGTCCTCGCGCAGGGCGATGAAGTCCGGCACCATGATGCCGCCGGCGGTGTCGTCCTCGTAGCGCAGCAGGTCCTCGACTTCCTCGGAGTCCTCCCGGTTCATGCGCTCCAGGATGGCGGCGGATTTTTCCTCGGGCAGGCGGCCCAGAAGGTCGGCGATGTCGTCCGACGGCATGGCCCCCAGGATCTCGACGAGTTCGTCGATGCTCATTTCCTCGACGAAGTCGACCAAGGTGTCTTCGTCCAGTTCGCTGAAGAGGATACCTTTCTGCTCGATATCCTCGATCATGTCAAAGAGCTTGCGCTGCTCGGTGAGCGTCAGGGAGCCGAAAACGGCCGACAGGTCGGCCGCGTGGGTCTTGTTGACGATCTTGGACAGCCGGCTGTATGCGCCACGCCTGAGCAGCCGTTTGATGCTGTCCATCAGGATCTTGTTGTGGTCCGCCGCCTTCATGCCCCCGCTCCTCCGGCGACCCCGCGATGCGTTTTCAGCCGCCGTCACGTCGCCGCGCAGCGTGCCCCTCAGGGCAGCTGCAGTGTAACCGTTTGTCCGCTCTTGCCGTACAGATTGATCGGTCGTCCGTTGAACGTCATCTTGACACCCGCGGCGTCTCCCACCAGCAGGTTGAACCCCGAAGAGGCCCTGAGTTCCAGGCGGTCGCCGGGGTGCAGCCGGTAGCGCCGGGGCGCCCGGTCGTCGGCGATGACTTTCATCCAGGTGTCTGCCACGGCCACCACTTTGAGCAGGTACCGACCCTTGACCGCCGTCCCGCCGCCGGCCGCCTCGAGTACCGGGGAAAGCTGCCTGGCGGGAGCCGGTGCGGCGGCGCGCGGCGCCGGGGTAACCACCGCCGCGGCCGGCGCCGTTTCCGCCGGACGGGAACCCAGCCGATCCGACACCAGTATCACGGTGCCGGTGATCAGTGCGGCCAGCAGAAACAGCGCCGCCACCAGGCGCTTCCAGAAGCGATTACCCCTTCGCAGCATGCGCCGGTTGAAACGACGCTTTTCCGCCTCGGCGTGGACGGCGGCTATGTACCGCTGAACGGCCAGGTCGCCGTCCACCCGCACCTCACGGGCGTACGCGCGCAGGAACCCCTTGACAAACACCTCCGCCGGCAGGGCCTCCAGGTCCTCGCTTTCGATGGCCCGCAGTACGTCCATGCCGATGCGCGTGCGCCGCGAGATTTCCTCCAGTCCCATGCGTCGTTCGATACGCGCCATCTGCAGGTAGTGCCCGAACGAACCCGCCCTCCGCCCGCCGGCCAGGGGAACGACGGTGCCTCTGCGGGGGGGCGCCTCCCGGCGATCGCCCTCTGGATCACGGCGGGGCCGTTCCCGGTCGTCGGCAGGCGGCTCTTCCGGCAAGGGCTCGTTGGTCGGCAGGTGCAGCAAACCGTCTCCTCCTGGCATCAGCGTTTAGCGGTTTGAAAAAATCGGGCCGGGCGTCGTTACTCGATGATCCGAATGGCCGACTTGTTGCGCAGGTCCTGGATCCAGACGTTGTATTTCTCGTTGACCTTCTGGTTGTAGAGCTTGCGCTCGATCTCGCGGGTGGCCTCCTCCAGGCTCTTGCCGGGCTTGACGTCAATCTTCTCAATCCAGAAGACCTGCAGGCCCTGGTCCGATTTGAGGATGGGCGTCATGTCGCCTTCCTTCATCTTGGCGAGCAGCGACTTGAGCCGGGGCGAGAGGTCCTTGAGTTCGAAGACCCCCAGGTACCCGCCGGTCTGCGCTTGGGGCGCATCCGAAATTTCCTCGGCCAGCTGGGGAAAAGTCTTGTCGCCCTCTCTCACCTGCTCGAGGGCGTCCTTGAGTTCCCGCTCCACGGCCTCCTTCTGTGCTTCATCGGCATCGAGGGGGTACTGCTTGAAGATCATGTACAGGTGGTAGGCCTTCTGTCCCCCGAATTCCTCGGGGTGATTCTCGTAATAAGCCTTGATGTCCTCGGGAGTGATGGCGATCTTGGACTTGACCTCCCGGTTGACCAGCCGCGACTTCATGATCTGGTCCCGGATCCTGGCGCGGTATTCGGCCATGGTGATCCCCTGGGCCGCCAGAGCGTTTCTCAGGTCTTCGTCGGTCCCCTGCCCCGCCTGTTTGACGCGTTCGATGGCGTTGTTGATCTCCTCGTCGCTGACGGTGATCTTCATACGCTTGGCCTCCTGGTCGGCCAGCTTTTGGTCGATCAGGCGGTTGAGGATTTCGGTCCGCAGCTTGTAGATCAGCTGGCGTTCCTTGTCTTTGGAATAGCCCATCGACTTGATTTTCTGGACAAAGGGCTTCATCTCCTGCTTGAGGTCGTAGAGCGAGATGACATCATCGTTGACGATGGCAACGATGCGGTCCACCACCTTGGCCGGACAGGGCGCCGGAAACAAAAGCGGCACACTCAGGCCCAGGCACACCAGCAGTGCGGGGATCAGTCCCGCAGGGGACAACTGTTTCGGGAAGGCGGACAACGCCATGGTTTTACGCATGATTTCCTGTATCTGGATCCACGCCGCAGGGCATGGCATAAATGTTTTCAAAGTTACAAGCCGTTATCACGACAGGCTATTTTGTTCAAGATGTTTTTGGTCTGGGACAGGAGTCTGCGGTCACTTCCGGCGTTCAGGCGCACTTTGAGCAGGTGGCTTTCCCCCAGGGAGCAGCGCGCCGGTTCGGAGGCGGCGAAGCGCAGCACGGGGTCGGGGTCCGACAGGTGGTCGGACGAGAAGGTCAGCGTCAGCGTCCCGCCGGTCAGGTCCAGGCGTTTTACGGCCGCCCGGCGGCACAGCACCTTGAGCATGATCTTGAGCAGCAGGTTTTCGGCCGGCTCTGGGAGCGGCCCGAAACGGTCTTCCAGTTCCTGTTTGAAAGCCGCGATCTCCTTGAGCGCCCGCATGCGCGCCAACCGCCGGTAGGCGCCCAGGCGTTGGTCGATGTCGGGGATGTAGTCGTCCGGCAGGAAGGCCGACAGGCTGACGTTGACCTCGGGTTCCAGAGGCTTGACGCGCACCTCTCCCTTGAGGTCGGCCATGGCCTCCTCCATGAGCTTGAGGAAAGTGTCATAGCCCACGGCGGCAATATGTCCGGACTGGGAGGCGCCCAAGATGGTACCGCCGCCGCGGATCTTCAGATCGTTCATGGCGATCTGGAAGCCCGAGCCCAGGTCGCTGTGCTCCATGAGCACCTTCAGGCGCTTGACCGCGTCGCGCCCCAGGGCGCTCTCGCGGGGGATGAACAGGTAGGCGTAGGCTTGCTGGTCGGACCGGCCCACGCGGCCGCGCAGCTGGTACATCTGCGAGAGGCCAAAACGGTCGGCGCGGTTGACGATGATGGTATTGGCGCCGGGAATGTCCAGGCCGGACTCAATGATGGTGGTGCACACCAGCACGTCGATCTCACGGTGCATGAAACGCAGCATGACCTCCTCCAGGTCCTTTTCGCGCATGCGGCCGTGGGCCACGTCCAGGCGCACCTCGGGCACCAGCTCGGCCACGTGGGCCGCCATGGCGTCGATGCTGTGGATGTTGTTGTGCACGAAATAGACCTGACCGCCCCGGGCCAGCTCGCGGCGCACGGCTTCGGTGACGACGGCGTCGTCAAACTCCGAGATGTAGGTCACGATGGGCCGCCGCGCCTCAGGTGGCGTGGAGATCACGCTGATGTCGCGCACGCCGGTCAGCGACATGTGCAGCGTGCGGGGGATAGGCGTGGCCGTCATGGTGAGCACATCCACCGTGCGACGCATGCGCTTGATGCGCTCTTTGTGGCGCACCCCGAAGCGCTGCTCCTCGTCGAGCACCAGCAGACCCAGGTCGGCGAACTTCACATCCCTGGAGAGCAGCCGGTGGGTTCCGATGACGATGTCGATGGTACCGTCGGCCAGGCCTTCCAGGATCCGGCGCTGCTCCCGGGCGGTGCGGAAGCGGCTCAGGCCGGCGACCCGGACGGCGTAAGGCTCGAAGCGGCGGCTGAAGGTGGCGTAATGCTGCTCTGCCAGTACGGTGGTGGGCACCAGCACGGCGACCTGGCGCCCGCCGCTGACGGCCAGGAAGGCGGCCCGCAGGGCCACTTCGGTCTTGCCGTAGCCCACGTCGCCGCAGATCAGACGGTCCATGGGGGTGGGCTTCGTCATGTCCTCGATCACGTCCTGGATGGCGCGCAGTTGGTCGGGCGTCTCCTGAAAGGCGAAGCCGGCCTCGAACTCGCGGAAGAGCCGGTCGGGCGGGTCGAAGGCGTGGCCCTGCAGCACCCGCCGGGCGGCGTAAAGTTTGAGCAGCTGGCCGGCGATGCGCGCCACGGATTTCTTCACCCGCGCGCGCACCTTCTGCCAGGACTTGCCGCCCATCTTGTCCAGGGTCGGCACCACGCCCTCGACGCCCATGTATTTCTGGATGACGTTCATGCGCACCACCGGCAGGTAGAGCTTGTCGTTATCCCTGAAGTGAATCAGCAGGAAGTCGTTGGTCGCACCGTCGACCGCCAGCTTGACCAGCCCCTCGTACCGGCCGATGCCGTGGTCGTCGTGCACCACCAGGTCGCCCTGCTGCAGGTCGCTGAAATCGATCAGCGGGGCGCGCTCGCGCGTGGGCGCCGGCCGGCTGCGCCGGGAGCGGCGCGCGAAGATCTCGTCTTCGGTCAGGATGGCCAGTTCTTCCTGCGGCCAGACGAATCCCGCCGACAGGCGGCCGCGGCAGACGCCGGGGCGCCGCTCGTCACCGGCCGCGGCCTCGGGGAAATCCGCGGCCGGGCGCAGGTCCACCCCGTAGGGGGTCAGCAGGCCGTCCAGTCGCTCGGCCTGTGGACGGCTGCGGCACACGATCACCACCCGCATGCCGCGGGACTGCTTGTCTGCGATCCACTCGGCCACCGGCGAGAGCAGACGCTCCCCGGAGCGGGCCTGTTTGAGGCGCACGGCCAGGGCGCTGTTGTCCTCGACAGCGAAACAATACTGCAGGCGCTGCGGCGCCTGCCCGTCGGCCGGCGGGGCCACGTCCAGCGCTTTGACCGTCAGCGGCCTGAAAGCCGCCGCCCGCTCCCGAATCTCTGTCCACGAAAGATAGATCCGGTCGGGGTCCAGGCACAGCCGCGATTCCTCGACGGCTTGGCGGTAGCTGCCGGCGGCCTGCTCGCGCAGGTCCCGGGCGGCCTGTTCCAAGGCGGCCGGCTCCACCAGCACCGGCAAGGCCCCTTCCGGCAGGTAGTCGAAGAGCGTGTCGGGCTGCGGGTACACCAGCGGGATGAAACTCTCGATGCCCGCAAACTCCCCCCGCTGGCGGACATCTTCGACGATTTCACGTACCTTGGTGACCGGAAGTCCCAGCAGCGCCGCCTGGCGGCGGATATTCTGAATGATCTCGGCCATGTTGCCCTCGTCGATGACCGACTCGCGGGCCGGCAGGATCACGGCCTCGCCGATCTCGGCCTTCTTGCGTTGGCTGACGGCCGAGAACAGGCGGATGGAATCCACCTTGTCGCCGAAAAACTCGATGCGCAGGGGGTCGCTGTAGAGCGGCGAAAAGACGTCCAGGATGCCGCCCCGCACGCTGAAATCTCCCGGCTCCTCCACCAGTGAAGTGGGGCTGTATCCCCCGCAGACCAGCCGCTCCACCAGCCGTTCGCGGTCGGTCTCCTCGCCGCTCATGATCAGCTCGGCGTAGCCGGTCAGCACCTGCTTGGGCAGCAGGCGCTGCATCAGCGCCCCGACGGTGGTGACCACCACGTCCGGCGGGTGCAGGTCCACGAGCCGGTAAAGCACCCGGATGCGCCGGGCGGCGGTCTGGCTGTGGTAGCTGATGAACTTGAAGGGCAGCAGGTGGTAGGCCGGGAAGGCGGCCACCCGGTCTTCCCCGAAGCCGGTGAAGAAACGGATGTCCTCCTCCAGCCGGGCGGCCTCTTCGGCGCTGGGGGCGACCACCACCAGCGGCGTCGCTCCGCCGCGCGCCAGGGCGGCGATCAGGTAGGCGCGCTCGGCGCCGGACAGTCCGCTGCACACCACCGGTGAGGGCCGCCTGGCGAAGCCCGCGATCACCTGCTGAAGGTCAGTTTTCTCTTGCATTTGGCGGTCAAACCAAGTATGGGCGTACTCATTCGATTCGGGCGGCCAACCCGTTCGCGGGCGGTCCCCGAAAGCCGGAACAGCCGGCGTAGCTCAGTCGGTAGAGCAGCTGATTCGTAATCAGCAGGTAGTCGGTTCGAATCCGACCGCCGGCTCCAGAACGTTCACAAGGGAATCGGGCAGACATGCCGATTCCCTTGTTGGCTTTCAATATAACGGCGCAGGCGTGGTTGTCAAACCAAACCGGCCCGCCCTTTTGCCCTTCCCCCGGCGGGCCGCAGCCCTGCCTTTTCTGCATGAAACGGCATAAAACCAAATAGTTAAACTTGACATCCACCCGGTTCCTATTTAGGTTGGGGGCAATCCTGCCGGCGTCGAATCCAGCGTGGGCGGCCGTTGCAGCGCAGCGGGTGCCCGGCCGGCAATGGTTTCCGTTTAACGGTTGACACGTTTCGGCCGAAAATCAACCTGAACGCCATCACCCGAGAGCCGGCCATGCAGACAGCCATCGACGTCATAGAGGGAAACACGCGGCAGATCATCACCCGCCTCTACATGCTGTTCTCCGAGCAGGGCCAGCAAGATGACACCGAGTACATCCGCACCATCCGCACGGTGGTCGAAGCGGCCGCCGAATACGCCGACGACCTCGGGGAAAGCGCCGACGCGGCCGGTCGGCTGAAAAAGGAACTCTTCGCCTTCTCGCAGCAGGTCTGGCTGGAACGCCTGCTGGAAAAGCGCCGTCAGGAGGGACTCTCCGCCGATGAGGACCAAGCGGCCTACTACACCTACTACTACCAATACATCTACGAAAACGACCAGTATCCCCGGTGACACGGCCCCCTCTACACGGCACCTGTACGCCTTGTTCCCGTCGCCCCCCGCACCGTCCTCTTCCGATCCATGCCTCACACGCGGGCGCCGTCACATTTCAGCAATCGCATTTCTAAAGTTTCCCGATTATTTGCCCGATGAAAGCACTAAACCGAAAGTAAACCTGACCTGCTTCGTACCGATTCAATGCCAGGAGACCGCCCATGAAAAAAGTGATTTTGACCATGGTTGCCGCCGTATTCTTGTCGACCGGCGTGGGGCTGGCCGGCGAAACTTACAAAATCGGCGTGCTGGCCAAAAACGGTCCCGTCAAGGCCATGAAGATGTGGAAGGCCACCGGCGATTACCTGACCTCCAAGATCCCCGGCAAAATCTTCGAGGTCGTGCCCCTGGATTTCGAGGCCGTGTTCCCGGCCGTGGAGTCGGGCCAGGTGGCCTTTTTTCTGGTCAACTCCTCCATGTTCGTCACCGCCAAGGTCAAGTACGGCGCCACGGCCGTGGTCACCATGATCAACTCCCGCCAAGGACAACCCTTGAAATCGTTCGGCGGCGTCATCTTCACTTCCGCTGAAAACGGGGACATCAAAACCCTCGCGGATCTGAAGGGCAAGACATTCATGGCGGTAAAGAAGTCCTCTTTCGGCGGCTGGCAGATGGCCTACAAGGAAATGCTGGATGCCGGCATCGACCCCAAGAAGGACCTGGCCAAGCTGACGTTCGGCGGCAAGCACGACAACGTGGTGTTGGCCGTGCAGAACGGCGCCGTGCAGGCCGGCACGGTGCGCACCGACACCCTGGAGCGCATGGCCGCCACCGGCCTCGTCGACATGGACGAGTTCCGCATCATCGCCAAAAAATCCCACGCCGGCTTCCCCTTCGTGTGCAGCACGGCCCTGTACCCGGAGTGGCCGCTGGCAAAAACCCGCGGCACGCCCGACGCGGTGGTGCAGGAGGTCGTCCAGGCTCTCAAGCAGCTCAAGGCAGATGACCCGGCCGCCAGGGACGCCAAGATCGTGGGCTGGGCCGACGCCCTGGACTACGGACCCGTGGAGGAACTGCAGAAATCACTCCAGGTAGGCGCCTACGGGGGCAGCTGATGCCCGCTACGGCCGCTCTTGTGACGAACCGCGCCTGAAAAGGCACCGCAACCCACTGCCGGACGGATTCAGTCGAGGAAAACATGCTTGAAAAAATCATTCGCGGCAGCTTGAGGCAGAAACTCCTGACGCTGAACACCCTGATCCTGGTGGCAGCCGTGGGGGGGCTGACCCTGATTCTGCTCAGCGTGCAGCACCGCAACCTGGCGACCCTCGAGGGGGAAATCATCTCCCAGCTGGAAAAGAACAACGCCCAGTCCGGGGAGAGCCTGAAGCAGCTCAACGCCAGCCTGCAGCGCAGCCTGCAGCAGATGTCCCGCACCACGGCCGACGATCTCGCCCGCGCGACCCGCGAGTCGTTGAAAACGGAGGCGACCAAACTGGGCTCCCAGTGGGAGCTGTCCATGCGCAAGAACGCCTTCGCCACGGCCGGCCTGCTGGCCAAGGTGTCGGCCGGCGCCATCATGGCCAACAACTTCGTCGAGCTGATTTCCTACGCACGCTCGGCCAGCCAGAACCCGGACGTCATTTTCGCCGCTTTTCTCAAACCGGACGGCAGGCCCATCGTGCGTTACCTGGACCGAAAGGACGCCACGGTCAAGAAGTACCTGTCCACAGGCAGCGGCAAGAACAAGATCCTCAAGGTGCTGGACGCCGCCGGCAAGGACGACGGAGTCTTCATGGTGCGCAAAGCCATCGAGTTCCAGGGCAAGACGCTGGGCAACGTCGTCCTTTGCATCAGCAAGGCCGCGGCCCAACGTGAGATCGAGGCCATGTCCGAGGGATTCGAAGCGCTCATCGCAAGCAACCGGGCGGTCATCGACTCGGTGCTGGCCAAGGGATCGGGCAAGATCCACCAGGACGTGGAGAACCTGGTGAGCACTTTCATCCGACGCGGTCACGCCTCGCTGGAAAAGGTGAAAGCCTCGCTGACCGAGTCGCAGCAGCGCATCGGTTCCCAGACCCGCAGGATTGTCATCGGCGTGGGGGCGCTGGCCATCTGCGTCATGGCGGCGCTGCTGTTCCTGGTGCTCTCGAGGATATCGAAAACCATCACGCGGGTGGTCGAGGAACTGCGCGCCAGCGCCGGCGCCAACAGCCGGACCTCGGAGCAGATTTCCGACACCAGCCAGTCGCTGGCCGAAGGAGCCAGCGAACAGGCCGCTTCTATTCAGGAGACCTCCGCCTCGCTTGAAGAAATGTCCTCCATCACCCGCCAGAACGCCGACCACGCCGGCCAGGCGGATCAGTTGATGAACGAAGCCAACCGGATCATCGACAAGGCCAACGGGTCCATGAACCACCTGATCGGCTCCATGGCCGAGATCTCCAAGGCCAGCGAGGAAACCCAGAAAATCGTCAAGACCATCGACGAGATCGCCTTCCAGACCAACCTGCTGGCCCTCAACGCCGCCGTCGAGGCCGCCCGCGCCGGCGAGGCCGGGGCCGGTTTCGCCGTAGTGGCCGACGAGGTGCGCAATCTAGCCATGCGGGCCGCCGAAGCCGCCCACGACACGGCCGCGCTGATCGAGGGCACTGTCAAGAAGATCGGGGAGGGTTCCTCGCTGGTGGACAAGACCAACGGCGCCTTCACGGAGGTCTCGGCGGCCACGGCCAAGGTGGCCGAACTGGTTTCCGAGATTTCGGCGGCCTCGCGCGAACAGGCCCAAGGCATCGAACAGATCAACCAAGCCGTCACCGAGATGGACAACGTGACCCAGCAGAACGCCGCCCACGCCCAGGAAACGGCGGCCTCATCGGAGGACATGCGGGCGCGGGCCGAGCGCATGCAGAACCTGGTGTTGGAACTGGTAACCATCGTCGAGGGGCGGCGCGCCGCAGCAGCGCACCCGGACGGCGCCGTACCCGCCAGCGACGCCGCGGCTGCGCCACAGGCACCGGTGCCGGCGCCCCCTGCGGTTCAGCGGCGGCCGGAAAGCGAATCCCCCGTCGCCATGAAACCCGAACAGATCATTCCCCTGGAGGACAGCGACTTCAAGGATTTCTGACCGGCCTGATTTTCCGCTGGCGTGGCGAAAGCCTCCTGGATGTCAACTGGAGCGGACATCCGGGAGGTTTTTCGTTTGATGCCGTCTACGCATCCAGCACCGCACCGCGGTCGGCGGAGGTCACGAAACGCGCGTAGCGCGCCAGCCAGCCCCGCTTCACGCGGGCCTCGAAAGGCGGCACGGCCTTCAGGCGGCGCTTCAGCTCGGCCTTGCTCACCAGCAGTTCCACGCTGCGGCCGGCGGCGTCGATACGGATGCGGTCGCCGTTGCGCACGGCGGCGATGGGTCCGCCGGCGGCCGCCTCGGGTGAAACGTGGCCGATGCACAGGCCGCGCGTGCCGCCCGAGAAGCGGCCGTCGGTGATCAGCGCCGCCTGGATGCCGGCCCCCTGGATGGCCGCCGTGGGCGAAAGCATCTCCTGCATACCGGGTCCGCCGCGCGGCCCCTCGTAGCGGATCACCACCACGTCGCCGTCGTGCACCCGGCCCTTCAAGATTCCCTCCAGGGCCTCTTCCTGGGACTCGAATATCACGGCCGGCCCCTCGAACTGCATCATGTCGTCGGCCACACCGGCGGTCTTGACCACCGCCCCGTCGGGGGCCAGGTTGCCGAACAGGATGGCCAAGCCGCCGTCCGGGCTGAAAGCGTCCGGCACGCGCCGGATGACCTCGCCGTCGGGTTCCGGGGCGGCGTCGATGGTGTCGGACAGTCTCCCGGTCACCGTGGCCACGTTGCCACGCAGCCCGGACTTGCAACCCCGGGCGATTTCCCCGAGGATGGCGGGGATGCCACCGGCGCGGTGCACGTCTTCCATGTGCACTTCGGGCCGCGAAGGCGACACCTTGCAGATGCAGGGCGTACGCGCCGAGATGCGGTTGATCTGGTCCAGGTCGTATTCGATGCCCCCTGCGGCGGCCAGCGCCAGGGTGTGCAACACGGTGTTGGTGGAACCGCCCATGGCCATGTCGGCCACGAAGGCATTGCCGATACTGTACTTGTTGACGATGTCCAGCGGGCGGACGTCCTCCTGGATGCAACGTTTGAGCGCCCGGCCGGCCCTTTTCACCAGGTCCAGCCTCTTGGGGTTGATTTTGGTGCGGCGTTTTTTTCGGTCCGCCCACACCTCGGCGGTAATGGTGCCGTTACCCGGCAGGGCCAGACCCACCACCTCGGCCAGGCAGTTCATGGAGTTGGCGGTGAACATACCGGCGCACGACCCGCAGCCGGGGCAGCTGCCGGCGGCCAGGCGGCGCAGGCCGGCGTCGCTCAGGCGCCCCACGCTGTGTTTGCCCACGGCCTCGAAGACGGTGATCAGGTCGCCGCCGCGGCTGCCGGCCAGCATGGGCCCGCCGGAAACGTAGACCGCCGGGATGTTCAGCCGCACCATGGCGTTGAGCATGCCGGGGACGATCTTGTCGCAGTTACCGATCCCGATCCAGCCGTCGCAGGGATGCGCCCCGATGATGGACTCGATCTGGTCGGTGATCAGCTCTCGGGACGGCAGGGAGTACTTCATACCGTAGTGGCCCATGGCGATCCCGTCGCAGATGGCGGCGCCCACGTTAGCGTACCAGACGTTGAAGCCGAGGCGTTTGAGTTCACGTCGTAGTACTTCTCCCAGCACGTCCAGGTGGGCGTGCCCCGGAATGTGTGTGGTGTAGGAGTTGACGATGGTCACGTAGGGCTTTTTCAGGGCCTGCAGCGACCCGATCACGCCGGCGGCTTTCATCAGCGATGCGGCCGGCAGCATGGTGGTCCCTTCGGCGATGATGCGGCTGCCCTGCCGGCGGACGTTCTCGATGCCCTCGTTGATGTAATTCTTCTTCCTGCGCCGCTTTTTTGCCATGACGGACTCCTTGTTTCAGTTGACGGTTGGGGGAAACACGATGACGCTTGGACACGACCGCCGACGGGGCCGGCGGCCTGTTCAACATCCATTAAAAGCCCCCTGCTTGTCAACGGCAAAAAATGCGTGCAGCCGGGAAGTGGTGGGCAACGACCGGTCGGATGCCGGTCCTCCTCCAGGTCTGCGTATACCCGGGTTCGAGGGGCGGGCAGGCCGGGCGACCTGCAATCTCCCTGAATGCGCATGAAAGGATGATCACCCTCGGCACCCGCCAGGCCTGTTGGGGCCGCTGCCGGCCGCCCGGATCCATGGGCGCGCGAAAGGTGGGCGTCACAGATCGATTTCGTAGAGCCTGATCTTCTGCAACAGGGAGGGGTGGCTGATCTCCAGCAGCCGGGCGGCCTTGGTGCGGTTGCCGCCGGTGGCCTCCAGCGCCCGGCTGATGAGCCGCTTTTCCATGATGCGACGCGCCGTCTTGAGGGAAAAGCCGCCGAAGATGTCGTCCATGCGCCGGTCCCCGGTACGGGCCCCCAGTTCGGGGGGCAGGTTTTCCGGCAGGATGATGCGCTTTTCGGCCAGCACGGCGGCCCGTTCAATGACGTTCTCCAGCTCGCGCACGTTGCCGGGCCAGTGGTGCTTGACCAGCATGGCCACCGCGGCCGGGGCGATGCCCTCGATGTCCTTTTTCAGGCGCCGGCCGAGCAAGTTCACGAAGTGGCGGCTGAGCAGCGGGATGTCTTCGATGCGCTCGCGCAGGGGCGGCAGGCGGATGGGCATCACATTGAGCCGGAAGAAGAGGTCTTCGCGGAAATTTCCCCGTTGCACTTCCGCCTCCAGGTCCCTGGCCGTGGCCGCGATGACCCGCACGTCCACGCGCCGCGTGGCGGAATCGCCCACCGGACGCACCTCGCTCTCCTGGAGCACACGCAGCAACTTGACCTGCAGCGCCAGGGGCAGTTCGCCGATCTCGTCGAGAAACAGCGTACCGCCGTCGGCCTCCCGGAAGAGCCCCTTCTTGTCGCTGACCGCGCCGGTGAAGGCTCCCCGGCGGTGACCGAAGAACTCGCTTTCCAGCAGGGTCTCCGGGATGCCGCCGCAGTTGACCGCCACGAAGGGCCGCGCGGCCCGGCCGCCGGCCTGGTGGATGGCCTGGGCCATGAGCTCCTTGCCGGTGCCGCTCTCGCCGGTGATCAGCACCGTGGTGTCGTACTGCGCCACCTTTTCGGCCAGGCGGATGACCTCCATCATGGCGCGGCTCTTGGCCACCAGGCGCCCGAAGCGGCAGTCGCCCTCGATGTCGCGGATGCGTTCGCGCAACACGAGGTTTTCGCGCTTCAGGCGCTCGCGCTCCTGGGCCTTCTTCAGGGTCAGCACCACCTCGTCGATCTTGAAGGGCTTGGAGATGTAGTCGTAGGCTCCGTGCTTCATGGCCTCGACGGCGGTGTCGATGGTGCCGTAGGCCGACATCATGATGACCGTGGTGGCCGACAGCTGTTCGCGGGCGCTTTTCAGGAACTGCATGCCGTCCATGTTGGGCATCTTGAGGTCGCAGAGCACGAAGTCGTAGTGTCCCGCGGCCAGCCGCTCCAGGCCCTGCCGGCCGTCGGCGGCCGTGTCCACGCGGTAACCGGCACGCTTGAGCAGCCGCGAGAGCATGTCGCGCATGTTCGCTTCGTCGTCGATGATCAGCAGCCGTGCATTGCGGGCTTCATTCCTGTTTTCTGATGCCATACCCATCCTCTTTCGGGCGTCGTTTATCCACGGCTTCCACGATATGCCGACACGCCAACACCGTGCAAAGAGCCAAAAGTTCGACAACACGGCAACTGGGGGAACAGCCGCTTTACCGACGGCTTCTCCCTTTCGGCTTCAAACTTCTTACTCCTCACTTCTCGTTTCCAGGGGCAACACGACGCGCATGACAGTGCCCTCGCCGGGATGGCTGTCCACCGCCATGCGGCCGCCCATGTTCTCGACCAGCATGATGCTCACCGAGAGCCCCAGGCCGGTTCCGCGGCCGGGCTCCTTGGTAGTGAAAAAGGGGTCGAAAATGCTGTCCAGGTGCTCCGGCACGATACCCGGCCCGTTGTCGACGAAGCGGATCTCCAGCATGGCCGCCGCGCCCTGCCCCGCCGCCCGGGTCATGATGTCCAGCCGTCCCTCCCGGCGTCCGGCGGTGTTGACGGCGTCGGCGGCGTTGATCATCAGGTTCAGAAAAACCTGGCGCAGCTGCCCTGCGTCGGCCCGCACCTCGTCGGCGGGGGCCGCCAGGTCCAGCTGCAACCGGATGTCGGCCGTCAGGGGCTGCATGCGAAAGACGTCGGCGATCTCAGAGAGCACGGCGTGCACGGACACCACGTCCGTCGAAGACTCGCCCGCCGGACGCGAGAAATCCAGCAGCTGGCGAATGATGGTGTCAATACGCGCCAGCTCGGCCTCGGTCTTCTCAATGCACTCGCCCTTTTCACCTTCGGGCAGGTCCGGCTGCTTGAGCAGTTCCATGTAACCCATGGCGATGCCGATGGGGTTGCCGATCTCGTGGGCGATGCCGGCCGAGAGGCGGCCGGCGGTGGCCAGCTTCTCGGCCCGCACGATCTCGTTCTGCATTTGCTTGAGTTCCCGGTTGGCCTTCTCCAGCGAGGTCACCGTGCGGCGCAGCGTGCGGCGGTCGTCCTGGATGCGCTCCAGCATGCGGTTCAGGGCCAGCGAGAGGCGGTTGAACTCGTCGGCCCGCTGATCGGGCAGAAAGAAGGTTTCGTCCTCTCCCTGGAACGCCTCGGCGCGCCGCACCAGGCGCTGCAGCGGCGCCACCGTCAGTTTCGAAAGCTTGTAGAGCCCGAAGAGTGTCAGGAACAGCGTGTTGACCAGCAGGTACGCCATCAGGTAAGGCTGGCGCTTGCGCAACTGGCTGTAAAGCCCGTCCAGTCCGCCGGCCACGGCCACGGCGCCCAGCAGCCGGCCGTCGCGCACCACGGGGGCGCTGACGACCAGGTAGCCGGGCTGCTTCCACAGGACCCCCCACGTGCTGCCCACGAGGGTGGCGGCGTCCCGCCTGTGCGCCATGGCCCTTTGCACCGCCCCGTCCATGGCGAACCGCCGGGCGCAGTCGGCGCTGCCCAGATTGAGCCGCCGCCCGCGCTCATCGCGCACCAGCAGGCAGGTGTAGCCCGAGCGGTTCAGCATTTCGCGGACGTGCATGATGAACCGATGGTCGAACAGGAAGTCGTCTCCGTCGGCCGCCAGGTCCACGCAGGCGTCGATGGCCGCCACCAGTAGGTGCCCGCGCCGGGTCTCGGCGCGCACCAGCTGATCGCGGGTGGTCATCACCGTGACCAGGCAGATGAGCACCATGCCCACCATCAGCAGCAGGGCCAGGTAAACGGCCATACTCAGTTTTAGACGCAGACCAAACACGAAGCGCTGTCGACAACCTCCCCGGCGCGGCCGACGGTCGGGCGCTGGCGCGCAGCGGTGCCCGGAGGCCATCGGCTCAGTATCTATCTACTGGATTTATCGGCACATTTTCGCATCACTGGAGACAAATCTCGTCCGGCGGGCGGACACCGGGGGAACGGCGACCGTCCTTTACCCGGCGCCCGTCTTGGCGCCCAGGTACCGCCGCACGATGTCGGCCAGGCGTCGGGAATTGCCGCGGATGCGCACCCGGGCCAGCTCTCCCACCCGCAGGGCCTGCAGTGCGGACGGAGGTGCCTCCACCTCGGCTGCGAAGCGCGGTTGAAAAAACTCGTAGGCCGCCGGTGCGGGGGTCCCGGGTCCGCCGCCGGTGCCGCCGGGCCGCACGTCCAGCGGCCCGCCCCAGGCGGCGCTGAAGGCCGGGTGCGGGACCGCACGGCTGGCCCGGGGGTCGACCCGCACCAGCCGCCCGGTGAACACGCCCCGACACCAGTAACGCATGTCGACGGTCACCGTGCGGCCCACGGCGCGCCGGAAGGCGTCCACATCCTGCTGGTCCACGGACAGCCGGATGACCTTGCGGTTTTCACCGACGATCCAGAGGACCTCCTGTCCCCGCCGGATGTAGGCGCCCGGCAGGTTCTCCAGATCACGCGCCACCACGACGCCGGCGCACGGCGCTGTGAGCGTCAGCCCGTCCAGTTCCGCGGACAGCTCCGCGGCGCGCTGTGCCAGCACCCGGATGCGTTCGCGCGCCACCTGGAAAGCCGAAATGTTCTCGGCGTTGAAGTACAGCCGGGCCTCGGTCTCCAGGATGCGCATCTGCAGGCGCGTGTCGGCCAGGTCGTTGCGCAGCTCGTCGTTGCGCAGTTCCACCAGGGGCTGGCCGGCCACCACCGTCTCGCCGGGCCCGACGTACACCCGGCGCACGAAACCGGCCGTAGAGGAGCGAACCACCTCCTGGTCGCGGTATTCGACCACCGCCGGCGCCGCCACGTGCCGGCGCCAGTTCAGCTGAAAGACGCCGAAAAAGCCGATCGCCGCTACCAGCACGAGGCTCAGCGCCAGCCGGCTTCCGGCCCGCGGGTTCTGTTGCAGCACGGCCGGCAGTCGGCGCAGGAAATCGGCCGTCGGCAGCGCGACCCACAGCACCACCGCCGCCAGGGCGATCAGCAGCCCCATGCCGTGAAACAGCCGGCTGGCCGCGATCGAGAGTCCCACCAGCACCAGGATGCGCCAGCACCAAGCGGCCATGCCGTAAACCACGATGAACCCGCGCCGCCAGCCGATCTCGGTGGGCGGCGCCGGGCGGATCCCCAGAAAGAGCCTGCGCAGCCAGCCGTTGACCACCCCCAGTCCCTTGGCGTAGAGGTTGGGGATGTCCACCAGATCGCTGAGCAGGTAGTAGCCGTCGAAGCGCATGAGCGGGTTGGCGTTGAAGAGGAGCGACCCCACCCCGGCCACCACGATGACGTTGCGCGCCATGACGCCGATCACCCCGTCGGGGAAGCGGGCCCAGCAGATCGCCGCCAGGGCGGCCGCCAGCAGGTCGGTGTAAATGCCGGCCGCCGCCACGTGGGCGCGCTGCCAGCGGGAGGTAAACTTCCACGAGGCGGTGGCGTCCACGTAGGTCAGGGGAATGAAGACGATGAACAGGATCCCGGCCTCGTAGACCCGTCCGCCGTAGCGGCGGCACACCAGGGCGTGGGACAGTTCGTGCAGGATCTTGAGGGCGAACCAGCAGGCCCACAGCCAGAGCAGGTTGGCCGGGGCCAGCAGGCCCCGGGACTGGTGGACGAACTGCTGCCAGCCCGACCCCAGTTCCCAGGCGGCCAGCACCACGGCCAGGCACCACAACAGGAAGAAGGGGGCGCCGGTCGTCCAGCGCAGCCAGGGGTACAGGCGGTCGATGAGTCCCGCCGGGTTGAGCAGCGGCAGGCGGAAGGTGATCAGGTTGAGCCGCTGCAGGCGCCGGCGCTTCGCCTGGCGGCGCTCCAGGGCCAAGCTCCGGACCAGGGGCGCGCTGTCCGCGTGGCTCAGAAGCTGCCCGGCCGCCAGCCAGCCGACGATGCGCTCGGCCTCCTCGGCGCTCAGGGCCTCTTTCCCCAGCGCGGCCCGGCTTTCGGCCAGCGCCTGATCCAGCGAACGGCTGCCGTCCAAGTGGGTGATGAAAACGTACTCCCGGCCGCCGACGCGAAAGAAGCGGTGCCGGGCGGGATCCTCAATGACATACGCCGGGCCCCGGCTCCCGGGCCGCACGCTGAAACGCAAATCCCGTCGGATTTTCGGCTTCTGCGTCATGAAGGTCACCGCTCTCAGAAAGCCATGGCGTCCAGCAGGGCGTACCACGGCCGGTGAAAGTAGATCCAGACCAGGGGGCGCTGACGGGTGGCGATGGCGGCTTGGCCCCGCATGCCGGGCCGCAGGCTTCCATCATCGTTGGCGAAGGTCACCTGTCCCACGAACACGCTGCGTCCGTCGCGGATCTCCGAACGCGGCAGGATGGTCTGCAGATCGCCCTGCCAGCGCCGGCGCGGGTAGGCGTCGAAGGTCACCTGCACCGGCATGCCCGGCCGCACGTAGCTGATGTCCTGCTGGTCGATGGACACCTCCACCCGCATGTTCTTCAGCGGGGAGACCTCGAAGAGAAACTGCCCCTTGCGCACCGGGCTGCCGGCCACGTGGGCCAGGCGGCCGGTCAGCACGACCCCCTCGATGGGCGCGACGATGTCCAGCTGATCCCGGCGGCGCTGCATGAGCTTGATCTTCTGCTCCAGGCGCCGGCTCTCCAGCGCGGCGATCTGGGCGGCCGCCGTGTTGCCGGAAGCCAGCTGCACGTCCTGCGTCTTGCGCGCCTTCTGCAGCTCGGCCGCCAGGGTGCCCAGTTCCAGGTCGATCACCCGGCCGTCCATGCGCGCCAGCACCTCTCCCCGGGCCACCAGCGTGCCGGGTTCCCGCAGGATGGTCTGCAGGATGCCGTCGAAAGGCGCGCTGACCACCCGCGCCACCACGGGGGTCACGCTGCAGGGGCCCTTGACGCGGTAGGTGACCGGCACCAGCGCGGCGGCCGCCAGGGCCAGGACCAGGACGGCGGCCGTCAGCGCCCGGCGTTTGCCGGCGGGCCGGGCGGCGGCCTTCCACCGGCGGCCGGGACCGCGCGCCAGCGCCGCCAGCGTGCCGGCCACGATCCCGGCGACCGTCTCCAGGGTGCGGGGATGCCGGATGGGCCCTTCCGGCTCCCGGGACCACGCCAGCATGCAGGCCCCCTGCAGTCGCTGCGCGGCGTCCACCAGCGGCAGGCAGAGGCCCGACGCGGCGTTCAGGATGCCGGTCAGCCGGCCGCAGATGGGCGACGGGATGCTCTCCGCGGTCCACTTCCGCGGCCAGCACAGCACCGCCCGCTGCAGGGCGCACTCGTCGAACACCCCGCGCGCCGCGGCGGCGTACTCTGCGCGCTCGTCCACGGCCGTCAGGTCCGACACGGCCTCCAGGCGCAGCCGCCCCCGACGGTCGGCGGTGGCCAGCAGGACCGTGTCGCAGTCCAGGGTCGTTTTGAGCTCGTTGACCAGCGCCAGTTCCGCCTGGCGCCGGTCGTCCAGGGCCGCCACGCGGGCCATGATGCCCGCCAGCCGCCCGGCCAGGTCCGGTGTGGCGGGTGTCGCCGGTTCCCGCCCGCCGGCGGTCCACAAATCCAGGTAGGCGCCCAGGAGCTGCACGATGGCCAGGAAAGGCTCCACCGCCTGATCGCCGAGGAGCACCACCACGCACAGGCACCCGTCGGCCCCCTCGTCGCCGCCGACCGGTGCCGCGATGACCGCCGCCTGGGGGAAACGCGCCAGGCGGGTCACGCCGGACGTGTTGCGGCCCATGGCCTCGGCGGCGCAGGCCTGCAGTTCGGCCTTCAGATCCGCGGACCACGCCAGCGCCTGGCGCGAATAGACGCCCTCGCGCTCGCGGGGCGCCGGCCGCCCGTCGGAAAACAGCACCGCCGCCCCGGCGTTGACCAGGCCGGCGGTCAGCTCCAGGAAGGCGCGCAGGCCGCCGTCCCTGTCCGGTGCGGTGCGGGCCAGCCGCGCCATGCGCCGGTGAAGTTCGACCAGGTTCGGTTGGGGCAGGCGGACCGTCTCGGCGGCCGCCGTCTGGGGGGTGGGGCTGGTCACACCGCCGCTTCCGCGCTACCGCCCGCCGCCGGGGGCCTTGGGAAGACGGGCCCGGGCCTGCTCGGGGACGTTCTCGTCGGCCGCTTCGGAAGACGCCGGGCCTTTGAGCACCTGCTCCAGCAGGGCGTGCAGGCGGCGGGCGCCGGCGGCGGTCATGGCGATGCGGGTGTGCACCGGCAGCAGGGTCTGTCCGGAGGAAGGGTCGTTCATGTAACCCGAAGAAAAATTGAGGATGACGTCCTCCCCGCTGGCATTGACGAGCACCTGGGAGGCATACAGTGCCGAGGTCTCGGCGTAACGCACCTTGACCTGGCGCGTGCCTTCGGCGTCTTTGGACTGGCTGTTCATGAATGTTTTCCTTCGCTTGGTTGGGGTTGACGGTCGCCGCCGGTCCGCGACCGGCCGGTGTCCAGCACGCAGCGCGTCCCGGCCTGGATGATGCCCTTCGGGTTGGGGACCCGGATCGTCACCCGCACGGTGCCGCTGTCGGGTTCGATGACCGGCGAGACGAACTCGACCACCCCCGCAAGGGGCGCCGCGCGGCCGGAGGCCTCCAGGGACACCGCCTGCCCGGCGTGCAGTCCGGCGGCGTCCCCGGGGGGCAGGTGAAAGACGGCCTTGAGCGGGTCGAGCTGCACGATGGTCAGGAGGGGGTCGCCCGGGGTGCCGCCCACCAGTTCGGCGCGCCGCTTGTAGACGCGCACCACCACCCCGTCGATGGGGCTGCGGATGCGACGCTCCTCGATGCGTGCCAGGATCTTCTCGTACTCCAGGCGGCCGAGCTGCTTCTCTTCGCGGGCCATCAGCAGGCCGGCGCGCGCCATGGCCACCTCTGTGCGGGCGCGCTCGACCTCGCGTTTCCGGGCGCTGCCGCTCTTCATGAGGGTCTCCAGACTCTGCAGGTGCTTCTCGCGCAGGTCCAGCAGCGCCTGGGCCGAATCGACCTTGCCGTGAAACCCCATGACCTTGCGGGCGGCCTTGAGCTCGGCCCGCAGCACGCGGCTGTCGAACTCCGCCACCGGCATGCCGGGCCGGACCCGGTCGCCCTCACGGACGTAGAGTTTCGCCAGGATGCCGCGGAAAGGCGGGGTCAGGTCGATCTTCCGGTTGGGCTCCAGGAAACCCTCGTAGCGCCGGGCCAGGCCCGGGGCGGCCGAAAGCAGCACCGACAGCAGGATCGCCGACAGCAGGATGCCCCTGCTCCCGGCGCGGGCGGAGTGAATGCGGCGCATGGCGTTCGACGTCCCCTTCCCTACTCACGCACCAGGCGGATGACCGGCAGGTCGTCCTCCTGGTCGCGGGTGATGCGGATGTTGTTGACGCTGACCAGCACGCCCATGACGCGGTTGAGGTTGTAGAGCGACAGGTTGTAGGTCAGTTCGCTGCGCGCGAAGGCGGCTTCGGCTTCACTCATGCGGTCCAGGGCGTCCATGAGGCGGTACAGGGCGTTGCCGAAGGCCTCGTCCTGTACCAGCAGGTTGTCGATGCGCTCGACCAGGTCGCGGATCTCTTCGGCGGTGGATTCCATGACCTGGTAGCGGCGCACCATCTCCTTGTAATTCTTGAGCATTTCCCGGAATGAGACCTGCACCTCGAGGAAGACGTTCTGCACGGTGGTATCGAGCTGGCTGAGCAGCTGGCGCACCTCCAGGCGTTTGCGCAGCAGGCGGGCCTCGGCGGCGTTGTTGCCCAGGGGGTATTCGAAGCGCAGGCCCAGGCTGTAGCTGGGGCCGCCGGTGTCGAACTGGCGGCCGTAGGCGGTGCCGTACTCATAGTCCCCGCGCAGGCCGATGACGTAGGTCTCGACGAAGAAGTCGAGGTCGGGCAGCGTCTCGCGGTCCGAGCGCATCAGGCGGATGGCGGCCGCCTGGATCTGCCGGATAACCTGCTCGACCTCGGGGCGGTTCTCCAGGGCGGTCTGCAGGGCCCGGTCCACCGGCAGGTCCTCCAGGTCGTGCCGCGGCATCTGCTGCGTGACGATTTCGATGCCCTGCGCGCTCACCAGGGCCGGGTCGTTGACCAGCGCCCGGATGCGGTCGGCGGCGTTGCGCATGGCGTACTCGGCCTCGACGGCGTCCAGCTGCCGCGCCACCACCTGCGAGCGTGCCCGGGCCAGCAGGCTGGCCTGCACGTCCAGCCCCTGGCGCTGCTTCATCTTGTGGTAGATTTTTTCGGTCTCACGCGCCAGCTTCTTCTTCTGCACCAGCATGGCGCGCTCCAGGTAGAGTCCCCAGTAGGCGCGCGATATCTCCAGCAGGTGGCTCTCCACCTGGCGCCGCAGCTCGGACTCGGAGATATTGTAGTCCACCCGCGCAAGTTCAATGACGCTCTGGTTGTACTTCACACCGGCACCGCGAAGCAGCGGCTGGCGCACCACCAGGCGCGTCCGCGCCCAGGCCTGGTCTTCGGGGGTGAAGTAGATGGAGTTGTTGTCGATGCCTTC
>CAYZCL010000029.1:0-5951 GCA_964476595.1 uncultured Desulfobacteraceae bacterium
TAAAACTCTGCCCGACAATGTCCCGCACCGTGCGTTTCAAGTGGGCCGACTCCGCCTTCAGAACCGGCGCGATCGAGGTCCTGGCGTGGTACAGTTTGATCAGGGTTTCCAGCGTGGTCCGCCTGTCGCAGGTTCTGGCGTCGATGACAAACCTTCCGACACCCGCGGACTCGAAAACACCCATGAACTTTTTGCTGTACGCAATCCCCACGGTCGGTATCCCCTGGGAAAGGGCCGCGATACAGGAGTGCATCCTGGACCCGATAAAAAAGTCGCACAGGGATATGATGCCCTTCAATTGCGACTGGTCGTAGAACCCCTCGATCATGTGGACACGCCCCTCGTATTGGTCCTTCAAACGAAACAGGATCTTGCGGCAGGCGTCGGGGTCGCTTTCAACGCCGCCCGGCTGCCCGTAGGTGTGGGGCACCAGCAGGAGGTGTGCGGCGGTATTCTCCATCAGGGCTGCCGCGGTTTCCACAACGAGGTCCCGGTAATTCACCTTGAGGCCAAACATGTTGGCCCGCGTGTAGCCGCCGTTGTACAAAAGGCCGTTTATGTTGAAGCCGATCAGTTCTGAAGGCATGTCGCCGTCGAAGGCCGGCACGATGCGGATCTTTTCGGGCATGACGGCCGGCAGGGTAAAGGCCACATCGGGACAGAAGCGCACCTTGCCGTGAAACCGGGCCGTCGAGATGCTTTTCCTGACCAGCGCTACGCCGGCCCGATCCCTGGAGAGCACTCTGGCGGCCTGCCGGACGATGTGCCGGAACAGGACCCCGGAGAGGTGGCTGGAATAGGGACCGTATGTCTGGGGCAGCAAAATCAGTGTCTTTCCCATCAGCAGCACGGCCATGTCCGGCAACACGCCCAGCATGAACCGCTTCAGCCCGTAAATGTCACTGAAAGAGTCGCCTCCGTGGATACTCCCCACGAACTCGGCCTCCGCTACCGCCTTCAACCAGGCGTTTCGCGTGACGATTTTCCTTCGAAGCGCCTTTACGGGAATCACCCGCTGCAAAATGGACAGAAAGAAAATCCAGAACAGGTGCTCTCCGGGCCGCGCTTTGGGAGAAAGACGATGGTTGACAAGTTTGACCGTGCAGTCGTCCCTGCCCAGATTGACGCGCTGCTCACCTCCGCTCCGCCGGCCGACCAGCAGAGATATTTCCGTGCCGGGATCCTGGTCCCGAAGCATTTTGATGGTCGAGACGGCCAGGGCCGACACCCCCATGTTACCGGTGTCCAGCGCCGCCCCCATCAGGCAGATCTTACGCACCCTCGAAAACCCCCTTGGCGTTTTTGTATGTTCTCTGAATTCCGTACACCCAATCGTAGCCCCCCCTCAATTTGGAAATAAAAAAAAGGTCGTCGTCCCACCTGTTAACGGGAATGCGTTTGAAAAAGTACACCGGGTCTCTTGACGTGGCGACTCCGATGCGGGTGCTGACCCCCTGGCGGTATCCGGCCTGGCGCAAAAGCGCTTCCAGCCTGGAGATAAAGGTTCTGTGCTGATCCGGCAGTGCATAGGGATAGGAGAACGAGCGGGTTTCCACTCCGGTGTGGTCCTCGATCTCCCGGCGGGAAATCGTCAGTTCCTTCAGCAGCCGCCGACGATTCAACCGCACGAGTTTTCCGTGCGTCACGGAGTGAGACCCGAAGCGCATGCCCGCCTTCTGCAGTTCGCGCACCTGCCCCCATGTCAGCATCTTTCTGCCCAGGAAAGTTTCTCCTGAATCGGACATGTATCCGGTGGGCAGGAACATGGTTGCACTGAACCCATAGTGCCTCAGCACCGGGACGGCCTCGTCATAGAAATCCCTGAACCCGTCATCAAACGTGATCACCACAGCGGGCCGGACCACCTTGCGTTTTTTCTTCAGCAGGCCTGCAGCCTCCCCCAGGCTGATGGTCTCATAGCCATGCTCCTTGAGAATGCCCATCTGCCTCCTGAAAACCGACGGGGATGTTGTGGTGGCGTAATATGGGTGCTTTTCCCGGGTGGCGGAATTCTCCTCGCCGGAAATGCTGTGATACATCAGGATCGGAATGCGCGGGCTTCTCGAGGGGAGATGTCTTGCGAGGGGCGCGAAAACGGCCAGGCAGAGCAGCCGGTCTATTCGGAAACGGGTCATGGATCTGTTGGCGGCGGGGCAAGCGGCGGTGAGGCGGACTGCAGAGAACTAGGGGCAAAGAGAATCGACCAGGTCGAAGTAAACCTCTTTTTTGCCCTCCCACTTGAATTTTTCCACGAATTGCAGGGCGGCGGCGGCCTGTCGCTCGCGCCGTTGCCGGTTTTCGTACAGGTCCAGCATCGCCCCGGCCAGGTCGGATTCGTTTCCGGGTTCGAAAAAGCGGACGACATCGTCGTTGAAATAGTAACTGTCGACCCTGGTTTTCGATAAAACGATGGGAACCCCCAGGGACATGAACTCCAGTGTCTTGGTGCTGAAAGCGTCTCCCCCGAACCCGTCGTTTCGTTTGGGCACGATTCCCAGGTCGGCTTCGGCCATGATGCGGGCGATCTCGTAGATGGGCCGACTGTCTTTTAAAAGCACACGATTCCCCAGGTCAAGATTCTCTACCAGGTCGGCGATGGCATCCCTGGCGGGGCCGGACCCGTAAATGTGGAACTCGGCTGTCGGCATTTTGTCCTGAACCAGGGAAAACGCCTTGACCGCGATGTCGAGTCCCTGGTGCCAGCTCAGCGTGCCCGGGTACATCATGACGAATTTTCCGTCCTGCCGGTCTCGTTTCGTGTATCGGAATATGGAGCTGTCCGGGTAGTTCATGATCACGGAACATTTTTCCGGCGAGGAAGAACGCGACAGCAGCACGTCCCGCCACAGGTGGTTGGATATAATGACGTGGTCCGAAAACCTGATGGATAGTTTTTCGGCCAGCCGCAGGGCCGCCGCCAGGAGCGAGCTTTCCGATTTGTTGAACTTGCTGATGTAGAACTCGGGGACGATATCGTGGATGTCGAGGATGATGCCCGCACCGCCGATCTTGGGTACCAGGGCGGCAAAAACCTCGAAATCCGGAACCGAGTGGACGTGAACCAGGTGATAAGGCGACCGGAAATGTTGTTTGGAAATAAACCACGCCGAGTTGATCAGGAACCTGACCAGGCGGAAGGCATAAGAATGCCTGTACTTCTCGTTTATTTCACGCCCCTGGATGCGGTAGACCTGCACCCCTCTCAAGATTTCCGACGCCGGGGCGTCCTTGGCCCGCAAGGCGATGACGTCGACCCGGTCCCCCCTTTTCGCAAGGGCTTCTGCATATCGCATGACCCGGTTGTCGGATTCGTAGAAAGTGTAGGCGAGCATGCAGATGTGTTTCATGGGCTTTTCCCGTAGCAGCGCAGCGGCGGAGCCGCTCCTGGTTGAGTATTCACTGGTACTCCTCGTTCAATCGGAATGGGTCACAATTTCGCGGTCAGCCTCGACCCAACCGCGGTATCGGCGATTTTCGGCAGCAATTTGCGATAGCCGAACCGCAGGAAGGGGTTGCAGGCATACGCATAGGCGGGGGGGAAGCGATGAACACTCCCCCCGTAACCGAGCTTGTGTTTCGATATGCCGTCCAGATCGGAGAGTTTCGCCCCCGGGGAAGCGGCCGCCGAAGCGCTGATGCCAAAAAAATCGAACCAGGCATAGGCCTGTTCTTTGGCCCACTGGATCATCTCCCACCTCAGCACCTGGTTGGGTTTCAGGTGTCCGAATTTGCCGTTCCACCCCACCTTCCACGACCGGAAAGTGTCCCCGAAACAGATGCCCCAGGCACCGGCAATGCACGCTCCCTCGTGTTCGGCCATGAACAGCCGTACATGGCCACCGGGAGAGAAGGTCCGCCAGAGGGCCTGGAAAAAGCGGACATCGGACGGATTGGGTGCCACGCCCTGGCGCTCGCAGGTGGCCTTCATCAGTTCGAAAAAACGGGGAATGTCGGATTCGTTTCCGGCCCTGACCCTGATGCCCCGGCGCAATCCCTGCCGAATAGCCTTGCGCTTGTCTTTTTTCATGTTCCGGAGAATGTCCTCAAGATCCTGCGAAAGATCGATCAGCAAAGTGGCATCGATCATCCTGACCAGGCGGTCCGGTCTGAACCCGGCACGCTCCATCTGCCGCAGCAGGGTTTTCGAATCGCCGGGAGGGTGAACGATTACCAGGTGTATCCGTTCGCGCCTGAGGGTTTCCTTGAGCCGGGAAACCACCAGGGGCACGAGTTCCCCGTGGTCCACTTCAACCACAGGCCCCTTGCTGACGTACCCGATCCCGCCGAACCCGGCGATCCTGCGCCTGAGGACCTGGAACCCGGCCACGACACGCCCGCCGCGGTGTATTGTCAGCCTGACCGGCCGCCAGCCCTGCAGGGACTTGACCCGTGCCCACAGGGCGGACTGTTCGTAAAGGCACCCCGTTTTCGCGGCCAGGAAATCGTCCCACTGCGGGTCTTCGAATCCATGTGAAAGTTGAAAAGTGAGGCCGGGAGTTCCCATACGGTCGCTTTAGCGGCTACCCCATGAAACGGTAAAAAAGACCTCCCAGCACCTGGGAAAGACCTTTGGGGGCATTCTGGAAAATCTTCCGGGCGATCCCGTATTTTCGCGATGACTCCAGCATCTCGTCCCGGGCACCGTACGAAGCCGGGAAGTAGAATTTCAACAACTCGCTCTCGTCCGTACCCCAGCGGCGCTTGTATTGCAGCAGTCCCCGGTTGTGGATGGAGGTCCTTCCAAAATTGTAGTTCCTGTACCCCTCCTCCCTGGACTGTTCGATGGCCTTCCACTCCAGGAAATGATTGACCCGCAGTCGCCGGTACTGCAGGACATCACAGCCGTACTCAAAGAAAACGGTGTCCCCCTGCTTCAGGAGCAGTTTGCCTGCCGCCGGGACCCCGTCGACCACGGCCAGCAGCAGGTCGAGTTGGCCCCGTGGCCGGAAAACATCCCACAGGGCTTCGAAGTAACGCCGTGGGATGGTCGGCAACCCCATCCTCTTCCGGCTGTCCATGAGCATACGGTAAAAAACCGCCAGGTCGTCTTTGTCCCGGCCGTGCTTCAATTCAATGCCGCTCTTCAGGGCCCGCCGCAGTGATCGTGCGGCATTCTTGTGAAAGGAAGCCGCGAGCTGTTCCGGCGGCCTGTCCAGATGCAGGTTGTGGGTACGGTACAATTTGGAGCAGCCGAAGCCTGCGCGGGGCAGCAGCGGCTGCGGCGCCGCAGCCCTCAGCTCGAAATAGGCGCATCGGGACGAGCGGTACAGATCCATGAGGGCCTCGAGGATGGCGTCCATGTCCGTCGTGTGGGTGATCAGCGGGTCGCAGACAAGCGCGAAGGGGGCACTGACGAGCCTTCTGCCCGTGACCAGGCTCTTTACGAGATACACGGGCAGGCCGGCGACGACTTGATCCCCATCCCAGACGGCGATGATCCTGCCGCGGATATGACCGAAGCTTCTTTCCAGGACGTCTTTCCAGCAGGAAAGATGATAGACCGCCCCCCGGGCGTGTCCGTCGACGAATGCATCCCATCGCCCGAAATCGGAGGCTTCTATGAAAGCGGTTCGCAAAACATATCCTTATCGTGCGCTACGCTGCCGTCGGGGGAGCGGGCCGGATCGATGACTTCGTAGACCGGCCGCGTCTTCCCGGCCCAGGATCAAGGTGCGGAAAGCCAGGCCTTGCGGGCCGCCGGGCTCTTATCGGCAAAACAGGGTCCTCAGCGGGCGTACGCGATTTTGAAAAAAGGGCTTCCGGCGCTGCACCAGCAACTGGGTGCCGCATGCGATCCGGCCGCCTCGCCTAAGGCACCGGCCGCCGGGGGGTGCATCTTTCCATGAGTTCCGAAGCCGGCAGCGAAAAGTACAGTTTGTTCTGAAGGGAGAAAAGATGCCGTCCTGCATCCATCCACGGTTTTGGTTTCATCGACAAGCGCCCCGCCCCCT
>CAYZCL010000030.1:0-6361 GCA_964476595.1 uncultured Desulfobacteraceae bacterium
ATTCCTCACTGCTGCCTCCCGTAGGAGTCTGGACCGTGTGTCAGTTCCAGTGTGGCTGATCATCCTCTCAGACCAGCTAACCATCGCAGCCTTGGTAGGCCATTACCCCACCAACAAGCTAATGGTACGCGGGCTCATCTCCAAACGGTAGCTTATTTCTAGAGGCCACCTTTGATCTTAAAAGCCGCAGCTTTTAAGATGTTATCCGGTATTAGCCTCGCTTTCGCGGGGTTATCCCGAATTCAGAGGTAGATTACCCACGCGTTACTCACCCGTGCGCCACTTTACTATCTTTAGCAAGCTAAAGAGTTCTCGTACGACTTGCATGTGTTAAGCACGCCGCCAGCGTTCATTCTGAGCCAGGATCAAACTCTCCAATTAAATCTTACCGCACCCGAAGGTACGGGGAATTAACGAGATCCAACTCTTCGCGCTGTCACTATTTAGTTTTCAAAGATCAATATGCGGGGCCAAGGGCCCCGTCGCCGGGGTTTTTCTCCCAGCGACAAATATGCACTATAATCTGTTTGGTACCGACTTGTCAACTGCTTTTTCGTCGGCAGTCAAATTTTTGTCAAAGTGCAATATCGCCCACACCGGGCAGATTTTATTATATTGCCTCCCCCACCGATTGTCAACCGTTTTTTTCAATCGCGCGAGAGATTTTCCGCATGGCCAAGAGCCGTTTGCGCCGCCCCGCCTCCCGCAGAACACCGCCCGGCGCACAAAGGGTGATTCATCCCCGGACCGGGTGGCTCGCATCCGCAAGCAGCAGGTCGACGGCACTCCCCGTCACGCGGATCGTATCCGCCGGGTATTGCCTCGTGTAAAAGAGCCGGCGCCGAAAATTTCCGGCGCGTTCGAGCGAGCGTGGTTAATACCCGCGCCCGGGTCTTTTGTCAACCGCTTTTTCGTTCCTGCCGCATTTTTCCCGGCTTCGGCTTTTCCGTGCGCAAAGGATCTTCATCCCCGGTCCGGAAAAAGCCCCGCCGGAAGGGGCCGCCCCGAGGGGTGCCGCCGTCGGCGGAACCGGCCCAATACAATATGACAGGACCTGAAAAAGAACGCGCGCCGAAAAACTTTCCCCCGGCGCGTCGGACGAACGCGATAGATACCGGTACGCGGTCCGTTTGTCAAACGGTTTTTTTCGTCCGGCCGGATTTTTTTCCCGGCCGGACGCGCCCCGTCCCAACCACCGAAAATTAGCGTGTCGATCCGGCCGCTTACACTAGCTCACGAGCAGCTTGTGGTACCGCTTCTTGCCCGAACGCAGCATGATCTCGCCGTCGATGACGCTGTCGGCGTCGATCAGGGTGTCGAAGGTCGTCAGGCGGTTTCCGTTGACGTAGGCGCCACCCTGTTCGATGAGCCGCCGCGCGGCCCCTCCGGAGGCAGCCAGGCCCACTTGGTGAAACAGCTTGAAGGCCGGTATGCCCTGCTTGAGTTCGTCCAGACTGATGTGGCTGTGGGGCACCGAGGCGGCGGCCGACGTCTGGGCCTGCCGGTGGATGCCTGAAGACGGCAGGATGCCGGGGTCCACCTCTCCGCCGCCAAAGACCGCCGCGGCGGCCTGGAAGGCCCTGGCGGCCTCCTCGGCGCCGTGGGCCAGGCGCGTGGTCTCGTAGGCCAGCACCCGCTTGGCGGCGTTGAGTTCGGCCCCCTCCAGCCTGTCGATACCTCGGATCTCGCTCATGGGCAGGAAGGTGAACAGCGCCAGGAACCGCTCCACGTCGCGGTCGTCGGTGTTGACCCAGTACTGGAAATACTCGTAGGGCGGCGTCCGCCGGGCGTCCAGCCACACGGCGCCCTTTTCGCTCTTGCCCATCTTGGCGCCGCTGCTGGTGGTGATCAGCGGGAAGGTGATGCCGAAGGCCGTCTCCTGCCGCATGCGCCGGATCAGGTCGATGCCGGCTACGATGTTGCCCCACTGGTCGCTGCCGCCCATCTGCAGCCGACAGCCGTGGCGGTCGTAGAGCGTCAGGAAATCGTAGGCCTGCAGCAGCATGTAGTTGAACTCAATGAAGCTGAGTCCCTCATCGGACTCCAGGCGCATCTTGTAGCTCTCGGCCTTGATCATGCGATTGACCGAAAAGTGGCGCCCGATGTCCCGCAGGAAGGTGATGTACTCCAGGCCGCAGAGCCAGTCGGCGTTGTTGAGCAGCAGGGCCCGCCCGCTCGAGAACTCGATGAAACGCGACAGCTGGCGCTTGATGCCCACCGAGTTTTCCTCGATGGCCTCGCGGGTCAGCAGTTTGCGCATCTCGGTCTTGCCGGAAGGGTCTCCCACCAGCCCCGTACCGCCGCCCACCAGCGCGATGGGCACGTGCCCGCAGCGCTGGAAATGCGCCAGCGCCATGATGGGCACCAGGCTGCCGATATGCAGGCTGGCGGCCGTGGGGTCGAAGCCGATGTAGCAGGTACGGCCGGGTTCTTCCAGGTACTCCCGCAACTCGTCCTGGTGGGTCGTCTGTTCGATGAAGCCGCGCTCCCCGAGCACGTCGATGAGATTGTCGCTCATGGTCACCTCGATTGAAAAAGGCGTCAGGTTTCAGGTACCCGGCATACGAAGCCGCCGGGCTTCAGCTGTCGGCGGTCAGGTAT
Source organism: uncultured Desulfobacteraceae bacterium (assembly GCA_964476595.1). Lineage (GTDB taxonomy): Bacteria > Desulfobacterota > Desulfobacteria > Desulfobacterales > JALSRD01 > JALSRD01. The sequence goes on from CAYZCL010000030.1 coordinate 2,602, forward strand.
CCGCTCTCAAGAGGTTCGGTCCCCGGCCGCCGGCCGCGCCGCGTGTCGCCTTTCCCGCACGGCCGGCACCGGACACCCGCCTACTCATTTATTGGCATACTCCACGGCCCGCGTCTCGCGGATGACGGTCACCTTGATCTGGCCGGGGAAGGTCAGCGACTCCTCGATCTTGCGGGCGATGTCGCGGCTGAGCAGCACGGCATCCTCGTCGGTGATCTTGGAACTCTCCACGATGACCCGCAGTTCCCGGCCGGCCTGGATGGCGTAGGTGTTGGCCACCCCCTTGAAGGAGTTGGCGATACCCTCCAGTTCCTCCAGGCGGCGCACGTAGTTTTCCAGCAGTTCCTTGCGCGCCCCCGGCCGCGCGCCGGAAAGGCCGTCGGCGGCCTGCACCAGCAGAGCGTAGACTGTGGAGGGCGGCACGTCCTCGTGGTGGGCCGCGATGGCGTGCACCACCTTGGGGGACTCGCCGTATTTCTTGGCCAGCTTGGAACCGATCAGGGCGTGGGGCCCCTCCACCTCGTGGTCGACGGCCTTGCCCAGGTCGTGAAGCAGCCCCATTCGCTTGGCCAGCTTCTGGTTTAGTCCCAGTTCGGCGGCCATGATGCCGCATAAAAACCCCACCTCCACAGAGTGCTGCAGCACGTTCTGGGCGTAGCTGGTCCGGAACTTCAGGCGGCCCAGGTACTTGATCAGCTCGTTGTGGATGCCGTGGACGCCCAGCTCGAAGGCCGCCTGCTCGCCGGCCTCCTTGATGGTCTTGTCCACCTCCTTGCCGACTTTCTTGACCACGTCCTCGATGCGTGCCGGGTGGATGCGGCCGTCGGAGATGAGTTTCTGCAGGGACAGGCGGGCCACCTCGCGCCGCACCGGGTTGAAGCCCGACAGGATCACGGCCTCGGGCGTGTCGTCGATGATCAGGTCGATGCCCGTGGCGGCCTCCAGGGCCCGGATGTTGCGGCCCTCGCGGCCGATGATACGGCCCTTCATGTCGTCGCCGGGCAGCTGCACCACCGACACTGTGCGTTCGGCCACGTAATCGGCGGCGTAACGCTGGATGGCCACGGCCATGATCTTCTTGGCTTTTTTATCGGCCTGCTCGCGGGTCTCGTTTTCGATCTTCTTGATGAGCTTGGCGCCCTCGTAGCGCGCCTCGTTTTCCATGGCCCGCAGCAGCAGTTCCTTGGCCTGGTCGGCGGTCAGCCCGGAAATCTTCTCGAGCTGCATTTTCTGTTCTTCGATGAGCTGTTCGTACTCTTCCTCACGGGCCCGAATTTTCTCTTCCTGCTTGGCGAGCTTGCGCTCGCGCCGGTTGAACTCGCGTTCCCTCTTTTCCAGCTGTTCGCTCTTGCGGTCGAGATTCTCCTCTTTCTGGTTGAGGCGTTGCTCGCGCGTCTTGAGTTCGGCCCGGGTCTCGCGGGTTTCGGCGTCGAACTCGCTCTTCATCTGGAAGAGACGGTCCTTGGCCTCCAGCCGGGCCTCCTTGACCAGGTTCTCGGCCTGGCGGCGGGCGTCGCTTAAAATCCGCCCGGCCTCGTCCTCGGCGGCCTTGATCTTGTGCGACGCGGACTTCTGCCTCACCCAGTAGGCGATGGCGAACCCCACCGCGAAGCCTACCAGGCCGATCAACAGGTACGTCTGATTAGCGGCGTGCATGGCGTTCATGGGTCACTCCCGGATATGTTTTCGGTTCGCCCGGGCGGTCCACCGGACGACCGTGCACACCCGTCTGTCCTCCACGGGAAACGGCCCCGTGGGACGCTTCCTGCGGTATGACAGCAGGCAGTATCGGTTCAGCGGGGAAGACCGCTTCTCCGCCTTCCTTCGATGATGAGGTGAATGGGAACCCGGAAGAGGAAAGATTGAAGGGAAAGGACCCCTGCACAGTGCCGTGTTGGCAGGCCTTTGAGCCCTGCTTTAAAGTGGGCGCCTTGTGGTTTCTTTAGGCTTTTCTGTACGAGCAGAACCTGCACACCGAAACCAGAGAAAGCTCCCTTGGGATAATGCGTTGGATCAAAGGACGTCTTCCAATCACGCGCACGGCAGGGGCTGTCTTCTATAGCCGTACATTGCCGTCGCTGCTCCCGCAACCGTCCCGGGGGGCGACGACATCGCCCGGCGGCCATCCGTTTTTCCCGAACCGGACGGCAGTGAAAACGGGTCTTTCAGGAGACATTGGTCTCCAGTATGCTCATGAGCCGTTCGGATCGCTCGGAAACTCTCTCGAGCAGTTCCGAATACCGCCGCTTCAGTTCGTAATGTTCGTTGGCGATATTCAAGGCCGCCGAAATCAGGATGGCGAGCGAGTTGATTCTGGGCATTTTTCCGTCATGCTGCTGCTCCACCCGGTTGACTTCGGCAACCAGCAGATCGGCCACTTCCTGGGCCTGCAAAACATCGGTTTCAGCCCGGAAGGTGTACGTCTGCCCGAAAAGCTCTATGGTGACAAGCTGCTCCAATGAATACCTGAATCACCTTTCCAGCCGCCCGGCCGGGGAAAATCCCTACTCCTGAACCTGGGAGATGCTGTCCAGGCGGGCCAGCAGGCCGTCGATTTTTGAACGGATCAAATCCTTTTCCTGGTTGTAGCCGTTCTCGGCCTCAATCTTCTGCTGGAGATCTGTCTCCAGCTGTCCAATGCGCTCCCTGAGTTCGGCATTGGTGGCCTCGAGCGTCCTGCAGACTTCGATCAACCTTTCAACTTTTCTCTCGATCTGGTCAAACTGCTGTATAATCAATTCGTTATTCAACCTTTCACCTCATACTGTTTGTTAAACTATAATCGCTAACACAGGGGAAAGTCAAGAGATTTTAATCACATCTTTTCCGCATCAGGGATTCAGCCGCGCGCAGGTCGTCCACGCTGTTGACCCCCACGATCTCGTCGACGTCGTCTCCCACCACGATGCCCAGGCGGCGCTTCTGCCGGTACCCGACCCCCACGATGTCGGTGAGGTAGAGCTCGCCCTGGGCATTGTCGCCGTCGATGCGCTCCAGCGCGTCGGCCAGGAAGTTGCGCTCCACACAGTAGATGCCGCTGTTGATCAAACGGATGGCCTTCTGCCGTTCGTCGGCGTCGGCCTCCTCGACGATGCCCCGCAGGTTGCGGCGGCCGTCGATCAGGATGCGGCCGTAACCACCGGGGTTGTTCAGTTCTACGGCCAGCACCGTGAGGTGCCGGCGGTGGGCCAGGTGGTCCGCCACCAGCTTCTTCACCGTGGTGGCCGTCAGCAGCGGAACGTCTCCGCACAGGATCACCACGTGTTCGGACTCCGGCCGCAACTGCGGCAGGGCGCACATGACGGCGTGCCCGGTTCCCAGTTGCTCGCGCTGCAGCGCGAACCGCACGCGGGCTTCGGCGCCCGCCACGGCCCGCACCCGTTCGGCCTGGTGACCGACCACCACCACCACCTGCTCCCCGGCCACGGCCACGGCCGTTTCCACCACGTAGGAGATCATGGGGCGATCGAGGACTTCGTGCAACACCTTTGCCTTGTCCGACTTCATGCGGGTTCCCAAGCCGGCGGCCAGGATCACCACCGCCACCTGGGGGTAAGACGCGTCGACACTCATGACTGAACTCCTGTGCGCCAAAAAAGGGGCAAGCCAGACGCGCGGTATGGCTTGCCCCACCGACCACTCTTTGATTTTTCCGGTTAACGGTCCGGCGGCAGTGCGCTGCCGCCGCCTTCAATAATCAGATGAAAATCATCCGCCCTTCAGGGAAATGCGGAACATGGCCCGTTCGAGGGCGGCCCTG
>CAYZCL010000031.1:0-19234 GCA_964476595.1 uncultured Desulfobacteraceae bacterium
TGACGGCGGTATTCGCCGTTCAGGCCCTGGCCCTGGAGGTCGTCACCAAGCAGGACCTCATCGAAAAGCGCGTCACCAGGGACCAGCTGGTCAAACTGGTGGACAACTTCGTGGTGCTTTTCGACGCCTCGGAGTCCATGACCTACCCCTACAAGGAAGACAAGAGCCTGGGCGAGACCAAGTACGACGTGGCCAAGATGATCATGAAGCAGCGCGAGAACATGGTGCCGGAGCTGGGATATAAGGCCGGCCTGTATCTTTACACCCCGTGGAAGGCGCTGTACCCCATGGGGGCTTTCGATGCGGCCGAGTACGCCGCGGCCATCGACAGCCTGCCCGCCAAAGCCACGGGCCGCACGCCCATGGTCAAGGGTCTCCACGAGCTGGGCAAGGTGCTGGCCGGGCTGAGCGGAAGGACCGCGGTGTTCATGTTCACCGACGGCACCTACACCGACGTTCCCGGGCTGAAGAATCCCGAAGAGAAGGTCAGGGAACTGGTCAACGAGTACGACGTGTGCTTCTATTTCATCAGCTCCGCCACGCGCAAGCCCGAACAGCGGCTGCTGCGCAAGATGGCATCCTTCAACGAATGCTCCACGGTGGTGCCTTTCGACTGGTTCGTCAAGAACCCGGACCACTTCCTGGGGGCGCTGTTCACGGTCAAGTCCACGGTGGACGTGACGACCGTCACCGAGGAGAAGATCGCCGGTGTCAAGGTCGGCGCCATTCACTTCGATTTCAACAAGTTCGACATCAGGCCCGAGTACCGCGATGAACTCAACAGGCTGGGCGAGTTTCTCAAAGAGCATCCCAAGGCCAGTGCCGTCATGGCGGGCTTTACCGACAGCATCGGTTCCAGGGAATACAACCTGAAACTGTCGCATCGCCGGGTCCTGAGTGTGGCCAACTACCTGAAGAAAAATTTTGGCATCCCGGGTTCCCAGATCGTGATGCACTGGTTCGGCAAGGAAAACCCCGTGGCCGACAATGACACGGAGGAAGGCCGCGCCAAGAACCGGCGCGTGGAAGTCGCCATCTCCCTCAACGAGTAGTTTCGCGGGGCGACAGATTTCCCGGTAGGACGACGCAAAGAAAGCCACCGTTTCAGGAGGTTCAGGAGACGGTGGCTTTCTCGTTTTCAGTGCGGGGCCCCTGCCGGCCTCCGGCTCTCGGCGGTTGCCTTGGCTGTAACGCCGTGGTAACGTTGAAGCCGGTTGAACTTCGCCGGCCGTTGCCTTTCAGGGGGGGACGCCATGAGCCACGCTCGTTTCTACAAGGTCCTGGTCGTGGGGGCGGTGCTGGTCTATGTGGCGGCATCGTTTGCACCGTCCGGCCGTCGTGCCTCGAGACGGGAAATTCGCAGGGCCAGGGACGCCCAGAAAAAGAAAACCCAGGAGGTCAGCCGCCTGGGACTCCAGAACGACCAGCTTCGCTTCGCCCAGATTTTCATTCTCGGCCTTCAAGCCAAGATGTCCTTTCGGGTGGAGCGGCAGCAGGACAACGCCATGCGGTTCGCCCTCGGTGGCGGCGAGTTGTGCCTGGTGGACAACATGCTGACCACCGCCACGGGGCCGGAGCCCGTGGTCAACCTGCTGGACATGGTCATTTATGTGACCCTGGCCCGCCTATACGTGTACAACAACTGGGATGCCAAGCGTTACGGAAAAGGCCGCGGCGAACTTTCCGCTTTTTTCGGAGCAGGCCGCAGAGACGGTCAAACAGGACCAGAGCCTGCTGGCCACAGAGGAGAAGCTGTGTCGGCAGGGGCCGGTCTGGAATACCGCCTGTCGCAGCTCGAGAAGGGCGTCGATGCCGCAATGCGCAGGGCTTTCTTATGGGCCGCGCTGCTGATCGTGTTCTTCTTTGCGGTGATGTTTGTCTCCCGTCGTGAAAAAGCGGCCGCCGTGCGGTGGTCCCTGCAGGGAAGGAAACGATGAACAGAAAGCTGGTTTTCAATGGATGCCGGAGTCGATAAGGCCGAAACGGAGTCCACGGTGCAATACGTTTCCTCGGCGTTGTTCGTCTACACGCCGGAGACCGAGGCCCTCGTGCGCCCCTTGCTGGAGAATTCCTACCATGTCGTCGTGCGGCCCGTGGCCATCGCGGAGCTGCTGGAAAACCCCCGCCGACGGCTCAAGGACATGTCTCACGTGGTGGTGGCCGGAGGACTGGACGTCGTCAAGGAGGTCCTGCAACTGGCCATGCACTACGGCTTCAGCGTGGGCATCATCCCCACCGAGAACCAGCGGGACCTGGTGCGCTCTTTCGATCTGCCGGAGAACCTCGAGGCGGCCGTAGCGCAGGCCCTGCGCCGGGACGCCAAGCCCGTCGACCTGATCCTGTGCAACGAGAAGATCCTGCTGTTCCGGGCGGTCATCGGCCGGGTGCCGCTCATGGACGAACCCAGCCGTGTCAGCCGCCTTTCGTTGCTGACGTCGGCCTTCCGGAAGTTCCACGGCCTGAAGCTGCTGGGATTCGATTTTACCACCGCGGGGGACCGGAAGGTCAAGACGGCGGCCTGCGGATGCATGGTGCTGCAACCCCGCGTGGGTACCCTGGCGTCGCGTTTGATGGCCCGCAAGAACTCTTTCTCCGACGGCATGGTATCACTGGCCATCGCCGCCCCGCTGTCGGTGGTGGGCTACCTGAAGTTCCTGGGGCGTGTCTTTTTTTCCTCCGCCGGGCGCAGCCAGCGACTGCCCGACACCATCGGGTACATCCGCAGCCCGCAGGTCGAAATTAAAACCGAAAAGCCCCTTGATGTGGTCATCGACGGCAGCCGCGCCACGCGCACGCCGGTCACCTGCCGCGCCCTGCCGGGCGCCGTGCGCATCAACATGGGCGCCGACGCCGTGGAGGGGGACAAGAACGCCCAGGCGACCGCCGAGAAGGTCGACGTCAACAATCTCCCCAGGGACAAGGAACTGGACAGAGCGCGCAGGAAATCCGCGGTCCCCTTTTTCTCCTATGCTTCCGAGGAGCGTTTCCGCGACCTGTTCACCGCCCTGCGTGAAGACGCGCGATTCGACCAGACTTACCTGGTACTGATGCTGCTGAGCACCCTGCTGGCAACGGTGGGCCTTTACCTCAACAGTGCCTCGGTGGTCATCGGCGCTATGCTGCTGGCACCGCTGATGGCGCCCATCCTGTCGCTGTCCATGGGACTGCTGCGCAGCGACCTGGACCTGGCCAGGCACTCCATCATCAAGATCGTGGGGGGCGTTGGGATCGCGCTGGGCGCCGCGTCCCTGGTGGCCCTCGTGTTTCCATACAACAGCATAACGCCGGAGATGCAGGCGCGGCTGAACCCGAGCCTGCTGGACCTGGCCGTGGCCATCTGCGCCGGTATCGCCGGGGCCTACACCAAATCCTTCAAAGAGATCCTGCAAAGCCTGGCCGGCGTGGCCATCGCCGTGGCCCTGGTTCCCCCGCTGGCGGTGGCCGGCATCGGTATCGGTCGCGGGGACCTCGCTTTCTTCTTCCAGGCCTTTCTGCTTTTTTCCACCAACCTGGTGGGCATCGTACTGGCCTCGGCGCTGACATTCCGCATGCTGGGCTATTCGGCGGTGGTGCGCGGTAAAATGGGTATCGGCGTGGTGGCGGCCTTCATGGTGCTGATCAGCATTCCGCTCTACTTCTCCTTCCAACGTATCGTAGAGAATAACGCCATCGAGGGGCGCTGGCAGAAGGAGCGTTTCCTGGTCAACGGGAAGTATCTGATCATCCAGGGGGTGCAGCTGAACCGGAGCAGCGACAGGGAAATCCTGGTGATGGACATTCTCGCCCGGGACATGCTCACCCGCGCCGACCTGACGGCCTTCAAGGAGAAGGTCCAAAGTAACTTCAACCGCAAGGTGGTCATCCGTGCCAGGATCGTCTACATTCCGTGATGCGCCCATGAAAACGATTCGACTTCTCATCGTGTTCGGCCTTCTGTCCGTTGCGGCCTGGATCGTCGGCTGTGATCGCCGCCCGGCGGTCCAGCCCAGCGGCAGGAGTGTTAAAATCGGCGTCATCGCGCCTTTCAGCGGAGCGGACAGCACCAAGGGGCGGGAAGGGCTCAGGGGCATCCGGGCCGCCCAGCGGCTGACACCCTATCTGCGCAACGGCGATGCCGTCCGGCTGGTCACCGAGGATGATGGCAACCGTGCGGTGCGTTCGCTGCAGGCGCTGAAAAAACTGGTGTGCCGGGATCGGGTATCCGCCGTCATGACTTTTTCCAGCAGCGATCCGGTGCTGGAGATGGCCGGCGTGGCGGATGAATACCGGACACCCATTTTGGCCCTGGTGGCGACCCACCCCGACGTAACCCGGCGGAGCCGTTTTGTCAGCCAGCTGCCCTTCGATGACGATTTCCAGGGCGCCGTAGCGGCGCTGTACGTTCGCGACGAACTGCTCATCGACCGTGCGGCGGTGTTCGTGGACCCGGACAGCGCGTACTCCACCAACCTGGGAAGAACGTTTGCCGGCAAGTTCGAATCCATTGGCGGGGTGATCACCGCAACGACACCGCTGGCGCACGATAGGCAGGACTTCGAGAGACTTTTGAGAGACGTTCACGCCGGCGGGCCGGAACTGCTCTATCTCCCCGTCCACGCCGTGGAAGTGATTCGTATCATCCGCACGGCCCACCGCGTGGGCTGGCGGCCGCGCATGATGGGCAGCGACGGCCTGTTGTCCACGGTGCTGACGCAGCATAGGAAGGACGTGTACTTGCTCGACGGCCTGCTGGCCACCGACCTTTACAGTTCCGGGGATCCCTTGACCGCCTACGGGAAGAAGGTGCAATCGCTGTACAGGGGAGAGCCCACCTCCTATGCCGTACTGGGCGTCGAAGGCTATGCACTGCTCGTCGATGCCATGAACCGCTGCGGTGGACGGCCCGGGCGTTTGTGCATCAACCGTGCGCTGCGCTCAACGCACGATTTTACCGGGGTCCTGGGGAAAATCGCCATCGGTCCCGACGGCAAGGCCGGCCGCCCGCTCTATATCAACGCCATCCACAACGGCCACATGCGTTACGTCGTCAAGGTCTATTGACGCCGCCGGCCGAACCGTCGCAGCGGCATTCCGAAACCGGCGACGGCGCTGCCGCCGGCGTGCGGGGGGGATGGGTTCGGCGCGATTCCGTAGATGAATCTACAGGCCGGTCTCCTGCAAAACGCGCCGTGGGGCGGGATCGCGGAAGGGTTGAAACGGGGGAGTGAATGCTGTCGCACCGAAACGGCGGTCCGTTCTTTCCCCGGGGCACTCCGGATCGCCGGTGGCCGATTTTGTATTTACAATAGGGAAGAAATGATTATATTGACCAGAATCGGGTCAAATCAGAGTGGCAATTCCTAGAATGATGCCCGCCTGAAGGTTTTTCCGGTCCCGCTGTTCGTTCATCCAAACCCCCTTCGAGACAGGAGGAAGTAAACTATGGATTTTTCCAGCCTGACAGCCACCGTATATAAACTGCTGACCGTATACGGCCTTAAAGTCGTTGCCGCCATCGCCATCCTCATCATCGGCCGCTGGGTGGCCAAGGGGGTGCGCAATCTCATTAGCCGAACGATGGCCCGCAACAAGGTGGACGAAACCCTCAACAAGTTCGTCACCAGCCTGAGTTACGTGGCCCTGCTGGCCTTCGTGGTCATCGCGGCCTTGAACCAGCTGGGCGTCCAGACGGCTTCCTTCGTGGCCATCCTGGGCGCCGCCGGTCTGGCCGTGGGCCTGGCGCTGCAGGGATCGCTGTCCAACTTCGCCGCCGGTGTACTGATGATCATCTTCCGGCCTGTGGCCGTGGGAGATTACATCGAGGGCGCCGGCGTGGCCGGCACGGTGGAGGAGATCCAGATCTTCACCACCACTCTGGTCACCCCGGACAACAAGACCATCTTCGTTCCCAATGCCAAGCTCATGGGCGACAACATCGTCAACTACACCACCAGGGGAACCCGTCGCGTGGACTTCACTTTCGGCATCGGCTACGGGGACGACATCGACAAAGCCCGCGGGGTGATCGAACAGATCCTCTCGGCGGAAGAGCGCATCATGAAAGACCCGGCACCGGTGATCGCGGTGTCCGAACTGGCCGACAGCAGTGTCAACTTCGCGGTGCGCGTGTGGACCAAGGCCGATGATTACTGGGACGTGTACTTCCAGACCCTCGAAAAGGTCAAGAAGCAATTCGACGCCGAGGGCATCAACATCCCCTTTCCCCAGCAGGATGTTCATCTCTACCAGCACTGACACGTCCCCGGGACGGTGGAGAATCACTTTTCTCCGCCTCTTGCCGGGGTCACTGTGCCCCGACGTTTGGTTTGAATGCAACCGCATCTGAAAGTGAAAGGAAGTCCAGTCATGACCACCACCAACACCGTGTCGACGCCGCTGCGTTACCTGGACAAAGCCCTCAACGGCCTGCGGGACCTGGGTCTGATGCCCGAAAAGCCCGATGAAATGCCGGTCATCGCCCTGATCAACAAGATCAGCGATCTGGACGAGGAGAAGACCATCGCCATCGCCCGCACCCTGACCAACACCACGGTTTTCAACGAGGTGGTGCGCGAGCAGATCAAGGCCATGAACGTGGGCGAGCGCTACGAAACCATTGCCAAGGCCTTTGACAGCATTCGTGACGACGCCAAGTCCATGGTCGAACAGCTTGAAGACGGCAAGATCGACACCATGGAGCGCCTGTCCAACTTCTGGATGAAAGTCACCCGCGGGGACATCCCCAGCCGTTTCCGCAAGATCAAGAAGACCTACCTGGAGGTTTCGGCCGACACCAAGGAGCAGATGGAGCGCGAGGCCCGGATCCTGGAGTCCTACCGTGATTTCCGCGGAGCCCTCAAGGAGGCACAGGTCATGGCATTCCAGGTTCTGAAGAAAGCCGAGACCGCCGTGGAAACGGCCAAGGCCCGCCTGGAGGAGGCCTCCAAGGCCCTGGAAACCTACACCGGGGACGACCGTGAACAGATCGCCAGGCTGGAACTGGCCCGTGACGAACGGCTGCGTGCCCTGCAGGACGAAGACAAACGCTATCAGATCGCCAAGGACCTGGCCGAAAACCTGTCGGTGAGCTACAACACCACCGAGGTGGTCATGGCGCGCTTGGCCCAGACGGCCGACATCAAGGAGCGCGTGTACGCCCAGGCGGTCTCTTTTTTCGGCACCAATGAAACCGTTTTTACGGCCCTGAACGCTTCGTTCACCAGCCTGCAGGGCCTGTACGAGAGCACCGAAACCCTCAACGCCATGAAAGACGGCATCAACGAGAGCCTCGAAACCCTCGCCGATGTGGGCGACGCCGTGCAGGAAAAGGCCCTGCGGGCGGGTTACGGGCCGACCATCAAGGCCGAAAGCGTCAAAAGACTGCTGGATTCGGTGATCAACTTCCAGGAAAAATCCTACTCGCTCATTTCTGAGATGCGCGAGCTGAGCACCCGCAATGAGCAGGAGATTCGCCAGACGGTGGAGGATGGCAAACGGCGCATGGTGCAGCTGACCACGGCCGCCGATCACCTGGGCCCCGCCGGAAAGCAACTGACCCATGAGTGAAGGCGCGGAACCCCCCAAGACCGGGCGCGACGCAAAGGGGGAAGGAGACCGTCCCCGCAGGATCGAGCTCAACGAACTCATGATGGCCATGGACGTGGTCGATACCCTGCGGCACCAGCAGTCCGTGCTGGAGCGCGAGATGGGGGTAGACGACCACGACCGGGCGCTCATCGAGAAGGTGCGCAAGATTTACGCCGGCCAGGGCATCGAGGTGACCGACGACGTGATCGCCGCCGGTGTCAGGGCCCTGCGCGAGGAACGCTTCACCTACAAGCCCCCGCCCGAGAACTTTCAGATCCGCCTGGCCCACCTGTACGTCAACCGTACAAAGTGGGCCAAACGCGGGGCGTTGGCCGTAGCGGCCCTGCTGGTCATCTACCTGATCTACCAGTTCGCCGTGGTGGCGCCCCGGCAGCGGGTCGCACAGCAGCAGGCCCAGGCGCTGCAGGAGCTCAAGGCCATGCCCGCCAAGCTGGCCAAGGAGCGTGACCGCATCCTGGCCGAGGCGCATGAAAAGCGGGCCAAGCAGAAGGCCGAGGCCCTTTACAAGGATGCCATGGCCGCCGTGTCGCGCAAGGATTCCGTCGCCGTGGCCAAGGGCTACGCCGAGTTGCGGCAGCTTTACAGCCGGCTGACACGGCAGTACACCCTGCGCGTCGTGTCGCGCCAGGGCGATCGCAGCGGTGTCTGGCGCATCCCCCAGAGCAACCCCAACGCACGCAATTATTACCTCATCGTCGAGGCCGTGACGCCCGAAGGCAAGCGCCTGTCGCTTCCCATCACCAGCGAAGAAGACGGCAAGACACGTGTGGTCGACAAGTGGGGACTGCGGGTCAAGGCGTCCACTTTCGAGCAGGTCAAACGCGACAAAATGGACGACGGCATCATCAACCGCAGGGTGGTGGGCGTCAAAAAGCGCGGCTACCTCACCCCGCAGTACACCATCCCCACCACCGGCGGTGCCATCACCCAATGGTGATTCGACAGGGAGTGACTTTTGGGCGTAGGCAGGAGTCAAAGAGATGATTACCGGCAGAGAGACGTTACAGGAAATCAACGACCACCTACTGCAGGTCCAGTCCAGTCTCGATGCGGCTGATAGGGAACTGTCGCAGCTGAACACGCGGCTCAGCCAGCTGCGCTTCGAAAGGGCGGAGCAGTACCGACAACTGGCCAAATTCAGACTGGACGAGCAGCGGGCCGGGCGCATGACGAGCCGTTTGGAAAAAGCCAACCGGGCCGTGCCGGTGTTTCTTCGGCAGCACCAGCTGGCCCTGGCGGCCCTGGAAGAGCAAATTGCCCAGCTGCAGCAGCATCAGCAGAAGTTGGAAGCCCGGCGCGAGGCGCTGCGCGATGAACGTGACAAGGCTGCCGACGCGCTTCAGGGGCAGATCACCAAGAGCAAGGCGGTCCTGGAGCAGACCGACGCCTACCAGAGGGCGCGACAGGAAGTGGCCCATGCCATAAAGGTAGCCCGACGGGCCGATGAGAAGGCGTCCCAGTCTGAGACCGACCTGGCAAAAAAGGGCCAGCCTTACAAGGACGATGTGCTTTTCATGTACCTCTGGCAGCGTCGCTTTTTGACGCCCGACTACCGGCACGGCGGCATCATCCGCATGCTGGACGGCTGGGTGGCGGGGCTGATCGGCTACAAACAGGCCAATGCCGATTTTCACATGCTCAACGAGCTTCCCCGGCGGATGCGCGAACACGCTACCGCTGCGGCCGAGGAGGCCAAGCGTCTGCAGCAGGCCCTTCAGGCCATGGAGCGGAAGACCGCCGAAAAAGACGGCGTGCCGGATCTGCAGGCGGCCCTGGACGAGGCCGAGAAAAAACTGCAGCAGATCAACGACGACATCGAAGCGACCGAGAAAAAGTACCAGGAACTGTTGCGCCAGAAAAACGCTTTCGCCGCCGGAGAAGACGACTACACCCAAAAGGCGGTGGGTATGCTGGCTGCCGAACTGGAGGCGGAGGACACCATTGCGCTGCTGCAGCAGGCCAAAGCCACCCCCGATCCCGAAGACGATGCCATCGTCATGAAGCTTCATCAGTTGCAGAAAGAGGAGCAGCAGATCAGCGAACGCATCGCCGAGCTCAAGAGCGAGCAGAAGCAGCTGCGCCAGGCACTGGTGGAACTCGCCAAGCTGCGCGGGCAGTTCCGCCGCAGCAATTACGACGCGCGGCGCTCCACTTTCCCCTCCGATCTCGGTCTTGGGATCCTGCTGGGCCAGATCCTGGCCGGCGGCCGCTCTTCGGGTAGTGCCTGGGACCACATCGATCATTCCCAGCAGTGGGATTTTCCCGATTTCGGTGGCGGAGGCGGCGGCTTTGGCGGCTTCGGCGGCGGGGGCGGTTTCGGCGGCGGCGGCTTCCGCAGCGGCGGCGGATTTTAATTTATTCGGTAACCTGCAACAAGACTCCAAAACCACAAAAAGGAGAACACATGACAGGTTTTAGCGATATTCTGGGAGCCCTAATGCAGTCCGGTATGTCTTCGACGACCAGCGGACGACTGAAAAATATCCTGGGGGCCGGCGGTTCGGGTTCCGCCGGCGCCCTGTCGAGCCTGGGCGGTATCGGCGAGGCCCTTTCGGGCATGCTGGGCGGCGGCGGTGGTATCGGCGGCATGCTCCAGGACGTTTTGGGCGACGCCGGAAAGGCACTCGGCGGCGGCAACAAGCTGGCCGTCGGCGGCCTGGGCGCCCTGGCCGGCGCCGTGTTGGGCGGCGGCGGCAGCTCCGTAAAGGGCGCCTTGGGCGGGGGTATCATGGCCGTGCTGGGTGCCATGGCCTACTCGGCCTTAAAGGGCGCCGGCCAGTCTCCCCAGGTCAAGGAAATTCCGGTCGGCCTGCGCGAACCCGAAACCGAAGAGGACCGGCAGGAACTGGAAAATGGCGCCAAACTGGTGCTCAAGGCCATGATCAACGCCGCCAAGGCAGACGGCAAGATCGACAACGCCGAGATCGAGCGCATCGTGGGCAAACTGGAGTCCGCCGGAAGCGACGCGCGGGACTTCGTGATCAACGAGATGAACAAGCCCATGGACTTGGACGGCATCGTGGCGCAGGCGCGCCACGATCCGCAACTGGCCGCCCAGGTTTACGCGGCTTCGCTACTGGCCATCGAGGTGGACACGCCGGCCGAACGGCAGTACATGCAGCAACTGGCCAAGGGCCTGGGCCTGCCGCGCGAGGTGGCCGCCAACCTGGAAAAGAACGTGGGTCTCTAGCAATCAACATTTGACAAACGCGGACATACTCGTCCACCAGCAAGTGAAACACAGCTAACGAAAGAAAGAGAGGGAAAAGGTAATGGGACTTTTTGATTTCGCACGCAACATCGGCAAGAAACTCTTCGGCAGTGAAGACGAAGCACCGGAAAAGATCAAGGCACACATCGAAGAAGAAAACCCGGGTGTCAGCAACCTGGAGGTGACCGTCAAAGACGGCGTGGCCACCCTCACCGGCGAGGCCAAAAGCGCCGAGGCTATGGAAAAGGCCGTGCTGATGGCCGGCAACGTCAAAGGCATCAGCGAGGTGTGCGTCGACGGACTGACCGCACCGGCGGCGGTAGTCAAGGTGGAATACTACGAGATCAAGTCCGGCGATACCCTGTCGGCCATTGCGGCCAAGTTCTACGGCAAGGCATCGGAGTACCCGCGGATATTCGAAGCCAACCGCGAGGTCATCAAGGACCCCGACCTGATCTACCCCGGACAGAAAATCCGCATCCCCGTGGACTAGGGGTCCGCGGTTCCTGCACCGCACCGCCGCAGGGGAACCTTCCCCTGCGGCACCCATGCCCGCCTGCAAGACCACATCCCCTTTTTATCCCGTCGTTTCGAAGGCGAGGGGCAGCCACACATTGCTGCGGGGTGGGACGTTCGGGCAACTCTGGCAAACCGCAGAGGGCCAAAATGGAAGAGATAATCTGCTACTGTTTCGAATACACGGCCGCCGATATCGCACAGGACGTTGTGGCCAACGGCCGCTCCACCCTTCTGGAAAAAATCCTGTCGGCCAAAAGGGTGGGGGGGTGCCGGTGTGCGGAGAAAAACCCCAAGGGGCGTTGATGTCTCGCTGATGTTCGCCGGGTGGTGAACCGAACAACAGGCGGTGGCGGCAATATTTTCAAGAGGACACTTTAACCATACTCCACCCCGCCGTATGAGCTGGGTCATCGGGCTGGCGCTCTTGCCGGGGAGCTGGCGTCCAACCTCACCAGCCACCTGCCGCCCTGGAACCAGCCGGCCTACCGGGCCGTCACCATCTTCACCGGTATTCCGGCCTATCTTCCCGTCGTCGGCGAGGGGCTGAAAAGTGCCGTGATGGGGGACCGCAAATCGCTGATTCTTCGCCGGACTCCAGGAGCTGCTGATGGACATCCATCCCCTGTTCGCAGTGTTCGTCCTACCGCTGGCGGTCTTTCCGGGGTTGTCGGCGCTGTTCCTTTTTCCGTGCTCGCAGCGAAACGGCTGGCATCTGGTTCGTCTCCCCGTCCGGCTTCGGCGACGTCAGGCAGCAAATCACAACGCGAGTCGCGTGCCACCGATGGCTGCAGGCATTCATCCCCGGGGCGGGTTTGTTCGGCCACACGGGCGGAGGGCGCATGACCCGCGCAGGGAGACGGCGGCCCCTTTCCTCCGCGCCACCCGGACGTACGGGCGGGGTGTCCGCGGAAAGCGTAAACTTGCAATTCCTTTCTGATTGCTGTATACCACATAGTATGCCTGTTCGGTCGATTCCTGAGACCACCCGAAAAATTACCGTGCCCACTATTTTACTTCACGGTCGGTTTTAGAACCTTCTCAGAGGGCGCGCTCTTTTCGGGTATCGCCGCAGGGGGCGGCCGGGAATGTCTATGCTCCGACAGCGGCGTCGGTCTGCGGGCACCCCCGGCAACCCTCCAGGCTTACCGGGGGTGGCGGATCGGATCCCGGTCACCGCGCAGGGCGGTGTCCGGGGGCCTTCAAGGGGATTGGAGCGCCGGGGTCGCCGGTGTGAAACGGCAGGCCGTCTGCCGCTGCTCCGACGTCACAGCGGAGACGACTACGGGCAGGAGACCGATGCCCTGGTGTCTCGCACTTTCGCCGGGCATACCACCCCGGCGCAGAGCTACGCGAACTGTTTCGCCGGAAAGCTCAAGACCGATACGTGCAAGTTCCGGAAGCAGCTGACAATGGTTTTTTCCCGCTGCCGCCACTCCGTCCGATTGCCTGATACGCACCAAGTCGAGGAGGTGTCCGCCGTGATTACTGTACCCGTCATTCCCGATTTTGAACTGGCCGGCGTGATTGAAAACGCCGCCCGGGCCGCCAGCAGCCTGTGCTGGACGTGCAGCACCTGCGACAACGAGTGCCCGGTCAACATTGCCACCGGCCGGCTGCGGCCACAAAAGATCGTGCGCATGGCCAGCCTGGGGATGCTGGCGGAACTGGTGGCGCTTCCCGAAATCTGGTATTGCCTCAACTGTCGGCGCTGCCGCCAGGCGTGCCCCAACCGCGTGGAACCTTTTGCGGTGATCGCCTACGTGCAAAACGAGGCGGTGCGGCGCGGGGAGGTGACCGGCGAGGCAACCCGGCGTCGCGGGCGACTCCTGGCGGATTTTCAGCGGGTGCGCTGGCACGGCATCCGCCACTGCCTGGCCGGAAGGCGGCCCGCGATTTCAGACGACACCTGGCGTGAATGGGCGCAGGCCCCGGTGCGGGAGACGTCGGCGGCTATTTCCCAGACCGTCGTGCGGCACGGCAGCGGGCCCTTCCGGCGATCCGTGCTGGCCGCCAACACGTGGTCCTGCATGACCTGCAGCGAGTGTAGCAGCGGCTGCCCGGTGTGTTTCGAGCGTGCCGTATTCGACCCCCAGCGGCTCATCCGCATGGCCGTGCTGGGCCTGGAGGAGGAAGTGCTCACCTCCCCGTCGCTGTGGCTCTGTCTGGACTGCGGACGCTGCAGCAGCGCCTGCAGCCAGCAGGTCAGGGGGCGTGACATCATCCGTCGGCTGCAGCACCTGGCCGTGGCCCGTGGCCTCGTGGACGACGGCTTCGCGCGGCGCCTGGAAGAGGTGGACCGGCGCCTCTATGGCCTCCTGTTGTCCGCCATGGACGCACTGCTGACCCCAACCCCGTAAAAACAACAGGCTCCCGGCGCGACCGTTTACCGGGCCGACCCCTACGCCCGTTTCCCCTGCCCACACCCAGCCGCCCCGCCGCCACGGGCAGACGGTTCAGCGAATCTTCGCGCGATAGAGCCGCAGACTGTTGCTGACCACCGAGATGCTGCTGCAGGCCATGGCCAGCGCCGCCAGGATGGGGTGCAGCTGGCGCAGGAAGATGGGCAGCGATTCCACCGGCGCCAGCACGCCGGCGGCCACCGGAATCAGGATCACATTGTAGACGAAGGCCAGGAAAAGATTCTGCCGGATGGTGCGCATGGTCCTGCGGCTGATGGCGATGGCCCGCGGAATGCCCGCCAGGCTGCCGCTCGACAGGATCACGTCGGCGGTCTCGATGGCCACGTCCGTACCCGTGCCGATGGCCATGCCGATGTCGGCCTGGGCCAGTGCCGGGGCATCGTTGATACCGTCGCCCACCATGCCCACACGGTGGCCGGCCTGCTGAATCTCCTTGATGACGGCGGACTTGTCTTCGGGACGCACTTCGGCGCGGACCGCGTCGATGCCCACCTGTTCGGCGATGGCCTCGGCCGCCATCTGGTTGTCGCCGGTGAGCATGACCACATCCAGCTGCTGGGCGTGCAGTTCCGCGATGGCGTCCCTGGACTCGGGTTTCAGGCGGTCGGAGACAGCGATCAGGGCCAGGGGGCGCCGCCCCTCGGCCAGCACCATCACGGTGTGACCGCGGGCCTGCAGCGCTGCGATCCTGGCGTCGGCATCGCCCAGGGGGATGGACAGGGACGCAAACCAGCGGGGCTTGCCGACCCGGTAGTCGCGGCCGTCCAGCACGGCCTCGACGCCCATGCCGCTGGCCGCCCGGAACTGCTCGGGCGTCCTGATTTCCAACCCGCGGTCCCGGGCGGCACGCACGATGGCCTTGCCCAGGGGGTGCTCGGAACCGGATTCGACGCCCGCCGCCAGCTGCAGCACGCGGTCCGGGTCATGCGGGTCGGCGCCCAGGGGGACGATGTCCGTCACCGAAGGCTTGCCCTCGGTGATGGTGCCGGTCTTGTCCAGCACGATGGTGTCCAGGTGCGTGGCGTTTTCCAGGGCCTCGCCCTTCTTGTACAGGATGCCGTTCTCGGCGCCTTTGCCCGTGCCGGCCATGATGGCCGTGGGCGTGGCCAGCCCCAGGGCGCAGGGACAGGCGATGACCAGCACGGCCACCATGCGGATCATGGCGGGCACGAACTCGCCGCCCGCCGCCCACCAGGCGCCGAAGGTGATCAGGGCGATGACGATCACCGCCGGTACGAAGACGGCCGAAACCTTGTCGGCGATGGCCTGGATGGGCGCCTTGCTGCCCTGGGCCTCCTGGACCAGCTTGATGATCTGGGCCAGGGCGGTTTCCCTGCCCACGCGCTCGGCCTCGAACTCCAGCAGGCCCTCGCCGTTGATGCTGCCGCCCACCACCTCGTCGCCGGGGGCCTTGTCCACGGGCAGGGGTTCACCGCTGAGCATGGACTCGTCCACGGCCGAGCGGCCCCTGATCACCCTGCCGTCCACCGGGATCTTCTCGCCCGGGCGCACCCGCACGATGTCGCCCACCTTGACCTTCTCCAGCGGAATTTCCCTTTCTTCGCCGTCCACCACGATGGTGGCCGTGCGCGGCTGCAGTCCGATGAGTTTGCGGATGGCGCCGCCGGTCTTTCCCTTGGTGCGGGCTTCCAGCAGCTTGCCGATCTTGATCAGGGTGATGATCAGGGCCGAGGTTTCGAAGTAGACATGCTCGCCGGCGGCGGGCACCAGCAGCACGACGATGGAGTAGACGTAGGCCACCGATGAGCCCAGCGCCACCAGCACGTCCATGTTGGCGCTCTTGTTGCGCAGGCTCTTGAAGCCGCCCACGTAGTAGTCCCAGCCCGTGTAGAACTGCACCGGGGTGGCCAGGGCGAAAAACAGCCAGTTGACCCAGGGGGCGTGGCTCCAGGCGCCGACGAGGCCGAAGTCGCGGGCCATGCTGAGCACGAACAGCGGCAGGGCGAAGACCACGCCCACCAGCAGCTTGCGGGTCTGGTCGCGGATCTCGGCATCCCGGGCGGCCTGTTCGGCGTCGACCCCGCTTTCCGAGTCCTGCGGCATGATGACGTCGTAGCCGGCCTTGCGGATGACGGCGGCGATGTCCTCCACGTCCGTGACATCGGGCAGGTAATTGACGGTGACACGTTCGGTGGCGAAGTTGACCGCGGCGTCGAGAATGCCGTCGCGGTTGCGCTTCAGGGCACGCTCGATATTGGCGGCGCAGTTGGCGCAGGTCATGCCGGTGACGGGCAGTTCCACGGTGGCGCCGGCCACGCCGTAGCCGGCCTTTTCGATCTGGCGCACCAGTGCTTCGGGTGTCAGCGCGTCGGGGTCGAACGCCACGGTGGCCTTTTCGGTGGCGAAGTTCACGTCGGCCCTGCGCACACCGGGTAGCCTGCCCACGCTGCGCTCGATGTTGGCGGCGCAGTTGGCGCAGGTCATTCCGATGATCGGAAGAGATATCTGGTTCTCATTCGTATTTTCGCTCATGGCGGACTCCTTGATACGTTACGCTCTCGTCGGCATCGGCGCCGTCGACTGCGGTGCGGTCTGCCGGATGCGATTGATACCGTGACCAGATCAGAAAAGCAAGGCTTGTGCCAATCGGTCCGGGACCGGTGATACGCCGCCGACCGGGCACCGGTGGATGCCGGCGGGAATCGGGCGCAACGTTTTTGCACATGCGGATCGTCCGCCGGCCGGGGACATGCGAAATGTTTGCGCACCTGTGGATGCATCCCGCCGCCCCCGGGATTGCGCACCGCGGCCCGTACCGCGGACTGCCGGGGGCCGGCGTCCCCTGGAGAGCCGCTGGCACGGGCCTTGCTCATCCAGAGGGGCGTGGACGTCGTGACGTGTCGTGGTTCCCGGTGCGTCGCCGCCCGGTTCCTCAACCTCAGGGGAGGAAGGCTCTCATGAAAACAGTACGGATTTTCTTATTGTCGTGGTTCGTGATGCTCGGTGGGGTGGGTTGGGCCCAGGCGCTGGACATCGTCTGGATGCAGGTGCAGCACCGGCAGTACGGCCGCGGGCAGGAATTCAACCGCCTGGGGTTCGGGCTGACCGACGGCGGCGGCCGGTACCTGGCGGACGGCGGCGCCGTCCGGCGGGTCGAACTCCTCGCACCCGGCGGCAGGCCCCTGTCCCTGTCGAAGTTGACCTTCGCCGCCGACGTGGAGATTTTCGGCACCTACGACGCCAAGAACAGCCGGTGGCGCTACACCCGCACCTGGCAGCCGGAGAGCTGGTTTTCAGCGAACATCGCCGCGGCGCTGACCCCCGGCAGGTACGTGCTCAAAGTGACGGCCGCCGACGGCGCAACAGCCGAGAGTACTTTTGTTTTCAAACGGCGGGTGAAGTTGCCGGTCATCGATGCCGCCACTTTCCGCATCACGCCGGATGGGTCGGGAGGCCTGCTGTGGCGCTGGAACGTCCCGGATGAACTCGGCGCCCTCAGCCTGACGCACAGGATGCGGGCGCGGGCCGCCGTGGACATTTACCGGGGCGGGCGCGCGGTGGCCTACTTCTCGGTGATTCTGCCGGTGCACATGGGGTTCGTCTTCGTTCCGCGCCGCGTGGTGGAGGCCCTCAACCGAAAGGGAGACCGGTTCATTTTCAAGGTCGCCCTGGAGACCCGCGACAAGAACAACCGCACCTATTCCCGACCCGCGGTGATCAAGGCGAAACTGCCGTCGTCGGGCGACTGATATACACACAGAGCAGGAAGGAGCACAGATGAGTTGTTTTTTCAACAAGTCCGCCGGATGGGCGCTGACCGTGGCGGGGCTGCTGCTGGCGCTGCCGGCGGTCCTGCAGGCCGGTTCCCTGCCCATCTGGGCGCCGCCGCCGCTGGCGGCGCTCATCGAGGAGGGGCTGTCGGCCAACAACGAGATCCAGAGCCTGGCCGAGCGGGTGGCCGCCCTGAAGCACGAGGTGTCGGTGGCCGGTTCGCTGGAAGATCCCCGGCTGGGATTCGCCCTGCTCAACATGCCCACGGACACCTTTTCCTTCAGTCAGGAGGCCATGACCCAGAAGCAGGTCTTCATCGCCCAGAAATTTCCCTGGTTCGGCAAGCTGGACCTGCGCACCCAGCGGGCCGCCTTGAAGGCCTTGCGGCAGCAGGCCGTGCTGGAGGCGCGCCGCCTGTCCCTGGCCCGCCGGATCGCCGCCGCCTGGTACGACATCGGGTACGTCAGCGACAGCCTGTCCATCAACGCCCAGCTGACGGACACCGTGACCCAGCTGCTGGGCGTGGCCGAGACGCGCTACGCCACCGGCCGCGGGCTGCAGCAGGACGTCCTCCAGGCCCAGGTGGAACTCTCCAAGCTCATCGATGAAAAGATCCGTCTGCAGGAGCGGCGACGCACCCTGGAGGAACGGATCAACGCACTGCTCAACCGTCCGGCCTTCCAGGCGGTGCCGCCGCCGGCCGGACTGTCCTTTCCGGGTCTTTCCCTGGATGCCGGGCGCCTGCAGGCCCGGGTGCTGCAGACCAACCCGCAGCTCAGGATCCGGCAGGCCGAGATCGACATGGCTGGGGTCGAAATCCAGCTGGCCCGCAAGGATTACTGGCCGGACATGGACGTCAAGCTGGCCTACGGTCAACGGGACGACAGCGACAGCGGCCAGTCGCGCTCGGACCTGTTCAGCGCGTCGCTGACCGTGAACCTGCCGGTGTGGCGGAAGCGCCGCCAGACCCCCCGGCTGAGTGCCACCCGCCGCAGCCACCAGGCGGCGCTCAAAACCTACCGCAACCTGGTCAGGAGCCTGCCCTACCAGGTGGCGTCGCTGGCCACCGGGATCCGCGACACCCAGCAGAACTACCGGCTTTTCCGCGACGCACTGCTGCTGCAGGCCGGCCAGTGGGCCAGCGCCTCGCTCTCGGCCTACGAGGTGGGCAAGGTGGAGTTCAACACCATGATCGCGGCCCAGATCCGTCTGCTGCGCTTCGAGCTGCAGGCCGCCAGCTACCTGTACACGGTCTACCGAAAGCGCGCGGAGCTGGAAGAGATTCTCGGCGGATCGCTCTAACCGGAGAGGAAAGCATAATGAAACGAATGTTACTGATTTGCAGCGCCGTTGTCGGGCTGTACGCCGTCGCCGCGGGCCTGTCCGGCACCCTGTTCACGATCGGCCGCATGGCGCCGCCCGAGGCCCTGGCGGCCGCCGACGAGCTCAAGGCCGGCATGGTGGACCCCAAGACGGGCAAGAAGATCAAGTACTGGACTTCGCCCATGAATCCTTCATACATCAGCCGGAAACCGGGCAAATCCCCCATGGGCATGGACCTGGTGCCGGTGTACGAGGAAGAGGGCGGCGAAAAGGAACCCGCCTCCACCATCCGCATCGACCCGGTCACCATGCAGAACATGGGCGTGCGCCTGGGGCGCGTGCAGCGCAAGAAGCTGGTGAAGAAGATCCGCACGGTGGGCAACATCACCTACGACGAGACGCGCATCTTCGCGGTCAACACCAAGTTCGACGGCTGGATCGA